>NZ_CP141181.1:3010000-4088362 GCF_042296235.1 Bacillus sp. A1
TGTTACCTCCTATGGCGGGCCTTTCCAGGCCTCTTCATCTACCTCGTTCCTTTGTAACTCCGTACAGAGTGTCCTACAACCCCAAGAGGCAAGCCTCTTGGTTTGGGCTGGTCCCGTTTCGCTCGCCGCTACTCAGGGAATCGCATTTGCTTTCTCTTCCTCCGGGTACTTAGATGTTTCAGTTCCCCGGGTCTGCCTTCTCATATCCTATGTATTCAGATATGGATACCACTCCATTACGAGTGGTGGGTTTCCCCATTCGGAAATCTCCGGATCAAAGCTTGCTTACAGCTCCCCGAAGCATATCGGTGTTCGTCCCGTCCTTCATCGGCTCCTAGTGCCAAGGCATCCACCGTGCGCCCTTTCTAACTTAACCGTTAAAAAGAATCACTACGTGATATCTTGCATTACTAATTGAATGTGAATTACTTCTGTTATCTAGTTTTCAAAGAACAACGCATAGGACATGCTAACACATGCGTTGCCACAGGAAGTGGCGCATTTAGCAGGTGTTCCTATGTTTTGAAGGAATGATCCTTCAAAACTAAACAAGACAGGGAACGTTCTGTTTATAAGACCCAAGGTCTTATATTCCGTTAAAATCCTTAGAAAGGAGGTGATCCAGCCGCACCTTCCGATACGGCTACCTTGTTACGACTTCACCCCAATCATCTGTCCCACCTTCGGCGGCTGGCTCCTAAAAGGTTACCTCACCGACTTCGGGTGTTACAAACTCTCGTGGTGTGACGGGCGGTGTGTACAAGGCCCGGGAACGTATTCACCGCGGCATGCTGATCCGCGATTACTAGCGATTCCAGCTTCACGCAGTCGAGTTGCAGACTGCGATCCGAACTGAGAACAGATTTGTGGGATTGGCTTAACCTCGCGGTTTCGCTGCCCTTTGTTCTGTCCATTGTAGCACGTGTGTAGCCCAGGTCATAAGGGGCATGATGATTTGACGTCATCCCCACCTTCCTCCGGTTTGTCACCGGCAGTCACCTTAGAGTGCCCAACTGAATGCTGGCAACTAAGATCAAGGGTTGCGCTCGTTGCGGGACTTAACCCAACATCTCACGACACGAGCTGACGACAACCATGCACCACCTGTCACTCTGCCCCCGAAGGGGACGTCCTATCTCTAGGATTGTCAGAGGATGTCAAGACCTGGTAAGGTTCTTCGCGTTGCTTCGAATTAAACCACATGCTCCACCGCTTGTGCGGGCCCCCGTCAATTCCTTTGAGTTTCAGTCTTGCGACCGTACTCCCCAGGCGGAGTGCTTAATGCGTTAGCTGCAGCACTAAGGGGCGGAAACCCCCTAACACTTAGCACTCATCGTTTACGGCGTGGACTACCAGGGTATCTAATCCTGTTCGCTCCCCACGCTTTCGCTCCTCAGCGTCAGTTACAGACCAGAGAGTCGCCTTCGCCACTGGTGTTCCTCCACATCTCTACGCATTTCACCGCTACACGTGGAATTCCACTCTCCTCTTCTGCACTCAAGTTCCCCAGTTTCCAATGACCCTCCCCGGTTGAGCCGGGGGCTTTCACATCAGACTTAAGAAACCGCCTGCGAGCCCTTTACGCCCAATAATTCCGGACAACGCTTGCCACCTACGTATTACCGCGGCTGCTGGCACGTAGTTAGCCGTGGCTTTCTGGTTAGGTACCGTCAAGGTGCCGCCCTATTTGAACGGCACTTGTTCTTCCCTAACAACAGAGCTTTACGATCCGAAAACCTTCATCACTCACGCGGCGTTGCTCCGTCAGACTTTCGTCCATTGCGGAAGATTCCCTACTGCTGCCTCCCGTAGGAGTCTGGGCCGTGTCTCAGTCCCAGTGTGGCCGATCACCCTCTCAGGTCGGCTACGCATCGTCGCCTTGGTGAGCCGTTACCTCACCAACTAGCTAATGCGCCGCGGGTCCATCTGTAAGTGGTAGCCGAAGCCACCTTTTATGTCTGAACCATGCGGTTCAGACAACCATCCGGTATTAGCCCCGGTTTCCCGGAGTTATCCCAGTCTTACAGGCAGGTTACCCACGTGTTACTCACCCGTCCGCCGCTAACATCAGGGAGCAAGCTCCCATCTGTCCGCTCGACTTGCATGTATTAGGCACGCCGCCAGCGTTCGTCCTGAGCCAGGATCAAACTCTCCGATAAAGTGTTTGACTGACTACGCACATCGCTGTGCGATTTATTTAAAACTTTGAATTAACAGGTACGTTTTGTCTTGTTTAGTTTTCAAAGATCATTACCGCTTGTTGAAGCAGCTTTATTATCTTACCACTCAGCTCCTTTTATGTCAACAACTTTTTTTAAGTTGTTTCCGAAGCTTTTCGTTGTTGTCTGCTGTTCATCAGCGACGTTTAATAATATAACACCCTTTTGAAAATATGACAATAGTTTTTTTAAAAAAATCATTAATTATTTTCTTTCATACTTATTTCAGTTTCTCTTCTATAGAAAGATAAGCTGTCTTGTGGTTTGGCATATTTTCTTGTATAGTAAGATTGAACTAAATACTTGATGACCACAAGGGGAGCATTAAAGCTGAGAGTGAACGTTTTGTTCTGACCCTTTGAACCTGTTAGTTAACGCTGGCGTAGGGATGTGGCAAAGCCAAATGATTTGCAGTTTATGTAAGCAGCGCGCGGACCTTTTCCCATCCTTCCCCGCGCTGCTTTTTTGTTTATCCTTGATACGGTTGTCTGACCAGGGGGAAAACTATGAATCATTCAACACAGCTTGTGCGCTTAATTGAAATAGCGATTATGACCGGGTCGGCTGTCATTCTTGACATTGTCTCAGGTATGTTTCTCCGGATGCCCCAAGGCGGTTCGGTCTCTATTATGATGATTCCGATTTTTTTGATTTCATTCCGCTGGGGAGTGAAGGCCGGGCTTACGACAGGCTTTTTAACAGGGATTGTCCAGATCGCCATCGGCAATTTGTTTTTGCAGCACCCGGTGCAGCTATTTCTTGATTACATCGCGGCATTTGCAGTCCTCGGTTTCAGCGGCTTGTTTGCTTCCGGTGTACGAGAATCGGCATTGAATAAAAAAAGAGGCGCTTTAACGATGTATATTATAGGCGGTGTTTTCATCGGCAGTGTGCTGCGCTATGCGGCACATGTGGTCTCCGGAGCTGTCTTTTTCGGAAGCTATGCTCCGAAAGGCACGCCGGTATGGATTTATTCGTCCGTCTATAACGCGACTTATATGATTCCTTCTTTTATCCTTTCGGCCATTGTCCTTATCTTATTATTCATGACTGCGCCGCGGCTTCTTGAAGCTAAGCGGACGAACTGAAACAGCAGGCGGTTTACGCCTGCTGTTTTTTTATTCCGGGCTGTGCCGTTCGTTTGAATCACTCAGTTCTTTTGTAAGTTCATTTATACTTTGTTTTATGTTTCCTTTGCCTGAAAAATTCTCAATAAGCTCTTTTACATTGATTCCGGAAGATGCTTTTAAGCTTTCCTGAAGACCGGCCATTAAATTGGTTGCGTAGCCTGTGACTTTATTGGCCCCGCCGTTTTCACCGCTTCCTCCCGTATCAACGACGGTTATTTTATCAATGTTGGAAAGAGGCGCTGAGACTTGCTTCGCATATTCAGGCAGCATTTTCACAATCATATCAAGGATTGCAGCCTGCCCGTATTTTTCGAATGCTTCGGCGATTTTTTCTTTAGCTTCCGCTTCTGCGAGACCTTTCAGGCGGATGACTTCCGCTTCGGTTTCTCCTCTCGCCTTTTCAGCCTCCGCTTTAGCAAGACCGTCAATTCTCACGCGTTCCGCTTCCGCCTTGGCCATCGCTTCGATGCTGTACTGCTCGGCATCCGCTTCGGCGAGCTGCTTCGCTTTTGCGGCTTCGGCCGCTTGTTCCACCGAGTAACGGTCAGCATCGGCTTTTTTCTTCACTTCAGAGTCATATTGGCGCTCACGGCGCAGGATTTCTTTTTCTTCCAATTCAATCTGCTTTTGCCGCTCAATAATTTTAATTTGCATTTCCTGCTCTGTCACCTGCTGGCGGGCTTTTGCTGTTTCAAGATCATATGCCTGATCGGCATTGGCTTTTGCTGTATCCTGCTCTCTTCTGTATTCCGCCATTTTCAGCTGATTGATTTTTTCCGCTTCAGCTATTTCCGTCGCCCGCTCCAGCTCTGATTTTTTTGCGTCTTTATCAGCGGCCGCGCGTTTAATCCTCGTCTCTTTATCCGCTTCTGCCGTGGCAATGTCCGCATCCCGCTTGACTTGGGCGATTCTCGGCTTACCTAATGATTCAAGATAGCCGTTTTTATCGCGGACGTCTTTAATCGTAAAAGAAACGATCATCAGCCCCATTTTAGCAAGATCCTGAGACGCGACCCGCTGGACTTCCTGAGAAAACTTTTCCCTGTTTTTATAAATCTCTTCAACGGTCATGGAGCCGAGGATGGAGCGCAGATGGCCCTCCAGCACCTCCCGCGCCTCCTGCTCACGGTCTTCCTTAGATTTCCCCAAAAATTGTTCAGCTGCTGTTGCGATTTCACCGATGGAGCCTCCGATTTTAATAATGGCGGTTCCGTCGGCCATTACCGGCACGCCTTGTTCTGTATAGACTTCAGGTGTAGAGACATCAAGTTTGCTTGACAGTAAACTGAGAGGTTCTGCCTGCTGGAATACCGGGAGCACAAAAGTTCCCCCGCCCCGGACGATTTTCAGACGATTTCCGCCTTCATCAATGTGGACGTTCTTATTTCCCAAATAACTTCCGGTCACGATAAGGGCTTCGTCCGGCCCCGCCGTCCGGTACTTCGTAATAAATACAGCAATAAGTGCGATGAGTAAAAAGAATACGATTCCGATAACGATGATAATCGGCATAGTCATAACAGTTCCCCCTTAGATATCAGATTGGTTCATGCGGCGTCACAAAAAGCACTCCGTCTTTCACGTCAATCACTAATACGGCCGTTCCGTACTTGATCTGTTCTTGATCAAAGCTGACGGCTGATTTAGAAATGGCGCCCCCTATTCCCTCTATGATCACTTCTCCATAGCCGTCTTTCGGGACGGAAGTAATGACCCTGCCGACTCTGCCCTTTAAATCCGTCTCCCGATATGCGAGCGATTCTTCCGCTGATGAAAGCGGGACAAGGACGAAGAAGTGAAGCAGGCTGACCAAAAGAACCGAAAGAACAAATGAAAGCAACGCAATGACAGGACTTGATAGCGGAGAGGCGATTTCGCCGATATAACCTGAGGCTGAAAAGATTGTTAAAAAAGACAGAATCAATGCAGGGTTTAAAAATGAAACAGGAATGGCTTCCGATAGGCCGTGAAACACATCTTGAAAAAACAGAATCAAAAGCGTGAGACTTCCCGAAATAATCAATGTGTAAAGATAGACCGTTTCAAGCGGCAGATGAAATATGTCCATCTTCTATCCTCCTTTCGGCCGAGGTGTCGGAGTGTTACTTTATATACGGATGTAAAGGTAAATGGTTTCAATTTTCTGATAAGGAAGGCTGATTACATGATTATCCAATCCGGATATGATATGTTTACTCTAAAGGAGGAGATAGGATGAGCATTTTTAATGAAGCCAGACAGCAGACCTGGGAAGAACTGAAAGGACTCTCTGATGAGGAATTCAACCGAAAGCCCGCGGCTGATGAGTGGAGCGTGCGGGAAGTCCTTGACCATTTAAAGAAAATTGACGAAACAGCGCAGACCCTTTTATCAAAGCAGGCAAAAGACGCACCGTTTAAAAAAATCGAAGAAAAACCGATGGAGTTTATAGAGGACAGAACAAATAAACGGCCGGCGCCGTCACACCTCGAACCTGAGCAAAACCGAATATCAGTCATTGAAGCAAAACAAGAATTAGATACGGCAAGACAGCAGCTGACCGCAGTTATTTCATCATTAAACGAGGAAGACTTAGAACGTGTGCTTCCCCATCCTGTTTTTCAAGAACTGACGATCCGCCAGTGGATTGATTTTATCGGCCATCATGAAAAGCGTCACATCAATCAAATAGAAGAAATCAAACAAAAAATCGAAAAGGTCTGAGTCAGACCTTCTCGATTTTTTTCTTGGCGCGTTTCGGTTCATAAGAATGGATGGTGACCGCATCGCCCGTGCATATATCACCCGGGCGTTCAACAATACAGACAATTCCTCTTCTGCCCATCGCGTGCCTCACAAACGCCGCGGCGAGTTTTGACTGATCCGGATAAAAGGATTGAATGACTTCTCCCGGCTGAATGCACGGATCATTTTCTCCCTCGCACAACAGAGACGCACCGCTTGGAAATATTATTCTGCTTCCTTCTTTAAGCGGCGTCAGTGCAGAAAAACCGCTGATTGCGATGTTAGCGCCGAGCCATTCGGGAAAGATATGAGAAATCCCCATCTTCTCCGCAATGTCATCACATTCCTCCATGGACACGATTGAAATTTGTCTCCGGTTAAAAATTTCTGTTCCTCTTTCATACATCGGCTCACGCGCGCCGGCCTTTTTTGTCAGTCCGAAATGCAGGTCACCGGGAAACCCGCCGTATTCCGCACGAAGCTTGTCCATCTTTTTGGTAACAAATTGTTCGGTATCCGCTATATATACGCCTTCCGTCTTTGCTGTTATGCGTTTCCACATCAGCCACCACCGCCTTTTTCTTGACATTATCCTTAAAAAACCCCGCTCTGTAAAGGAGCGGGGTTCATTTATTATACCGTTTTCGGTGTTAAGTCAAAGCAGCGTTTGTAAATCCAGTTGTATGCTTTCTCATTCAAATCTCTTGGATTTCCGAATGTTTGCGGATCTTTCATGGCTTCTTTTGATAAACGTTCAATCATGTCCGGAGACACACCTTGTTCTTCTAAACTCGGCACCTCTAAATCTTTTACAAGATCATACATCCAGTTGACGGACGCTTTTGCCGCTTCATCGGTTGTCATGTTGCTTGTATCGATTCCGAATGCTTTGGCGATGCGGGCGAATTTTTCCGGATAGCCTTTCCAGTTGTATTCCATTACCGGCCCCATCATAGCTGCGACGCATTGTCCGTGAGCGACAGGGATGATGCCGCCGAGCGTCTGGCTCATTGCATGCGCCGCGCCTGCTGATTCACTGCCGTATGAAAGGCCGGCAAGCATCGCCGCCTGCGCCATGCCGTATCTTGCTTCCAAATCCTCTCCGTCCGCAAACGCGCGCTTAATATAATGCGCCGCATATTCAATGGCCATTAAAGCGACGGCATCAGTGATCGGCTGCGCGAATTTCATCGTATAGCACTCGATGGCGTGCGCAAGTGCGTCAATACCTGTCATGGCCGTCACATGCGGAGGCATGGACGTGTGCAGCTCAGGGTCAATGACCGTTAAATGCGCGGCGATAAGCGGTCCGCCCGTATTGAATTTAAATTCTCTTTCCTCATCTGTAATGACCGCCCATTGTGTGACCTCTGAACCTGTTCCCGCAGTCGTCGGGATCGTTGTCAGCGGAGGAATACGGTTTTCCAGCGGCTTTTTGCCTTCCGCGGCTTCATAATCAAGCACGCTTCCTTCGTGTGTCGCTTCTACCCCGATCGCTTTCGCTGTATCCATGGAGCTTCCGCCGCCGACAGCCACAAGGCCGTTGCAGTTTTCTTTTTTATACAGTTCTGATCCTTCGTTTACAAGACGTACAGGCGGGTTCGGCTCCACTTTGTTAAACAGGACGACTTCGATGCCCGCTTCCTGCAAAGATTCAATGACCGGGTTTGCCACTCCCGCGTTATAAATTCCCGGGTCTGTTACGAGCAGCGCTTTTGTGACGCCAAGCGCTCTGACTTCACTCCCCGCGTGCTGAATCGCACCGATTCCGTGTTTAATGACTGTCGGGATTTCGAATGTATGGAATTTATGCATGCTTTCTACTTTCATATTTAATGTCATATTGTATCTCCTCCTCGTTATGCTTGAAACCAGTTCACAGCCGCAGGTTTCGTGTTGCGGTAAATATGTTTGATTTCCGTGTATTCTTCCAGGCCGATTTTGCCGAGTTCGCGGCCGAAGCCCGATTGTTTGTACCCGCCCCATGGCGCTTGCGCGAAATACGGGTGGAAATCATTGATCCATACCGTTCCCATCCGCAGTTTGTCGGCTACGCGTTCGCATTTTTCAATATCCTTTGACCATACCGCTCCGGCCAGCCCGTAAATGGTATCGTTGGCAAGTCTGATCACTTCTTCTTCAGAAGAAAATGACTCAACTGTTAAAACGGGGCCGAAGATCTCCTCTTGGACTATCCGCATATCAGACTTGCAGTTTGAGAAAATAGTAGGTTCATAGAAGAAACCGTTTTGAAGGGCGGGATCATCAGGACGTTTGCCGCCTGTTTCCAGTTTTGCCCCTTCTTCGATGCCGATTTCTACGTATTTTTCGACTTTAGCCCGATGCTCGGCGGAAATCAGCGGACCGCTTTCCGTATCTTCATGAAAACCGTTTCCTAATTTGATGCGTTTCGTACGCTTGATCAGCTCGGCTAAAAATTCATCATGAATGGCTTCGTCCACCAAAAGACGTGACCCTGCCGAACAAACTTGGCCGGCATGGAAAAACACGGCGTTCAGCGCTTGATCTGCAGCTGTTTCGAGATCTGCATCTTGAAATACGATATTCGGATTTTTGCCGCCAAGCTCCAGGGCAATCTTTTTCACGTTGCCGCTTGCCGCCTGCATGATTTTTTTGCCTGTTTCAATTCCGCCCGTAAAAGAGACCAAATCGACGTCGAGGTTTCTCGCCAGCTCATCGCCGACAGAAGCGCCCGGCCCCAGCACGAGATTGGCGACCCCTTTCGGAATACCGGCTTCTTCTATTAATTGAAAGACTTTAATGGTTGTCAGCGGAGTAATCTCGCTCGGCTTTAAAACGATCGTGTTTCCGGCCGCAAGAGCGGGAGCGATTTTCCAGCTCGCCTGAAGGAGCGGATAGTTCCACGGCGTAATTTGTCCGCATACGCCAATGGGCTCTCTGACGATTTTACTTACGGAATCTGGAATCGGAGATGAAATGACCTCGCCTCCGTCTTTATCCGCCAAACCGGCATAATATTGAAATACATTTGCGATATCATCCATATCGGCTTTACTTTCTTCAATCGTTTTTCCTGTATCGAGCGATTCCAGCTCAGCTAATTCGTTCAGATCGCGTCTGATTAATTCCGCAATTTTCAGAACAAATTGTCCGCGCTCGAGCCCGGAAAGCACCGGCCACTCCCCTTCATCAAATGCTTTTCTGGCTGCGGCGATGGCTTTCACCGCATCGTCCCGGTCTCCTTCGCATACCGTTGCAATTTCTTCTTGATTAAATGGATTAATGATACGGCGGGTCTGTTTTTTTTCTGCACTGATCCATTCGCCGCCGATATAAAGCGTTTTGCTCATAAGAGTCCTCCTTACCGAAAAGTAAGTTTGTTAAATAAAAATTTAATGTTTTTAACAATATTAATTTAACACATGTTTTTTTGCCTGTCAAAACCCGATCAGTCCGTTTAGATTTTGACATTTTGTCATGATTCGTTAAGATTAAGAACATAAAGAAATGACTTAACAAATTTAAACTTCAAGAGGAAAAGAGGGACAATATGGATGAGAATCCAGAATTCGCAGCTATAGAACAAGCCAGGGATCTTGTCATTGATTCCATTGCAGAGACGATGGATCTTTACGGAATCACACGGAGTGTCGGGATTTTATACGGAACAATGTATATGAGGGATGAAATGACGCTTGACGAAATGCGTGAGGAACTGCAGATGAGCAAACCGAGTATGAGCACAGGCGTCAAAAAGCTGCAGGATTTAAATGTGGTCAAAAAAACCTTTCACCGCGGCACACGGAAGCATACGTTTGTAGCGGAAAAAGATTTCTTTACGTTTTTCACGAATTTCTTCCCGCCGAAATGGGATCGTGAAGTTCAGGTGAATTTGTCCGCCATCGTACAGGCCCAGGCGGATTTGCAGTCCGTTTTGCTGGCCGAGGAAGGCAACGCGGAATTACAGGAAGAAGCGCGGCAGTTATATGATCAGCTTGAAAGTTCGAAAGCTTATTATGATTGGCTGAAGCGGCTCGCCGACTCGGTTCAGAGCGGGGAGATTTTTAAATTTATTCCGATAGAAACGGACGAAAAAAACGCCTGAATCAAAATCAGACGTTTTTTTGTCGTGATTTGATTATTTTTGAGAAAATATAGGAATATAACCCCATTTACTTCCATTAAAATTGATGGTAAATTTTTATAGGTATGGTCGTTCTTTTTTAAGAACAATCAGCAAATTTTTTTTAGGGGGATTTATGAAAATGAAACACAAGTTTTTCTCAACTGTCATGGCAAGTTTATTCGGCCTGGTTTTGCTTCTTTCTCTGCCGACAGCGTCATTCGCCGCTGAGTCAGGCTCAACCGTTCACGAGCCGGAAATGTCCACGAAAGCGACTGCTACCTTATTTGCAAAATATACAGGTGCCAGCCAGCAGGAATGGTCATTTTCTGATATCGAATTGACGTACCGTCCGAACACGATCCTGAGCTTAGGCGTTATGGAATTTACCCTTCCTAGCGGATTTGCGGCTACAACAAAAGATACAGTCAACGGACACGCTTTGCGTGAAAGACAAATTCTGAATAACGGCAAAACAGTCAGACTTCCGTTAAACATTGATTTGCTCGGCGCAGCGGAATTTAAGCTTTCTCTTAATAATAAAACATTGCCTGCTGCAGGTACATATAAGTTCCGTGCAGAAAATAAATCATTAAGCATCGGCTCTAAATTCTATGCTGAGGACACAATTGTTGTTCAAAAACGCAGCACACCGCCGACACAGCCTTGCGACTGCTAATAATTGCGAAAAAAGACCGGCACAAGCCCCTCGCTTGTCATCCGGTCTTTTTTTTGTGCTGTTTTCTTTCTCCGGCCCTCGCATTGACAAACCCTTGAAACAGGAGTACATTCTTGTTTGTTGTATTTGGAGTGACGAAAACAGTTTCTTAAGGAGTTATGAGGATTGGGAAAAATCAAAAATAAACAATTTGCCGTCATCGGACTCGGCCGTTTCGGCGGAAGCATCTGTAAAGAGCTTTTTAAAATGGGGCATGAGGTGCTTGCGGTCGATATCAGCGAAGAGCGGGTCAACGCATACTCCTCTTATGCCACGCATGCTGTGCGGGCAAATTCAACGGAAGAAAGCGAGCTTCAGTCGCTCGGCATCAGAAATTTTGAATATGTCATCGTAGCAATCGGCGCCAACATTCAGGCAAGCACGCTGACGACGCTGTTATTGAAGGAGCTGAACATCCCTAATATTTGGGTGAAAGCGCAAAACTATTATCATCACAAAGTGCTTGAAAAGATCGGTGCTGATCGTATTATCCATCCCGAAAAGGATATGGGCGTGCGGATTGCGCAAAGCCTTTCGGATGAAAACGTCTTAAATTATATTGATTTGTCAGATGAATACAGCATCGTGGAGCTTTCAGCCACGAAAAAGCTGCATTTAAAATCCATTCTTGATCTCGGCGTCCGGGCCAGATTCGGCTGTACCATTCTTGCCGTGAAACATAACGGAGACATTCAGCTGTCCCCTTCTCCGGAGACTGTCATTCATGAATGTGACTGCCTTGTGCTGATGGGGCATAAACGTGATATTAAAAGGTTTGAAACTGAAGGGATGTAAAAAAAGCCGGCGGGCTGCCGGCTTTTTTTGATGCTTATGTTTCTTCACTTAACTGGACGGCGGTTTGGTCAACCCAGCCGATCAGCTCATCTTTCACTTGAATTTGGTACCAGACGGATTCTCCGTTTTGTTTTTCAGATACGACTTTAATATGCTGGCCGGTAAACTTTTGCGCCGATGCCAGTTTTATAGAATGCCGCTCTTTTGACGGCTTCGACCACACGTCTTCAATGGCGTGGTCTTTGATGGCGCCTTTCATATCAACTGCTTTAAGAGAGGCATTGATTTTGTCATATTCATTCAGGTTATAGGTTTCTATGACATCTTTAATTTTTTCAGCATAGCCGGGGTCTGTGGCGTAGCCGGATTTTTGAAGGGCAGCCGCCGCTGTTTTATAATTGTCCGCTTCAATGACGGGCTTGTACTTCTTTTTATTCCAAGACGTTCCGTTGACAAATAATTTTGCATGGTCATCCATTGATTCAAAAAACGTGCTGTATTTACGGAATTTTGCCCGAATCGTTTTTCGTTTTCCTTTTTCAAATTCATCCGTTTTCATCGTGACGTGTTTTCCTTTATAATCACCTTTTACACCGAACAGGTTGCGCGCTTTCCCCGCAAGCTCACTGTTCCCCCAGTCCGATTCGAGAATGGCCTGTGCGAGGGTGATGCTCGGAAGGACATGATATTTCTCATATAAAATCTGAGCATGCCCGGAAAGGCTGTCAATAAAGACCTGCTGCTCGTCCACCTCTTCAGGCGGTTTTTCTTCCGTCACTATGAATTTCGAAAATACCATTGATACCAGAAATAATCCGAATATAAGAGATACAGCAAAAAGGCACCCAAGCACCCTTTTGGTCTTTGCTTTCTTTTTCATATCAACCTTCCTTTAATTCCGGAATCACTAGATTTATAATTTTACTGGTCATTGATGAAAATTTCAATAAAATAGGGAAAAAGACGGAGAAAGAACACATCGTGCAAATAAAAAAGACTCCTCTTTGAGGAGTCTTTTTTTGTTATGCCATGCTCAGCTGAGGGCCGAACAATTCATATTGAACAGAATCAGAGTCAAACCCGAGTGCGAGAATCATATCTTTCATTTGCGTCATAAACTGTGCTGATCCGCACAAGTAACATTCAGCATCTTGATTCAGATGAAGCTGCTCCAAGAAGGTTTGATCAATCCGGCCGCTGTAAAAAGGCTTGTCTCCTGAGCGGTCTTGTTCTGCCGGTTCACTGTATACATAAATGACGTTAATATTCGGATGATTCTCCGCAGCTTGTTCAGCCTCTTTGCGGAACGCGGCGTACTCTCCGTTTTTCGCGGCATGAATAAAAGTAACGGAACGCTCCGGCTGTTTTTCGGCGGCTGTTTTCAGCATGCACATCATCGGCGTAATTCCGGAGCCGGCACTGATAAGAACAACCGGTTTTTCGGAAGAAGACAGCTTGAAATCCCCGGCGGGTGCGCTGACTTCAAGTTTATCTCCCTCTTGAACTTCATTGTGGAGATGAGAAGAAACCGCTCCGTCCTTTTTCACAGATATCCGATATGCGCCTTTTCGAGAAGCATCAGACAGGCTGTACTGGCGAATGTGCGTATAAGGAGAATCCGCAATCCTCACTTTAATGCTGATATATTGTCCCGCTTCAAATCCAGGAAGCGAAGAGCCGTCACTCGGTTTGATATAAAATGATGTGATATCTTTGCTTTCTTTTGTTTTCTGTATAACCGTAAATTCTTTATACCCCTGCCATCCGGCTTCATTGTACATGTCTTTTTCAATGCCGATAAAAGCCTCCGCAATAACACCGTAAGCTTTTTCCCATGCCTGCATAATTTCAGGAGTTGCGGCATCCTGCAGCACATCCTTAATCGCCAGAAGCAGATACTTTCCGACAATCGGATAATGTTCCGGTTTTACACCGATGCTTGTGTGTTTATGGCCGATCTGTCTGACCGCCGGAATGATTTGTTCTAATTGATCAATATTCGCCGCAGCCGCAATGACTGTATTTGCCAATGCTGCGCGCTGAGTCTGTTTCTTTTGGTTCGTTTGGTTAAACATATTTAACAGTTCGGGATGATCTTGAAACATCAGGTTATAAAAGCGTCCGGTGATGTTTTCTCCATGTGTTTTCAATACAGGTACTGTGCTTTTGATGATGTCTATTGTTCTCTCGTCCAGCATGTTCATCCTCAACCCTTCTAAAGATGTATTTTCAATATATCTTTATAGTAAGAGATATTTCGAATAAAAGATATATCTAAAATGAATCTTTAAAAAAGCCGTCACAATATTGTGTTGGTTTTGGAATTTATGGATTTCACCTCCTTTTTTATCACCCGGTGAAACAGGGACACATATATTTGGGAATATACGTTTCAAGATGAAAGCGGGGGATTGCATGGTTTCCGATATCGATTACACGTCTCCGAATACACAGTTCACTTATGATGTGAATGAGAGCCGTTTTTTTACGAAAGATGCTCGGAACTTTATCAATGTATTGGGGATTAAACAGTTAAACACGCTTGAAAATATTTCATTATTAGATATCTTTCTGAGTAAAACAAATGTGATTGAACCGCATACCCATCAAAACGCCGCTGAATTGGTGTACTGTATTTCGGGTTCCGCGGTGGTGTCGATGCTGAATCCGTTCACCCAGAAAATACGGAATTATCCGATCTCTCCAGGACAAGTGGCGAATGTTCCGCAGGGGTGGTGGCATTATGAAGTCGCCACTTCAGACAAAACCCACCTTTTGGCCATATTTGACGCCCCTTCGCCTGAAGTGATATACGGCTCGGATATTCTCCGTCTGACGCCGCCTGAGATCATGGCGCATACGTACTGTCTGAATGAGCACGAGTGGGAAAAAGCCGTTTCACCGATCCGGCAATCAACTGTGATAGGTCCCGATAAATACTGCGGACAGTCTGAAAACACGGGTATTCATGATATGAATAAGCCTTATCAGCCAAATACGCATTATCCGAATGATCCGTATCGGCATTATGTTCAGCAGTTCTATAGGGGGTATTAAGCGGATCCGCATCGACAGAAAGAGCCCCTCATTGCAGAGGGGCTCTTGATCATTACGGTCCGGTTCCGCAGCTTACTTTGTACTCGCCTTCGGACGATTTTTTTGAATAACATACGTGCGGCGTCTGTCCGGTTTCATCTTTCCAATTGAACCAATTTACATAATAAAGGTTCCCGGCCTCTCCGCCTCCTTCTTCTTTTTGAAGAATCGCAAAGTAGCTTTGATACGGATATCCTTTTTTATAAATGTCATGCCTGATGGCTCCTTTTTCTGAAGCAGACGTGAAGATGACAGGAGAAAGAGCCGGGAGCGCCGTTAAAAGAAGTGCCAGTGCAGCTGACAGAGATAATATAAGATAGATTTTCTTTTTCATTTTCTCTCTTTCCTTTATTTTGAGTTGTTAGAAATGAAGCGGAACACAGAGGCTGCTGCAGAGGATGAAAAAACAAAAAAACCCTTATTTATAGAATAAGGGTTTAAAGGTATGGAGCCAAGGGGGCTCGAACCCCTGACCTCTCGCTGCCGGTGTGGAGATGCTTTTCTGATAGGAACAGACGTTTTGTTTCAAACCCTAATCTTTTATTTGGCTAAAAATGAATAAGCTGGTCCCCAAATAGGATAATAAATTAAAGGTTAATTTTCCACTAGATCTGCCATCAAAACGCCCATCCAATCAATAATAATAGTAAAAGTAAACAAAGTGCTAGGATAACAAAAGAAATATTCTTTGCAATTCCTTTAGGCGATTTGATTGCTAGAATACTCCCCACGACAATTCCTAGCATTCCAAGCGCCCAATGAATATGAGGCAGAAAGCACAATACGAATAAAAGAATGATAAGCGACACGATCCCAAAATACTTTCTCATTTCTCTCCTTTCTATTTTCCCTCCATTAAATTGAAAAGAAAATTGAACTTATAAATATTGAGTGCCATATTTTTTAAATATTAGCATAGAATTATCGTTCGAGCTTTATGACGGCGGATACATACGCGAGGTTATCTGCGCAGTTCATTACGGGACCACCTACGGAAGGAATTTCGTGTGAAGAACTTAAAGGGGGATACATTATTGTATTTGATTCTCTTTTATCCGTTGAGACTTATGAAGTTAAGAGATGATCAAATGACTGATTTTGAACGAAAAGTGTACCGGATTTCTTTAGATCCAATTCAGGAAAAACCCCTCCTTGGACGAATTGAAGAGAAAAACCGGTAAGGATGAACGCGCTATCCGGGAAGCAGTGAAGAACCTCATGAGGCAGTGTGTGCTGAAGTGGGATAAGCATAAAAACAAGTGGATGTTTTGAAACAATATAATGAAGAAAGGAAAAAAGCCTTTTCCGAAGAAAAGGCTTAAGCTGTTCAAGTTTGAAGGCGATCTGAAGCTACTTTGATTGTATCTTGTGCTTGTTTTTCTACTGAGTTCACACCCACTTCGCATATAAAAGATAACGACAGACCCAAAATAATGAAGATGCTTTTTTTCATACTGGCACTCTCCTTCTTAGGTTTGATTACGATCAGATGAAACTTGATAAGATCCATCAAATGAAACAGACGATGCCGTTAGACCGGCCCCTGACATTAAAACGACAGCCGATACAATGATAAATACGCCTTTTCTAAAATTCATACAGGCATTCTCCCCTCTGAATTTGTTTTTGCGTTTGAATCATTTTTTGATGATAAAAATAAGATTTGTCATATTGCTTTGATTCTGCATAAACAGCAGCCGTATCAAGAGCAATATCTTCTACATACGAATAGTTTTTATTTTTCTCAAGGTAATCAATTGTTTTTTTGATTCCCAATTGGTCTATTGCATTAATATATAAAGCCTCCAAATATTTTTGCAGAGATTCAAACAGCTTATCCCCTTGATATATCGCTGATGAAAGTCCCTTTTTACTGATTTGAATCGCCTCGCTTGTTTTCCCTTGTTTAAATAGAAGCTTTGCGTATGTAAACAAGGAATGCGGAAGGTTACCCAATTTATACTTTTCAGATATCTCCGCTGCTTTTTTTAAGTAGATTTCAGCTTTACTGTATTCTTCTAGGTCTCCGTAATTCTTTCCTATGTTGTAATAAGCAGAACTGAGCAGCCTTTCATTATTGTTTACTTGTTTCGACAACTCTAAAGCTTTTTCTAAATGAGGCAAACTTTTTTCAAAGCGTTTAAAGTCAACATAATTCCCTGATATGACAAATAGACATTGAATTTTCCGGACCTTATACAACTCATACTGATCGTAAATATCGAGTGCTTGCTTTACGTGATGCATAGAGACGTGGCTTTGTTTCATACCGTAATATGCTTCAGCCAGTTTAAAATGAAACTCCGCTCTCTCAATTTCATCATGCACATGAACGAGTTGTTTTTCAGCCTCTCTATAAAAGCCGATCGCCTTTACATACTGCTTTTGATCAAATTCATACATGCCGCGGAAAAATAAAGAGTAATAGCACAGCAGGCCGGAAATTCCTTTATTTGATGCTTCGATTTTTTCCAGCAGCTCGTCAATTGTCGGTCTCACACGGGTAGTCACCGGTTCTAAATAATCCAGCATGAGCTGATGACGGAATTTCATGAGGGTATAGTAAATCAACAAATACTCGTCTTCTTCCATCTCATTTATTTCTTGCTCGACTTCCGCTTTCAAAATTTCCGCATCCGGAACACTGAACTGACGTATCATTTTGTACCATTCATTAATTTTAACGCCTACCTCTGATGATGGTAAAACAGAACTCACAAGGCCACTCCTCCTTTTATATAATATTCTAATATTTCCAAATTATGTTTGTATGAAAAAAACCGCAATTTGTTTGCGGTCTGCCAGATTACTTATTTTCACATAACTGTTGGAAACGGCCATTCCATTTGCGATAATAAAACTAATGTATGGGGAATATAATTGGGAGGATTATGGATGTGTCATTTTAAAATGCGCCTTACTTTATCACTCAAATGTTTTAAGCTCATGAAAATGTGTACTTTGGAATTGGTTTATAAGTAGACTCTCTACAAGTCTACTTTATTTTTTTCTCATAAATAAACGAGGTGAAAATCAATGGATGGTATAAAATTTTTAGAAGATATGACACGACTCGGAGTAATCATTTTGGTGTTCTCCAGATATGCTGTTTACTGGAAGTTAGGTAAAACAAAAAGAGAGCGAGGGCTTACAAAATTTGAAGCTTGTCTTAGGTTCTCTGTGATGTTCGGTATATTAGCTTGGGGGGTTTCGACTCTTGCTTTGAGTTTATGGTCATAATCCTTTTTGTCAATATTCGACTTATCCTGTCTAAACAGATTAAAACCAGATAAATGTACCCTTATTTAGAATAATATGTTACCGTGTAGTTTCTTTCCCAATTTTCCAAAAGAGGAAATTATAACCTTATAAATGATTGCTTTTTCTGGCGTCGGTTTTCTTTCTTGCTATTGTGACAATAAGTATTGCAATAGCTGTTATACTGTACGGAGAGGTGAAAAATGGAAAGGGATATGGATTTAATACGAAAAATTTTAATTAGTATCGTTAACGGTAATGATTTCAAAGCTATAGCTATTGAGTACATTAAAGAAGCAATTAATATCCTTTAAGGTATAGACTTTCCGGCTTACATCTCTAACTTCACCTTTAACCTTTACTTTGCCGTCCATTTAGCACTGGACCTCTCGTATGTCTTTTGTTGAAGTAAGGATAGAGTACTACTTCTTTTTATTTGAGGCATTGTAAGAATCCTACAATCAAAACTTTCAAAATGCCATAAACCTATTTAAAATTGCTGAGAAAAAGTTATCCATTATTCCTGATGAAATTGAAGCTGCTGAATTTTATTCTAAAGTTGCATCAATGTACATGATGCTCCGTCAGAGTATTGTTTCACAAATTATATAAACAACGCACTCAATATTTATAAAGAGAATGAAAATTACAAAAAGAAGTATACAACTGCACTTATGGTTGTAGGAACTAACTATACAGATCTTGGCCATTTTGATAAAGCTGAAGAAGCTTATTTCCAAGCAGTTAGAATTTCAAAAGTGCTTGATGATAAATTTTCCGAAGCACAAGTCCATTATAATTTAAGTAGTACATACTCAGCGGCAAACAGACCCCAAGACTGTCTCAACGCACTGATAAAATCCATAAGAAATAAAGAGTGGAGACAATCGGTTTATTACATTAACTCTCTTTACATGGCTACCAAAGAGTTATTCCTCATGGATCAAAAAGAATCTGTATATTATTACAAAAAAGAACAAGGAGATTTAATCCATAAAGAGAATAAAGTGTATGAGGCTAAAATAAACATCATTTATGCACTTCTTCAAGATAATCAAAACGAGACCATTGAGCAATGTTGGAGTTACATTCATTTCCTTCAAGAAAAGAATGACTTAGACAGTGTTCTTGACTTTCCTTGATTATCTCTCAGTACTGCGAGGAGAAAAAATGTTATTAGGATGCTCTTGAATTTTCTAAGCGAGCTATCTTAGGCGAAAAGAAAATGAGGCAGTTGGAGGGAATAGGATGAAAAGATTAATACTTCGTGTGTCGGTTACAGCTATTGTCTTAAGTGGGTTAGCTGCTGGCGTTAGTTTGTTTACTCAGTCAGACATTCAATTTAGTGAAAAACCAGTCGGAACTGGTATCCAAATTGCAGAGAGACCAGTTGGAACTTAGAGTGAGGGGTATAAGATGACAAAAGGCGTTAAAATAACGTTATGGAGCATCCTAGCCGTATTGATCTTGTTAGCAATAATAGGAGTTGTATCATATTATCAGACTCCATCAATGTAAAGAATCTATCATTAAAGTGCAGCCCTATAATGGGCTTTTTTGTATTAGATAAGAACTTAGGCTATTAAGTGCAAGGTGAAAAAAGATGAGCAAAGAAATAAATACAAAAGAACTTGATGAGGAACTAAAAAGAGTTCTTAAAATGTTTGATGATGTATTAGAGATTTATGAACAACATGACGGCGAACCAGATATTAAGCTGGTGTAAATTGCCCTTCATGTCTAAAAAAATCAATCAACTAATTATGTTTGTAAACTGGAATGGGAACAAGCATGTACACTTTATTTGCGAGTGTGGCTGTCGAGTGCATCAATAATTATGAGTAATAAAACACCCTATCCTTTAAACTGGATAGGGTTAAATTCATTTTTACTTCTTCTTATTTAAAACCTCATTACTTTGATCTAAGAATCCTCTCATTGTTCTATGCTCTTTAACCTTCTTAAATATTAATTCCTCTTCTAATCCTAATTCTTTCAAGACTATAAAAATAAGAATTACCTTCATTCTATATGAAGCATAAAATTTTCCAATAGGTTCTTCAAGAATCATTTTTTTATTCGTATAATCAAAATGAGTTAAATAATTTCTTGTTTCAACTACTTTTTGAATAAAACGATCTCTATTCTCGCTATTCCCTATTAAAAAGATTTTAACATCCTGTGACAACCCATTTATTAATTCTTTTAATCTTCTCCCTAAGTTATATTCATTGCCATGATTGAATTTATTTAAAAAGAAGGATTTTACTTCTTCATCCTTAATATTTTCAGTAATAAATTGCTTTATTTTTTCTGTATTATCACTATATAATTCTTGGTCTATTTTAGCTCCTTCATAGAATCTTCTATGAAAGATTTCTAATGTTTGAACAGAATTAATAAATTTAGTATCAAGATATAATTTTTCAAAATTAACTAAGTGAAAACTTATTATCGTTTTTAGCTTCTCTTCTTTCTCAAACCAATTATTTAGTATTGACTCAAGGTTTTCTTTTACATCATTATACTTAAAAAGGAACTGAATATTTCTTTTTTTCTTTTTAACTTCTTTAATACTCTCAAAATATTTGTATTCTAAATATCTTTTTTCTTCCTTTTTAAACACCCTAAATAAAATATGCTCATCTGATGTAGTATAATCTAATAAAAGATTTAAAAAGCCTTTAAAAGAACGAACTATATCCAAAAACCAAGTCAGATTCTTGTTTTCGTCTGGACTTATTTTAAACCAGGAAGTATGACTAGCATTGATCTCTACCTTTGAAATAAAATCTCTTTTTGTATTCCCAATAAAATATTCTTCAATTGTGGTGTTAATGCTCTTTATCTTGTATTCTTTTGTTTCTGGAGGAAAATATTCTATTTTATAATAGTTATCTTTAGTTGATCGTTCTTCTTTAAATACCGCTGGATCAATCCAGGGGGTTAAGTAATCTGCGCTAAACAATACATTATCAAAAGTTTCAGGAAATTCTTCTGTATAATTACCTGCTAAAAAACTTCTCACGTTATAGGTTTCAATAGGTATGCCTGGCGAAGAAGATCTAGACCCACTTCTATTTAAGACATCAAGTTTAAAGCTTTCTCCACCTACAGATATTCCGTAAATTTCTTCAGGTGTTTCATTTTCAAAGTTTAGAAAGTAATCTTCACCAAGAACCCCAATTAAATCAAGCGTGATTTCTTCAGGAGTATACTTTAATGTCCCGGTTACCATTTTATCTGGATTATCCTTTGTCCACCATTTTCCCATCGTTTCAAAAGTTTCAAGCCTTCCTCTTTTCCTTACTTTCAATATAATTCCCCCCATTGAAATTAGATCAACTTACCGTTGTTTATTATTAATACCATTATCCTATATCCAAATCCAAAAATAAACAAAAAAGCGTATTTCCGCTACGTAATACGCTTATAAATTTATTTATCTCATATTGAAATTTAGATTAATACCACTTTGTTTTAGTCCATTAACAGATTGTTTATACATCAAATCAACTGCTTTTTGTGGATTTCCTGATTCATTAACTGTAATGGAGTCGTCCATTGAAAGTTATTGATCTTATCCTTTGTTTCCTGTATTGCTTGGTTTTTCTCCCTTGATTCCTTCTGATACTTAGCTTCTTCGTCTTCATTGTCGATCTCATCAATCTTATCTTGTGTCGCTTTCTGATGCGCTTCTAACTCAATATCACGCATTTTTTCGTATATCTCTTTGTAGATGGATACTACTTCCTCAGCTAATGATTTATAGATTTGATCGCCTTCTTGGTGTTATAAAGCTCAAGATTAAAACCTTTCTGTTTATCTTTCCAATTCTCGATCTCATCTGTAATTTGCTTCTGAATTTCAGGGAAACCTTTTGCAGCTTTCTTTTGAGCCTCCAAGAAACGTACACGCCTCCCTAATGCTTTATTTTAGACATTAAAGAGATATCCGAAAGACTTGGACATGCAAAATCAAGCTTTTCCTATGACACGTATGTGCACATCATGTCTAAAGCCAAGAAGAAACTTATAGATAACCTGCAGCGATCAATAAAATTGTCCACCTATGATGAGGGTCATTTTTTTGTTTCTTTTCTTAAAATAAGATACAGTGTTGCCACTTTAAAAACTCAGACACAAATGTTGCCGTTTTATTGCCAATTAGAGATTAGAGCAAATAAAAAACCACTCTTGAAAGTCTCAAGAATGGCTTTAGATCAAGCTTCATTAGTATGGAGCCAAGGGGGCTCGAACCCCTGACCTCTACGCTGCCAGCGTAGCGCTCTCCCAGCTGAGCTATGGCCCCGTGCTGTAACGTCATGTTTTATTATAGACGACTCTTCTATGAATTTCAAGCAGAAAATTCAGTTTGCTCATATTTTCCTGAGACGTTTTTCGAACATAAAAAGAAGACCCTCCGGGGGGCCTCTTCGTTTATCGCACGAGCATGATTAAAATGATGCCGAGGATGACACGGTAAATGGCGAACGGGACAAGCTTAATCCGGTTAATGAGCCGAAGAAAAAACTTGACGACTAAGAGGGCGACGACAAAGGCGCAGATAAAGCCGACAAGAAAAAACGGAATCATGTCATAAGAAAGACTGCTCCAGTATTTCACCAGCTTCAGAAGGCTTGCGCCCGCCATAATCGGAATCGCCATAATAAATGTGAAGTCTGCGGCTGCCCGGTGATTCAAGCCGACAATGACACCTCCGGCAATCGTTGAGCCTGAGCGGGAAAACCCGGGCCATAAGGCAAGACACTGGAATAATCCGACACAGAAAGCCTGTTTGTAGGTGATTCTGTCCACCGTATCGATCGTTTCTTTCCTTTTATTGATCCAGTCCGCTATAAGCATAAGCACGGCTCCGGCAATTAATCCGTAAGCGACCGTTCTGACGGAGAATAAATAGCGGTCAATGAAATCCTCAAATAAAAAGCCGAGCACCGCTGCCGGAACAAGACCGACGGCGATTTGCGCGATGGTCAGCCTGTATCCCTTCTGCTGATCGCGCGTGACGTTTTTTTTGAAGCCGAGTAAATGTAATATCCGATCCTTAAACACAATGGCCACCGCCAGAATCGAACCGAGCTGAATTACCACTTTGAAGGAATTGGCGGCTTCCGGATTCATCAGGCTTCCGGATTTCAGCCAAATGTCATCCGCTATGATCATATGTCCCGTGGAAGAAACCGGCGCGTACTCCGTCAGCCCTTCGACGATTCCCAAAACGGCTGCTGTGAACATCTCCCATAGTGTCATCCCATTCTTCCCTTCATTCATCATTTACAAAAGAGAAGCTCTCCTTTGAAGGAAAGCCTGTCTTATAATAAATATCATGTCCGTTCCGATTTTATGACTTCGATACAGCATCATTTTTTTCTTCTTCATATAAATGCGAGCGCATTTTGAACCAATCAAACAGATGGGTCGTCACCACTTTGATGACCGCATACCCCGGGATGGCTAAAATAATGCCGACAACCCCGAACAGCTTTCCGGCGGTTAAAAGAACAAAGATGATGGTAATCGGGTGAATGTGAAGATTTTTCCCCATGATCTGCGGAGAAATTAATTTTCCTTCCACGAGCTGGACAACGGTCCAGACAATCGCAAGCTTCAGCAGCATAAGTGGCGAAGTGACCAACGCGATAATAATCGCCGGCGTGATGGCAATGGTCGGCCCTAAATACGGAACAACGCTCGTACAAGCGGCAATGACCGCAAGCAGTGACGCATAATCAAGTCCGATAATCAGATAGCCGATAAATAATAAAAACCCGATACAGAAGCTGACGATGACCTGTCCTCTGATATAGGAGCTTAATCTGTGGTTCATTTCACTAAGCATCGTATACGTTTGTTCTTTCAGACGGGTGGGCACAAACTTTAAGATATAAATCGGCAGTTTTTTGCCGTCTTTCAGCAAATAGAACAGAATAAACGGCACGGTCACAATCGAAATAATCACTTCAGTCAGCGCGCCGATAAAATTCCCGACTCCGGTAAATGTGCTGTTTGCAATTGTCGCCGCCTGCGCCGATACTTTATTAGCGAGATCGGAAATGTTGATATTCATCGTCTTTTGCGCCTGATTTACAAAATCGCTTCCGATCAGGCTTTTCGTCTGATCTTCAACGATATCCACATATTTCGGCAGATTGTCGATCAGGCTCATGATCTGTTCCTTTAAAAACGGGATAATTGAAACGACCGTAATCGAAATCAGCCCTATAATAATGAGGTAAAGGAGCAGGATGGAATAGACTCTTTTCACTCTTATTTTTTCCAATATATCTACGATCGGATTAAGCAGATAATAAACAATTCCTGTCAAAATGACGGGGAGCGCAATCGTTTTGAGCAGGACGATAATAGGTGTGAAAATAAATGATGTCTTCATAAAGACAAGGATATTGAGACCGATGAGCAGCAATACAAGCAAAAACAAGACAAATTTATTGTCTAAGAAAAACTGTTTAAATCTGCCGCCCCATGTTTGCAATGTTTCCACTATTGTTCCTCCATCATATGTATTTTACTTAAATTGTACACTATCGTTCCTGTAATGAAAAATAATAACCGGTCTCTATGGGAATTTTTCCTATCTCTTTAGCTGCCAGCCTTTTTTCCATTTATGTTTCTCAGAAAAAAAGCTATAATGTAAGCCAATACATAGAAGGAGCGATAGCAATGATTCGATTTGCAACAGTCGGAACGAATTGGATTACAGAACGATTTCTGGAGGCGGCTTCTGCTATTGATGATTTTCAGTTAACGGCGGTTTATTCCAGAACTGAGGAACGTGCGGCGGAATTCGCCGGCAAACACGGCGCTGCTCATTATTTCACCAGCCTGAAAGAAATGGCGGAAAGCGAAGCCTATGACGCGGTGTATCTCGCCAGCCCGAATGCATTTCACAAAGAGCAGGCGGTCCTTTTTATGGAACACGGCAAGCATGTACTGTGCGAAAAACCGTTTGCGTCTAACGCGAGGGAAACGGATGAAATGATTCACGCAGCCAAAACGAACGGCGTTCTCTTGATGGAAGCCATGAAAACGACGTTCCTGCCGAACTTCAGCATGCTTCAACACCACTTACATAAAATCGGACCCGTCAGGAGATTCACGGCAAGCTACTGCCAATATTCATCACGATATGATGCATATAAAAACGGTACGGTGCTTAACGCGTTTAAGCCTGAATTATCGAACGGTTCGTTAATGGACATCGGCGTGTACTGCATTTATCCGGCCGTCGTCCTGTTCGGTAAACCGAAAAACGTCATTGCGACCGGTCATAAACTCTCATCCGGCGTTGACGGCGAAGGCACGGTCATTCTGTCATACGACGGATTTGAAGCGGTGCTGATGCATTCGAAAATCTCAAATTCGTTTGCCCCGGCGGAAATTCAGGGTGAAGACGGCACGATCGTTCTGGACAGCATTCACGGACCGGAACGGGCGGAAATCCGCTATCGTGACGGCCGGACGGAAGACATTTCAGTCCCTGATCTGAAACCGTCGATGTACTACGAAACGGCTGAATTCATCAATCTCCTTCGAAACGGACAGCGGGAGTCTTCCGAAAATACGTTTGAACGTTCTTTCATTACGGCAAGCATTATGGAAGAAGCGAGAAAACAAATCGGAATTGTCTTTCCCGCCGATCAAAACTAAAAACATCCGCCCAGATTCGGGCGGATGTTTTTTATTTGGACGCTAACAGATCAGCAAACGCTTTTGCATACTGCGGAAGGTCGGGCGGGCGGCGGCTTGATACAATGTGGCCGTCAGTTACGACAGCTTCATCCAGCCACTGTGCCCCTGCATTTGTCATGTCGTCTTTGATGCCGGGCGTGCTCGTTACTTTTTTTCCTGCGAGAATTCCGGCAGATATGAGCACCCAGCCCGCATGGCAGATCTGGCCGATCGGCTTTTTCTGCTCGTTCATCGTACGGATGATCTCCAAAACTTCAGGATATCTTCGCAGTTTGTCAGGAGCCCAGCCGCCAGGCACGAGCACGGCATCATACTCCTGAATAATCAGGCTCTTAAAATCGTAATCCGCCGTCGCGGGCACGCCGTATTTTCCTTTGTATGAACGGCCCGCTTCTTCTCCTATTAAATGAACGATCGCGCCTTCCTCTCTCAGCCGGTAGACGGGATACCAAAGCTCTAGGTCTTCAAAATCGTCACTGACAAGCGCTATGACTTTTTTGCCTTCTAATCTCATCACTGCCACTCCCTTCTTTTATATTAGTGTATCGCTTTTTTCAGATGAGGAAAAGAAACAGCTCGCTACAGCTGTTCTTCGTCTTCAGACTGAATCGTAAATTTCCGTGTGACCTGCTGCAGTTCTTCAGCCATATGCGCAAGCGTTTCGGCGGATGAACTGATTTCTTCCATGGAGGCCAGCTGCTCTTCAGCTGAGGCGGCGATGTCTTGAATGCCGGCGGACCCTTCTTTGGCGACTGAGGTAATGTCCTCCACCGCGTTTGTCACATTTTGCGACCCGGCTGCAAGCTTCTCAAGCGTTCCGTTCATATGCTGTAAGGCGCCTGAAATCTGAGTCGTCATTTCTGAGATTTTTTTGAAGCTTTCGGCCGTTTGATCCGTAATATCGAGGCCTTCCTTCACATCTTGATTCACCGCTTGGAATACGGAAAGCGATGTGGCGATTTCTTTGACGATTTCCTGAATCAGCGTTTCGATTTCCTTCGCGGAGCCGGCTGATTGTACGGCAAGCTTTCTCACTTCTTCCGCAACGACGGAGAAGCCCCGCCCGTATTCGCCTGCTCTGGCGGCTTCAATGGCAGCGTTTAAGGCAAGCAGATTTGTTTGATCGGCAATGCCGTTAATGACGTTCAGAATGCTCTTAATGTCGTGCGACTTCGTTTCCAGCCCTTTTACGACCGCTTCCGCCTGCTGTACGGAACGATCAATTGTTTTCATCTGGCCGACCGTTTTCGCCACTAATTCTTCTCCGCTTCCGGCCGTTTCAGAGGTTTGGATGGCGGATTCAGTGATTTCCGCCGATACATTCGCCGTCTCGGCAATGCCCGCATTCATTTGGGAAAGGTGATCAGCACTTTCTTCCAATTTCTCGCTTTGTGATTCGTTTCCGTTTGAGAATTGTTCAATCGCCAGTGTAATATGCTCTGTCGCCTTGCTTGTCTGTCCGGCAGATGCCGTCAGCTCTTCGGATGAAGAAGCGACATGTTCGACGGATGATTGAATGACGCCGATGACAGACCGGAGTGATGCCGACATCTCATTGAAGCTTTGGCTGAGCTGCCCGAATTCATTTTTTGACTTGATGTCAATGACTTCCGTTAAATCGCCGTCACTGATTTTAGCTGATGTCGAAACAAGTTTTTTGAGCGGTTTTGCAATCGAGCGAATGATAAAAAAGATTAAAACCCCGCCGACGATAAGAGAAACCGCCAGGATGATCAGCGCCATTTTCATGACAGGCGAGGCTGCGTCATGGATCTCACTGACAAAAAATGTGCCGGCGATTTTCCAGCCCGTCAGTTTGTTTGTCGTGAAGGCCATTTTCTTCTGCTGTCCTTCAAACATGTATTCAAACGATCCGCTTGATTTGGAAAACACTTCTTTCGTCCACTCTCCGGAGCCTTCCGTTCCCGCTTTTATAGTCGGATGGGCGATGTATTTTTTATCTCCCGTTGTAATGAAGGCAAATCCTTTATGACCGATCTGGACGCGTTCGGAAGCGTTCAGCAGGTCGCCCAGATTAATATCAAGCGCCACAACGCCTGATCCGTCTTTTGTCTGCTGGGCAATCGTAACGACCGTCTGTCCGGTTGCAGCGTCTTTATAAGGCTCGGTAAACACCGGCTGTCCGCTTTTTTCAACCGCTTTTGTATACCACTCGCGCGTGAGCGGATTATAATCGGACGGCATATCAGCGGACGGATATTTCACGAACGCTTTGTCGCGAGACGCGGCGTAAATTGACGCGACATCGTCATTTACGGTGACATACTGCTTCATATTGTCGAGCAGTACCGATTTATTTTTTGTGTTCAGTTTTTCCTTAGTGATTGATTCGCTGTAGTAGTCAATCGCTTTGAGCTTGCCTTCGAGCATGTTTTCCAGCACGCTGTTCAGTTCGCTGACATTTCCCTGGGCGCTGTGGGTCAGTTCGCTTTCTAGTGAATTCCCCGCCGTTTGGTAGCTGAAGTAGGCGAGTATGCCGACCGGGAGCACCAATACGGCTAAAAATGCCGCGATCAGCGGCTTGCTGATGGATGGCTGTTTGATCCAATGTATCAGTTGTTTCATTTTTTCAGTCTCCTTCTTTGAAAAGCTAAATCTAATATCGTCAGATAGGACAAAAGATTTATTAAAAAAACTAAAAAAAACACCCAAACAGCACATTTGGGTGTTCTATGACCTATTAATCTATTTTAAATCGTTTCGTCATATCACGTAATTCTTCCGCCATTTGGGATAACGTTTCCGAAGACGAACTGATTTCTTCCATTGAAGCCAGCTGTTCTTCGGCGGAGGCCGCAATATCCTGAATGCTGGCGGAGCTTTCTTTTGCGATGGACGCGATTTGCTCAGAAGCTCCTGAAATCTGCTGAGATCCTGCTGTCAGCTGTTCTACCGTCGCATTCATATTTTGAATTTCTCCGGCGATCTGGTTCGTCATTTCAGAAATCCGTTTGAAGCTCGTTTCGGTCTGATTCGTAATATCCAGTCCGCTCTCCACCTCTTTGTTGACGGATTGGAACATGCCGAGAGATGTATTGATTTCGTTGACGATTTCTATAATTAAGCTTTCGATTTCTTTCGCTGAATCGGCAGACTGGACCGCAAGTTTTCTGACCTCTTCGGCGACGACTGAGAAGCCCCGGCCGTATTCACCCGCACGCGCGGCTTCAATTGCCGCGTTCAGCGCAAGAAGGTTTGTCTGATCAGCGATTCCGTTAATGACACGGAGAATGTTTGTAATGTCTTTTGATTTTGTTTCAAGTCCGCGCACCACTTGTTCAGCTTCTTTCACTGACCGGTCAATGACGTTCATTTGGCCGACCGTCTGGTGGACGAGCTTTCCGCCTGAATTGGCGACTTCCGCTGATGTGGCAGAGGATTCGGTAATGACGGCAGATGCTTTCGCCATATCTTCAAGCCCGCTGTTCATTTGGTAAATATGTTCCGCCGCGCTTTCAATATTTTCACTTTGGCTTTCATTTCCGTTAGAAAATTGTTCGATCGCCAATGTGATATGTTCGGTTGCCTTGCTTGTCTGCTCCGCTGAAGCCGTCAGCTCCTCTGAGGAAGATGCGACGTTATTCACGGAATCCTGGATGGCATGGATGAGAGACCTGAGCGAAGCGGCCATATTGTTAAAGCTTTTGCCAAGCTCGCCTAATTCATCTTTTGACTGGATCTCGATCGTTTCTGTTAAATCGCCTTCACTGATCTGTTTCGATGATGTCACAAGCTGCTTGAGCGGTTTTGTGATTGAACGGATAATCAGCACCATGACGATGGTTCCGATCACAATCGCTAATACGAGAACGAGCAGGGACAGATGAAGGATCGGCAGGGCCGCTTCATGAATTTCGTCCAGATACATCGTTCCGGTAATCTTCCAGCCTGTCAGCCCGTTCGTATCATAAACCATTTTCTTTTCCTGGCCGTCGTATTTGTATTGAAAATCACCTTTTTTGCTGGTGAACAGCTGTTCAGCCCACTCCCCGTTTAATACTGTGCCTGACGCACGGTTCGGGTGGGCGACCACTTTTTTGTCTTTCGTCAGGATAAAAGCGTAGCCTGATTTTCCGATGTTCACTTTCTTTGTCGTTTTCAGAAGCTCATCGATTTTCATATTGATGGCGACGACCCCTGAGCCGTCTTTCGTCTGCTGAACGACCGTCACGACCATCGTATTGGTGGAAGCCGTGCGGTAAGGATCTGTTACAACAACTTTCCCCTTATTTTCCACGGCCTTTTTATACCAGTCTCTTTCAAGCGGATTATATCCTTTAGGCATCTGCAGATCCGGATACCGTGTGAAATGTCCTTCCGTGTCACTCGTATAGATGGATTCCACGTCTTTATTGATCTTCATGTACTCTGTGAATTTATCGGTAATTTGCGATTGGTTTTTCGGCTTGTACCGATCCTTTGTGAGCCAGTCGCTGAAATATGCCGTTCCGTCTTCCTTTTGGCTGATGCTTGTGTTGATCATATCGTTAATCTGCTGCACATTATCTAGTGCGCTTCCCATCATCTGCCTGTCAAGCGTGCTTACCGCCGATTGATAGGCGATAAAAGCCAGCGTTGAAATAGGAAGAATGAGAATGGCCAAAAAAGAAATGAGCAGTTTTCTTGTAAGCGATCTCTGCTTGATGATTTGCACAATTTTTTTCATCTGCTATATCTCCTCTTGCGTGTTTACCCTTCATATCGGCAATTATGGGTAAATATACACATCCAAAAAGAAGAAATATAACGAAACATACTTTTTACCTATTGAAAAATTAGTCTTTTAGACTTAATTAAGAGTTTATCTTAAAACGCCTTGTCAGTTCGCGTAATTCTTCCGCCATTTTTTCCAGCGTGACGGCTGAGGAACTGATCTCCTCCATGGACGCAAGCTGCTCTTCAGCTGAAGCCGCGATGTCCTGAATGCCGGCCGCGCTTTGTCTGGAGACTGCCGCGATATCCTCTGAAGCGTTTGATACTTCCTGAGATCCGGCAGAAAGCTGTTCCACGGTTGCATTCATATTTTGCAGTTCACCGGCAATCTGATTTGTTTTGGCGGAAATGTCCCGGAAGCTTTTTTCCGTTTCGTCCGTTAACTGAAGTCCGCTTTTCACCTCGTGATTGACGGATTCCAGCATTCCGAGCGAAGTATGAATTTCTTTGACGATTTCATGAATTAAGGATTCGATTTCTTTCGCTGAATCGGCGGATTGGACGGCAAGCTTTCTCACTTCTTCGGCAACAACTGAAAAACCGCGTCCGTATTCTCCCGCTCTTGCCGCTTCAATGGCTGCATTTAAAGCAAGGAGATTCGTTTGATCCGCAATGCCGTTAATGACGCGCAAAATGCTGGTGATGTCCTGCGATTTGAGTTCAAGCCCTTGTACGACTTGCTCCGCTTTACTTACGGATTGGTCAATGGCGCCCATCTGGCCGGCTGTTTTCTTGACAAGCCGCTCACCGGCGCCGGATATCTCCGCCGATTCAATTGACGTTTCCGTCACCACGGCTGCCGCTTCCGCCAGATCGCTGAGCCCGTCTTTCATCTCATTCACTTGTGCTGTCGCTTTATCAATACTCTCACTTTGGTCTTCCGTTCCATTAGAAAACTGTTCAATCGCAAGGGTGATATGTTCCGTTGCTTTGCTCGTCTGCTCAGCCGAAGCCGTCAGCTCCTCTGAGGAAGAAGCGACATGTTCAACAGAGTCCTGAATTCCCTGAATAAGCGAACGGAGTGAATCTGTCATATGATTAAAACTTTTACCGAGCACGCCGAGCTCATCTTGAGAGCCGACATCAATGGTTTCCGTCAGATCCCCGCTGCTGATTTTTTCCGCTGAAGCTACGAGACGTTTTAACGGTTTGGTAATTGAGCGGATGACAAAATAAATGAAAATCATCCCTGCGGCAACGGCTATCGCCAATATGATAACGGCCAGAGTCAGAACCGGTCTTGCCGCATCTTTGATTTCATCCACAGACATGGTTCCGCTGATCTTCCAGCCCGTCGCTTCATTGGTCACGTACGCCATTTTTTTCGCTTTCCCGTTCAGCGTATATTCATAGTCGCCTTTTTGCCCGCTGTATAATGTATCAACCCATTTTCCCGATACCGCCGCGCCGGCTTTTTCATCACTGTAAGCAACGGCTTTTTTATTTTTACTGAGGATAAAGGCGTATCCTTCTTTTCCGATGTTCACTTCTTTTGTCATCGTGATGAGATCGTCGATTTTTATATCAATGGCGACGACGCCTGATCCGTCTTGCGCCGCGCGGGCCATGGTGACGACCATCTTTTTGTTTGAGATGGACTCATAAGGGTCCGTGATGATGGTTTGGCCTTTATTCTCCATGGCTTCCTGATACCAGCTTCTTTCAAGCGGATTGAAATCGGACGGCATATCGGCATGCGGATAACGGGTAAACGTTCCTTCCTTGCTGCTTGAAAATATGGCGGACGCTTTATCATTGCTTTCAATAAACTGTTTGAACCTTTCTTGCATTTCCGTTTGGTTTTTTTCTTTAAATTTAGCGCTTGTCGCCCATTCGCTGAAATATGCTGAGCTTTTTGTAAACATTCCGATCCGGTCATCAATCATATTGTTTAAGATTTGCACATTTCCTTCGGCGCTTTCCATCATTTGCTTTTCAACGGATGAAGCCGCCGAACGGTAGGCGCCGGCAGCCAATACTGCTACCGGAATAATTAAGATCAGTAAAAATGAAATAATAAGTTTTTTGGCTATTGATTTTCTGGCGATTTTTTTTGCTGTTTTTTTCAATTTTGTAAACCTCTTTCAATTATTTACTGTTTATATCGGACGACTCCCTTTTTATTACATTGAAAATGAAGTCATAAATGAAAAATAGTTCTATGTGCTCCCTTTGTATGCAAGACTTTTTATTCAATTATCCGGCTGTCACTATAAAAAAGGACGCCTTCCACCTGGAAAGCGTCCTTTTTTACTAGTTGATTTTAAATTGTTTCGTTAATTCCCGCAGTTCTTCGGCCATTTGCGCCAACGTATCGGCGGATGTGCTGATTTCTTCCATTGATGCAAGCTGTTCTTCTGCGGATGCGGCAATATCCTGAATGCTTGCTGCGCTTTCCCGTGATACGTCCGCAATATCCGTCACTGCAGCTGAAACGTGCTGAGAGCTGTCTGACAGCTGTTCAACCGTGCCGTTCATCGATTGAAGCTTCTCGGCGATGTCGTTCGTCATGCCGAAGATATTCTGGAAGCTTTCTTTCGTGCGGTCCGTTACGGCAAGTCCGGATTGAACTTCTTCATTAACGGATGTGAACATGTGAAGCGATGTATTAATCTCAGCCGTGATTTCCTGAATGAGTTTTTCAATCTCTTTGGCAGAACCGGCGGATTGGACGGCAAGCTTTCTCACTTCTTCCGCAACCACTGAAAAGCCCCGCCCGTATTCACCCGCTCTTGCCGCTTCAATGGCTGCATTTAAAGCAAGCAGGTTTGTCTGATCGGCAATACCGTTGATGACTCTTAAAATATGAGTGATGTCTTTTGATTTGGCCTCAAGACCTTTTACAACCGCTTCCGCCTGCTGGACCGATTGATTGATGAGATTCATCTGCCCGACGGTTTGCTGCACATATTCTTCCCCGGTGCCGGCAGCTTCCTTCGATTGTTTAGATGCTTCCGTAATGGATGATGATGTGCGGGAAACGGCGGCGAGTCCGTCATTTATATGATTCAGCTTGGCTGAGCTTGAATCGACTTTTTCGCTTTGCTCTTCGTTTCCATTTGAGAACTGCTCAATGGCCATTGTAATATGTTCCGTCGCTTTGCTTGTCTGCGAAGCTGAAGCGGTCAGCTCTTCCGATGACGCGGCCACGTTGTCGACAGAGTTTTGGATCGCGCTGATCAGTCCGCGCAGAGATTCTCCCATTTCATTAAAGCTCGCGCAGAGATTCTCCCATTTCATTAAAGCTCGCGCCGAGTTCGCCCAATTCATCTTTCGAGCGGATATCAATGGTTTCAGTCAAGTCTCCGCCGCTGATTTGTTTAGAAGAGCGGACAAGCCGTTTCAGCGGTGACGTAATGGATCTGACAATCAACAGAATTAAAATTCCCCCGATGATAATGGATGCTGCAAGGACAATCATCCCCATCGTCAGCACCGGTTGTGAGGCGTCTTTAATTTCGTTGAGCTCCATGCTCCCCTCTATTTTCCACCCGGTCAGTTTATTTGTCGTAAACGCCATTTTTTTATTTTGATCATCGAGCTTGTATGAAATAATGCCGCTGTCTTTGCTGTATACCTCATTCAGCCACGGGGTTGAAACTTTATCGCCCGGTTTGTGGTCTTTATGCGCGACATAGGTTTTATTTTTGGACGTGATAAACACGAATCCTTTTTGCCCGATTTTGATTCCCTGCATCTGCTTCAGCAGCTGGTCAATCGTAATATCCATGGCCACTACGCCTGTTCCGTCCTGCATCTGCTTTGCCACGGTAATGACCATGCTGCCGTCGCTTGCCGCGGTGTAAGGGTCGGTGACAACGAGCGTGCCGCCGGCCTTCACAGCGTCTTTATACCAAGTGCGTGTTCTCGGATCGTAATCGGCCGGAGTATTCTCCTTCGGCGCCTGTGCGTAGCTGCCGTCTTCCGTACCTCCGTAAATGCGGGCTACGTCCTTATGAATAGACGTGTATTGCCCGAACTTTTCTTCAAGAGCAGACATGTTTTTCTTTGAGAAGGATGACCCTTTTAACGTTTCACTGAAAAATTCAATCGCCTTTGCTTTTGCGCCGATATCATTTGTAATGGTTGTGTTAAAAGATTCGATGTTATTTTTCGCGTTGCCTGAAATCTGATCATCCAGCGAATTGCTCGCCGTATGGTATGAACTGAATTCTAACACGAGAATCGGTATGATTAAGATCACGATAAATGAAATGATTAATTTACGTGAAATCGATGCCTTTGTGCACCAATTAATGAATTTTTTCATATTAAGCTGCTCCCTCAAGTGTGATACCTTATATATCGGCTCAGTCTTCACATTTTGTTAACATTTCCTCCTTTTTTATGACTTGATTTTCATTGCCCAAGCTTCCTGCATATCTTATAAAAAAAGATAGGGGGCGCGCAGATGATTATCATATCCGGCCAAGTGCTTCGGCCTCAGGACATCGCGAACTGGCAGACGGAAGAAAGCCTTGTTCCGTATATAAATGACCTGCTCAATTCTCCCGTACAATTCGATTACGGGTCGATTGCTGAACTGATGTTCGAGGTGCGGCTGCGCCGCCATATTGTGGAAGCCGCAAGAGAATTGCACGGATCAGGTGTGAAATTTGCAACTTTCGCCAAAACATACGGAAATACGGCTTATTGGAGACTGACGCCGGAAGGAGCCCTGGAGCTGAAGTACAGGATTCCCGCTTCAAAAGCGATTCGGGACATTATTGAAAACGGGGCGTTTTACGCATTTGAATGCGCTACCGCCATTGTTGTGATTTATTATCTGGCCGTCTTAAAGACAATCGGTGAAGAACGGTTTAACCGGCGTTTCCGGGATATCACTTTGTATGACTGGCACTATGAGCATCTGCCGATCTACACGGAAACCGGCAGCCACTTTTTACGGGGAGATTGTTTATATTTTAAAAATCCTGATTTTAACCCTGCAAAGGCCCAGTGGCGGGGAGAAAATGTCATTGTGATGGGGAATGATCAATATTTCGCCCACGGTCTCGGGATCCTGACCGCTGAACAAATCATCCAGAGATTGAATTCTTTAAGAAAAAAAAATGCCGTGCAGCCGGCTTATCTGCTTAACCAGGCAACAAGGCTTGATGCACCCGCGCTTTATCAGATCATGCATTAAAACAATCCCATCGTCTGTCATTGTGACGATGGGATGTGAAATGCTTTTCTTTTCCGGTAAAAAGCCGTCGTGCCGAGCGCTTGGTTTGCAGCCCATTCAAACTTCTCTAAATCATGGCGGGTGACGGCTCTGTCCCGTCTGCTCCATTTAATGGCGCGGACAAAGTAATACCCTTTAATCGGCGCCATGGTGACTTTGGAATGCGGAAAATCTTCAAAGACAAACTCAATAGTTCCTCTTTTTTTATAGGACATTTGAAGAATCTTCATCATCCATCACCTCACGATTTCTGGATTATGATTCGCACAATCCGTCCAAAACGGTTTTCACGTCTGTCGGCCCTTCAAGTTTCGCGGCGGACTGGCCGGCCCATAAAGACATATACTCCGCGTCTCCTGATTGAGCCGCGTGCCCGCGCATCGGCTTTGTCAGCGTATTATGCAGCGGATAAGGCAGCGTTTTTCCCTCGTCAGCTTCATATGTTTTCATGAACTGATTTACGATTCCCCGCGCCTGTTTTCCCGAAAACAGGGTGGTCAGCCGCGTATCGGCTCCTTTTGATTCGGCAATGGCTTTTTGGTATGCCGGTGAGGCGCTGCTTTCTTCACAAAGGAGAAACGGTGTTCCTACTTGAACGCCGTCCGCACCCAAACATCGGGCCGCCTGCACCCCGCGGCGGTCAAAAATGCCGCCTGCCGCAATCACCGGGATATCCAGCGCGTCTTTAGCCTGCGGAATCAGCGCCATAAGGCCGAGAGCCGGTTCTCCTTTAACCGGCAGAAACGACCCGCGATGCCCGCCGGCTTCTATTCCCTGAAGGATAACGGCGTCCATTCCCCGTTCTTCAAAAGCCTTCGCTTCCTCCGGCGTTGTCGCCGTGCCGAAAAGGAAACAACCGCTTTTCTTCAGCTTTTCCGCCGTTTCTTCCGGCGGCAGGCCGAAGGTGAATGAACACGCTTTGACTCCGTAACGGATCAGAAGCTCCGCTTTTTCCTCGAAATCATTCCATTCTTCTTTCAGATCAGAGAACGGCTTGGCGTCTTTTGCCCTCGGAATGCGGGCTTTCCATTTTTCAACCAGTTCCGCCTCAGGCATCTGTCTTTCTTCCGGGACGAAAAGATTTACTTGAAAGGAGCGGTCCGTCAGCTCTTTCATCTCGATAAGCTGTTTTTCAAGCGCTTGCGGGCTGACGTATCCTGAAGCGAGGCTTCCGAGCGCCCCTTCATTTGATACCGCCGAAGCCAGACGCGGCGTGACCAGCCCGCCGGCCATCGGGGCCTGAATGACGGGCTTTGTTAATGATAATGGACCCATCCACTCACTCATTTGTTTTCCTCCGTTTCAGCCTGTATTTTGATATAACATGTTCTGTTTCGCGGACCGTCAAATTCGCAAAAATAAACGCCCTGCCATGTTCCGAGTATCAGGCGCCCGTCTTCTATGATGACATGCTGGGAGGCGCCGGTTGTACTCGCTTTCATATGTGCCGCCGTATTTCCCTCCATATGCCGGTCCAGTTCGTGCTCCCACGGATACACTTCGTCAAACCTGCGGAGCATATCCCTTTTCACCTCCGGGTCGGCATTTTCATTGATGGTAATGCCGGCGGTGGTATGGGGACAGTATATGAGCGCCAAACCGTTTTTTACGCCTGTTTCGCGGAGAAAAGATTCGGCTTCATGTGTGATGTCGATCATTTCATCCCTTTTGTTTGTTTGAATCTGCAATTTTTTCAGCATATGAATGCCTCCTTTCTTTTTCTCTTCCTTTCCCATATTCGTTTCTGTATTTGTCTTTTCCTGTCGGATCGCGATGATAAACGCAGATCACAAAAAACTTCAGCCTCGGGACTGAAGTTTTTCACCATATATATACGCGAACCTCATAAGGCTTTAAGAGGAAGGATGTCACATGGCGGTGTGCTTCTGTTTCCGCGTTTGCAAGCACGAGAGAATCGGAGTCAAGCGGATAACCGGGATGCCTGTATAAAGCGGGGGTTCGGGACAGATTTGTGATGATCAGGGCGGTTTTTGTTCCGTTTTTTCTTAGATAGGCATAAATCTGCCGGTCATTCGGAAGCAGCAATTCATATGTGCCGCTGATCAATACGCCGTGTTCTTTTCTGAGGGCGAGCAGCCGTCTGTAGAAATGGTATACGGATGTTTCATCCTGCAATTGTGATGCAGCGTTCAGCCATGTGTGATTCGGATTCACTCCGAGCCACGGAGAAGCATCAGAAAACCCGCCGTTCGCCTCATCGCTCCATTGCATCGGTGTCCGTGAATTATCCCGGCCCTTCTTCCAAATGATCTTCATCACTTGTTCATGCGGAACGCCGCGGGACGTCTCTTTTTCATACAAATATTTCATTGCGGCGTCATCATAATCTTCAATGGATGGAAACGAAACATTGGTCATTCCGAGCTCCTGCCCCTGGTAAATAAACGGCGTGCCTTTCATCAGCATATACATCGCGGCGAGTGCCTTGGCGCTTTCTGTCAAAAACCGTTCGTCACCCCATACCGAGACGGAACGGGGCTGGTCGTGATTTTCCATAAATAACGCATTCCAGCCCTTTCCTTCAAGGCTGTTCTGCCAATCGGACAAGACGCGCTTAAGCGCCGGAATGGAGATGCTTTGATTATCTTCCGTATCCCAGAGGCCGAGATGTTCAAATTGAAAAATCATTTGAAAGACGCCGTTTTCTTCACCGGCCCAATCAGCCGCCTCCCAAGCCGCCACTCCGTTCGCCTCGCCGACCGTCATGATCGGATAGCGCGAAAATGTTTCCCGCTTCAGCTCTTTCAAGAGATCCATTATGCCTTCCCCATTCATATGATACGGGAAAGACGGGACGTACGGGAGACCGTCCGGGTTCGGCATATCAGGGAGCCCTTCTTTTTTCTTAATGTGAGAAATGGCATCCACCCGGAAGCCGTCTATGCCTTTATCAAGCCACCAGCGGACCATCTCATAAACGGACTGCCTCATCGCTTCGTTTTCCCAATTTAAATCAGGCTGTTTTTTGTCAAACAGGTGCAGGTAATACTGGCCGGTCTCTTGATCATATTCCCACGCTGATCCGCCGAAAATGCTTTCCCAATTATTCGGCTCTTTGCCGTTTTTTCCGTCTCTCCAGATGTACCAGTCCCGTTTTTCGGAATCTTTCGCTGAGCGTGATTCGATAAACCAAGGGTGCTCATCGCTTGTATGGTTGATGACAAGGTCTATAATCAGCTTCATGCCGAGCGCATGGACATCCGCAAGGAGCCTGTCAAAATCCTCCATCGTCCCGAATTCGCCGGCAATTTGTTTATAATTCCGAATATCGTAGCCGTTGTCCGCGCCCGGCGAGTCAAAAACGGGACAAAGCCAGATCACATCCGCCCCCAACTCTTTTATGTAATGAAGCTTTGCTCTGATGCCGTTCATGTCGCCGATTCCGTCCCCGTTCGAATCCATAAAGCTTCGGGGATAAATTTGATAGACGGCCGCCGTTTTCCACCAATCCGTTTTCATATCGACACTCCTTTCTTTACAGCATATGAAGGAGCGGGACGAAGAAGCATTTTTTCCATAAAAAAAGCCTCATTGCAAAAGCAGGAGGCTCAGAAATCAGTTTTTTTAATTTCAACGAAGCGGATATGATGGTCTTCCGCTTCCAGCACCTTAAATTCACACCCTTCGGCATGAAACACATCACCATTTTTCAGCTCCATTTTTTGTGTTAAGAGCCAGCCGGCAATCGTGTCAATGTCTTCATTTTCGATGGCGATATCAAGGAGATCATTCACCTCTTCTATGAGCGCCTTGCCGTCCATCACATAATGGTGTTCGCCTTTTTTGACGATGTGGGGCATTTCATCCTGGTCATATTCATCACGGATTTCCCCGACGATTTCCTCCAATATGTCTTCGACGGTCACAAGTCCCGCCGTGCCGCCGTATTCGTCAACGAGAATCGCCATATGAATCCGCTCCTTCTGCATGCGGAGCAAAAGCTCCTGAACAGGGATGCTTTCAATGACTCTGATGACCGGGCGCATCATTTCTTTTAATTCAATGGAGCGGCCGAGAAAATACGCTTTAAATAAATCCTTATTGTTAATAATGCCGAGAATGTGATCTTTGTCTTCCTTAATAACCGGATATCGCGTATACCGTTCGTTGATGATCAAATGTATGGCTTCATCAACTGACTGTTCAAGCGAGATGGCGGCGATTTCGGTGCGCGGCACCATGATTTCTCTGGCGACCCGGTTATCGAATTCAAATATTTTATTGACGTAACGGAATTCAGATTGATTGATTTGACCTTTTTTATAGCTTTCGGACAAAATCAGCCGCAATTCTTCTTCACTGACCACGACCTCATGTTCTTTCACCGAATGAAAACCGAACAGCTTGACCAAAAATCCGGCTGAGCCGTTTAACAGCTTAATAAACGGGTACATCACTTTATAAAACAGAATGAGCGGTTTCGCCGTCCACAGACTGACGGCTTCGGCTTTTTGAATGGATATCGTTTTCGGCGCAAGCTCTCCGATGACGACGTGCAGATACGTGACGGCGATAAACGCCGCAATAAACGTGACGACGTGCGTAATAGATGACGGCATTCCGATCAGGCTGAAAACAGGATGAAGAAGCCGCTGAATCGTCGGTTCACCGAGCCAGCCGAGTCCGAGCGCCGTAATCGTAATGCCGAGCTGGCACGCTGATAAATATTCATCGAGATTTGAAATCACCCTGTGCGCCGCGAGTGCCCGGCTGTCTCCGGTTTCAACCAGCTCCGCGATTTTTGAACCGCGGATTTTGACAATCGCAAATTCCGCAGCGACAAAGATGGCCGTTAATCCGATTAACAGCATAATGAGAATCAGTTTTAATATAAGCAAAAAAACCCCTACCGCAAACGGTAAGGGGCCACCTCCTTCGTGTTAATTCTCATCACGACCATTTAAGAAAATCATCACAAAACGAAGCAGCTCGAATAATGAAACGAGCGCCGCAGCCACATACGTCAGCGCGGCGGCGTTCAGCACTTTATTCACGCCGTGTTCTTCACTGTTGCGAATGAATCCTTCCGACACGATAATCCGCTTCGCCCTCGCGCTGGCATTAAACTCGACAGGCAGTGTGACAAGCTGGAAAAAAACAGCGGCCGAAAACAAAATAATGCCGAGTCCGATTAAGTTCAAGCTGCCCAGGAGCATCCCGCCCAAGAAAAGCAGAGGGGCAACCCCGGAGGCAAAATTGACGACCGGAAAAATTTTGTGCCTCAGCACAAGCGCGCCGTATGATTCCTGATGCTGCAAAGCATGTCCGACTTCATGGGAAGCGACGGAAATGGCGGAAATGGAGCGGCCGTAATATACCGGCTCAGATAAACGCACCACCCGCTCCGTCGGGTCGTAATGGTCTGTTAAAGTGCCTCTTACCGGTTCTACCGGCACATCATATAAACCGTTAATATCAAGAATCCGTCTTGCCGTTTCCGCCCCCGTCCGCTGACTGGAAGCTTCCACGTCTGAGTATTTCTGAAAATTGCTTTTCACTTTAAATTGTGCCCAAAACGACAATCCCAATGCAGCAATTGTTAAAAAGATAAACAGCATATTATCCTCTTCCTTTTTCTCTTATATCGTACGATCTGCTTATATATTATTTTAATGATTGCCCGCTTTCCTGTACAGAAATCCGCTTCTTTTTTCTGACAGGAATCAATCCTCCGAGCATGATGAGGATACACCCGGCCATTCCGATGTAAAACGGAAACGTGCCTGCGGTCTCTTTTGCAAAAACAAGCCATGAAAATCCGCCGGACATGTGATTGTATCCATTCAAATCGAAAATAAGCAATACGGCCGCCGAAGCGAGCAGCTGCGCTCCGGCCAGCGCCGCCAGCAGTTTTTGAATGACCGTCATTTGACTCACCCTTTTTCGGTCCGCTTTCTTTATCATATGAAAAAATAAGGGTGAATATGTTTTCGGCGAATTTTGAAAGACATCAAACGAACTGGGACATACTGTATAAAAAAAGATACAGGTGTGATCGACATGAAAGTGACAAATGGCGAGAAAGAACAGCTGAGCAATGCGATAGACAGAATGAACGAAGGGCTTGACGCCTTCATCCAGCTCTATAATGAATCGGAAAACGACGAACCTCTCATTCAGTTTGAAGATGAGACGGCCGATTTAATCAGACATGCGCGTGACTCATACGGCCAGGAACAGCTGGACGAAAAACTAAATACCATTATTAAGCAGATTTTATCCATCTCTCTGTCGAAAGAAGAGCCGGACGAATGAAATCAAACCGTATATTTATTTCCTGGCTGAGATGGCCGTTATATGTTCGGATCGGACTGATCATTATCGCCTTGATCTTATTGTTCGGCCAACTCATTTACATGCTCGAACCGAAGCAATTCACGTCTGTGTTTGAAGGGGTTTGGTGGGCGGTTATTACGGTGGCCACAGTCGGCTACGGCGATTACGTTCCGCAGACGCCGCTCGGGCAGATTGCCGGCATGGTGCTTGTATTAAGCGGAGCGAGTTTTGTGACCGCCTATTTCGCCACGCTTTCTTCAGCCGTATTCAGCAAACAGCACCGCTATGTCGAAGGGAAGGTCGCTTTTAAAGGCAAGGGGCACGTCATTCTTATCGGATGGAATGAGAAATCGCATATGCTGCTGAAAGAACTGCAGCACATCGCGCCGTCAAAAACTGTCGTCCTGATTGATGATTCATTAAGGGAAGGGCCGCTTATTGAAAACGTCCATTTCATCCGCGGACATGCCGCTGATGACAGTACGCTCAATAAGGCGAATGTTACGGAAGCCGATACCGTCATTCTGACAGCGGATCAGCAGAAAAATGAATCCGAAGCTGATATGCTGTCGGTATTAACGCTTCTCGCCATCAAAGGGCTGCATCCGTCCGTTTATTGTATCGTAGAAATTTTAACGGAACGGTATGTCAAAAACGCCGAGCGCGCAGGAGCCAATAAGATTCTGTGCACATCACGGCTGTCGAGCCGGGTGATGTTTGAGCATTACCGGGTCAAGCTGCAGCTTGCCAAACCGCAAACGCTGTCAGATCTGACGCTGGAGAAAAAGGTTCGCATCATTCCCGTTCCCGGGGAATTAAAGGGCTCATCTTATCATGACTGTGCGCTCTATTATCTCAAACGGAATACCACGATCATCGGCATACAAAAAGAAGAGGGGCCGATGCTGACCCCTCCCCTGACATACAAGGTGCTCGATACTGATCTGTTTTTGGCTCTTTAATGCAGCAGGACGTCTTCCAGCTCTTTCACAAGCGAGATGCCGATATCTGTATATGAGCGGTCAATTGCCGCATCCCGCCGTTTCGGCTCGGAGAATTGGTTGAATAATGACTCAAAAACACCGCCGCCTGCGTGATCATCCGTTTCCTGCTGATAGACGTGCCTCAGCAAAAAGGGTGTGCCGATTGTAACGGCGGCCCCCCGTTCATCCAGGTGTCCCTTATTTGCTTCAACAGGGATGCGGAGAAATAAATAGCCGTCCTGATCGGAAATTTTGTAATCAAAGAACCCGCGGTCATACTCCCAGCCGCCTCCGATGGTATAACCGATCGGTTTCAGCACCTGTTCCAATTCGCGGAGTAAAAACGATTGCCCTTCAAGTGAAGATGGAATGCTGATCATGTGCATATGCTCCTTTTTGTCTTTAGCGTCCCCGCTCTGCGGCATCTTCATACGGCGCCCGGGAAGAATCGGGAGCGGCAGACAGACGCCGGAAAGAGATAACGGCGCATTCAATCAGAACATACGTCACAATTGCGGAGAGAACGGCTTCCGTTGAAATATAGAAAACGGCGGCATAGAGACAGCACTTCGTGATCAGCGTATGCATCCGGCCAATCTTCAGTTTCAGCCGGACCATGTCCGTAAACAAGCCGAGAGGGAAAGCGAAAAACAGGATGGTTTGTAAGAGGGATTCAGGAGACAGTTTTAGTGCCGAATAGACAATAACGGCGGAACAGACGGAAATGACGGCATGCTTACATAAGAGTCGTATCATTCATCAACACACCTTTCACGGTTTAAAAAAGGCTGACCCGTCATGCTGAGGGCCAGCCCTTCTTTTTATTTTTCAAGGCGTTTTTCAAGCTCTGCTTTTTTCTCTTCAAAGCCCGGTTTGCCGAGAAGCGCGAACATATTCACCTTATAGGCTTCAACACCCGGCTGATCAAACGGGTTGACTCCGAGCAGATAACCGCTCATCGCCACCGCTTTTTCAAAGAAATAGACGAGATATCCAAATGTATATGCATTAAGCTCCGGAATGTTGACAATTAAGTTCGGCACTTTTCCGTCTGTATGGGCAAGCATCGTGCCTTCGAACGCTTTTTTGTTGACGAAATCGACCGTTTTTCCGGCTAAGTAATTTAAGCCGTCGAGATCATTTTCCGCTTCTTCAATTGTCAGCTCATGCTTCGGTTTTTCAACGTTTAATACAGTTTCAAACAGATCGCGTCTGCCTTCCTGCACGTATTGACCGAGAGAGTGAAGGTCTGTTGAGAAGTTAGCGGAAGAAGGATAGATGCCTTTTTCATCTTTTCCTTCACTTTCGCCGAAGAGCTGCTTCCACCATTCCGCAAAGTATTGCAGCGCAGGCTCATAGTTGATAAGCATTTCAATGGTTCTTCCTTTATTATACAGAACGTTGCGGACGACGGCGTATTGGTAAGCCGCGTTCTCTTCTAATTCCGAGCTGGAAAAGTCTTTGCTTGCATCAAGAGCGCCTTTCATCATTTCATCGATATCAGCCCCGCTTACCGCAATCGGCAGAAGGCCTACCGCAGTCAGAACGGAGAAACGTCCGCCGACATCATCAGGAATAACGAATGATTCGAAGCCTTCTTCATTAGAAAGCGTTTTTAAAGCGCCGCGCTCTTTATCTGTCGTCGCGTAAATCCGCGCTTTCGCTTCTTCTTTTCCGTATTTTTCTTCAAGAAGTTTGCGGAAAATCCGGAAAGCGATTGCAGGTTCCGTCGTCGTGCCTGATTTAGAAATGACATTGATAGAGAAATCAGCGTCTTCTAAAAGATCCATAACATCTTTCATATAAGTTGAGCTGATATTGTTGCCGATAAAGATAACTTGAGGGTTTTTGCGCTTGTCTTTCGGCAGAACATTATAGAAAGAATGATTGAGCGCTTCAATCGCCGCGCGGGCGCCTAAGTATGAACCGCCGATACCCACGACGAGAAGCACGTCTGAATCTGATTTGATTTTTTCAGCGCTTTTTTTAATGCGCGCGAATTCTTCTTTATCGTAGTTTTCAGGGAGGTCCACCCATCCTAAAAAGTCGCTTCCGGCGCCTGTTTTTTCATGGATATTATGGTGTGCCGTTTTTACGAAATCACGTGCGTATGTAAGTTCATGTTCATTGAAAAAAGGTAACGCTCTTGAGTAATCAAAGCGTACATGCGTCATTTGCTTGTCCCTCCATCACGGTGAATTGTTTTCTCTTTCACTTTATATGAACTCACCCGCTAAATCAAGTCATGAAGAAGGCCGGATGAATACGGGATTTGCGCTAAAGATGCGTTCATTTTTTATACAATATCCCGGATTCGATATGGTTATATTTGTAATAATCGTGAGAGGGGTAACGAATCGAATGTTGATGATCCAGGAACGTATCACCTTTACTTTGGAGCAGGATGACATCCATCGCCAATCCCGATGGGCCGGTTCTTTTTATATAGTACTCCTCTTGAGAGGCTGCCGCGCAGTCATATTAAGGCATAAATGTCCATTTTTAAAAATAGTGTCTATATTTGGGGTATCGTGTTAAGATGAAAGTGATTTTAAACCGGGAGGTGATTTTATGACTAAAACCATTGGTCTTATTTGCGGAAGTTTACGAAAAAACTCGTATAATCGAGCAATTGCTCAATCATTGTTTGACTTCGATAATGCGGCTCAATTTCGTTGGGTTGAAATAGACAATCTTCCTTTTTTTAACGAAGATTTAGAAATTGCCGGAGCACCAGACTCCGTAACATCCTTTAGAGCTGATATACAAGACGTTGACGGCGTCATCATTGTAAGTCCAGAGTACAATTCCGGAATTCCGGGGGTATTAAAAAACGCATTGGACTGGGCATCGAGACCGCGGACCTCTTCTGTTTTAAACAGAAAACCGGTTGGCTTAATCGGCGCAACCCCCGGAGGGTTCGGTACTGCCTTTGGTCAAACGCAAATGAGAGAAGTACTCGAAGCTATGCAAGTCAATGTTTTGCCATTTCAAAAAATGCTGATTTCGCAAGTCCATGAGAAAATTGATTCCGCTCAAAACATACTTACGGATGAACAAACAAAACGTTATCTTCAACGCTATTTACAACAGTTCATCCATTGGATTGATCATGCTCCGGTTCCCGTTCCAGATTAATTGAAGGATCATCACCCTCACGAAAAGTCACCTCAGAAATAACTTTCTATCTATACAGCATATGAATAGATTTACCGTTTTCAATTCACAAACTTACTTGCCTTAATTCAAGGAGGATTATAAAATGTCTGATCTTTATTCCCGTCTTTCAAAAGATGATGCTGCCGTGCTTTTAGTTGACCATCAAACCGGCCTTATTTCCGGTCTCGTGCGTGACTATGGCGTTGATGAATTTAAAAACAATGTATTGGCTCTCGGTGATACGGCTAAATTCTTTGATTTACCGGTTATTTTAACAACCAGCTTTGAAAACGGACCCAACGGACCGCTCATGCAAGAACTCGTTGATCTCTTTCCTGATGCGCCAAAAATAGCCCGTCCCGGACAAATTAATGCATGGGACAATGAAGACTTTGTTAAAGCCATTGAAGCGACTGGCAAAAAACAGCTGATTATCGCGGGGGTGGTAACAGACGTCTGCGTTGCTTTTCCTGCGCTTTCTGCCATTAAAGCAGGCTACGAAGTGTTTGTTGTGACAGATGCTTCGGGGACGTTTAATAAGCAAGTAGCAGATGCATCACTAACCCGTATGGCTCATGGCGGCGCGCAGCTTATGAACTGGTTCAGCGTAGCATGCGAGCTTCAGCGTGATTGGCGCAACGATGTTGAAGGTTTTGGCGCATTAATCTCCAGTCATCTTCCCGGTTATCAAAACTTAATGGGAAGCTATATGGGGGCTCAGCGGGACCTTAGTACACAAAATGCATAAAAGGAGCGCTGATTGAATCAGCGCCCCTTTTTTAAATTCGCGGCTCTTCATGATTTAGATTTTGTGTAAATAGATGATCGGCAATCGCAAAGTTAATTGATCCTTTTCTGCTAAATGTACAGAAACAGGGAGTCAAATCCGCAGCATGTGATTGCATCTGCAGCTTGAAAATCTATTTCATCTTCACCCCGGCCGGGAATGTATCTTACAGTGACGCCTTTAAGATGGCAAGTACGTCATCTTTGTTCAGTTTTTGGAAATTGCCGAATCCGCCGTATTCCATTTCTTTTGCGGCGATGTCTGCGATCAGCTCAAGCTTGTCTTCACCGATGTCATAATCCGCAAGGCGGGACGGTGCACCGAGGCTTGTCCAGAACGCGGACAATTTATCGATCCCTTCAAGCGCAATTTCTTTATCCGTTTTGCCTTCAGTATCAATGTCAAACATGTTGAGCATGAGGTTTTTAAAACGGTCTACATTTGTATCCAGCGTGTATCTCATCCAGTTCGGGAACAGAATCGCAAGTCCTCCCGCGTGAGGGATGTCATACACCGCTGATACGGCGTGCTCCATCGTATGGGAAGCCCAATCGCCGAAATAGCCCATTTGCAGCGTGCCGTTTAATGCGATCGTACCCGCGTATAAAATCGTTTCACGGTGCTTATAGTTCTCAAGGTCTTCCAAAAGTTTCGGCGCTGTTTCAATTACCGTCTGAAGGACCGCAAAACACATTCTGTCCTGAAGCGGCGTGTTTTCAACATTGTGGAAGTATTGTTCAAATACGTGGCTCATCATATCCACCATGCCGTATACGGTTTGGTTTTCCGGAACGCTGAAAGTATTCTCAGGATCTAAAATGGAGAAACGCGGATGAGTGACATTGCTGCCCCATACGAATTTTTCGTTTGTTTCCCAATTTGTGATAACGGAATCAGGGTTCATTTCAGAGCCTGTCGCCGCAAGCGTCAGCACCGTGCCGAACGGGAGTGCGTCCTGCGCCGTTACTTTTTTGCTGTAAATGTCCCATGCGTCGCCGTCATATTTCGCACCGGCCGCAATCGCTTTTGTACAGTCGATGACACTTCCGCCGCCGACTGCGAGAAGGAAATCAATCTCATGCTGTCTGCACAGCTCAATTCCTTTATTTACCGTTTCCAGACGCGGGTTCGGTTCAACGCCCGCAAGCTCATGAACGGTTGCGCCTTCTTCTTTTAAGATGCCTGTTACTTGGTCATACAGGCCGTTTCGCTTAATGCTGCCGCCTCCGTAAACAAGCAGCACGTTTTTCCCGTATTGCTTCAGCTCTTTTTTCAATTGGTCGATTTGACCTTTTCCGAAAATCAGTTTCGTCGGATTGTAGTACGTAAAGTTCTCCATTTATCATGACCTCCAAAAAAATCGTAAGGGAATTACTATAACACAGAAAAAAAGGAGCTGCCAATCCGGCCGCCCCCTTTATGTTATTACAATGATGCTTTCAGTATCGCAAGCACGTCTTCTTTCTGCAGTGACTTGAACTGTCCGAATGCTCCGTTTGCCATCGCTTTATCTGCAATCGTATCCAGCTTCTCATCAGAAATATCATAATCAGCGAGTCTGTTCGGAGCGCCGAGGCTCGTCCAGAAATCAGACAGCTTGCTGATTCCTTCAAGTGCGATCTCTTCATCTGATCTGCCTGTCTCGTCAATATCGAAGACACGGACGGCAAGCTGTTTAAAGCGGGCCGGATTTTCTTTGAGCACATGTCTCATCCAGTTCGGGAACAGAATCGCTAAACCTCCGGCGTGCGGTATATCATAAACCGCTGATACCGCATGCTCGATGTTGTGTGTGGCCCAATCCCCTCTTGCGCCCATTGACAGCATTCCGTTTAATGCGATCGTGCCTGTATATAAAATCGTCTCACGAAGCTCGTAGTTCTCCAGATCATTGATCAGCTTCGGCGCTGTTTCAATCACCGTGCGCAGAAGCGATTCACACATCCGGTCCTGATACGGCGTGTTTGACGTGTGGTGGAAATATTGTTCAAACACATGGCTCATCATATCGACCATGCCGTAAATGGTGTGGTCTTTCGGAACGGTAAATGTGTTTACCGGATCGAGAATAGAGAATTTAGGGTAAACGAGCGGGCTCCCCCATCCGTATTTCTCTTGTGTCTCCCAGTTTGTGATGACTGATCCGGAGTTCATCTCTGAACCGGTTGCCGCAAGTGTCAGCACTGTTCCGAACGGCAGCGCTTCTTTCGGCTGGTGTTTTTTCGTGACGATATCCCACGCGTCGCCGTCATATTTAGCGCCAGCCGCGATGGCTTTCGTGCAGTCAATGACACTTCCGCCGCCGACGGCCAATAAGAAATCGATGCTGTTTTCTTTACAGAGCGCAACACCTTTGTTCACCGTTGAGACACGCGGATTCGGCTCTACGCCTGCCAATTCATGTACGGTAACTCCTGCTTTTTTCAGCAGTTCGGTTACTTGATCATAAAGACCGCTGCGCTTAATGCTGCCGCCCCCGTATACGAGCAGTACGTTCTTTCCGTACGGCTTGATTTCTTCAGGAAGTTTTTCGACCTCTCCCTTTCCGAAAATCAATTTGGTCGGATTCCAATATGTAAAGTTTTGCATGACATCTCCTCCTTTGGATTTATATTATGCAGAAAGATGACATTCAATGTAAAGCAATCCGCTTTTTTGACGGCACATCACACGGTTTACAGACAGCGGCTTCCCGGGAAAGGCACTTGTACAGCTTGAGACAGTGTGTGATTTACACGGCGGAGAATGTAGTATGCATAGATTCTTTGCTTTGTCACAATCTATAACTGTTTCACGAATTCATAGAGGAGGTTGTTTACATGAGTGTTATTCAGCGTATCTGTCTCGTATTAACGATTATCGGCGCTATTAACTGGGGACTGATCGGATTTTTCCAATTTGATTTAGTAGCAGCCATCTTCGGCGGCCAAGGATCAGCTCTGTCGCGGATTATTTACGGTCTTGTCGGCATCGCCGGTCTGATCAATCTCGGCCTGCTGTTTAAGCCGAACGAAGAAACATCCCGCGAGGAAGCGGCAAATCCGGAAGTCAGATAAACATAAAAAAAGCACCGAACATACATATCCGGTGCTTTTTTTGATGATTATTTTTTGATAAGGTCTTTGCGGTTGGACTGTTCAATCCACTCTTCAAGCTTATCTTTCAATGTGTTGAAACCTTGCGGAGCAGATGTTTCTTCAGAAGCTTGAGCCGCTTTCGGTTTTCTTGGTTTGCTTTCTTTTCTTTCAGGCGCCGCTTGAGTCGCACGGATAGAAAGGCTGATTTTGCCTTTTTCTTCGTCAACCGCAAGTACTTTTACTTGTACTTCGTCACCGATAGAAAGGTGTTCGTTAATGTCTTTTACGAAACCGTGAGTGACTTCAGAAATGTGAACAAGTCCTTGAGTTTCTTCATCTAATGCAACAAACGCACCATACGCTTGTAATCCTGTTACTTTACCAGTGTAAACACTGCCCACTTCAAATTTTGCTGCCATTCATAACAACTCCTAAGTTAAATTAAATACAGATTATACGCAATTTAAAATTATATCATACAAGTTTGTTTTTCGCAAAGAGAACTTTTTCACATGATCATGTTTAAGCACAGAAAAATGGGGGTATACTATGATTACGAAGGCTTTCTAGTATTCCCCCCTTTTATTTGGATGCGAACCGGGTTCGTATCTTTTTTTATGCCCTTTTTTCAACAAACCGTTTGATTCTGACGAGCGCTTCCTGAATCTGCTCAATGGATGTCGCATAGGAACATCTGATGTAGCCTTCGCCGCTCGGGCCGAATACATCCCCCGGAACGACGGCTACTTTTTCCTCAATGAGCAGCTGTTCCGCGAATTCTTCTGAACTCATGCCGGTCGACTGAATGGAAGGAAAGGCGTAAAATGCTCCGCCGGGGTGGTGGCAGCCGAGTCCGATTTCGTTCAATGTCTCCACAATCAGGTTTCGGCGTCTCCGATAGCTTTTCTTCATTCTTTCGACGTCTTCCTGGCCGTTTTTCAGCCCTTCAAGCGCCGCGTACTGAGCCATGGAAGGCGCGCACATCATCGCGTGCTGATGAATTTTGAGCATGGCATCCCTGATCACGGGAGGCGCCGCCGTAAATCCGAGTCTCCACCCCGTCATGGCAAATGCTTTGGAGAAGCCGGAAATAAGAACCGTGCGTTCCTTCATGCCGCGGATGGCCCCCATGCTCGTGAATGGCTCATCATACGTCAGCTCGGCATAAATTTCATCGGCAAGCACAATCAAGTCGTGTTTTTCAGCGAAAGCAGCGATGGATTCAAGCTCTTCTTTCGAATAGACAGAACCTGTCGGATTTGACGGCGAACATAGAAGCAGCGCTTTTGTTTTGTCCGTCAGGGCTGCTTCAAAATCGGCTGCTGATGCTTTAAAACCTTTTGCAGCGACAGTCTGAATCGGCACCGGCTTCGCCCCCGTCAGGGTCACGAGTGATTCATATGCGACAAAACACGGTTCGGGAATTAACATTTCCTCCCCGGGATTCATAATGGCGCGGACAGCGAGATCAAGCGCCTGGCTTGCCCCTACCGTAACGATCAGTTCACTGTCAGGCGAATAACTCAGGCCGAACCGCTGATCTAAGTAGCGGCTGATTTCTTCTCTCAGTTCATAAAGACCCGCATTTGCCGTATAAGCCGTATAACCCTGTTCTAAAGAAAGAATACTCGCTTCCCTCACGTTCCAGGCCGTCACAAAGTCAGGCTCTCCCACTCCCAATGAAATGACGCCTTCCATCGTAGCAGCCAGATCAAAGAATTTGCGGATGCCTGACGGTTTAATCTGCTGCACGTAGTCAGATAAATAAGAAGTCTTCGTTTCCATTTACGGAGACACCACGATTCTTTTGTCATCGTCTCCGCTTTCAAAGACTTTGCCGTCATGCTTATATTTTTTCAGGATAAAGTGCGTCGTCGTGGAAACGACGGACTCAAGGGTGGACAATTTTTCAGACACGAAGCTTGCCACGTCTGACATCGTGTTGCCGCGAATAACGACAGATAAGTCATACACCCCTGACATCAGGTACACTGATTCAACTTCCTGGAATCTGTATATCCGCTCAGCGACTTCATCAAAGCCGACATTTCGTTTCGGAGTGACTTTTACGTCAATCATCGCCGTGACGCCTTCCAAACCGTCGACTTTGCGCCAGTCGATCATCGCCGCATAATCAATGATGACTTTTTCCTTTTCAAGCTTTTCAATGATGCTTTTGACTTCTTCAGCGGGAATGTTTGCCATTTTCGCAATCGTTTCCGCATCAACGCGGCTGTTTTCGTCTAAAATTTCTAATATTTCTGTTTCTTTTTCGGTCAGCTTCATACGTTTCACACCTTTGCATTATCAAAAATCTTCATGACATTATATCACGATTTTCGACAAATGCTAAGAAAAACCCGAAAGAAACCAGAGCTAAAATCTGACAATCAAAAAAGACTTTACATTACAACAAAGAAAGGACGGCGAAGGCTCTCATGGAAGCTGTTTCACCGATTAAACGGGCCGCGATAGACGGAGTTGAGCTGTATTACGAGCATTATGAAAATCCCGGCAGACAGACACTCGTCTGCGTACACGGTTTTTTATCTTCGGCATTCAGCTTCAGAAAACTGATCCCGCTGCTCAGAAACCATTATGATATTATCGCCGTTGACCTGCCTCCTTTCGGGCAATCGGAAAAGTCACGGACTTTCGTATATACTTACGCAAACCTCGCCAAGCTTCTGATCGGACTTCTGGAAAAGCTCGGTATCAGCCGGGCCGCACTCATCGGCCATTCAATGGGCGGCCAGATTTCCTTATCCGCGTCTCTTCTCAGACCCGAGCTTTTTTCTAAAATCGTCCTGCTGTGCAGCTCGGGGTATTTAAAGCGCTCGCACCCGTCGATTATATTCGGGACGCATCTCCCTTGTTTTGACCTGTATCTTAAGTATTGGCTTTCAAAAGACGGCGTGCTGAACAACCTGTTAAATGTCGTTCACGACCGGACGCTTATCGATCAGGAAATGATTGACGGTTACGAAAAACCATTTACAGACCGCCAGATTTTCAAAGCGATGACAAGGTTTATCAGACACAGGGAGGGCGATTTAGAGCCCGAGGATTTGAAGAAAGTGCAAAACCCCGCTCTTTTAATCTGGGGAGAAGAAGACCGGGTCGTTCCGGTCTCAATCGGAAAACGGCTTCATGACGACCTGCCGGATTCCATTCTGTATTCACTCAAGGATACGGGGCACCTCGTACCCGAAGAGCGCCCGGAGTTTGTTTCGGAGCGGATTTTTGAATTTATTCAATAAAAAAACCGGCGGAACCGCCGGTTTTTAAGGGGTGCAGGAGCTGCTTTCTTTTATGGACAGAAGCTGCTCGGCGGCCTTTTGGCAGCCTTCGATCGGAAGCTTTTGCTCAAATGAAGCTTCAAAGATATCCTGAATGGCTGCTGCCAGCTTGTCGGCACGGTCTTCACTGTAGACGGCCTGAACGATGTCGACGGCTTCTGTCTCATAAAAATCTTCTCCATATTTAAACGGGTCCCACTTGGCAATGATTTTCATCATTTCCATGACCGCTTGGCTTTCTTCCATTTTCATCACCGCTTATAATAAAGTTTGCAATTCTATTTTATCATAGATACGCTGTGCAAAATAATGATACTACAGGAGTGACATACATGAACTTTGATCTTCGAGAAAACCGTCTTGGCACACAATCGGTGAAATGGGACAAGGCGGAAGCGTTATTCGGCGTATCGAATGCGCTTCCGATGTGGGTTGCCGATATGGATTTCCGCGCTCCCGAAGCGGTCACTGACGCCTTAAAAGCCCGCCTTGACCACGGCATATTCGGTTATACGTCTCCTGACGAAAACACAAGAGAAGCCGTCGCTTCATGGCTTGAGACGCGGCACGGCTACCGGCCCGATCCCGCAAGCATCGCGTTCAGTCCCGGTGTTGTCACGGCAATCAGCATGGCCGTACAAGCCTTTACCGAACCGGGCGATCCGGTGTTGATTCAATCACCGGTGTATACGCCTTTTTATCAGATGATCAAGGAAAACAAACGGCAGGTTTTACATAACCCATTACGGGAAGAAAACGGCGTCTACTGTATGGATTTTGAGGATCTTGAGAAAAAGCTGAACGATTCTGAGGTCAAGCTGATGATTCTTTGTAACCCCCACAATCCGTCCGGCAGAGCGTGGAGCCGGGATGAGCTTATGAAGCTCGGATCGCTGTGCGCCGCCCATAACGTCACCGTCGTTTCTGACGAGATACATTCCGACTTGATGCTGTACGGAAAGCCGCATACGCCTTTCGCTTCTCTGTCTGAGGAGTTTGCGCGGATTTCCGTTACTTGTGTCGCGCCGAGCAAGACGTTTAATATTGCCGGCATTCAGGCATCCGCCATTATCATTCCCGATCGTTATAAGCGGGCGAAATTCTCCGCCGCATTGCATCAGAACGGGATTTCCAGCCTCAACACATTTGCGGTTGCAGCAATTGAAGCGGCTTATACAAAGGGAGGCCCTTGGCTTGACGCGCTGATTCCTTACATTGAAGGGAATATGAAATTGGCTGAGGACTTTTTAAGACAAGAATTGCCGAAAGTCCGCATGATGAAGCCTGACGCTTCCTATTTGATCTGGATGGATTTCAGCGAGTACGGATTTTCGGATGCCGAGCTCAAAGAAAGAATGCTCAAAAAAGGGAAAATCATATTAGAGCCGGGAACAAAATACGGACCGGGCGGCGAAGGATTTATGAGACTTAATGTCGGCTGTTCAGCCGCTGCCGTAAAAGAAGGGCTTGAGAGAATGAAAGCAGCGCTCGCTTAGCAGCGGAAAGAACGCCTTTATCAGATGAGATAAGGGCGTTCGCTTTAGAGAAATATATACTTTTTTTTCCGGTAAAGATGTTATAATAGATTCATATTTACATAGGAAAGGATTTCGCATAAATGGAGATTGTAAAGGATTACCTGCTTCACTTCTCTTTTATTTTATTCCCTATTTTTCTTTATCAAGTCTTCTGGCTCAGCAAGCCCGATTTGCTTGTGCCGAGAGCGAACCGCCTGCTGGTCGCCGTATTTGCAGCGTCATCTTCCTTATTATGTACGGCTTTTCCCATCCAGGAGCTTCATTCCGTCCGTTACGGTTTGCAGCTGATTCCCATTATCGTCTGCCTGCTTTATTCCGGTACCGGCGCAGGACTTGCCGCAGGGGCGGCATCCGTTTTTTTTCAGCTCATATGGTTTGAACCTTCCGCTCTTTTTTTCTTATCCTTAATTCCTTTTTTAATCATCATCCCTATCCAGCTCCAAACGAAATGGCCTTTTTTTTCAAAGCGGAAGAAACTGCTTTTCGCTCTTCTCATCGGCTGCACTGAAACCGCCTTATTAACCGCATCTGTCTTCATCTATTCCGCGACCAATATTTTCAATTTTCAAAATCTACCTTCCGTTTATTATGAGGCGGCAGTATCTGTTTTTTTTCAAGTCAGCGCCCTTTTGCTGTGCATTTATTTGATTGAGATCATTGATGAGAATGCGTCCATGCGGGCAAGGCTGATTCACTCAGAAAAAATGGCCGTCGTCAGCGAGCTTGCGGCAAGCGTCGCCCATGAAGTCCGCAATCCGCTTACGGTCGTCAGAGGTTTTGTGCAGCTGCTGTTCAGCGGCGAGCAGCTTCAGGACAAATCCCACTCCGGATATCAGAAACTTGTGCTGTCCGAACTCGACCGGGCTCAGACGATCATTACGAATTATCTCGATATGGCGAAGCAGGATGACTATGAAAAAGAAAAGTTTGATATTTCTCTGCTCGTAAAGGAAACAGGTTCCTTAATGGAGTCTTATGCCCATTTTAAATCGGTGACCGTTACGGTTCGAAGCGAGCCTGATTTATATGTGTTCGGCGATGTAAAAAAACTGAAACAGGCCTTCATTAATCTGATTAAAAACAGTATTGAAGCCGTGCCCTCTGAAAACGGCCGAATCGAGGTCTCCGTCCAAAAACAGGAAGAGATGATTCTCATTCAGATTACGGATAACGGAATCGGCATGTCCGATGAAGAACTGCAGAAACTCGGCAAGCCGTATTATACGCTGAAAACGAACGGCACCGGGCTCGGGCTTACCGTGACATTCTCGATTATTCAGCATCATGAAGGCTCCGTCTGTTTCACCAGCGGCGAGCACTCGGGCACAACGGCCTCAGTCAGGCTTCCGGCAGCTGTTCACTAGCCAACCGCGTTGATCTTTTATAGAATAACTAGAGAGAGGTGAACGCTATGAATACGTTTGAAATCGGCACAATCGTAAAAGGGTTTTATAAAACAGGAGCATACATAGGGGAAGTGACAGACGTCAGGCCCAATCACTATTTAGTGAAAATTAAAGCCGTTCTGACGCATCCCGCTCAAGGAGATCTTCATCATCCGAAGCAGGCGGATGTTCCGTTTTTTCATGAAAGAAGAGCGCTTGCATTCGGGGAACAGACAAACATACAGCATCAGATGGTCAAACCGTTTGATGGCGAGGTGCCTGATTATACGGCTTCCTTACAAGCGGCGTCTGCCCGGCTGAAAGATCAGCTTACAGCGGACGGCTCAGAATGGGCGGAACGTTCGCTCGCCAACTTGGCCGCGTTAGAGCGTGACTATTTTAAAAGAACTTGACCCAGTCGGCATGATTGGGTTTTTTTATGTGGCCCGGCGAAACAGTTCAGTCAGATCGACGCGATCACCGATCGTCGGAGGTTTCGGTTTTTCAAGATATTGTTTATCCCGCTCGACAAGCTTGAATAATTTGTATGTCGTCCGCGCATCATCCAGCGCTTTATGATGCGTGCCCGTCCCTTTATCGCCATACTCTTCTGCCGCTTTCCAAAGGCCGGTCAATGTTCTGTCGCCGAAGAAGTTTTTGTATTCAAGGGACAGATCCCGAAGTTCTCCTTTGAACGGAAAAGGGATGTGGTTAAACATGCAATTTTGCTTTAACACTTTCATATCCATATTGCCCCAGGTGACGATCGTGCAGTTTTTATCAGGATCAAGCTCATTTAATTTGCGGATGAATTCATTAAACGTGATTCCGCCGTCCACGTCTTTTTGGGTGATGTTCAGAAAGGTTTTGCATCGTTTCGTCAGCTTCGGAAATTTTTTCGGTTTGATATAACTCGAAAACGTTTCAGTCACTTCATCATTCACCGTCTTGACAATCCCCGCTTCAATAATCTCGGGAAAGAAATTTTGCGGGCTGTATTTTCCGTCAGGCATCGTAAATTCAAAATCAATAATGAGCAGACTGCGCTGATCCACTTTTTTACACCTGCCTTTCCTCCGATCAAAAATGATATTTTATGATAGTATATCAGTTTCCCCTCTGAAACTTTCTTCATTTTCTAAAAATAATGAATTTTCCTATATCCGCATCGAAAATACAAATACCGGATTCATTCCTATATACTAATGATTAGATACACGAAAAGTAAAGAAGGTGATGTTATTTCTGTCCGTAAGAAGAACTTCGTCGTCATTTGGATTACAAATTTCTTTATTTCCGCCAGCATGACCATGATTGTTCCGTTTCTTTCGTTATATATCGAAACGATCAGCCCCCATTCGGGCGGGTATGTGCAGAGATGGAGCGGGTATGTGTTCGGCGTCACGTTTTTAATGGCATTTGTGATTTCCCCGTTTTGGGGAAGATTCGGCGATAAGCGCGGCTACAAAAAAATTCTCTTGATTACAGGAACCGGCATTGCCATCAGCATTTTATTGATGGGGTTTGTGACATCCGTTTATCAGCTGTTTGTCCTGCGGCTGCTTATGGGTCTAGTAACAGGCTTTGTTCCGACATCGCTTGCCATGATTTCGGCGCAGACGCCGAAAGAGACTGCCGGGAAGACGCTCGGCACGCTGCAGATGGGTCAGGTGTCAGGCACTTTATTCGGACCGATGCTGGGCGGGCTGCTCGCTGACAGCTTCGGGTTTACGTACACATTTTTTATTACGTCCTTTGTCATTTTCGCATCTGTGCTTCTCGTTTTATTTCAGGTGAATGAGCAGCCGCTCGGCGAGAAACAAAACAAGCGGAAAACCTATTCCAGAAAACAGGTGCTCTCCTATATTTTTCACCAGCCCGCGCTTTGGGCGATGATGGTGCTTACTATGATCGTGCAGACCGGCAATTTCAGCATTCAGCCGCTGCTCGCTTTATATGTCAATGAGCTGCACGGACCTGTTAATTTAGCTTTTTTCTCCGGAATGGCGTTTTCAGCGACCGGACTCGGAAGCTTATTGCTTGCCCGGAAATGGGGGGACTTCGGCGACCGCTTCGGCCACAGCCGGATCTTAATCGTGCTTTTGATTGCCTCAGCGGTGTTTTTCATTCCGCAGGCGCTCGCCTCCTCCCTCTCCATTCTGTTAGTCTTCAGATTTCTGTTCGGCATGGTCATGGGCGGCACGCTCCCCTGCATTACGGCCGCAATCCGCGTCAGGGCGCCGGGCAGCATCCAGGGAGAGGTGCTCGGCTATAACGTCAGCTTTCGTTTTCTCGGAAATGTGCTCGGCCCTCTGCTCGGAGGTGCGGTCTCGAGCGGTTTTTCCATTTCGGCTGCTTTCTACGTCACCGCCTTTCTCTTTTTAATAGGCGCGGGGCTTTTATGGATGGCGGGACATTTGCAAAAGGATACAGCGTCAAATGCGGGCTGACCGGCAGCGATCACGATTTCTTCTAAATTTAACCTTCTCGTATTCTTAAAAGAATGATACGATATGGCTAGAAATCAGGAGAAAAGAGAGTGACCATGGTACGTAAAATAATCGGATGGATTTTGCTGCTCGGCATTATCCCGTTGTTTGCATTTACAGTTATTGCTTCCGGCAAAGAGGTAAAACAAATCAAGCCTTTTGATCAGGTGCTCGATAAACATATTGATTTAAAAGCGATCAACCTGGTTCAAAACAGTTACATGTATGACAGGGACGGAAGCCTTGTTTCTGAGATTGTCAGCGATCATGAGAACCGCGTGATCGTGCCCTTTAATAAAATACCGAATGAGGTAAAACAGCTGTTTTTAACCTCTGAAGACCGTCATTTTTATGAGCATAAAGGGTTTGACTTTATGGGGATGGTCAGGGCGGCCGCCTCCAATTTCAAAGATCATAAAATTGATCAGGGCGCCAGCACCATCACCCAGCAGCTGGCAAGGAATGTGTATTTAAGCCATGAACGCACCTTCAGCCGAAAACTGACGGAGCTGGCCTATTCCTATCAGCTTGAGAAAAAATACAGCAAAGATGAGATTTTAGAAGGCTACTTAAATACGATTTATTTTAATAACGGCGTATACGGCGTCGGTTCGGCGGCGCAATTTTATTTCAGCAAGCCGCTGAAATCTCTCACTTTGGGAGAGATGGCCTTTATCTGCGCTATCCCTAATAACCCTACATTATATGATCCTCTCAAGCATTTTGATTATACGAAAAAACGACAAGTCAGATTGCTTAACGGATTGAAAAAAGCAGGCGTTATATCCGGGAAACAGCTAAAAAAAGCCGAAAAGGAAAAGATCAAGCTTGATATAAACGAAAAAACAAATAAATATCCTGACTATGTTTCCTATGTAAATGATGAATTCACACAGCTTGTTTCATCATCCGAAGGCTATGACAAACGTCTTGAAAAAGCTTCCGGAAAGGCGAAACAAAAAATACAGAGTGAGCTTTCCGACAGAGTCAGCACATTGTTAAAAGACGGCGTGAAGATTTATACGGCGCTGAATCCGTATATGCAAAACCAGGTCGTCGCCCAAGTGAATCAAAATCTGCCGTATGCAGGCGTCCAAGGCGGAGCGGCCGTGATTAATCATCAGACACATCAGATTATCGCGCTTTCAGGCGGGAAAGATTATCATAAATATGATTTCAACCGCGCCTATCAAGCATACAGACAGCCCGGTTCATCCATTAAGCCGCTGCTTGATTACGGACCTTACATTGAAAAGACCGGCGCAACGCCACACAGCAAGATTGACGCAAGCAAATTCTGCAGCGCGGATTACTGCCCGCAGAACTATAATAACCGCACGTACGGCACGGTCACGCTGGAAACGGCGTTTAAATACTCGTACAACACACCGGCCATCAGAATCATGGACCGCGTCGGCGTCAATAAGGCGTTCAGCTACCTTGAACCGTTTCATTTCGCGAAGCTGGTCAGCGCGGATTACCGTCTGCCTGCGGCGCTGGGCGGTTTTACAAACGGCATGACGCCGCTTGAAATGACCAATGCGTATACCACGTTCGGCAACAACGGCGTTTATACGCCGAGTCACGCGATTACAAAAGTGACTGATTTAAAAGGAAAAACGATATTAAAATGGAAAGATGAGCCGACGCAGGTATTCAGCGTGCGGACCAACATGCAGATCAAAGAAATGATGAAAGCCGTCGTCAAAAGCGGTACAGGAAAGAAAGCGAACTTTAAAGCTCCGTACGTCGGCGGAAAATCAGGAACGTCAAATGACTATCACGATATGTGGTTTGTCGGCCTGACGGACGCTTATACGATGGGGGTATGGGTCGGCAAGGATACACCGTCAAGCGTCGAATACCTTCATGACGCAAGCCCTCAGCTTTCGATCTGGAAAAACACGCTGCAGGCAGCTTACTAAAGATAACGGAGGGGATCCGCTTTGAAACCAGCTCAGCTTCCGGACCGCGTGCTTTTGTTTGACGGCGTCTGCAACTTATGCAGCGGCGCCGTTCAATTCATCATTAAACGCGATCCGGCCGGCAAAATCTCATTTGCTTCATTGCAATCAGATACCGCCCGGGAGCTTTTGGCATCAGAAGGACTTCCGACAGAACAATTTGACAGCATGATTTTTATCGAAAACGGGCGGATATACAAAAAATCCGCAGCCGTGTTAAAGGTTTCACGTCATCTCCGCGGAGCCTGGCGGCTGTCAGCGGTTTTTTTCGCAGTGCCCCGCCCCCTCAGGGACAGAGCCTATTCTTTCATCGCCCGGCGCCGTTACAAATGGTTCGGAAAAAGGGAAGCATGCATGCTCCCCTCCCCTGAGATCAAAAACAGATTTCTGTCTTAACAAAAATGGCTAGCTTACACAGGTAAGCTAGCCATTATGCTATTATAAAGCTTGATAAAGATGTACAAAATACCGATAACAAAAGTAAACCAAAACAGAATCTCAAGCAATATAAAACCGATCAGCGAAACGATAGAGAGTGTCGAATAGATTCTGTACACCATGAAAATCAAATAAACGAGCGTAACAACGGCAAATAACGCCGCAATCCAAAAACCATTCTGCACGAGCGCAAAGGAAAGAATTCCTCCGCCTACATAAATTAAAGAGCCTAATCTGATTTTTTTCAGATTGTCCCCTTCAGGGTCATTTGTGAAAAACAAAAGAGACAGCTCTGTCACTGTGTTTGCAATCAGCTTCAAAGCCGAAAAGAGCATAAAATACACAAGGGCGAACGCTGCAAAAAGCGCCAGTCTGATCCCTTTCTCAGAGAAATAATCCAGCATCCCCTGATACATGCCGAGCGTCTGAAGTATCTTCATGACATAAAGCGAGGTAGAAATGGATAATGACGAACTAAAAAGCAGAATCGCAACGAGCGGAAAATAACCCGTCCAATAAGTATTTTTCATATAAAAAGTCCCTTTCTGTAATCTACTTCACTTATTATGGAGGACTTAAAACACATTGACAAGATAAAAAATTCCATTTTTCCTCACTTTTACGAAATAAGGGCCTGATCTTCACAAACCGGCTTTTTCGGAGTAAAGTAGAACGCGGGAATGATAAACGTAAGGAAGGCTGTTATGAAAAAAACATTAAAATTGCAAACCCGATTAACGATATTCGTCTGTATTGTCGTCCTTATCGCACTTTGTATCACCTTTTTCACGATCAGCGTCCAAACAGCAGACCGCGTGAAAGAAGAAGAACGGACAACCGCGCTGCGCACCGCAAAGCTGGTCGCGGAAACACCGAGTGTCACGCAGGCATTGCAAACAAGAAAAGGGCTGAAAGAGCTCCGGGATTATACATTAGACGTCCAGCATACGACAGGAACCGAATTTGTTGTGGTGATGGATATGAACAGCATCCGCCTCACCCACCCCGACGCAAATAAAATCGGGAAGAAATTCACCGGCGGAGACGAACAGCCGGCGATGCACGGCCATATCAAAACGAGCACATCAGCGGGAACTCTCGGAAAATCCATGAGAGCCTTCGTACCGATCTATGGAAAAGATAAAAAACAAGTGGGCGTCGTTTCGGTCGGAATTTCGCTTAACAAAATACAGGATGTCGTCAGCCACAGTTTGAGACCGCTTTATTTCATCATCTGCGTAAGTATTTTTGTCGGCGTCATCGGAGCCGTCATTGTCGCCCGCACCGTCAAAAACATTATGTACGGTCTTGAGCCTTATGAAATCGCCACCCTGCTGGAAGAGCGGAGCGCCATGCTCGAATCAACGAAGGAAGGCATCCTGGCGGTTGACGCGCGGGGAAAAATTAAGCTTGCCAATGCGGAAGCGAAACGGCTTTTTATTAAAATGGGTATTCCGACTAATCCGGTCGATCAAGATGTGAACGATATTCTCCCGAAAAGCCGGCTGAAACAGGTGATTGAAACGAAAAAACCGCTTCAGGACAGGGATATCCGCATTAACGGGCTTGAGCTGGTCTTTAATGAGGTTCCGATTCATCTGAAGGGACAAACCGTCGGAGCGATCGCCACGTTCAGGGACAAAACGGAGGTCAAACATTTAGCAGAACAGCTGTCCGGTGTTAAAATGTATGCAAACGCATTAAGAGCCCAGTCTCATGAATTCATGAATAAGCTTCATGTCATTTTAGGGCTTGTCCAGTTAAAAGAATACGATGATCTCGGCACTTACATTAAAGACATTGCCATTCAGCAGAAGACGGAAACAAGCGAGATTATAAGTGATGTCAAAAGTCCGGTTCTCGCAGGGTTTCTTCTAGGAAAACAAAGCTACATACGCGAACAGGGTGCTGATCTGGACATTCAGCTCGGCAGCCTGATCCCGAATGCGGCAGATCCGGCCGTCATCCATGAGCTCATTACGATTATCGGAAACCTGTTAAACAACGCGCTCGACGCGGTGGCGCAGATGCCGAAAAAAAACATTACGTGCTCAATGCGGTTTCAGGATCGCCAGCTTGATATAGAGATTACGGACACGGGAGCCGGAATGTCTGCGGCAGACCAAGCCCGTATTTTTGAACAAGGTTATTCCACGAAAGGGACAAACCGGGGGTTCGGCCTCTATTTCACCCAGCAGGCAACAGAAAATTTAAAAGGCCATATGATTGTGACAAGTGAAAAGAATGAAGGAACGACTTTCAGTCTTCGCATTCCGTATGAACCGAAGGAGGAAAATGATGATTAATGTACTCATAGTTGAAGACGACCCCATGGTGGGTGAATTAAATAAACGCTATCTCAGCCAGATTGAAGGATTTCAGCTGAAAGGGATCGCATCATCCTTTCAAAGCGCGCTGCACGTGCTGAGCGAGCATCATATCGATCTCATCCTTCTTGACATTTACATGCCGGGAAAAAACGGGCTTGAGCTTTTAACGGAAATCCGCAAGCAAAATGAATCGGTTGATGTCATCGTCATTTCGGCCGCAAGCGAGCTGGACGTCATCAAAAAAACGCTTCGGTACGGCGCCGTCGATTATTTAATCAAACCATTTGAATTTGACCGCTTTCAAACCGCTCTTTCCGACTACAGACGCAAGCAGAAAGTTTATCAATCACACAGAAGCATGACACAGAAAGAATTGGATGCCGAGCTTTTTCAAAAGAAAGAAGCGGCGGAAAAGGTTCACCTTCCGAAGGGATTGACAAAGAGCACGCTTAAACTCATCTGGGCGAGCATTGAGTCTTTCGGTGACGGCTCTTTTACCACGGAAGATCTCGCCAAGCATACTGAAATCTCGCAAGTCTCCATCCGGAAATACCTTAAATTTCTGGAAGACATACAAGTGCTGAATGTAGAGATGGCGTACGGCACGATCGGCAGACCCGTCTTTCAATATCATATCAACACCGGCAATGTCAGCAGCATCAAACAATATTTATAATGTCAAAAAGCGCCGTTCCGCTGTGAACGGTGCTTTTTTACTGTCATATCCCGTGACAAAAGGCTTGAGATTCCTTTTTGATATGCTATATAAGGATAATGACCCGGCTGATCCTCCTCTGTTTTATCCAGATGAGGAAGCCGATTCATAAAATTGATATTTTTTAAAAAATAAGCAAATTTCTATTTATTTATGGCGGGTAAAATGATAAATTATGATTGGTTAGCAGATCTTTTCAGATAAGTCATAAGTCCCGAACCCGGAAGAGACAACCGCTCAAGGCGGGAAAAAGAGAGACGTCTCATCATTATTATCAGAAAGTTTTTTCGATTCTGCATCCGGTACGGGGACTCAAGTCTGAATTGAACGGCACAGCCATATTTTACAGGGGGGTTATATCTTTGAAAAAACGCAAAATCGGAATGGCGATGGCGCTCATCGCGGCGGCCGGAACCATATTAAGCGCATGCGGTTCAAGTGACAAAGCAAACGGCTCCGGCAGCAAAAACTTTACCGTCGGCATGGTAACGGATATCGGCGGTGTCGATGACAAATCATTTAACCAGTCCGCCTGGGAAGGTATTCAGGCATTCGGAAAAGACAACGGGCTTACAAAAGGCAAAAGCGGTTTTGACTATCTTCAATCAAAATCAGATGCGGATTATACAACGAACTTAAATAAATTAGCGCGGGAACACTTTGACCTGATTTACGGCGTCGGGTATCTGATGCAGGATTCCATCAGCGAAATCGCCGATCAGCGCAAAGACACAAATTTTGCGATCATTGACGCCGTTGTCAAAAAAGACAACGTGGCGAGCCTTACATTTAAAGAGCAGGAAGGTTCATTCCTCATGGGAGCGGCCGCTGCGCTATCGAGCAAAACGGGAAAAGTCGGATTCGTGGGCGGAATGGAGTCTGAATTGATCAAAAAATTCGAAATCGGCTTCCGCGCGGGTGTACAAGCCGCAAATCCGAAAGCGACCGTCGAAGTGAAATATGCGGGCGGATTTGACAAAGCCGATGTCGGTAAGGCGACGGCTGAAAGCATGTACAAATCAGGCGTTGACGTCATTTATCACGCGGCCGGCGCAACGGGAACGGGCGTCTTCACAGAAGCGAAAAATCTGAAAAAAGAAGATCCGAAGCGGAACGTATGGGTTATCGGTGTTGATAAAGACCAGTACGCGGAAGGTCAAGTCAAAGGCACAAAAGACAATGTCACTCTCACATCAATGGTCAAAAAAGTGGATACAGCCGTAGAGGACTTAACGAAAAAAGCGAGTGACGGGAAATTCCCGGGCGGCAAAACATTAACATACGGTTTGGCGCAAGATGCAGTCGGCATCTCGGATCACAAGGAGAACCTTTCTGACGATGTCATCAAAGCAACAGACGATTGGAAGAAGAAAATCGCGGACGGGCTCGAGATCCCTTCAACTGAAAAAGAATTGAAATCCTTCAAGGCTGAGTAAGAACCAGGGGATAAGGAGACTTCCATGCTTATCCCCTCTCTTTTATGAAAAGAGCGGGGAAGGAAAAGCTGCATCTCTTGCAGCTTTTCTTTTGCCAAGCTCTTTCTCATCAAAGTATCTCTGAAAAGGAGCGTCAAATCGGTGGATTATATCATTGAAATGCTTAATATACGCAAGGAGTTTCCCGGAATCGTCGCCAATGATGACGTCACGCTTCAAGTGAAAAAAGGCGAAATACACGCCCTTCTCGGTGAAAACGGCGCCGGAAAATCGACACTCATGAACGTTTTATTCGGCCTGTATCAGCCGGAAAAAGGCGAGATCCGGGTGCGGGGCGAACGCGTTCACATCAACAGCCCGAACAAAGCCAACGATCTTGGCATCGGGATGGTGCACCAGCATTTTATGCTTGTGGATACCTTTACCGTCTCAGAAAATATCATTCTCGGAAAAGAGCCGAAAACTTTCGGCCGGATTGACAGACAGCGCGCCGACCGGGACGTGCGCGATATTTCCGACCGTTACGGCCTGCACATTGATCCTGAAGCCAAAGTTGCCGATATTTCCGTCGGTATGCAGCAGCGGGCGGAAATATTAAAGACCCTCTACCGGGGCGCCGACATTCTCATTTTTGACGAGCCGACCGCGGTGCTGACTCCGCACGAAATTCAAGAACTGATTCAGATTATGAAAAATCTTGTCAATGAAGGAAAATCAATTATCCTCATCACCCACAAATTAAAAGAGATTATGGAAGTCTGCGATCGTGTCACCATCATCCGGAAAGGAAAAGGCATTACAACTCTCGATGTCGCACATACGGATCAAGATGAACTGGCAAGCCTGATGGTCGGACGCGAAGTGTCATTCAAGACGGATAAACAAGCGGCCGATCCGAAACAAGAAGTGCTTTCACTTTCTGATGTAACGGTTGAAGACGCGCGCGGCGTTGAGGCGGTCAAGCAGCTCTCCCTCTCAGTCAGAGCCGGTGAAATCGTCGGCATTGCGGGCGTTGACGGAAACGGCCAGTCTGAATTAATTGAAGCCATTACAGGTCTCAGAAAAACAAATGCCGGCACGATCACGTTAAACGGCAAACAGCTGCAAAACATACCGCCCAGGAAAGTCACTGAAGCCGGCATCGGGCATATTCCGCAGGACAGGCATAAACACGGGCTCGTCCTTGATTTTCCGATCGGAGAAAATATCGTGCTGCAAAGTTATTACCAAAAGCCCTACTCTTCTTTCGGCATACTAAATAAACACACGATTTATGACAAAGCGCGAAGCCTGATTGAAGAATACGATGTCAGAACACCTGATGAATATACGCCTGCGCGCGCTCTCTCCGGGGGGAATCAGCAAAAGGCCATTATCGGCCGGGAAGTGGACAGAAATCCGGATCTTTTAATTGCGGCCCAGCCGACGCGGGGACTCGATGTCGGCGCGATTGAATTCGTCCATAAAAAGCTCATTGAGCAGCGTGATGCCGGTAAAGCGGTGCTTCTGTTATCTTTTGAACTTGATGAAATAATGAATCTCAGCGATCGCATCGCCGTCATCTTTGAAGGCAGCATCATCGCAAACGTCAATCCGCTTGAAACAAACGAGCAGGAGCTCGGACTTTTAATGGCGGGAAGTAAGCAAATGGAGGCGGGGAAAACACATGATTAATCGACTTTCTCATCTGGCTGTGCCGCTGATTGCGATCATCCTTGGGTTAGCTGCGGGTGCGGTCATCATGCTCGCCAGCGGCTACAATGTCGTAAGCGGGTATTCGGCTCTTTGGAGCGGCATTTTCGGTGAAGTGTATTACATCGGGGAATCGATCCGGCAGATTACGCCATATATTTTGTCCGGATTGGCCGTGGCATTCGCATTTCGGACCGGCCTGTTTAATATCGGGGTTGAAGGACAGCTCCTTGTCGGCTGGACCGCCGCGGTGTGGGTCGGCGCTTCCTTTGACGCCCCCGCTTACATCCACCTTCCGCTTTCGTTATTGGCGGCCGCGGCTGCGGGCGGCATTTGGGGCCTGATTCCCGGATTTTTAAAAGCCCGTTTTTTTGTCCACGAAGTGATTGTCACGATCATGATGAATTATATCGCTCTTCATTTAACCAATTATCTCATTTCCGATGTCATGACGGACCACCGGGACAAAACAGACAAAATTCATGAAAGCGCGTCGCTCCGCTCGCCGTTTTTAGAGCAGCTGACAGATTACTCCCGCCTTCACTGGGGCATTCTGATCGCTCTGTTTGCGGCAGTTCTCATGTGGTTTATCATTCATAAAACAAAAAGCGGATTTGAATTCCGGGCTGTCGGCTTTAACCAGCACGCCGCACAATACGCCGGAATGAGCGTCAGAAAAAATATGATGTACGCCCTGATGATTTCCGGCGCCTTCGCGGGGCTTGCCGGCGCGATGGAAGGACTCGGAACCTTTCAATACGCGGCGGTTAAGGGCGCCTTTACCGGCGTCGGCTTCGACGGCATTGCGGTTGCGCTTCTCGGCGGCAGCACGGCAATCGGCGTTGTTCTGGCGGCATGTCTTCTCGGCGGCCTTAAAGTCGGGGCATTAAATATGCCGATTGAATCCGGGGTGCCTTCTGAAGTCGTTGACATCGTCATCGCCATTATTATTTTGTTTGTGGCATCAAGCTACGCCATCCGTCTCATCCTTGATAAATTGAAGAAAAAGGGGGCGAAGTAAGTGGACTTCCTGCAGATTTTATCCATTATTGTCCCGGCAACACTCGTATATGCGGCTCCGCTTATTTTAACCGCTCTCGGCGGCGTGTTTTCTGAAAGATCGGGAGTTGTCAACATCGGTCTTGAAGGACTGATGATTATCGGCGCCTTTACAAGCGTCATGTTCAACTTATTTTTCGGACGCGAGCTTGGCGCCGCCGCTCCGTGGCTCGCTCTGGCTGCGGCTATGATTGCCGGCGGACTGTTCTCACTGATCCACGCGGCGGCCGCAGTTTCTTTCCGCGCCGATCAGACGGTAACCGGTGTGGCGATCAATATGCTCGCGTTAGGAGCGACACTGTTTATCGTCAAGCTGATTTACGGAAAGGCGCAGACTGATAAAATCCCGGAGCCCTTTTACAAAACGAACATTCCCGGGTTAAGCGATATTCCGGTTTTAGGAAAGATTTTCTTTTCCGACGTCTATTATACGTCGATTTTAGCCATCGTACTGGCCTTTGTTTCCTGGTTTATTTTATTCAAAACGCCGTTCGGCCTCCGCATCCGTTCTGTCGGGGAACATCCGATGGCGGCCGATACGATGGGAATCAACGTGTTCGGCATGCGCTATATCGGCGTCATGATCAGCGGGCTGTTCGGCGGGCTCGGCGGCGGTGTATATGCTTCCACGATCGCGCTTGATTTCACCCACTCCACCATTTCCGGGCAAGGCTTTATCGCTCTTGCCGCGCTGGTTTTCGGCAAATGGCATCCGATCGGCGCGCTCGGGGCTGCACTGTTCTTCGGGTTTGCACAGAGTTTGAGCATTATCGGCTCGCTTTTGCCCCTGTTCAAAGACATTCCGAATGTATACATGCTGATGGCTCCTTACATTCTGACCATTCTCGCGCTTGCCGGCTTCATCGGCCGCGCGGATGCGCCTAAAGCCAACGGCATCCCTTATATTAAAGGAAAACGCTGATTGTGACACAAAAAGAGTTCCGCACCCTGGTGCCGGAACTCTTTTCATCTATATACGATTCTGATATACTCACGCGGCTGAAACGGCGTTTGCATTGATTCAGCCGCACTCAGCTTGTCTTCTGCGTATTCCGCACCGAGAAAAAAACGCTCCCAATCATCTGCCTCCGTCTGCTGCAACGTTTTGCAGAAATCATCCGCTATGAATGTTCCTGCAATAATAGAACAAAATATTCCAATACAGGCCGCCGCCTTTCTCTTCATCTGACCAGCTCCTTTTGTAAAGCTTGATCTGAAAAAGAAATGTATATACAAAGATCCGGATATTTGATAAATTTATTTTGGGTTCAAAAGACCACAAAAACACAAAGAGGAATACATTATGCCGTAGCAGGGTAAAAAAAAGTGCGATATAATTTGTACTGGGTCCTATGACCGTGAATTGATTGATTCATTCTTACATAAAGCAGTTGCTTGATGAAAAAACAAGCAAAGGAGGTCTTCTGTTGCAGCTGTTACATTTCGCGATTTTGGCGCCTTTTTTATTTGCATTTATCGTTCCCTTTCTTTATAAACGGGTAAAACAAGTCCATACAGGCTGGTTTGTGCTGATAGTGCCCGTTGTGCTGTTTGTTTACTTTATCAGCAAGCTCCCTGTCACAATGGCTGGGGAAACCGTCCGGTATGCGGCCGAATGGATTCCGTCCCTCGGTATTAACTATACCGTTTATATTGACGGACTCGGGCTGTTATTCGCTTTATTGATTACGGGCATCGGCTCTTTGGTGACGCTTTACAGTATTTTTTACTTATCGAAGGACAAAGAAAAGCTCGGCCCCTTTTATGTGTACCTGCTGATGTTTATGGGCGCGATGCTCGGCGTTGTGCTCGTCGATAACGTTATCGTTCTTTATATGTTCTGGGAGCTGACAAGCCTGTCATCCTTCTTATTAATCGGGTATTGGCATAAGCGGAAGAAATCACGCTACGGTGCGGAAAAGTCACTGCTGATTACCGTCGGCGGCGGGCTGTGCATGCTCGGCGGCTTTATCCTGCTGTATCTGATGACGGATTCTTTCAGTATCAGGGAAATGGTCAACCAGGTGCATATTATCGCAGGCCATCCGTTCTTTATTCCGGCGATGGTTCTCCTGTTATTGGGAGCCTTTACGAAATCAGCGCAGTTTCCGTTTTATATCTGGCTGCCTGATGCCATGGAGGCGCCGACTCCTGTCAGCGCCTATCTGCACTCGGCTACAATGGTGAAAGCGGGCATTTATGTGATTGCCAGATTCAGTCCGGTTTTTGCATTTTCACCCGTCTGGTTTTGGACGGTTGCCTCAGTCGGCCTGATCACGATGGTATGGGCTTCCTTCAATGCGATTAAACAAACCGATTTAAAAGCGATTCTGGCATTTTCCACAGTCAGTCAGCTCGGTATGATTGTATCGATGCTCGGCGCAGGAGCCGCCGCGCTTCATTACCAGCATTCAGAGTATTTTACGGCGGCTGTCACCGCGGCTGTGTTTCACTTAATTAACCATGCTACTTTTAAAGGAAGTTTATTTATGGCGGTCGGCATTATCGACCATGAAACGGGAACACGGGACATCCGCAGGCTCGGCGGCCTGATGGCGCTTATGCCGGTAACGTTCACCGTTTCACTGATCGGAACGTTTTCCATGGCGGGCCTCCCTCCGTTTAACGGCTTTTTAAGTAAAGAAATGTTCTTTACAAGTATGCTGCGGATTGCTCATGCAGATATTTTCAGCCTGGATACGTGGGGCGTGCTGTTCCCCGTTCTCGCATGGATCGGGAGCGTCTTCACTTTCATCTACAGCATGAAGCTGTTTTTCAGAACGTTCAGCGGCGCGCGCAAACCTGATCAGCTTGAAAAGACGCCGCATGAGGCTCCGCTCGGCATGCTGATTTCGCCGGTCATTCTTGCCGCTTGCGCCGTCAGTCTGTTTTTTGCACCGAACGTTTTGTCTTACAGCCTGATTGAACCGGCGATGAACTCCATTTATCCGGCTCTGTTAACCGGCGGAGATACATTCCATGTCCATATTTCCCAGTGGCACGGGGTGACGGCTGAGGTAATGATGACCATCGGCATCATCATTGTCGGCACGATCGGTTACGTAACGCTGTCTAAATGGGAGCGTTTGTACGGTCTGTTTCCGAAAAAACTGACGCTGAACAAGCTTTACGATACGGTGACGGGCAGTATGGAAAAAAGATCTTACCAGCTGACGTCATCGTATATGACCGGATTTTTGCGGGATTATCTGCTGTATATTTTTGCGGCGTTTATCATTCTCATCGGAGCGGCGTTCGTCATGAAAGGCGGCTTTTCCATGACAACGAAAGGCATGGCTGAAATCGGCCTGTATGAAATCGTGCTGTCCCTCGTTATGGTGAGCGCAACGATTGCGACTGTGTTCGCCAAATCGCGGCTGACGGCCATTATCTCACTCGGTGTTGTCGGGTACACACTCGCGCTGTTTTTCGTGATTTTCAGAGCGCCCGATCTGGCGCTCACGCAGCTCGTCATTGAGACGATATCCGTCGCCTTGTTTCTTCTTTGTTTTTACCATCTGCCGAAAATGCGGCGGAAAAAGAAGACAAGAACATTCCGGATGACGAATTTTATCATTTCTCTCGGTGTCGGCGTCATCGTGACAATGCTCGGAATCGCGTCTTCCAGCGAAAAAACAAAAGACAGCATCTCCTCCTTTTTCACCGCTTACAGCCATAAGCTCGGGGGAGGAAACAATATCGTCAACGTCATCCTCGTTGATTTCAGGGGATTTGATACGATGTTTGAAATCACGGTGCTGTCGATTGCCGCACTCGGGATTTACGGCATGATCAGAACGAAAGTAAAAGAGGAGGGAGAAGAGCGTTGAGACAGCAAAAAACAAACGACATCATCCTTCAGACGGCAACGAAGCTTGTATCTTTTATCATTCTGCTTTTCTCTTTCTATTTATTTTTATCGGGGCATAACGCTCCCGGCGGAGGATTTGTCGGCGGACTGATTACGTCTTCGGCCATCGTGCTGTTGCTTTTGGCCTTTGATTTAAAAACCGTCAAATCGATTTTGCCCGTCAATTTTATTTATGTGGCGGGCGCGGGTCTGCTTATCGCGATTGCAACGGGTGCAGGTTCGTTCTTATTCGGAGCACCCTTTCTCACCCATACATTCGGCCATTTTCATCTCCCGGTGCTTGGGAATACGGAGCTTGCAACGGCCACTTTGTTTGATTTAGGTGTGTATCTCGTTGTTGTCGGCGTGACGATGACCATTATTCAAACGATTGGAGAGGAAGAATAGTGGAAATCTTAATGTCTGTCATTGCCGGTATTTTGTTTATGGCGGCAACCTACCTGCTGCTTTCTAAAAGTCTGCTGCGCGTGATTATCGGCACCGCGCTTTTAAGCCACGGCGTCCATTTGCTGCTCCTGACCATGGGCGGACTGAAAAAAGGCGCTCCTCCCATACTGGGCGGAAAAAGCACGTCGTTTGTCGATCCGCTGCCGCAGGCACTCATACTGACGGCGATCGTTATTTCGTTCGGCGTCACGTCCTTTTTGCTTGTGATGGCGTTTCGCGCCTATCAGGAACTGAAAACGGACGATATGGATCGAATGAGGGGAAATGATCAACATGAATAACTTTGTGATATTGCCTATTCTGGTGCCGCTGCTTGCCGCAGTGCTGCTGATTTTTATGAACAGGCGCGTGATGCTGATGCGGATATTCAGCACTGCCGCTTCCTGTGTCTCCATCGCCATCAGCGCCGCTCTCGTTCAGACGGTTTTCACACACGGGATTCAGACGCTGACACTCGGCGGATGGAAAGCGCCGTACGGCATTGTGCTCGCCGCGGATCAGCTTGCCGCACTGCTTGTTTTGACAACCGCCATAATCGGGCTGCTCGTCACCCTGTACTCCTTCCGCTCCATCGGAGAAAAAAGGGAGCGCGCTTTCTATTATTCAGGGGTGCAGTTTCTTCTGGCCGGCGTAAGCGGAGCGTTTTTGACGGGTGACCTGTTCAACATGTACGTCTTTTTTGAGCTTCTGCTTATCGCGTCCTATATGCTGATCGTGCTTGGCGGAACGAAAATTCAATTAAGAGAATCATTGAAGTATATCGTGTTTAACATTGTGTCATCCGCGTTTTTTGTCATCGGCGTCGGTTACTTATACGCGGTGACGGGCACGCTGAATATGGCTGATCTAAGCGTAAAAATAAGCGAATCGGGCCAGACCGGGCTGATCACCGTCATCGGCGTCCTTCTTCTCGTCGTTTTCGGTTTAAAGGGCGGGATATTCCCGCTGTATTTCTGGATGCCGGGCTCTTATTACGCCCCGCCGGCTGCAATTTCGGCTTTATTCGGGTCTCTTTTGACGAAAGTCGGTCTGTATGCCATTTTAAGAGTATTCACCCTGATCTTTATTCACGATACGGGCTTTACCCACCAATTGATGATGTGGCTTGCGATGCTGACGGTGTTATTCGGCGTAATCGGATCTATCGCCTTTTCGGATGTCATGAAAATCGTCATCTACAATATTATTACAGCCGTCGGCGTGATTTTGTTCGGCATTGCCATGAACACGCCGGCCTCCATTCAAGGAGCGGTTTATTACTTGATTCACGATATGCTGATTAAAGGAGCGCTGTTTATGCTTGCCGGCACGCTTATCGCATTGACAGGCACTGCCAGCCTGCATAAAATGGGCGGACTGATCACCCGTTATCCCGTTTTAGGATGGATGTTCTTTATTTCAGCCATATCTTTGGCCGGCATCCCGCCGTTCAGCGGATTTGTGGGCAAGCTGAAGATCGCGGAAGGCGGGTTCGATAAGGGGGAAACATTGTTTTCCGTATTGATTCTCTTATCAAGCCTGCTTGTGCTCTATTCCGTGCTGAAGGTTTTTACGACGGCTTTTTGGGGGGAAGAAAAAGAAATCCCCGGCGCAGGCGGACGGTCCGCAAAAGGACTTCTTTATCCGGCAGCCGCTTTTCTCCTTTTGTCGCTTCTGTTCGGGCTCGGAACCGAATGGGTTTCACCGTATGTTAATCAGACGGCTGAGAATCTGCTGAATCCGGAAAAATACATTGAAGCTGTTTTGAAGGAGTAGATGGCATGGCTTTTCAACTATTATTAAATGTTCTTCTCGCTGTTTGCTGGATGTTACTCACAAACAGCCTCAGCGCGGCGGGTTTTTTGACCGGATTTATCGCGGGCTTGGCGGCGCTGTTTTTTTTCCGGCGCTTCTTCTCGCGGCCGTTTTACATTTGGAAAATATGGTCGGTCATCAAACTGATGCTGATCTTTATAAAAGAATTATATTTGGCCAATGTCAGCGTGCTGAAAACCGTTATATCGCCGAAACTGAACATCCGCCCGGGCATTTTCGCGTTTAAGACGGAATTGACGGAGGATTGGGAGATCACGCTGCTCTCGCTGTTAATCACTTTAACACCGGGTACGCTCGTGATGGATATCTCCGATGACCGGTCGATTCTCTATATACACGCCATGGACATTGAAGATGCGGAGAAAGCGATCCATGACATCCGCGTCTCTTTTGAGAAAGCCATTCAGGAGGTGAGCCGCTGATGTTTACGTTTATTCTGCAATTATCACTCGGCATTATGGCGGTTTCGACTCTTCTGTACGTCATTCGCGTCATAAAAGGGCCTACGATACCGGACCGGGTCGTCGCGCTTGATGGGATCGGCATTAATCTGATTGCCATGACCGCGCTTGTATCCATTCTCTTAAACACATCGGCCTTTTTGGACATCATTCTGCTGCTCGGCATTTTATCGTTTATCGGCACGATTGCCTTTGCTAAGTTTTTGGAGAAAGGAGAGATTATCGAAAATGATCGAAATCGTTAAATGGGCCGTCGCCGTTTGTATTCTGATGGGATCGCTGATCTGCCTGGTCGCGTCTTTCGGCACACTCAGGCTTCCTGATGTGTATACGCGCGCCCACGCCTCTTCAAAAGGCTCGACACTCGGCGTTAATTTGGTATTGCTCGGGGTGTTAGGCTACTTGTGGATGCTGACCGGAGAAATTTCTGTAAAAATACTGCTCGGCATCATTTTTATCCTGCTGACGGCGCCGGTCGGAGCGCACCTCATATGCAGGGCCGCGTACAATTCGGGAGCGGCGCTTGATAAAAGAAGCGTTCAGGATGATTACAAAGGGATCAGAAACTTTGTGATCAAACGAAAAGAAGATTCATATTTGTAAAAACAAACAGCCGGACGATTCAGGGTTCCGGCTGTTTGTTTATTTTGTTATAACAGCCAGCGTGCAGCGGGAAACACAGATCAGCCTTTCCCGTTCATCGAAAATGTTAATCTCGTACACAATGGTTGCCCTGCCTGTGTGAACGGGTTTCGCAATCGCCGTGACCGTCCCGCCCTCTTTCACGGATTTTAAATGATTGGCATTAATCTCAAGCCCGACACACGCCTGTTTCGATCGGTCGATAAAATGCTGGGCCCCGACACTTGCAACAGTCTCCGCCAGCGCTGCTGACGCGCCCCCATGCAGATATCCGAAAGGCTGCACCGTTCTCTTATCCACCGGCATCACCGCCACGCATCTCTCCGGCGTGTTTTCAGTGATTTCAATACCGAGTGCGCCGAGCAATGTATTGTTCAGATTCATAGGTCATTCTCCCTTCAAGATTTATAGTACGTTATCTGACTTGGCGATCAGCACCGCTTCAGTGCGGGAGCCGACATTCAGCTTGTTAAAAATGGATGTCAGGCTGTATTCAATCGACCGCTTGCTTAAGTGAAGCGCATCTGCGATTTCCTGATTGGTCAAACCTTTTTCGACCTCTTGGAGAATATGGCGCTCTCTCTGTGTTAACCGATCCTGCTCACTTTGAGGGGAAGAAGACGTTTTTGTTTTTTGCTGGGTCATCAGCTGTTTGAAATAGGAGAAATCAACTAAAATCTGTCCGTTGAGCACGTGATATATGTATTGCATGATTTTCTCTTTAGATTCGGTTTTGCTGATGGCGCCATGCAGGCCCGCGCGGATGGATTCTTCAAAATAATCTTCAACCTCATAGCCTGTGTAGACAATGATTTTACAGAGAGGATTCTCTTTTAAGATTTTCTTGGAAAGCTCTATGCCGCTGATGTCATCACCCAGATTTAAATCCATTAATATGAGATCGTAAGCTGAAAAATCATGCCGAAGAACGAATTGTTCACTGGCATCAGGACTGAGGCAATCGACAGAAAGATTCGTGTCCGTTTCCAGAATCGTCTTGGTGCCCTCCATGACAGCCGGATGATCATCAATCACTAGTATCTTTTTCATGGTTTCCTCCCTTTTACTCACTCATTTCCATTTTATTAAAAAGACTTGGCTTCTGCCAAGTCGATTTGGTGATAAATTGGTTACAATTCCATTTCAATATCCGCTTTAAAACCGTTTCCTTCACTTGTGTCGATTTTCATCCGTCCGTCAAGCGCCCGGACACGCTCCTTAATACCCGAAAGACCCATGCTCATCGACTGCCCGCCGCCTTCTTCCTGATTGCAGCCGACACCGTCGTCTTCATAATGCAGAATCACTTTATTTTGAATGCTGATCAGCATAATCAGCACCTCATTCGCCTGTGAATGCTTCATGGCGTTCGAAAGAAATTCCTGAATGATGCGGTACAAATTCAGCTGTGTATCCAAATCCAGCGCCGCCGTAAACCGGCCCGTATTCAGACGGATATGAAATGGCGCACGCTCCTGCTGCTGCGCGGCAAGCTTGGATACCGCCTTGACCAGACCCAAATCATACAGCAGCTGAGGACGAAGCTCATGGCACGTCTCCCGGGTCATCAAAATGACATCCGACATCTGCTCATTCATCTGATGAAGCTTGTCCTGCACCTCTAACTGGCAAGGCTCCTCTTTCTTAAAATCGGCCAGAAACAGCTCACACTGGCGCTTCAAAGAAATCAAGTCCTGCAGCACTGAATCATGCAGATCACGGGCCAAATCCGAACGCTGCTTTTCCTCGATCGTAAACATCAGCTTTTTGAGCCAGACCGGGTTTGAGCCTTGTTGCTTTAGATCTTGTAAATGGTTCATGAGTTCTTCGATCTGTATCACATTTTCCATAGAGACACTCGTATAGAAAGACAATGTCTTCAGCCATGAAATCTCATCTCGTGTCAGTCTCGGTGTATTAATAGTGGACAAACAAAGCAAAACATAAGAACTTCCCCCGCGTTCTCCTATCTTGATTAAAAAACCGCGGTTTAGCTCAATGATTTTTCCAATCTCTGAAGTAACTTTCTTAAATTCTTTTGAATACATTTCCCAGTCAGGCTCATTGTCCTTTTTATCATGATATAAAATGTCACCCTCAGAGGTAACTTCAAAGACATAAGCTTTACTGACAAGCAGAACATCCAGAATCGTCTTTTTTAGTTCTTTAAACATTTGTTTTAAAGATGTTATGCTTCTGATAAGCTGAGTATATTTGAATATACTATCTTGATAATTAAATTTTTCAGAAAAACGTTTTAACCGAAATTTATAATCCATTACTTCTTTAAAATAAAAAATGACAAATATCATAATAAAGAAAAATACAGTTTGCTGAGCAGGATTCATTTGTATATCTATTGACTCGAACCAAGCTGAAATCCCAACAATAAAAAGGGCTGGAACTAAGGCAAGCAAGCCATAGTACCTCATCCTGCCTAAAATGAATTCAATATCAAAAATTTTGTTAGCTACGAACTGGTATACCAACCCCAATGGGATAAGCACGAGCAGGGATGCCGCTGCCAACGCATCTAATATATAACTTCCTGTCAAAATAATTGGGATTACATAAAAAAGCAAAAAGGGCAAAAAAGAGAGCGTGTTTGTTAAAATTAAAATCTTAAGAATATAAGCATGTTCTGAATACTTGAATTTATACAGATGATAGAAAACAGATATAAATGCATAGAGAGTCACGAAGAAAAACGATACTAAATTTAAATTTGTTGTGAAGTCATATGAATAAATATGTCGAAACGGTTCGTTTAAGAGATTAATTATCGGTATGATATATAGAAAAGAAATCAAACGATTGGCAAATTTTTTACCTAATTCCTTGAAATACTCTTGAATAAACTGGAGATAAAATATAGGTGAGGCAATGAAGGTAAACAAATTTATATATCTGTTAAATTCATGACCTCTTGAGGGACCACCAGCACTCATATAAGCTATTGAGATATCTAACAGGAAGAGAATTAGGACATACCCAGCTATCGATTTTCTGGTTTGACTCACCTTTACAATATAAAATATACATATTAAACTCAAAAAATAAAATACAAGGGGCAGGACAAATAAAAAGTAACTGTAGTATCCATTTAAATTAACAATATCAAAATCATCTAAATGAATTTGCTGTCCATTTCTTTTTATATCTAAGCTTTTAACGTGATAGAGAGTATCCCCTTTTAGATATTTTAAAGATGGTTTTTTATTATTAATTTTGACAATCATATCACCTTGTTTTAAACCTACAAATTTTCCATACGAGGTTTTTGACATTTCAGCAACTTCGAGTACTTTATGCTTATTTTCTACAATTTTCGTGCCTACAATAATTCCATTTATGTTAATAAAAGCGACATAACAAACATAGATAACACTTAAAATAATAATGGATATTGTAAATGGCTTTATAAGCTTCTTCAAGATTTACACCCTTCGCTTATTATTCATTATCCCATTTTTTATTGTCCGCACCCATCATTAAATAATTCTCAAACCCTTTAATGATAATTTGAGTTTGTATAGAGTCATAACCGATAAGGCTAGCTTCATTGCTTTTCAGTTTCTTTAATACATCCGGATAATTCAAAAAATAATTTATTAAATTCTGCATCTTCATCATCCTTCTTATTATTCTTATTATTCAACAAGTGTTTTTTTATTATTTTTATCTTCTTTATATCTAAATTTAAATTTTCAACTTCAGTTTCACACTTATACATGTATAGTTGGTATAAAACCGAAACATATTGAGATGCTCCAGAATCATACAGCTTTTGAATAAACTCTTTTTTATTAAGCCGCAGTTGCGAATATAATTTTTGATCTGAGAATATACAAAGCAATTCTTGAGAAGACTTATTAAACAAGCGCTTAAGATATAAATTAATCAATGTATGTTTATCTTTCAGAATATCACTAGTATTATCCTTAAAAATAGCATGATAATCGCCGGAAATTTGTTCAAATATCCCTTTATAATAGGAATAACTTTCAACAGACTTATTGAATTCTCCAGTTGCTAAAAGCGTACCAGTAACATTTGCTAACGCAAATAAACTTCCGCATTTTAACTTGATTACCTCTAAACATTCATCTTCTGTCTTTGGTTTATTGATCAAATCATCATGTTGACCCTGCATTGCATCTTGAATATATTTTAATACATACTTAATCACTAAAGGATTCGTACTAATCGAATTAATGCTTTGCAATCCTGCTGTGTATAATGAAAATGCTGCACTTAATGCTAGTGAACGATCTATCTTCATCCAAGGAGCATCTCGATTATCCTCATCTTCCAGATCATCAATTATATCGGAAGTAAGTGTAAGAATTTCAATAGCGGCACCTAAGTTCACTGCGGTTTCTTGATTTTCGCCGTCAAAGATCACATAATGCAAAACAGCTGATTCAGCTAGAGAAAAATTTTTTTTTGGTTCAATAAAACTGAGAAGGAGCTGCATTAGATGTTCATTAAATATGTTCCGCTCTATTATACTCTTCATTTTATTCTTGATTTGGTCAGCATCTAAACACATTTGCTCAATAATTGTCTTCACCCTCCCATTCTATTTTACTAAATGCAGGTGATGAAAGACAGCAGGTTTTTCGTTTTTTAACAATCGTATAATACTTTATCCATGAAATGGATAAAAAATGCACAAAAAAAAGACTTGTTTCCAAGTCTTTTTAAGAAATTTTCATTGCATATGAGAATTTATCGAGCTGATCAATGCTTTTGTTAATGTTTCGTAATGAGTCGGTTGTTTCTCTGATATCATTTTCAAGTCGGAATAATAATTGCTTTACTTCTTCTAATTTGTTTTCCACCGTTTCCACACTCCTTTTTTTGAAAGATCAATGAATTGTGTATGGTGAACGAGTCCTAGGTATTTGATCTGTTACTAATAGTGTAAACGTTTTTGCGGGATTTTTCACCGAAAAGTATGTGTAAAAGTATCTGCGTGACACCGCAAACCAGGGTAATCCCATAGTCCCGAACAGAGCATTTAGCGAACAGGACTATATAACTACCAGAAAGGCAGACGTTTAGGATGAAGCAGACCAATCTGGCGGTTCTGCTGTTTTTTTAACGGTTTTCCGACAAACCGGCAAGGACTATAGTCCCTGCCGTCGCAATTTCAAAACAGAATGGGCGAACAGCGTCGCATAACCACCGACAAACACCGAAAAGACCGCAACCCCCGCATTGTGGTCTTTTTGCATGTCATAACTCGTTATCACGCAGCCTATACTCATGTATAACGAATGTTTTCTCAGGAAGGAGGCCGCCGTATGCATTATGTGTATCCATGCTGTCCTGTTTTCGCCGCGCCATACCGGCATCCAGCGCCCAGTGCCCCGGTTCACGCAGATATTTTGACAGCGTCCGCAAAAGAAGCTGCGGGCATGCTGGAGGATGCGCGCCTGCTCCTTGCGCGGCTGTCGGCGTCAAAAGAGCTTGCGCGCCGCATCCTCACCGCAGCGCAATCATCTGACACCGCAGCGGTCAAGCGGCTCATTAAGCAGACCGGCATCAAAAATGACTTTGACGTGACGTATAATCCCGACGGCATCCGTGTCAGTCTGGTCAGAGAGCAAAGCCGGTTTATCATCGCCCTCAGGTGGTCGGCTTAAAGCGGCTCAATCCACGATCAGCTGCCGGCACCATTCGATCGCCTGTAGGTAACATTCATACGCTTCTTCTTTGTTCAGTTCTTTTCCCCACTCGTCACAGTCCCAGTTGTTGCATTCAATGGCTTTGACGAGCGCGAGCATCTTATAATAATCGTTTTCATAACCGAGCAGCGCCTGTCCGACTTCATCGATTAAAGGCAGTTCTTTGATGATATCCTCCAGCTCCCTGTGGAGAAGCGTATCGATGAGCGAAAACATGCCGATCAGCATGTAAGAAGAGGGCTGGGGTCTTCCGGTTCTTTTCGCCAGCAGTTCGCACAGTTTGGCCCTGATTAAGGAAATCTTAATGATTTCTTTTTGGCTTGAGTGGCTTTTCGCCGTTAAATCTCTGAATGAAAGAATGTAAATCAAGCGCTTAATCTCATTCAGCCCGAGCATCATGATGGCCTGCTGGATGCTGTCTATCTTTTTTTTCAGCCTTGTTTGCGATCCGTTTAAAAAACGCAGAATCTGATACGATAAGCTGACGTCCCGCTCTATGTATTCCGTCACGCGCTGTATATTGGGCTGGTCATTGTTTAATTCGCTTAAAAGCTGGTAGTAAGAATGAAAATGAAACGTCAGATCATTTCCGCTGATGACACGCGGTTCACTGAAAAAATATCCTTGAAACAGGTGAAAGCCGTCTATGGCCGCCTGTTTATAATCTTTTCTCGTCTCCACTTTCTCCGCTAAATAAATCAGACTTTTACAGCTGTACGTCTGAATGATTTTTTTGCGCTCCAGACGCGAGGATTGCAAAAAGTCGATTTTTAAAATATCAATATATTTCATCAGCTGTTCCACTAATTCTTCATTTTCCGGATTGATGGCGTAAAAATCATCAAGTGCTAATGTATATCCTAATTTCTTCAGCTGTCTGCATCTTGAGATGAGTGCCGGAGTGATCGGTATGTCCTCAAGAATTTCGATAATAAGCTGGTCAGGATCAAAGGAGGTAGGGAGATCTGAAAACATCAGGCTTTCTGTAAAATTCACAAAGCAGCGTTTCCCCTCAGTCAGCTTTTCGATTCCGATGTTGATAAAGCTGTTAATAATGAGATCCGTCGTAGCTTTATCTCCGTCAGCGGCCGAATAACGGTTCTCTTCGCTCTCCCGGTAAAGAAGTTCATAAGCAACAACCTGTTCGTTTCTGTTGAAGATAGGCTGTCTCGCAACAAACACCTTCATTCATTTACCCCCTTAGATGCGGCCTTCGAACATAAGTATATCAAATAACTTGACGAAATTTGTCTAAATGTGAAAAATATTATCACAACAAAAAGGCCTTTCCAGAGAAAGGAAAGGCCGCTTTGTCTTCTATTCAAGTTCCCGTTTCAGCTCGCTTTTGATTTCATGAATCCGCTGCATCTTGTTGCTCCAGCAGTCTTCGCTTAAATCGACCGGATATTCTTCCGGCTTGCTGATCCGTTTGTATTCCTCCCACAGAAGTTTGAGGTTATCCTGCACGTATTGCTGGATGTCGGTAATTTCGGGATTATCATAGCATAAAACGCCGTTTTCAAAGATCGGCTCATGCAAGTCTTTCGCATAGAAGTCAGTGACGAATTTGCTGACGAACGTGTGGACGGGATGGAACATTTTTAAGCGTTTCTGATCATTTACCCGCTCGTCATAAAGCGCGATATAATCACCTTCCGAGTGGTGATTCAGCTTGTTGATAATCCGGTATACTCTCTTTCTTCCCGGCGTTGTCACTTTTTCAGGGTTTGACGAAATTTTAATGGTGTCAGTCAGCTTGCCGTCCTCTTCAATGGCGACAAGCTTGTAAACCGCGCCGAGGGCCGGCTGATCGTATGCGGTAATCAGCTTCGTGCCGATGCCCCACGTATCGATTTTCGCTCCTTGGGATTTCAGATTTAATATCGTGTGCTCGTCAAGATCGCTTGAAGCAATGACCTTTGCGTCTGTGAAACCCGCTTCATCAAGCATTTCACGCGCTTTTTTTGACAGGTACGCCAAGTCCCCGCTGTCCAAGCGGATGCCGATGAAGTTGATCCGGTCGCCGAATTCCTTTGCGACTTTAATCGCATTCGGCATGCCCGAACGGATCGTATCGTACGTATCTACGAGAAATACGCAGTCTTTGTGGGTCTCCGCATATTTCTTAAATGCCGTATATTCATCGCGGTACGCTTGTACGAGCGCATGAGCGTGCGTGCCGGATACCGGTATATTAAAACGCTTTCCGGCTCTTACATTACTCGTTGCGCTGAAGCCGCCGATCAGAGCCGCTCTCGCTCCCCACATAGCCGCATCCATTTCATGGGCGCGCCGCGTTCCGAATTCGAGGGCGTCTTCGTCACCGACAACGCCTTTAATGCGGGCCGCTTTCGTGGCGATTAATGTTTGGTAATTCACAATGTTAAGCAGAGCCGTCTCAATCAGCTGGGCTTCGATCAGGGGCGCTTCGACCCGCATAATCGGTTCGTTGTTAAAAACGAGCTCGCCTTCTTTCATGCTGTAAAGAGATCCGGTAAAAGAAAGATCCCGTAAATAATCAATGAAATCATCAGCATAGTGCAATTCCGTTTTTAAATAATTCAGATCGCTGTCGGTAAATTTGAAGTTCTCCAAGTATTCGATTGCTTTTTCTAAGCCCGCAAATACCGCATAGCCGTTTTCAAAGGGAAGCTTTCTGAAAAAAAGCTCAAAAATCGCTTTTTTCTCATGAATGCCGTCTCTCCAGTACGTTTCGGCCATATTAATTTGATAAAGATCTGTATGTAAAGACAAACTGTCGTCTTTAAAACCATGCTCCACCAAAATTATTTTCCCCTTCCTTACTCTGCCACTTGCGCTCCGATGCTGTTCTTAAAATGGGACAGGGCCCATTCATGCCCTTCCGGATTAAAGCTGGCCACAGCGTTTTGATGAATGACGATCTGAAAGCCCTTGTTGTAGGCGTCAACCGCCGTGTGAAGAACGCAGATGTCCGTGCACAGGCCCGCAAGATGCAGCTCAGTGATCTGCCGTTCCCGCAGTTTCAGCTCTAAATCCGTTCCCGCAAAAGCAGAATATCTCGTTTTTTCCATATAATTTACGTTTTTTGCGTGTTTATGTTTCTCATAAAGAGGCGATAGCCTTCCGTACAGCTCTTTGCCCTCCGTGCCGTTGATATTATGCGGAGGAAACAGGCGTGTCTCGGGATGAAAGTCATCGTCTGCATCATGCGAATCTACCGCAAAGACAACGTAATCACCGTTTTCTATAAATGCTTGCGTCAAACTGACAATCGTATCTTCAATCTGTCTCGCGGGTTCTCCGCAGGTTAATGCCCCGTTCTCTGCTGCAAAATCATTCGTATAATCAATGCATATAAATGCTTTTTTCATAGCCGGCCTCCCCGCCATTCATATGAAAACCATTATATCCTATCTCCACTTGTAAGTGAATTGGCATTGTAAAATGACAAACGGTGTTTTGCCCTTTTAAGATTTCAGGAGTGAGCGCTGAAAAATGTCATCCTGTACGTAAATGCCGTCAAGGTTCACGGCATAATCGGCGGCAAAAACCAGGCCGAGCGGCGTTTCGAATTGAAGGTCCGATATGACGGAGCTTCGGACACCGGCAAGTGCGGCAAGCTTCATATATGGTGAATAAGCATGATACGGGAGCCTTCCGTTTATATAGAGCACCGCGTCTTTTCGGCTTTTCAGCGCCTGTTTCACTTCTTCATACGGCTGCTTTTGCAGCACCTGTCCCTTCGTCAGGGCAATGATGACTCTTTCACGGAGCGAGCCTAAAAATAAATGGCGTTCATCCGGTTTCGTCTGCAGAGGGCCGTACATCCCCTGCTGTAAATAAAGGTCAACCGTTTTGTCGCTCATCGGCCTGTCCCTCCTCAGCTTGTTTTACAATTATCGCCCCGGACGGGACGCGGTAAACCGCTTCGTTACATTTCAGCCACCCAATGGGAGATCTTTCCGGCGAGCTCTCCGGCGGGCTCTTCTTCAATCAGCTTGCTGAATGATTGTAAAAGCCGCTGCGCCAGCGCCTTTTTCTCTTCCTCATAGGAAATGATCGTGCTCCACTCAAGTTCCGGAACGGCTACAAGGGTATGCTGTTCTTTTTTATTTTCATGCAGATATACATCACCGATCATTCCGGACTGCACGGTAATATTCGCTTTTCTGATTTTCATAAAAATTCCCCTTTTATAAAGACTGATTCTATTATACTACAAAAAAGCGACAGCCTCCTAAAAGGAGGCTGTCACGCGTTAAACCAATCAGGTTCGTCAAACACATCGATGTCTTCAAAGCGCGTTTTGCTGAATTTATTAGTAACTTTGATAAAATCTCCGGAATGAAACGCCCCTGCCCCCGCGCCTGAGTGGTCAACGGCTTTGGGAGAAATGGCAAACACGTCACCGAAGCTCGCCGCAGCGTCTCCGGCTAAACTCATAATATAAATCGGTCCCACAATTGCAGGCATACCCACACCTCCGCTTTTCTTTACAGCATTTTATGCGCTGCATCGGGAGTTGTGCCCGTTTTTATTTCGGCTTGCGGCTGTCTTCGAGCTTTGACCGCTGACGAAGTTTGATAAGCCGGACGATATTTAAGACAAAAGCTTTTAAAACCGCGTAAACCGGCACGGCCAGAATCATTGCGAGAATGCCGCCGAAACTGCCCGCTCCGATAAGCAGAAGAATAATGGTGAGCGGGTGGGTATTCAGCCGTTTCCCGATGACAAGCGGAGAAAGCAGGTTCCCGTCAAGCTGCTGGACGACAACGACAACAATAACGGCAAACAGCGCCTTAGCCGGCGAATCCATAAACGCGATAATCACCGCGGGCGCCGCCCCGAGAAACGGCCCCAGGTACGGAATGATATTGGTGACGGCGATCACCATCCCGAGAATTAACGCATACTGCAGGCCGATGATCCAATATCCGATAAAGCATGCCGTTCCGACAAAGAGACAAATCAGCAGCTGGCCTTGGAAATAGGCGGCCAATGTGACATATAAGTCGTTAAATATTTTCCTGCCTTCCGCCCGGTAGGAAGAAGGCAGGATTTTGACTGCCAAGAGCGGAAACCGCCGGCCGTCCTTCAGCATATAAAACAAAATGAACGGAACGGTGATCACGACAAGCGTGATATTCGTAACGACGCCGAACACGGCCGACAGGCTTGCCGTAATATTTTGCGGAAGGCTTTGTAAAAATCCCGTCAGAGACTGCTGGATTTTTTCTATCGACACATAATCCTGCGTCATCATCCACGTAAACCATTTGGAATGGGATAATTGCGCCGTCAAGACTTGAATCTGATGAATGTAATCAGGGAAATTGTTAATCAGCCCCGTGACCTGGGAAGCCACAATCGGTCCGATGGCGGTGAACATAAAGGCAATCAGGCCGATGAAAACGAGATAAATGAGCAGGATCGCCAATGTCCGGGGAATTTTTTCTCAAGCAGGCGCACGATCGGATTAAAAATGAAAAACAAAATGCCCGAGATCAAAATCGGAAAAAACAGAGTGGTGATAAAACCGAAAAACGGCTGAAAAATAAACGAGACTTTCGTTGATACGTAAATAATGAGCAAAACGAGCAAAATTTGCAGCGTCCAAAAATGGACCTTTGATTTCAACAAGCGGTTTCCTCCTATTGTCATGTGAACTTGTACTGTGATTGTACCAAAAAAAGCCGCCGTGCATCTATGTATCTCAAAAAGAAGACGCACCGGGGTTCTATAGAGCCGCCTCCGGTTTGCGCCTTATTCGGGCTGTTACACGCGTTCGGTATAATCAGGCATGACGGAAACCACATGGCGGTTTCTGATATAAAATATACGGTCATGCGTTTCTTCAATGGCGATGTGATCCGGAGTGGCATCAATCAGCCGTCCTCTGATAATGCGTCTGACGGTTTGAATAATAAACCTTGAGCCGATAAGCTTATGGATGGTCTGATAAACGTAAGGGTCCACTAACGAGACGATTTTCGGGCTTCCTTGATGGGCCATTTTCGCTGATCCCCTTTACTATGTTTTCCTTCAGCATATGCAGCGGACAAAGGCTTTGACACAGTACGTCTATCGGAGCGGAAAAGGTGTTAGTGAGCATGCGGAGTTATGTAAGCGGAAAAGGCCGCATGAGTGGCCTAGACTGAGCTTCTTATGGGATATTGGGCTTGGTCAATTAACTGATCAAGCTTTTGGATTTGTTTGAGCGCGGCCGTGTGATCCATTTGGCGGTAATGGTGATGTCCGCCGGGTTCTTCATCGAGTTCATCCGCTTGTTTCACGATTTGCTGGAGCGTATTCTTGTCCAGTTCGCCTTCAGGCAGATAGGAATCGGTGTGAAGCAGAATCGCCAGCGCAATGTCCTTCGCCGCTTTCGGTTCTTCACCGAGCCGGATGAGCAGCTTATGCGCCCGTTCCGCGCCTTTAATGGCATGGATATCGTTTCTTCTGTACTTTTCATAATCCCATTTGCCGTCTGTGTACCATTCATAATGGCCGACGTCATGCAGTAAAGCCGCTTTCGCCGCCAGATCCGGGCTGACACCTGCTTTTACGGCAAGACGGTATGCATGAAACGCGCAGGCGATCGCATGGGCGACACCGGAACGCTGTAAATACTTTTGTGCGATTGGATGGGTGAAGACATCCATTAACGTTACATTTCTCATGGAAACCCCTCCTTATTTATATTTTTAGAATCCTAACATAAATCGAGAAGAAACTCAATTCATCTGATACATTTCTTATACCCCTTATACGTTGTTTCATTCATCATATGCCGCCGGACTCCGAAGTGATTGTACAAACAAAAAAGAGCAGCGTGAACGCTGCTCTACAAAAATTCTTTGATATCGTATATCCGTCCGTTTTCCGGCTCGCCCGCGATCAGTGAGTGAATGACGCCGGCGATGTATTCAGGACTTCTGAGGTTTTTCGTTTCTTTCAGATTGCGGAACCGTTCGATGTCATGAAAATCTTCTTTTGACGAAGAACGGATGACAGCCTGCATGTCTGTATCCATCACTCCCGGCGAGAATGAGATCATGCGGACCGGCAGCTCTTCATCCTCCTGTTCAAACCCGAATGTTCTCGTAAACATATCAAGCCCCGCTTTTGAGCTGCAATACGCGCTCCAGCCTTTATAAGGATTTTTCGCCGCGCCCGATGTGATGTTGACAATTGTTTTGCTGCCGCTGAACGCTTCGAAACGCTTTGTGAACATTTGGCTGAGCAAAACGGGCGCCGTCAGATTAAGGGTGTAATGGCGGTTCAATTCTTCGGCGGAAGCCTCTTTCGCCCGCTTGATCGGTTCCACCATTCCGGCATTGTTGATCAGTGTGACGGCGGAGTATCCCTTCTCCTCTGCTTGATCAAGAATCGCCTTCATCTGCCGCCCGGTATCTGCCAGATCGGTTAAATCAACACTGTATTCTGTCAGTCCCTCGCGCTTTTCCCCGCTTATCGTTCTTGAAAGCGCGGCGACTTCGGCTCCTTCTTGAAGCGCCTGTTCCGTAAGCGCCCGGCCCAAGCCTTTTGACGCGCCTGTTATAAGAAAAAACTGCATGAAACTCCTCCTTTTTTTCTTATTTTACGGGCTGTCTTCCCGCAAACACAAGCGATCCGTTTACCGCTTTGCCTTTTCCTGCGCCGTGACTTTCGGGATCAGATAGATCATCGCCGCAATCCCGAGGAGGATCAAGACGGCATAAATGACAGGCAGCAGATAAGAAGTCTTTTTCTCTTCCGTTTCCATATCTGCCGAGGTACGCCTCACCGCCGGCTCGGCAAATGTGATACCCAGTTTTTTCGATTGCGCTTTGATCGTATTCGGCTCCGTGTCTGACGATGTAAACAAATTTGATATCAGTTTGTCATCCGGGTTTTCGGCCGGCTGATCAAACGTGATATCCTTCTGTTCTTTCGGAAGCGCCGTTTTTTCCTCGGAGTAGGCATCGTCGTGCAGGTAATCCGTACGAATTTCAATGTCTTTCTTTTCATATTCATTCGGCTTGACATCAGTATTTTCCTCATTCGCGGCTGCGGCTTGGGGAAGGAAAAGGAAAAAGGAGAGAGCAAACAGCAGCAATCCTTTTTCCATGAACGTGTTACGCCTCATAAGACTGATCACTTTCCTCCGTTTTTTCCGCAAACAGCCGAATGACGAGCGGAAGCGCCGCCGCAATCAGCGCAATGATCGCAAGAACCGTTACCCCCATCGCAAACAGATGGCCCGTTCCGTATTGAATATCGATATAGACTTTCGAAACCGGACTGTCAAAGGTGAAGTTCGGCATAATCAGGTCGATCAAAGGCGCCACATAAAAGAGAATGAGCGCTGATGATGCGATCCATCCGGTAATCGAGCTGAAGACAAAGGCTGCCCGGATAAAAGCTGAACTCGCCGCAAGCAAGAGAATCGTAAAGACTGACCATTTAATCGTCTGATCGTCCGGAAGCGAGTAGATATTCAGACCGAACAGACTGATCATCAATCCGACCATAATGTTTAAAATCCCAAAGAGCGCGCCTTTGACAAGAAGCGGCGCCTGCTGATAATACGAGCTGAAATAGCCGATCAGAAGACTGCTGATCAGGACGATCACCAAAATGACGACCGGCGGAACATTCTGAACCCGGTCTTCCGGCACCTCTCCGCTGATTTTAAGCGGGTTGGCGAGATAATCATAAACGTAGCCGTTTTCCTGTCCGTCAACGAGCGCGTTCCCTAAAATGCCGTACACGTCATTTCTGATCAATTTCGTGGAATCGACGTTTTTGCCCCAGTTGCTGTTCAGGGTGTCCGCTTTTTGCTGGACGTCATTTACGCTTTGCTGCATATTGTCGGTATAGCTGATGATGCCGGACTGGCGTTCTGACAGATGGCCCATCGTGTCAGACATTTGCAGGACTTCGCGGCCAACGGTATCCTGAGCGCCGAGCGCCATCGTTCCGGTTAATCCGTCTCCGCTGAACGCGGCCGCTTCCTGCACAGCGCCTTCAGCCAGCTGATCGGATGCTTTCGCCGCGCTGTCTGAAATGCTGGCGAGCTCATCGAGCACTCCGGCTTGTTCATCTCTGATATACGAGCTGTAGTTATCCGAGAATTCGGTCATGCCTTTAATGAAATTGCTGATGTCTTCATCTGTCTGCATCTTGTTGTTTTTCAGGTTTTCCCAGCTTGCCGTTTCCACCGGTTTGATGGCGAGAACGGTTTGAACTTCGCCTTGCTGGGCTTTCAGCACCCTGTTTTTCACATCAGGCAGCGAACCCGCGTCAAGAGAGTGATAAAGTGTCGCCTCATACAGGGATAAATCATTATAGTAACTCATTAAATCGGATATTTCTTTTGTATTGATGACAGCGGTAAATATCTGTTCAAGAGCAGATTTGCGGCCGCCATCCAATGACGGGTAGTTCAAAATGTTCTGTTCTGTTCTTACAATCATTCTGTAAATGGTATTGAAGTCTTGTTTTCTCTTTTCTACTGTTTTTTCAAGATCTTCCTGTAATTTCTCCGCCCGTTTTTCAACTTTGGCAATCTGCTTTTTAAGGCCTTGGATTTCTTCATCAAGAGCATCGAGACGTTTTTTCAGTTCTTCATTATGAGTCTGCTGTTTCTCTTCCAGCTCTTTTTCAATTTGCTGAATCCGCTCTGCGGCTTGGTTCAGCCTTTCTTTCGCCTCAGATATGTCTGTGCCGCCGTCCCCTTCAGAATCGTTCGGATCGTCTGCCGGCTCATCAGCAGGCGGAATGACGTTTTTAGCGGCAGTGGCGGTTTGGACGGTTTTTGGCTCCTGATCGCTTGTGTTATCGGAAGCAGGCTGCTCTTCTTTTGTACCGTCTTCCGTTTTTCCGTCTTCTCCGGGATTCGTTCCGTTATTCGGATCGGTATCGCCGGAGTTTTCACCGTCATCGCCTTGGCCCGGTTTTTCAGGGGCCGGATTTTCTTTTTCCGGTTCTTTTAATCCGTCAGAAATGTGATTAATTTCAGCGGAGATGCGCTTTAATTCGTCACGCTGATCGTCAAGGTCAATTTTCAAATCGCCGGGTTTTTCTTCTTCCGGTTTTTCTTCTTCTTTCGGTTCATCCGAGCCGTCATCACCCGGGTCCTTTTCCGGAACGGTTAATGCCTGCCGATCCCTTTTCATAAGGGTTTGGATGCTGTTCAGTGTTTCAAATCTTGCTTGAGCTTTATATTGAGTCAAATAATTGTTCAGTAAATTGGATTGAATATCTGCCATCCCGTGTTCCTGCTCAGGAACCTGCGCTTCTCTCACCTGTTGGGCGGCAAGAAGAGCCGATCCCGTCTGGTCAAGCTGTGTCTGCGCCTGGTTTATGCCTGAAGACAGCCCGCTCATCATCGTGCTGAACTGGTTGGCGGCCTGCTGTGCTTTAATGGCATTCAGTCCGGTTGTGATTTGCTTTTGATTTTGTTCCTGCGCGGCCATCAGCAGTTTTTTCTGATTTTCTTGATATTGTTTATAGCGCTCGACCGTATCGGCAAAGTCTTTGAGCGTGGTTTTGGCTTCATCTGCCGAGGTCAATTTTTCTTTTGCCGCGCCCTGCGCTTCATTCATTGATTTTTTCAGTTCGTCAATCAGATCTTTTTGCCGTTTGATTTCACCTGCCAAGTCATTGGAGCTCGGCTTGTAAAAGTTGTACATAACGTTTTGAAATTCTGATTCTTTATTGACGATCTTGTCAAAATCGCCTCGGACATTGTTCACTTTTTGTGAGACGAAATTCCAATATAATGCCGACATTTTTTTATTCATTGATTTTTGGGCGTCTTCTAGCTCACGCTGCACTTTTTCTTTGTTGACGGCGTTCAGGTTGCTTTGAATATTGAATGTCAGCGTGGCTTTTTGCGGACGCTCCTTGTCATAGCTTAAGATATCTTTTGAAAAATCGGATGGAATATAAACGACGGCGTCATACTTCTTAGCCGCCAGGCCGTTTTCAGCCGCGCTCCTGTTGACAACCGTCCATGAATAATCCGGACGGCCGCCGAGAGCGGCCGCTACTTCTTTGCCGAAATGGACGGATTCCTCTTCCTCATTTTCATCTGTTTGTAAGCCCATGTCTTCATTCACGACTGCGATTTGGCGGGTGGCGTTGATTTTTTGTTTTCCCGGGTCATCGCCGATAAACCGGAAAAACAGCACCGGCAGCAGCAGAATGATGACGACCGCGGCTATTAATTTGATCAGGCTTTTTCGTTGTTCAGTCATCTGACGGCCTCCCTTTCCGCTGAACATAAAGGTATTTGGATTTTTTGCTCCTTCCCGTTTTCAACCAAATAGCCGAAGCCCGGCTGAATGTCCGGTTCCTGCCTTTGGTAAGGCAGCGGAATGACATTTTGTTCGGATTTTTTCACAAGCAGCATCGCGTGGCGGATCTGTTTCATTTCCGTCGTTAAGGAATCATAGCCTTTTGAGAATTCGCTGTGATTGCCCGCCGGAATAAAACTGAAGCCCACATGCGCGTAAGATTTCATAAACATCGCCAGTTTGTCCTGAATGGCGGTGTCGATCGTCTGCTGGAATCTTGTAATGCCGTCGGCCATTAACACGACCGGAGAGAAACTGAGTTTGTGCACATCGCCATTTTTGACGGCCTGCGCATACTGAGCTTCGCGCTCCGTGAAAATGGCTTCTGCCGTTTCGATCCACTGCCGGACGTCTTCTTTTGTGTCCAGATAGCTGACCTTTGTTTCCTGCGCATACTGCGACAGTCCGCGGTCAATCGAGTCAAACAGCCCGACCCGTTCCGTACCTTCACGCAGCAGGTGATTCAGCATCACTTTCAGGATGTTTGTTTTTCCACGCTGTGTCTGGCCCAAAATAAGACAATGTTTATTTTTGCCCAGATCAAAGTACACAGGGCTGACCTTTTCCTCATGAAGCCCGACAGGAATGCGGAACGGTTCTTGATGCGGGCCGAGACGGAGTGAAAATTCGCCGGCCGTCAGCCTATCCGGAAGCATCGGAATCGGGTCTGGGCCGGCTGTTCCGGCGTGGCGCTCAGCTAAAGCTTTGACATCATCTTTCAGCGCCTGGAACATCTCAAGGTCATTTTCCGCTTCAGCCGGAAGAAACATTTGCGCGAAATACAGTTCTTCTTTTTGGATCATGACGCGGCCCGGGATCGGTTCGAGACTGAACGGCGGACGCCCGTAAATGGAGTATCCTTCTGACTGATCCATTAAATAATGGACGACTTTCGTTTTTATGTTGTTTAACAGCGACTGGCGGACGGCGTTTACCCTCGTTGCGGTCAGCAGGAAGTAAATGCCTAAGCTTTGCCCGTCGCGTGAAATCTGGATAAATTCTGTTTCTAATTCATGCATTTCATCTTTTACGATGTCGAAATTGTCAATTGTGATAAATATAAATGGCAGCTCTTCTTCACTGAGCGAATTGTACATTTTGATATGGCTGACTTCTTTTTCTCTGAACAGCCGTTTCCGCCGCTCGATTTCTTCCTTGATGCGGATCATGAATTTTTCGATCTTTCTCATTTGATCCATTAAGAAATAGTCTGCGGTGTGCGGAAGCTTTGCCAATGGCAGAAGCGTGCCGTTTCCGAAATCAAAGATGTACATATGAAGCTCTTCTGGCGTGTATCCTTCCGCGAAGTTCATCAGGAAGGTGATGGCAGCCACTGACTTGCCGTAGCCGGATGAGCCGAAAATGCCGATATTGCCGTCATCCATCATCGTATAAGCGAGAGGCGCCTGTCTTTGCTGATCAGGCTCATCCACGCAGGCGATGAAGAAGCGGTCTTTTTCCTGCGCAGGGTAAAGCGTGCGCGGGATACGTTCGGCAAGCGGCGGAAGCCACGGGCTCGGCAGCTTTTCAATGCCCATTTCATTTTGAATCCGCTCGATTTCTTCGACTACGGCTTCTATTTCTGCCGGGGCGTCTTTTTTCGCCGCATCATCCGCATCCACCTCAGACAGCGGAATTAAGCCGGTATCGGTAACGATGGCAATGTCATCCTCGGTGCCGTATACATCTTCCATGTAAGGGGCGCCGCTCCAGGCAGACTGGAACTGCTCATACACTTCGTTATTTCCGACTTGCAAGTAGCCGCGTCCGGTGACCGTAATATTTGCCGCATCACTGTTTTTCAGGATTTCTTTACTGTCACTTGCATCCTGCACTTTCAGCGCGACCTTAAAGCGTGAGTTGCTCCATATTTGGTCGTCAATGATGCCGCCCGGCTTTTGCGTGGCGAGAATTAAATGCACACCAAGGCTCCGTCCGATGCGGGCCGCGCTGACAAGCTCCCTGATAAAGTCAGGCTCTTCGCTTTTCAGCTCGGCGAATTCATCTGAAATCAAAAACAGGTGCGGCATCGGAATATCCGTTTCTCCCTGTTTATACAGCTTTGTATAGTCATTGATGTGATTGACGCGATATTGATCAAACAGCCGCTGCCGTTTTTTCAGCTCGCTCTTAATGGATGCAAGCGCCCTGATACTGAAGTTTCTGCTTCCTTCAATATTCGTGATGGTCCCGAGAAGGTGCGGCATCTTGCGAAACGGCTGGGCCATTCCTCCGCCCTTATAGTCAATCAGCAAAAACGCCGCTTCATGCGGGTGGAAGTGAACGGCCAATGACAGGATGTACGTTTGCAGAAATTCACTTTTCCCGGAGCCGGTCGTTCCCGCCAGCAATCCGTGCGGCCCGTGCGCTTTTTCATGCAGGTTTAAATAGACGATGTCGTCTTTTCCTTTATAGCCGATCGGAACAGCCAGCGATTTTGCAGACTCACTTGTCTCCCACTTCTGCCTGATGCCGATTTCTTTTACTTCCTTCGCATGAAACAGCTCCAGAAATGAGACCGTTTCAGGAATGGAATTCGTCATTCCGACCTGATGGTGCAATGTCCGAAGCGTCCGGGAAAACCGCTCGTTGTTTGTCCGTTCGTGCCTGTCCAGCTTAAACGGGATCTGTACCGCTTTTTTCTGCTGAATGAGAATGTCTCCCTCATCTTCATTAATGTAGCGGACGAGGGTGTGAATGTTTTCCGCCAGGCTTTCCTTCGTTTCCGCAGCGATGATTGCCGAGATGCCGAGATGCTCATGCCGGCCTTCGATATATTCTAAAATGACGTGCTCTGCGATCAGCTGCTGATTTGTGATGACAAAGACAAAATGCGGCTGGAAGATCTTCTTTTCTTTATCTTCTTCCAAATCCCGCTCCCGCAGCAGCTCGTAAATGGACGATAACAATTGATCGCGGGTCTGTTCATTGTAAATAAATCCTTTCGCATACATATGAGGCAGCTGAAATTGCGGCAGCCACTTCATCCATTCCCATTCCTTATATTCGTCCTCATGAAAGATAAAGACAAATCGCAGGTCATGGTAGCTGTTGAAGAACGCGAGCTGGCCGATCAGCTGGTGAATTTCATTTTTGACGATCTGGGGTTTCCCGACAAGCCCCATCGGCCCTTCTTGTAAATCAACGGTCACGGGCGCATGGCGGATATCTTTATACACACGCTGCATGTGCTGCGACTGCTCCATCAAGTCATCCACATCACGGTTCGCCAGGTCTCCGCCGCTCATTGAAATCTCGTAGCTTGCCGGGACCGTGCCCGTTCCAAGCCGAAGCATCAGAAAATCCCTGCTTTCCAGCGATTTCTCCCAAATGCGGCCGCTGATTTCAGAAGTTAAATATTTCATTTTTTCAAACGGGGGAAAATGATGCGTCAGCACTTGCAGCTGTTTTTCCGACAGCGTCTGAAGCTCTTCCCGTTTGCTTTCCAAATACTGCTTGTACACACGCTCCCGTTTTTCCTCCCGTTTTTTCCGCTGGTTTTTTTCACGGAAATACTGCACGGTGGACGTAATGAGAGTCATCATAAACATCGCCAAAGAGACAAGGATGAATATGCCCCTCGGCTGTATAATGGCGACAACCCCCATTACAATCAGCATGACCAAAGGAGGCAGAATGACGAGCCACAGCCCCCGGTTATTCTGTTCGCTTTCCTGCGAGGGAAAGCTGAATGAAACGCGGTCTTCTGGAAGATCGTAGACCATGCGCGGCGTTCTTCGATATTGCGGGTATTTCTTTTTCATTTCGGTGCTTGGTTTTACCGTTTTGGTTAAACCGGTTTGAAGCTTTTCGTGATGAACGACTTCTAAAAGGTCGTCCTCCGTCAGCCTCACACGCAGAAAATTCCACAGCAGCTCATCTCCCGTGCGGAGCCTTTCGGGAGCTTCTGCAAGCTTTCCGTTCACATAAACGTCCTGGCCATCAGGGACGACAGACCAGCATCCTGCCGACTTTCGCAGATAAAAAGCCCCTGTTTGAGCGGAGGACGGCTCTTTGTATATATCCGCTTCCTCTGTTTCTGATGAGAAAACGATCTCATCCTTCCCGCCGATAAAATAGACGGAGGATTCTTCCCGGTCAGGGGTGAGCAGAAGCCGCATCGTCTCTTCTTCAATCCGGCAGGGCATTTCATTTCCTATTGTCAATTCGCCGGCACAGTTATTTCCCAGGAAAACATCATAACGATCTGTTTCTTTTCGATAAAGGGTTGCGGCGTTTTGCCGTAACGGAAGTGTGCCGAACGTGATTGTATCTTTCATATCCGGACCGATCGTAATCGGCTGAGACGGCGGGAGTTCAGACAGCTGAATCTTTTGTACGTGCTCTCGGTAAAAGACCCATAACAGACTCATATGGCGAACCTCCTGACAGCCTGATCGTTACCTGCGGCCATTTGATGTGTGCTGTTATTTTTTTTCATCTTTTTTCTCATCTTTCTTGTCGTTCTCTTTGTTATCTTTCGCTTTGTCTTGTTTGCTTTCATCCTGTCCGGCGGAAGCTTCGGCGGTGTCACCGTTTTCCTTCGCTTCTTTATGCTGTTCCTCCGCCTCTTTTTTCGCCTTCGCAAGCTCGCTTTCCACGGCGTCCAGTTCTTTCTGCTTTTCGTCGTCTTTCATACTGTCATCCGCTAATAATTGCTGTTTATATTTTGTAAGTCCGAGCCAGATGTACGGGTTGTACTCAAGATTGCGGCCGATTTTGATGGCTTCTTCATTTTCCCCTCTGCCGATATCAATCCAATAAAGGAAATGCTTCGGGTCTGATTGCAGCGTGACCAGATTCCCGATGTTTTTCCTCTGCTCTTCCCTCAGATTTTCAACTGCCACATAAGAGGAAGCAAGCTCATACTGCACAGATTCCGGGAGGCTTTCCGCATCGTATTTAGCGAGTGTGTCAATGACTTTACTGTACTGCTGATTTAAAAAATAGCGGTTGCTTTCTGTAATTGCCTCTTGCTTCGGCTGGGCGAAAAACAGAACGTATAAGGAGTAAAGAAGTGTCGGCACAAGGAGGACGGCAAGCGCCAGACCGGCGTATCTTTGGATTTTCCATTTCTTTTTCGGCAGTTTTATGTATGTCTTGTCCCTTTCTTCGAGGGAATCAATTGCGGTTTGAATGGTTTCTTCCAGTTCTTCAATCGTCTCCGCCTCTAGCACGCTTTTCACCTCAGGAGAGAAGTGAAGCGTCTCCTTGTACTTCAAATATTCATCGAAGGTGTACGCCCCGTCAGCTGCAAGCGCCGCACAGGCTTTGAGCTCTTTTAACACCCTTTCTCTATCTTCCTCATAAGGCGGAAGGCTCTCCTTTACGCCGTAATGAAGAAAGTAAGGCGTCAGCGCTTTATCAAACACGATATTTTCAGGGGCGGCAATCAGATTGAGACGTTTCAGCTTATGCTGTTTCACGGCTTGGACGAGACGGTAGGCAAATTGCCACCTGCTTTTTTTATCTTTTCCTTTTATATAGCGGAAAGCCTGATAAGAAGAAGGAGGTTTGATTGTGATGGTTACTTCGTCTTCTGAAACTGAGACCTCTTTTTGAAAAAAAGGATCAGCATCTTTAATCACGTTTGCTTCCAGCCCGTCAAGAAGCTTGATTTTTTCCCGCTGGAAGGTGAACGTGAAGCCTGATTCGGTTTCTTCCCGGACGGCGTCTAATTCTGTTTCTAAATAAGATCTGTTATGACCTGTCATTCCACCATGTCCTTTCATAAAATTTCAAGGCGGTCTCCGTTCGTAATGCCGCAGTCAGATAGTTTTTGTTCTCCGGAAAAAACCGTTTCTTTATTGACCACTCTGATCCAATAGCCTTCACGCGGCGGAACGGATACATGCTGAGCCTGCCGGGCAATATCAATGACTTTTTTCACAGAATGGTAATCTGACAATCTGAGATCGAAGACGCTGCCGTTATAATGTGTTAAATCTATTGTAATATCGATATACATATTCATATCACCCTTACATAGAAAGAGCGCCGTCTTCTTGATTGAATCAGGCGCTCCGTTTCTTCATTCATCTTATTATCCGCGAATTTGGTTAGCGATATCTTGGTCAGTAGACTCAAGCGTATTTGCCGTTTGATCGAGCTGATGATTCACATCTTGCAGCAATTCAGACATTTTAATAAATGAAGGTTTCAGCTGCTCATATTGATCCGCAAATGCTTCACTTGAAGCACCTTCCCACATGCCTTTCAAATCAGAAATCATGCGGTTCAGGCGGTCAACCTGATTCATGACTTCCTGACTTTCAACGCCATATTGCTTAGCCATCGCTCTTAGCTCTTCGGGTGTGACACGAATTAATCCAGACATATTCCTTATACCCTCCTGTGTCATCAGCCTAAATATGGGCTAATTCACTTATTTTTTGAACGTCATTATTATAAAAACAACCATTCGGCACAGTCAAACAAATCTGTTTTAATTTTACAAAATGAGTCTTATGATATATTCGATTTTTCGGCACATTTACACATTTTGTAAATATAATAGTATGATTTTCTTATTGTTTTCGATTTCATCGAATGATCTTATTGTCCTAGTCCATTTCCCTGCAAAGATGCCTTTCAGTCTGAAAAGCAAGATGGTAAGATCAAGATATGAAGCTATGAAAAAGTAGGGATACAGATGACCAATCCAAAGGATCCATTTAAGTACAGTTTCGACAGGCTTGAAGATGTTGCCGACCATATCAGTGAAGTTCTTCAATGCCCCATTACAATAGAAGACGTTAATCATAAACTGCTTGCATACAGCACGCACAGCGATTGTACAGATCCGGCCCGGACGTCGACGATTATCGGGCGGAGGGTGCCGGAAAAAGTCATCAACAAACTGTGGAAAGACGGAACCATTCCGGCCCTTTTAAAAACGGACCAGCCGATCAAAGTGAAAGAAATTGACGAGGTGGGCCTGAGCAACCGCGTGGCGATTTCCATCTGGAAAAACAGTCAGGTTCTCGGATTTATTTGGGCGCTTGAGATCAAAAAAAAGCTCAATGACGAGGATCTGAAGACACTTCAGCTGGCAGCCAAAGCGGTGCGGAACAAACTTTTGCACCTGCAGATCCGCAAAACGAAAATCGAAGAGCGGGGCCAGGAGTTTTTTTGGAAAATGCTGACCGGCCATATTTATCAGGAAGCCGAGATGGCCGAAGGGTTTCATAAGCTCGGAATGGCGCTGCCGTCCGTGTTCAGCGTCATGATCATCCGTTTACATGATGAGCTGACTGAAAAGACGGAACAGCAGCTGCAATATTTGCAGGAAACGACACAGCAGATTCATGTCATGCTGGCGACTGTTGATTCAAATGAATTAATCTTATTAGCCGCGCCGAAAACCGATCAGCCTTTTAAAGATTTAAAGCACTTCGCCCTTCATATTCAAAAACAGCTGAAGGAACGATATAAAATTGAGGATGCGTCGATTGCGGTCGGCGGTATTTACGAATCGATTTCTTATGTTTACCGCTCCTATCAGGAAGCGCTTTCCGTATTAAAAGCGAAAGAGCGGTTTGTGAGAGAAACCAAACACCTTTTCAGCTTTTCGGAACTCGGCATTTATCAGTACCTGGATGTGTTGGATGAAAAACGCAAGCACAGCGGCTATATGAACTATTCCCTCTCAAAGCTTGAGCAGTATGACAGGGAGCACCAAGCCGATATGGTAAAAACGCTCGAACATTTTATTGATGCCGACAGCAACGTCAACACCGCCGCTAAAGCGCTTAACATCCATGTCAATACATTGAATTACAGGCTGAAAAGAATCAGCCAGATCGCAGAAATCGACTTAAAAAATGCAAATGAAAAGTTTACGATTTACCTTGATATCAAACTTCGCAGCATGGGTTCGTGAAATTTCACAAATCCGTGTTTTTTTATTTTCTGTTTCAAACAAAGAATTTTCGCAAAAATCGCGCTACACTTGAAGCATCACACAAACATTGGGGGAAACAGACATGATTATCGGGGTTCCAAAGGAAATCAAAAACAATGAAAATCGAGTGGCATTAACACCTGGAGGCGTTTCACAGCTTATCGGAAACGGCCATCGGGTTCTTGTGGAATCCGGAGCGGGACTCGGAAGCGGCTTTACAAATGAAGATTACGTATCAGCAGGGGCGGAAATTCTGGAGGACAGAAAGCAAGTATGGGATGCGGAAATGGTCATGAAGGTAAAAGAACCGCTGGCTGAAGAGTATGCGTATTTCCGTCAAGGTCTGGTCTTATTCACTTACCTTCATTTAGCTGCAGAGCCGGAATTAGCTAAAGCGCTTACAGAAAAAGGCGTGACAGCTATCGCGTACGAAACGGTAACGGACGGACGTTCCCTTCCGCTGCTTACGCCGATGTCCGAAGTGGCCGGCAGAATGGCCGCTCAAATCGGAGCTCAGTTTCTTGAAAAACCAAAGGGCGGAAAAGGAATTTTATTAGCCGGCGTACCGGGTGTATCCCGCGGAAAAGTCACGATCATCGGAGGGGGCGGCGTCGGAACAAATGCCGCGAAAATGGCTGTCGGACTCGGTGCCGATGTGACAATGATCGATTTGAACGCAGACCGCCTGCGTCAGCTTGATGATATTTTCGGGCATCAGATTAAAACATTGATGTCAAACCCTGTAAATATTGCAGATTCCGTCGCGGAAGCGGATCTTCTGATCTGCGCCGTGCTCATCCCGGGAGCCAAAGCGCCGACTCTCGTTACGGAAGAAATGGTTAAACAAATGAAACCGGGTTCCGTCATTGTTGATGTTGCCATCGATCAGGGCGGCATTGTGGAAACCGTTGATCATATTACAACCCACGATAATCCGACTTACGAAAAACACGGCGTCGTTCACTACGCTGTCGCCAATATGCCGGGCGCCGTACCGCGTACGTCTACGCTCGCATTAACGAATGTAACCGTTCCTTACGCGCTTCAAATCGCCAATAAAGGCGCGGCACAAGCCATTGCAGACAGCCCTGCGCTTAAAGCGGGCTTAAATACGGCTAACGGACATGTCACGTATGAAGCCGTAGCCAAAGACTTAGGCTATGACTACGTGCCTGCTGAAAAAGCAATGCAAGGTTCGGCTGCAAAAGCTTAATAGATATTGAAGAGGACAGCCTGATCAGCGGGCTGTCCTTTTTTCTTTCTCATAAAAGGAAAAACGGCCCCCTGTCTCGAATATCAATTCATATCCCGGAAGAAAAAGGAGGATTCATATGGCTGTTCAGCACTATGGTGTATTAAAAGGCACTGTGTCAGATATGAAAAGGGAAACAGATGATGATTCTCCGCATTTTCAAGTCGAGGTGCTAGGCGAGCCTGATACGCGCTATCGCTGTGCGATCAATGTCATGTCAAGTTCAAAAGAATCAGAGGTTCTGTATGCGGCACGCGATCATTTTGACGCAAGCGCGATCACCCTGCTGCCCAACATTCCGTATGGATATACCCCAATTGATGAAACCAGCCGTGAGCTGGCGCTGGATTATGTCCGCGGCGGATTGTTTGATCCCCGGAACATGGTGCCCCTCCCGCATGAAGTCACCGGTCCGGATAATGACTTAAATGACTTTATTGAGACGTACATGCAAAAAGCCAAATCAGAAAAAGCCACCGTCTATATTTACGGCTCTAAATTCGGGCCGGAGCCGGGCGCTGATAAGATTTTCGGGTTCAAGCCGACAAACGGCATGCATAATATTCATATGAATCAGGGAAACCCAATTGATACACGCTGGAAGAAGGATAACGGAACGTGGCACGACGGCGGTATTTTAATCCAGTTTGCAGACCAGTGGGCCGCGGTCTTTTTGGCTTTTCTGTCTCAGTCATGGTGCACGAATGAAGAAGGCCACCCTTATACATTCTGTGATCATACACAGCTTAACGGCTGATGTCCGCATAAAAAGCCTGCCGAAATAACGGCAGGCTTTTCTTATTACATTTTAGCGGCTTCGGCCTGTTTCAGGCTTTCCGGCCTCATATCACGCCAGTTTGTTTCAATATATTCGAGACAAACGGGGCGGGTTTCATTCGTGAGGCGGGTTTCCCAGCCGTCCGGCACATCCAGATAGGCCGGCCACAGTGAGTACTGGCCTTCAGCATTGACGAGCACGTGGTATGAGCCGTCTTCCCGTTCAAATGGATTTGTCATATCATCTCTTTCCTTTCTTTACCGGACTGTACGCCGTCCGTTTAATTTCTCTGCCAGAATCGCGCCGATGTCGGCAAGCGGGCCCGGCTGGCACATATCTTTATGGCGGCAGTCTAAGTCATACCGCTCGATTTTCCCCGTAATATACGGTTTCCAAGTATCCGGCTCAATCGGGTCAAACCACTCCGGAATAATCGTGGATCTGAAGAACAGCACATCTCCGTGGAACGGCTTCGGCTTGTATGTTCCTAACAGCCCGACAGAATTAACGTACGTGTCTTTCAGATTCATCATCACTGACTCGTCCAGGCTGGCTAATGCGCTTCCCTCACGGCGGAGAATGGTCAGCGCGGTGTCAAAATCAAGCGGCTGATCCCCGAGGCTGTCCGGGTCGTATCCTCCCAGGGCAAGCAGCGCAATAACGGCTTCCTCGTCATCAGGCGCATTTTTTATCGGCAGAAAATGATTCGGATACGCGTCAAGCATCACCAAAAGCGAAACCTCTTCACCCCGGCTCTGTAATTGTGTCGCCATGGCCTGAATGACATTCCCTCCGAGAGACCAGCCGAGCAGACGGTACGGCCCTTTCGGCTGCACGGTGCGGATTTTTTCAATATAATCCGCCGCCATGTCATCTAAGCTTTGCGGAAGCGGTTCTTTTTTTCCGATGCCTCTCGCCTGTAAGCCGTATATCGGATAATCAGCCTCTAAAGAAGACATCAGCCCGGCATAACACCAGCTGAGACCGCCGGCCGGATGGACACAGAACAACGGTGTTTCTTCTCCTGCCGTTCTGAGCGGAAGAAGAACATCAAGCGCGCTTGTGCCCGTTCCTGACTCAAGTCTTTCAGCAAGGCTTGCCACCGTAGGAGCTTCAAATAATGTTCCGATACTCAGCTCGGCTCCCATCGCTTCCCGAATACGGCTCATTAAATGAACCGCAAGCAAAGAATGGCCGCCTAAATCAAAGAATCTGTCATCAATACCGACACGCGGCAGGTGAAGCACCTCTGCGAACAGCTCACACAGCATTTCTTCCTGCGGCGTTCTCGGTCCCCGGCCGGTGACCTCCGTTTGGAAGTCAGGCGCAGGGAGCGCTTTTCGGTCAAGCTTTCCATTCGGTGTCAGCGGCAGTTCATTCATTTTGACAAAAGCTGACGGAACCATGTAATCCGGCAGGCTTTCTTCGGCAAACCGGCGCATGTCCCCCGTGTCCAAGGTGCTGCCGGCAGATCGGACAAGGTAGGCGGCCAGCCGTTTATCTCCCGGCCGGTCTTCACGGACGACTACGGCAGCATCCTCGACATCCGGATGTTTGACGAGAACCGCTTCGATTTCTCCCAATTCAATCCGGAAGCCGCGGATTTTAATCTGGTGGTCCGCTCTGCCCATATAATCAAGAGAACCGTCCTTCCGCAGGCGGGCTAAATCCCCTGTCCGGTACATTCTCGTTCCCGGCGGGCCGTACGGATCAGCTACAAAGCGTTCGGCGGTCAGGCTTTGCCGCCCTAAGTAACCGCGTGCCACGCCTCCTCCGGCCACATACATTTCGCCCGTGATGCCCGGAGGCACAGGCTCCAGCCGGTCATCAAGCACATATACGTTCAGATCAGGAATGCCGCAGCCGATGAGGCTGTTTGCCTTCAGTTCGGCAATGTTTTTGTCTAATTCAAGGTAACTGACGTGCACCGTCGTTTCCGTAATGCCGTACATATTCACGAGCACCGGCTGATTGTCCGCGTGGCGGCTGTACCAATCCTCAAGCCGGCTCAGCTCAAGCGCCTCGCCGCCGAAGATGATATATCTGAGTGCGAGCTGACGCCCCAGCTCTTTGTGTTCTTTTTCCGCATGCATCAGCTGGTAAAACGCTGACGGCGTTTGGTTAAGTACGGTCACCCGCTCTTTCACGAGGAGATGTAAAAACGCTTCCGGCGATCTGCTGATGTCATGCTTCACGACGACGAGACGTCCGCCGTGAAGCAACGGCCCCCACATTTCCCAGACAGAGAAATCGAAAGCGTAGGAGTGAAACATCGTCCATACATCATCAGAATGAAAGTAATACCAATGCCGCGTCGACTCAAACAGCCTGATAACATTGCTGTGCGGAATGATGACACCTTTCGGCACACCTGTTGATCCCGACGTGTAAATGACATAGGCCGGGTGAAGCGGTGACAGCGGACGAATACGGTCGGCATTCTCAGGGTTCGTGACGGCATATTGCCGAAGTGTTTCCTTGTTCTGCGGATCATCCAAGATGAAGGCCGGCATGCCGCTTTCGATAGAGAGCTTACTTGCGCCTTCACGATTGGTGAGCATAAATACAGGCTTGGCATCATGTAACATAAAAGCGATGCGGTCCGCGGGATAATCAGGATCAAGCGGCAGATACGCTGCCCCCGTCTTCAGGACGGCTAACAGCCCGACAATCATATCTAAAGAACGCGGCAGCGCCAGTGCGACAAACTGCTCCGGGCCGACGCCGCGGGCAATCATCATGTGCGCGAGCTGATTGGCTCTTTCATTCAGCTCTTTATAAGTGAGTCCGCTCTCTTCACATACTGCCGCCGTTTCATCCGATTTTGCGGCGGCCTGTATTTCAAACAATTCAGGCAGTGTCTGCCGAGGCTGAATATGCTGTTTTGCCCGTTTAACCGGCAAAAGCTTCCGGCGCTCTTCATCAGAAAGAATGGTTAAGCTTCCGATTGATTTATCCGGATGTGATACGGCATCTTCGAGCAGAAGAAGCAGGCGTCCGGCAAGTGCTTCAGCCGTTTCTTTTCTGAATAAGTCCGTACTGAACTCCAGCAGGCCTTCAATACCGGCAGGCGTACCGTCGTCATGGCGCTGTTCAGCCAATTCCAGCGTCAAATCAAATTTGGACGATCCGACACTGCTGATTTGCAGACTTGTTTCCATATCAGGAAGACTGAGTACAGGATCAGGCGTATTTTGGAATGCGAGCATCACTTGGAACAGCGGATGTCTTGACCGGGAACGAACCGGATTCAATTCTTCCACGAGACGTTCAAACGGCACGTCCTGATGTTCATATGCTGCGAGATTCATTTCCCTGACCCTTTCAAGGAGCTCACAAAAGCTCGGATCGCCAGAGGTATCGGTTCTCAGTACGAGTGTATTAATGAACATACCCACAAGGTCTCCCAATGCGTCATCACTGCGGCCGGCTATCGGACTGCCGATCGGAATATCGGTCCCTGCACCGAGCCGGGTCAGTAACGCGGAAAGCCCTGATTGAAGCACCATAAACAGGCTTACGCGCTGATTTCTGGCAAGTGAGAGAAGACTGGCATGAAGCTCTTGGCCAATGTTGACCGGAATGACGCCGCCCCTGTAGCTTGATTCAGCAGGACGCGGAAAATCAGACGGCAGCTCCAGCTGATCCGGTACATTTTCAAGCGTTTTCTTCCAGAAATCCAGCTGGCGCGCAATTAAGCTCTCAGAATCAGACGCGCTGCCTAAAAGCTGCTGCTGCCAAAGCGCATAATCCGCATATTGAACTGCCAGCGGCGCCCATTCTGCTTTTTCACCTGTTTGCCGGGCGATATAGGCTATGGATAAGTCACGCATGAGCGGATTCAAGGACCAGCCGTCACCTGCGATGTGATGCAGGAGAATCATCAGCGTATACTCGCCGTCACCAAGATCAAACAGCTCAGCCCGGACGGCCGGCTCTTTAGCGAGATCAAACCGATATCGTGCCGCAGCGGCAAGCATGTCTTGGAGCTCGTTTTTGTCCGCACGTGTCACGGTAAACACAGGGCGGGCTTCTTCAGCAGATAAAATGAGCTGATGAGATGATCCCTTATTTTCCGGAAAAACGGTGCGCAGGCTTTCATGACGGCTGACAACATCGTAAAAGGCGTGTTTCAGCGCTGATTGGTCAAGCTTACCTGACATGCGGACTATTACCGGAATGTTGTAAGTCGGGCTTGGCCCTTCAAGACAGTAGAGAAACCAAAGACGCAGCTGCGCAAATGACAGCGGGATGTGCTCCGGCCGGTCAAACGGCTTGAGCTTAGGCCGCGCACTCTTTGCGGTGTCAAGCTGTGCGGCGAGCCCGGCAACGGTCGGCGTATCAAACAGACGGCCGATGCCAAGCTCTGCGCCCATCGTCTCCCGAACCCGGCTCATCAGGCGTCCGGCTAAGAGCGAATGTCCGCCCAATTCAAAGAACCCGTCATCAATTCCGACCCGCGCGAGACCGAGAACCTCGGCAAACAGATCGCATAATATTTCCTCCTGCGGCGTCCGCGGCCCTCTGTCAGACAGGACAGCGGAAAAATCAGGGGCAGGCAGAGCGCTGCGATCGAGCTTCTTATTCGGTGTCAGCGGCAATTCTTTCAGCTGTACAAACGCGCCCGGCACCATATAATCCGGCAGGCTTTCGCCCATATATGCACGAAGTCCGCCGACATCAAGGGGCTGATCCGCGACAGCGTAAGCCGCCAGCCGCTTATCTCCCGGCTGGTCTTCACGGACAATGACGGCGGCCTGCGAAATACCCGGATATTTCGACAGCACTGACTCAATTTCTCCTAATTCTATCCGGAACCCGCGGATTTTAATTTGGTGATCGGCTCTGCTGATATAATCAAGCGAGCCGTCCTCACGCCAGCGCACGAGATCTCCCGTCCGGTACATCCTCGCGCCCTCGGGGCCGTACGGATCGGCAATGAATCTTTCAGCTGTTAAATCAGGACGGTTATAATAACCTCTGGCAAGCCCCTCACCCGCGATATAAAGCTCGCCCGCGATTCCCGGCGGGACGGGCTGCAATGCGGCGTCCAGCACATATACCCGCGTGTTCCAAATCGGCGTTCCGATCGGAGGCGCCCCCGTATGGTCTTTTGCAAGCGGCTGTGCGGCCGACCAGATTGTTGTTTCAGTCGGCCCGTACAGATTCGTCACCGTACAGCCTGATTCAAGCAGAGCATGCATAAGCGCGTTCGGAAGCGCCTCACCTCCGACAAGCACCTGCAGCGCCCGGAGAGAATCCGGTTCATTGGTGACTAATGAATGCCACAATGTCGGCGTTGCCTGCATGATTGAAATACCGTATGAGTGAATCATGTGCGCAAGCGCCCGCGGTTCCTGAATCGTCTCTTTACGTGCGATGACGCACCCCGCCCCGCTGATGAGCGGAAGGAAGAGCTCAAGTCCGGAAATATCAAACGCCGCAGTCGTAACGGCAAGCAGGCGGTCTTGTGCGCCGAGCGGGAACATTTCCCGCATGGATAAGAGGAAATTGCTTACGCTTTTTAATGTGACGACTACGCCTTTCGGTTTGCCCGTTGAGCCCGATGTATAAATGATATAAGCGGGGTGCAAAGGCGAACATTCCGCCTGAGCGGGACAGTCAGCATTTTGAGCGGCAACGGTTTTTACCGTATCCGGGTCATCGAGAATGATCCTTTTTGCATCACTGTCTTCCGGCATGCGGCCGGATAATTCCATCGTTGTAATCAGGCATGCAGGCTGTGCATCTTTGAGCATGTATGTGATCCGCTCAGAAGGAAAATCAGGATCAAGCGGCAGGTATGCGGCTCCCGTTTTCAAAACGGCCAGCATGCTCACGGCCAACTCCTGTGACCGCGGAAGCAGCAAAGCGGCAAATTGTTCCGGTCCCAGCCCCTTTTCCTTTAGCATGCCGGCAAGCTGGTTCGCGCGCTTGTTCAATTCGGCATAGCTGAGCTCTTCGTTTTCGGTGATGATTGCCGGCCGGTCCGGTGTTTTTACGGCCTGTTCGTAAAACAGCTCCGGCAGACTTTTCTGCTTCTCGGCCTTGCGCGTGTCATTCCAGCTTTCCAGTACGCGGAGACGTTCACTTTCAAGCAGAAGGTTGAGTGTGCCGATTTTTTGTGTCTGGTCTTTCACAGCGGATTCCAACAGAAGCAGGAATCGTTTTTGATGGTTTTCAATATCTTCGGCGCTGTACACTTCCGGATTCGCATCAAAGTCCACACGCATTCCGCTTCCGTCCGCTCTGTCGTAAACGTTAATTGACAAATCATCAACGGGCCCGGCTGATAAGTTATGAACGGCGCCCGGCGCTCCGGCGAAATCAAGCGCGTAGTCAAACGGCATCACATTGACTTGCGGGCCGAACAGCCTGCGATTTTCTCCGAGCAATTTAAGGTCGCGGCGCATATCTTCATGGCGGTATTTCTGATGGCGCCGGATGTTTCGGATTTCTTTTGCCACTTGGCTGACGGCCTCATGAAAATTCATATCCGGGCGAAGAGAAAGCCGTAAAGGCAGAAGATTCATGACCATACTCGGAATATTCAGTGAAATCGAGCCGATCCGCCCCATCATCGGTAAGCCGAGCACGATATCCCCCGCGTTTGTCATCCGATGGACATATACCGCCGCTGCGGCCGTGACGGCTTCATGCCAGTTCGGAATCGCTTTTACATGCTGTAAAGACGTTTCAGAAAGATAAGCCGTGCTCCTGTGAAAGCTTGTTGACGTTCTCGGCGCTCTTTCCGCCAAACTGACGACATCAGGTTCATCCGCAAATTTCTCCATCCAAAATTCCCGATCTTTCAGGAATTGATCAGACGCGCGGTACTCTTGATCTTCTTTTACCAGACCCTCCAAAGAACCGAAGGAGCGCCCGTTATCCGGACGTCCCTCCCGTATTGCGGTGTACACTTGCGCCGTACGCCGTGCCAGCAGTGAAAAACCGTAGCCGTCTATCGCAATGTGGTGAATGCGCTGATACCAGAAAAAGCGTTCCGGTCCCGCCTGAAATAAAATGTCGCGGAACAAAGGCCCGGCCGCCATATCGACGGGCTCATCCAAATCTGTCTGCATGAGTCTGAGTGCGGCCTGCTTCGGATCAGCTTCTGAACTCACATCTATGACATCGATCGCAGCCTCAAATGGAGGATTGATGATCTGCTTCGGCCCGTCTGCCCCCTCCTCGAAGCGGGCGTGTAATGACGCGGCTTCTGTCAGCACGCGTTCGAGAGCGGTTTTAAATATGTTCACATCGATCGCGCCGTTTATCTCAACGTACTCGCCTGTATTGTAAATCGGATTATCAGGATCAAGCTGCTGCGCAAACCAGATACCGGCCTGTGCGCCTGTCAGAGGCAGCTGTTGTGTATCATGCATTCTATTCTCTCCCTTTATAAATAATCTGCGTTCGGCAAGACTTTTTGAGATCGGGAAGAAAGAAGTCTCCACCACTCTTCCAGCGTCGGGTTCTCCGCCAGTTCCACAAACGTCACTTCAGCTCCGTCACGGCGCCATTGTTCGACAAGGCTCATGATTCTGACGGAGTCAAGACCTCTATCCAGCAGGTCTTCATGATCCGGAATATCAGACGGTGATTCTTGAAGAATCGCCGCAATTTGTTCCCGCACCCGGTCTTTTGTCAATACGGCGGAAGCCTTCTCTTCTCCTTCAGAAACCGGCGCGCCGCCCAGCAGCTCCAGTACTTCGTTTGTCAAAGCCGTGTAAGCGCAGCGCTGAGACGCATATTCGATGGCCATCTTATGTTTTTCCGAAGAAAAATCAGCCACGGCGTCTCCGATAAAGAAGCTTTGGATATCATCCATAAATGCTTCACAGGCTGTGACGAGACAGCCGATGTGTGCATAAATTCCCGTAATCATGAGCTGGTCTCTGCCGCTTTCACGCATGATGTCAAGGAGATTCGTCCGTTTAAACGCGCTGTATCTCCACTTTGTGAGGACAATGTCCTGATCATCCGGGGCAAGCTCCGGAATGACCTTTTCTTCATAAGGCCCGCTTTTTAGCCCCGGCCCCCAAAAATCCGTCAGCAGCGCGCGGTCCGCCGGGTCTTGGCTGCCCGGCTGCGCGGTATACACCACCGGAATGCCGAGTGCTTTGCATTGCTCTTTTATTTTTTTGATATTCTGAGCCGCCTCCGTGATCGGAGCCTCACCTTTCGCAAAAGCATCGACGAAATAATTCTGCATGTCATGGATCAGAAGCACCGCGCGTTTCGGATTCAGCGTCCACGATACTTTATTTTCAGGCATATCTGACGCTGTCGGCAGCGCATATGCGGGAATAGACGGTATAGCCAATGTAAACACTTCCTTTTTTTAAGATTGTTTGATTTCAGCCGGCTTTACTTTTTGGGCGATCGTTTCGCGAAGATCCTTTTTACTGACCTTGCCGACGCCGGTTTTCGGGAAAGAAGCGATAAATTCAATCCGGTCGGGGATTTTATATGCCGCCAATCCGCGCTCACGTAAAAATGCTTTCAGCTCTCCCGGTTTCGGCGCTTCTCCTTTCGGGATGACGAACACACAGGATCTCTCCCCGAGAAAATCATCCGGCATTGAAACCATGGCCGCATCATGAACGGCAGGATGCGCAAGAAGGTGATTTTCCACCTCCTCAGCGGCTATTTTTTCACCGCCCCGATTGATTTGATCTTTCGCACGTCCTTCGACGATGATATAGCCGTCCGCCGTCAGTTTGACGATATCGCCGGTCTGATAAAATCCGTCGGCTGTGAATGATCTTTCATTATGTTCAGGCGCTTTATAATATCCGCGAATCGTGTAAGGGCCGCGTGTAAACAAATGTCCCGCTTCACCGGGGGCGACATCCCGCCCGTTATCGTCTAAAACCCTGACCTCATCAAAAGGTGACATCGGTCTGCCTTGCGTATTGACAATGATCTCTTCAGGATCATCCAGTCTCGTATAATTCACCAATCCTTCCGCCATTCCGAAAACCTGCTGAAGGGTGCATCCGAAAGCGCTCTTCACGCGGCGGGCCGCCTCAGCGCTGAATTTGGCGCCTCCCACCTGCAGCACTTGAAGGCTTGATAAATCATCACTTCGCGAACCGGATGCGTCCATCCACACCATCGCAAGCGGCGGGACGAGCGCTGTAATTGTGACACGTTCTTTTTCAATTAACGGGAAGCAGTCATCCGGACTCGGCGTCGGTGACAGAACAACCCGGCCTCCGGCATATAAAGTTCCCAGCACACCCGGCGAGCTGAGCGGATAATTATGCGCTGTCGGCAGAGCGGCCAAATAAACGCTGTGATGATCCAAGCCGCATATTTCCGCGCTGATGCGCAAACTGTATATGTAATCGTCGTGTGTTCGCGGAATCAGCTTGGACAGCCCCGTACTGCCTCCTGAAAGCTGTAAAAAGGCGACTTCCGCCGGGCTTATATCTTCCAGCTGAACAGGCTCTCTATGCAGGCTGCTCAGTTCTTGAAACTCTTCAGCTGCGCCGGCCACAATGACATGCGCCAAATCCGGAAGTTTGTCTTTCACCTGTCTGGCAAGCGCTCTGTAATCAAAACCTGAATGCATATCAGGAATGATGTATGCTTTCGCCTCTGCAAACTCGCAGAAATACGTAATCTCACTGCTTCTATGAGAAGGCAGTGCGAAAACGGGCAGTGCTCCGAGCCGGAACAGCGCGAAAATCACTTCAAAAAACTCAGCGATATTCGGCAGCTGAACGACAACGCGGTCTTCCTTTTGAATTCCGAGCTTATGCAGTCCCGCCGCTAAACGATCGGCCCTTTCATCTAATTCTTTGTAGCTCCAATGTACATCTTTACACGTCACGGCAGTTTGATTTCCGTATAAAGCCGCGCGCTCTTTCAGCATTCCTCCGAACGTCTCACCCTTCCAGCAGCCGTCTTTTCGGTATTTGTCAGCCCATTCTTCCGGCCATGGCGTAAATCCAGTCAGCACGATCCGTTCCCTCCTTTTTTACAACTCATCTTGGTAAAGCCCCATCGCCCGGAGCATGGTGCGGAATTTGGCCGAGGTCTCGTCCAGTTCATCCTGCGGCTTTGATCCGGCGACAATCCCGGCACCCGCAAAGAGCCGGAGAGACCTTGTTTCCGCTTCGGCGCAGCGGAGTGCGATAATCCATTCTCCGTCACCCTCAGCATCACACCAGCCCGCCATTCCCGTGTAGAAATTGCGGTCAAACGGCTCAATATCCTGAATTGCTTCTCTCGCCGCATCCGTCGGCGTTCCGCATACCGCGGGTGTCGGATGCAGGGCGATGGCCAGCTCAAGTGATGTCGTTGACGGATCACGCAGCTCTCCCTTTACCTCGGTGGACAGGTGCCACATCGCCTCAGTTTTAATGAGTGACGGTTTTTCCGGCACATCAAGCACACGGCAGAACGGTTTAAGGGCGGCGGCCACGGCGGCCACGACTACGGCATGTTCATGCAGATCTTTTGCTGATTGCAGCAGTTCTTCCGCTCTTCTCTGATCCTCGGCGGGATCTGTGCTGCGAGGTCTGGAACCTGCCAGCGGATTGGACAGAATCGATGTTCCGTTTTTGGACAGCAGCAGTTCAGGACTTGCGCCGAAAAGCGTTTTTCTTGTTTCTGACGTTCCCGTCACATCCGCAGCGAATGTATAGCCGCGCGGGTTGTGCTGCGCCAAATGCTTGACGGCCTGAGGAATGTCGATATCCTTTTCAGCGGTCAGATGAAGCGTCCTTGACAGCACGATTTTGCTGAGCGGACCGTCCGTAATGTTGAATACGCCTTGTTCCACACCGCTCATAAAGCCCTCAGGCTCCGGAACGGGACAGATGTCATATGTATTGGATTGCGGCTTTTCTGCGGAAGATTCCGCAAACGAAAGCGGGCCTGCCGTATGGACATTCTTCGGTACAAAAAGCCGGGAAGCTTTTCTGCTGTCAAAAGGAATGGCGCCGGCCGCAATCGGATGTTTGATGCCGGCTTGCTTTGCCTCAAGAAGCGTCTGTCTCACGCGTTCAGGCAGTGAATCCAGCTGATTTTCCGCGTCTGTATCAGGCACTTCCGCAAACATTCCTTCCGCAAGCATCGTACTTTTCGGGGAAGCTAAAAAGAACGCCCCGGGCTTGTAAGCGTCCAGCACCTCTTTTGCTGACACTTCCGCCAATAAATGTTGATTTGTCATGTTTGTCCCTCCTTCTCGTTAAATCAAACGCCTAAAGTAGCGCCGCCATCAACGCATAAATCATGCATCGTAATATGGTTTGCCTGTTCAGAAGCCAGAAACAAAACGGCATTTGCAATATCAGAAGGCTTCGCCAGCTTTTGAAGCGGAATTCCCGTTTTATATGTATCAAGCGAACCTCTGATGACGTCCCGGGCTCCGTTCTCGTCCTGCCACAGCGCCCGCTGCATGTCGGTTTCCGTTGAACCCGGAGATACGATGTTGCAGCGGATATGATGGGCCGCAAGCTCCAGTCCGAGGCATTTCGTAAACATGACGGCAGCCGCTTTTGACGCCGCATAAGCCGCCATGGAAGCACGCGGAACGCCGGCTGCATTCGAACCGACCGTAACGATGGCGCCTTTTTGACGCTCAATCATGTACCGGCTTACAGCCCGCGATACATGAAAAACGCCGGTCGTATTAACAGAAAATGTTTGATCCCAATCTTCATCACTGAGGGATTGCACCGGACCCGGCCGCAGCACGCCCGCAACGTTCGCCAATATTTCAATAGGCCCCATGTCGCGTTCAACGGCGGCGATGATATCATTGACAGCCGCACTGTCAGATACATCTGCGGCAAACCCCTGCGCCTGCACGCCTTTTTTCCGAAGTCTGTCAGTAAGCCCGAGAAGCAGGTCTTCATTTGTATCTATAGCTGCCACATTTACGCCTTGTTCAGCAAGGGCAAGCGCTGTTGCTTCTCCGATGCCTTGAGCGGCGCCGGTGACAACGGCCGTTTTCCCTTTCATTCCCAATGCGTCCATATTATCATTCCCTTTCTATATTGATAATGATTATCATTATCAATTATGATTCAAGACAATCATATCCAAATCAAAACACGCAGTCAATTAGAAAATTAGAATCAGCCGCATTTAGTTCGAAGGGCCTGTTTTTTCTCATACGGGAGAATACGGGGTATGCGGCCCTCCCGGATTCAGGCAGAAACGCAGGGCTCTGCTGATTAAAACGGGCAGGACAGAAATATGGCCTTCTCCTTCAAACTCGCTGTATTCAGCACGGACTCCATCATCTTCAAACCCGGATAATAAAGAGTACAGCGCCTCTGCGTGCTGCGGGATTCTGCTTTTATGTGTTTTTTCAATTTCTCCCGCAGCCAGCAATACGCTGACTTGAAGATTTTCCGCAGAGAGCCGGTCTGACAAACGTTCCGCTTTTTCCTGAATAAAACGCTTGTTCCAGTGAATTGACGGACTCCCGGCAACATAGGTCTGAAACATGTCCGGCCTCGTCAAAAGCACTTGCAGCACAAAAAGACCGCCCAGCGAATGGCCGAAAATCGTCTGCCTGCCTCTGTCGATCGGATAATCCCGCTCCATCGCGGGCTTTACTTCTTCTTCTATAAACTCCAGAAATGCTTCCGCCCCTCCCTGTTCGGGCCATGCCGCGCCGCGCGGATGCACCGGCAGTTCTGATTCAGAAAGCGGCATCGTAAAATCACTGTGACGTTCGGCGGAAAACGGCTGATCTGTCGGGTAGCCGATTCCGACAATCACCGCCGGAACAACGCCTGTTTTTTCAGGCCGTCGGCTTTGCACCCGCAAAGCTTCGGCCATTGTGCCGAATACGGAATTCGCATCGAGCAGGTATATGACGGGGAAGCCGGATGCAGGCGGTTCTTCTTGAGGAAAAGAGACAAAGATACGATACGTACGGCCTCCTTTTGAGCGCATTTCTCTTACTTCTGTGCCCGGAACCGCGTATCGGCCGGCCGGCGCGAAACCCCGCTTTATTTGTTTTCCGTCCATTATGTGTTCATCCCCTTTGCGGCAATTGCTTTATCTATGCTTATTGATAATGATTTTCAATATCAAAAGACACCTCAAATAATAGGTTTTTTGCCAAACAAAGTCAATGGATTTTTGATATAAAAAAAGCACCTTATTTCAATAAGGTACCTAAGAACTATATAGTGATAGGAGGCTTAATCCCATGTAAAGCGCTCATTCTTCCATGGATCTCCCCTCATATGGTAGCCGTTTTTCTCCCAAAAGCCGGGGTGGTTTTCCTTTGTGAACTGAATGCCGCGCAGCCATTTGGCGCTTTTCCAAAAATAAAGATGGGGGAAAACGCCTCTGAGCGGATAGCCGTGCTCTGGCGTTAACGGCTCGCCGTTATGCGCATATGCCAGCAGGGATGTTTCCCGCGTAAAATCAGAAAGCGGCAGGTTGGCCGTCCAGCCCTCTTCAGCGTGCAGAATGACGAATCCCGCTTCTTTGTGCACGCCCGCTTTCTCAGCGATGTCTTTGGCGCGTATTCCCTGCCAGATATTATCAAGACGGGACCAGCCCGTGACGCAATGAATATCATTTTTCACTTCGGCTTCCGGAAAGGCTTTGATATCTTCAAAGCTTAACAGCATAGGACGGTCAACAAGTCCGTACACTTGCAGATTCCATTTTGACATATCTTCATAATAAGGAACATTTCCGGCGTGAAGCACGGGAAACTTCGTTGTGACATTTTGGTTTGGCGGAATCCGTTCCGACTGTTTTGTTTGTTTCGTTTTCCCGAAAAACATATGGCTCCCTCCATTTAGTAAACCTGCATTAAATCTTTGTTGACAATCAATCACCCTTCGATTACGCTAATCTGGTACAAGTGTAAGGGGGAAAAACAAATGAAACAACGCAACCTTCGTGCGGGCGATATGGCGCTTATCGGCATGTTTGCCGCACTGATGGCCGTCGGCGCCAACATTACATCAATGGCTCCTTTTTTGCAAGTTGCGGGAATTCCGTTATCGCTGCAGCCTTTCTTTTGTCTGTTAGCCGCGATGCTTCTCGGCGCCAGACGGGCAGCCATTGCAATGACGGTATACGCATTGGCCGGACTCGCGGGGGCGCCTGTTTTCGCCCAATTCTCAGCAGGCTTTGCGCCGTTTATCGGAAAGAGCGGCGGATTTATTCTCGCTTACATCCCGGCGGCATTTGCAGCCGGATGGCTGCTGGAAAAAACAAAAAAACCCGGCCGCCTGCATTATGCATGGGCCTCTTTGATCGGTACCGCCGTCATTTATATCATTGGCACGACCTATACGTATATTGCGCTGAAATTATGGCTTCATGCTCCGATCAGCTACGGAATGGCCTGGTTTTACATGATATGGTTTTTCATAAAAGATATCGTTTTAGCACTGTTATTGGCATCAATCGCGCCTGCCGTATACAGGTCTATTCATAAAGCGACGGGGTTCAGCAGAAATCCGGCGTAAGATGTTCTCAGCATACAAAAAGGCTCCCCTTTCCGGGAGCCTTTTTTTTACAGGACAAGCGCGGCAATCCAGCCGAATATCACAAGCGGAATGTTATAGAAAATAAATGTCGGTACGCACGTATCCCAAATGTGGTGGTGCTGTCCGTCGGCGCTGAGGCCTGACGTCGGCCCGAGCGTACTGTCACTTGCAGGAGAACCCGCATCACCGACCGCGGCGGCCGCTCCGATTACGGCGATCGTCGCCATCGGGCTGAATCCGAGCTGAGCGCACAGCGGGACAAATATGGTCGTAATGACGGGTACGGTTGCAAATGATGATCCGATTCCCATCGTGATTAATAAACCGACCACCAGCATCAGGAGCGCGCCTAATGATTGGCTGTGGCCGATAAAGCCTGTTGATGCTTTGACCAAGGAAGCCACATCGCCCGTTTTATTCAATACATTTGAAAAACCGGCTGCAACAAGCATGACAAACCCGATAAAAGCCATCAGAATCATGCCGTCCGTGATCAGCTTATCCGCTTCATTGCGCTTCATGACTCCGCTGATAAACAGCGTAAACAAGCCGGCAAGCGCGCCCATGATCATACCTTCCACTCCGAGCACCTGTGACAGATAGAGCTGAACGGCAAGCGACACGGCAATGGAGATCAGGGCGATGGCAATGCTTTTTTTCGTATAAGGAGAAGACGATAGTCCGGCAATCTCCTTCGTCTCATATTTCTTCGGTTTCCGGAAGACGATGACGGCTAAAATTAAACCGACCGCCATCCCGGCCGTCGGGATGATTAAAGCATACGGGATATCACTGAGCGGCACCTTTAAACCGGCTGACGCCATATTATCTCTCAGCATCCCCTGGAAAATCTGTCCGAATCCGACAGGCAGAACGATATACGGCGCAGTCAGTCCGAATGTCATCACACACGCGATCAGCCTGCGGTCTATTTCAAGTTCGTTAAATATTTTTAAAAGCGGCGGAATCAATACAGGAATAAACGCAATGTGAACGGGCACCACGTTTTGCGAGAAACAGGATATGATTAAAATAATCAGTACGATTAACACTTTTGACAGTGCTTTTTTCCGCGAATCTTCCTTTTTTCCGATTAGTTTGACAGACGCTTCCACCATTGCATCGGGAAGCCCCGTCTTTGTCAGCGCCGCGGCAAATGCTCCGAGCAGCGCGTAGCTGACCGCGACGGTGGCATTTCCGCCGAGACCGTCCGTAAAAGCCTTCACCGTCTCTCCGAGGCCTAAGCCGCCGGTCAGCCCGCCGGCAAGCGCGCCGATCATTAAAGCTATAATAATATTGACACGCAGCAGGCTTAAGACGAGCATGAGCAATACTGCGACAACAACAGCATTCATTGATGAGTCCCTCCAAAAATCCTTTAGTTTGCTAATGTAGTAGATAATTAAAGTTACCATATATTCTGCGCTTTAGTCAACTAAAGATTTTGGAAATCAAAAAACCCGCTGCATCAAGGCAGCGGGCTGCTGTTATCTTTCGGGCGTAAACCGCTCAGTCAAAACAGCCAACGTCCTTGCCATGACGCCTGTTGCGCCGGCAGGGCCGAAGCATGTCGCTTTATTCGCCGTTGCGGTTCCCGCAATATCGAGATGAACCCACGGCGTGTTTTCCGCGAATTCACCAATGAATGCCCCCGCCATAATCGCGTGGCCTTCTCTTCCCGGAGAATTGTTCAAATCAGCCATCTGACTGTTTCTCACCCGTTTTTTATCCTTTTCTGTAATCGGAAGCTGCCAGATCGGCTCGCCGGATTCTTTCGCCGATTCCGCCACCTGTTCATAAAACGCGGCGTGATTGGTCATAGCGCCTGTCATTTCGTTCCCTAAGGCGACAATGACACCGCCCGTTAACGTTGCGACGTCTACGAGGACAGAGGCTCCGTGCTGCTTGGCGTATGTGATGCCGTCGGCAAGCACGAGACGCCCTTCCGCATCGGTGTTCAGGATCTCAATGGTTTTTCCGCTGAGCGAAACGATGACATCATCCGGCTTCATCGCATCGGACGAAATCATGTTGTCCGTAGACGGTATGACAGCGAGCACGTTTTGTTCAGGCCGCAGTTCGCCAATAATCTCCATTGCCCCTAATACCGAGGCGGCCCCTCCCATATCGCTTTTCATGCCGACAATGCCGGTTTTCGGCTTAATTGAATATCCGCCCGTATCAAAGGTAATTCCTTTACCGACCAGGCCGATGACGTCTTCCCACTGATCTTTGCCCTGGTACTTCAGAACGATCATTTTCGGCGGTTCGGATGAGCCCTTGTTAACAGCAAGCAGCCCTCCCATGCCGAGCTCTTCCATTTCATCTTTTTCTAAAATTTCACACTCGAAATCGTATTTTGCCGCAAGCTCAGCGGCATATGACGCCAAATCAGTGGCCGTCAGCATATTACCCGGCATATTCACAAGCGTGCGGGCTGAATTCGTCCCTTGGCCGTATGCCGCTCCGACGTTCAGGCCGGCCTGCACTTCCCTCAGGTCTTCTTCGGTCACGGCGCAGACTGATTTCAGTTCCTGATCCGGCTCATTCGATTTATGTTTATAATCCTGCACTTCGTAAACCGCAAGCAGACAGCTTTCTGAAAGCGCATGAGCGGCATCGGCGGCAGGCACTTCACCGGAGACGAATGTATCGAGCAACACGGATACTTCCTGTTTTTTATCTTGATGAATCTGCTGAAATACTCGTGCAAAGCATTCTTTCGTATCTTCAAACGAATAATCCGCTTCTCTTCCCAGGCCGATAAAATAAATACGTTTCATACCGGTCGCAGCCGGAGGGTATACTTTTGATACACGATTGCGTTTGGCGGACACATCACCATCCTTTAACAGCTGGGTCAGATGACCGTCCAATTTATCATCCAATTCCTTCGTAAATCCGTTCAGCGTGCTTTTTTGAAAAAGACCGATGACCAGTGTTTCGGGATGCCGCAGTTGATCAGATGCATAAAACATGAGTACACACTCCTTATGTGGGTATTTGTTATGTAAAGTGGTATAATGAAAAAACATTTTTCATTGATTTTATTTTACCAAACTAAGGGCGTTTTCTGCAGTTTTTCGATGCGATCGGAATCAGCAGATACAGAAAGGATGTCGCATATGGATGTACTTATGAATTTTCCTTTACTGGCGAGTTTTGCCGCCATTATTTTTGCCCAAGTTGTAAAAGTGCCTATTCAATTTATCGTATCCAAAAAACTTGACTGGTCTCTTGTGACGAGCACAGGCGGCATGCCGAGCTCCCATTCCGCCGCCGTCACCGCGCTGTCAACCGGAGTCGCTTTGGAACAGGGGCTGGACTCGCCCCTGTTTGCAGTCGCCGCGATTTTCGCCGTCATTACGATGTTCGACGCTACAGGTGTCAGGCGGCATGCGGGTGAACAGGCGACGGTCATTAATAAACTGGTCATCGACTTTAATCGGTTTGTCAGCGAAGCGAAGGACTTTCAGAAAGCGGAAGAGAAAGAAAAACAGAAGAAACTGAAAGAACTGCTCGGCCATCAGCCGATTGAAGTATTCTTCGGCGGCGTCACCGGTATTGTGCTGACATTGATTTTAGATTATTTCTTTATGTAAAAAACGCTTCAGCGGACGCTGAAGCGTTTTTATTCTTTTACCGTTTTGTATTGATTTCTGAACACTTGCAGCGACTTGGTTTCGTTCAGCTTTACAAGTTCGTCCTCGGTCACTGTGCCGTTCCCTTTTTTAATCATGTAGACCTCAAGTGTTTTTTTGCCCCAATTGTTATAGACGTCCTTGACGGTGTCAAAGTAGAGGTCAAGGCGGCTGCCTTTAATTTTTGAGCCGGTATCGGCGACAACCCCGTAACCGTAATTCGGTATAAACAGAATCGTCCCGATCGGGAAAACAGACGGATCGGCCGCAACAGTTGAATATAAATCTCGTTTGACCTTCACGCCTGAATATGTAATTCCGTACTGCGGATGCCCGGGAGATTTTCCGGTAGATTCCGCTCCGGCGGTATAACCGGTGGCCGTCACCTTTTGTGACGGATAGCGTTCCCAGTCAAAAGCTTCTTCCAGCGGTTTTACCCTGTCTGATGCCTTCTTTTCCGGCTGATTCTGTAAGGATTGAAACGGAGTGCCGATGTTTTTCAAAACGGCGCCGCGATGTTCCGTCATCCAATTTGTCAGATCCTTTGCTTCAACACCGGTTATGGAAAAGTATGTCGCATGGCATGCGCCCAAAAAGAGCACGATCATGAATACGCGTCTGATTATCGTCAATCTGAAATCACTCTCCTCCGAGTCATTGTTCCCAACTCGGTGAGGTGCTATACAAAAAGCGCCGCGACACAAAAAAAGCTTTCTCGAATAAGAAAGCGGCTTAAAACATTTGATATCCTCTTTTTCTGAGCGCCTTTATGGCAATGCCTGACATGATGGCTCCCGCCAGTCCGCCCGCCAAAATCACAACATCCGCAACCGCTAATGACATGATGCGCTGAAACAGGCTTTGAAAGGATTCCCCCGGCGCCTGCACGTAACTGATCATCTTTTTATTGCTGATAATGAAAAGGCATACAATCGGATAGACAACAGCCATAATCCACGACATTCTAAGCAGCATGTTCAACAGAAAGCCTATGCCGAAAAACAGTACAAAAAATAGTACGATTGAGATCAGGACAACCGGCAAACTAATCACAAACATCCACCCCCTACAGCACTTTCAGTGTACCTCGGGGGCGGTAAAAAAGTCAACGTCTGGAAAAATCAGCGTCTCTCTTTGCCGCTTCCCTGGCAGGAGGGACATGTTTCGGAGCCGCCAAGAAGCAATTGAAAATACCCTTTACCTGAGCAGAACGGACACGCCGCCGTGCTTTTTGCTGTCGTTTTCATGCGGATCACCCTTTTTCTTAATTTTCTGATAATATACCATATTTACTTGTCAAGCACCAAGTCAGAATATGTGACAAATCAACTCATGTAAGCGGAAACATTCATTTTTTTCTCTTACATGCTTTTTATAGCGCTCTTTTCTAAAAAAAGAGAAAACCCGCGGCCGCGGGTTTTCAGAAGAATTTAAACTTCCCTTTTTTCAGCGTCAGGCCCAGTCCGCCGATCATAAAGAGCGAGCGGTTGTCAATGACCTTTTTCATAAAGGACGCCGGCATGCCTTTGAGCTTCCTGCCGTATACGACTCCGACAGCGTTATGCTCACCGAGGGAGGCGACGGTTCCTTTAATGTCAGGCTTGAACTCTTCAAGCTGGCCTCCTTTAATCAAACCGCCCAGATTTTTGGCGACCGTTTCTCCTTGCTGCATCGCGATCTGAGCAGTCGGCGGGTACGGCCGTTCCGTCTCTTCATTGATAAAGAGCGAGCTGTCGCCGAGAATAAAAACGTCATCATGTCCCGGCGCCCGAAGATCAGGGTTGACCTTGACACGGCCGCGCATATTTTCAAAACCCGCTTCCTCCACGATCGGATGCCCGCGCACGCCCGCGGCCCAGACAACGGTCTGCGATTTGATTTCTTCCGGCTCTTCATCTTTCTTGCCGACTGTGACACCGTCTGCGCGGCATTCTTGAACCGCGGTGCCGATTTTAAATTCAACGCCTTTGCTCTCAAGGTATTGAACGGCGTAATCGACAAGCTCCGGATCAAATCCCGGCAAAACCGTCGGGGCGGCCTCGACACAGACGATCCGGACGAGACTTTCATCTATATCATAATATCTGCATAACTCCGGCTTGCGGTTCGCAAGTTCACCGAGAAATTCAATTCCCGTAAAGCCCGCTCCGCCGACAACGATGGTTAAGCGGTCAGGGCGTTTTTCGGCCTCCGTATTGTATGTCGCAAATTGGAGCTCAATATGGTCTTTCAGCTGGCGCGACGTATTAATATTCGCGATCGGAAAAGCGAATTCTTTTAAGCCTTTAATCCCGAATGTTTCAGGGACGGCGCCAAGCCCGATGACAAGATAATCATAAGGGATGTCCCCTTGTGAAAGCGTCACCTTTTTATTTTGCACATCTATCGCTTTTACGGTATCCTGCACAAATTTGACCCGTGATTCATTGATTACATCTTTTATTTGATATCTGCAGCGGTCATGATGCAGCGTTCCTGCGCTCGCTTCATGCATCCATGTCGTTTCATAATGATAATTGTGTTTATTGACCAAAGTAATGTCAGCGTCATTTGCCCCGATATGCTTCGGAAGCCTTGTTACTGTCATTAATCCACCATAACCTGCACCTAAAACCACGATTTTGGGTTTATTCAATGCCATCACATCCACCTTCTTTTTTTTGCTGTTAGACGCATAATCAAATCAACATTTGTATTAGCTTCAGCTTATTGGCGGGATTTTATGAAATGAAATATAAAATTTTTTAGAAAACCGCACATGTCTGCATATCACCATACTATCCGGAAGAATCAGAAAACATTCAGGAAAAAACAGATTGGAATTTTTCCCCATATTAGCGGCGGCCGCAATTTTTTTCAAGAATGAAGCGGCCGGGCGGTTTTCGGCACTCGTCATCCTTTTAAATTGTATGTTATAATTAATAACAATTTTCAATTAGGAGGCAATTTGGTATGCAAGAGGATTCAAAGGTTTATGATATTACGGTCATCGGCGGCGGCCCGGTCGGCCTGTTTACCGCTTTTTACGGGGGAATGAGACAGGCGAGCGTCAAAATCATCGAGAGCCTGCCTCAGCTTGGCGGCCAGCTCAGCGCGCTGTACCCTGAAAAATATATTTATGATGTAGCCGGATTCCCGAAAATCCGCGCCCAAGAACTTGTGAACAACTTAAAAGAGCAAATGGCAAAGTTCGATCAGACCATCTGCTTAGAGCAGGCCGTTGAATCTGTTGAAAAACAGGCGGACGGTGTGTTTAAGCTTGTCACGAATTCAGAAACGCATTATTCAAAAACGGTTATTATCACCGCGGGAAACGGCGCATTTAAGCCGAGAAAGCTTGAGCTGGAATCAGCGGAACAATATGAGGGCAAAAACCTGCATTACTTCATTGACGACCTCAATCAATTCGCAGGCAGACGCGTTGCCGTTCTGGGCGGCGGCGATTCCGCGGTGGACTGGGCGCTCATGCTTGAGCCGATCGCGAAAGAAGTCAGCATCATCCACCGCCGTGATAAATTCCGCGCGCATGAGCACAGTGTCGAAAACCTGCATAATTCTAAAGTCAACGTGCTGACACCGTTTGTTCCCGCTGAACTTGTCGGTGAAGACCGGATCGAACAGCTCGTTCTCGAAGAAGTGAAAGGCGACCGTAAAGAAATCATTGAAATTGATGACCTGATCGTAAACTACGGCTTTGTTTCTTCTCTCGGCCCGATTAAAAACTGGGGCCTTGAAATCGAGAAAAATTCCATCGTCGTCAAAAGCACAATGGAAACGAATATCGAAGGCTTCTTTGCCGCCGGAGATATCTGCACATATGAAGGCAAGGTCAAGCTGATCGCCAGCGGTTTCGGCGAAGCTCCGACAGCCGTGAACAACGCGAAGGCTTACATGGACCCGAAAGCGCGCGTCCAGCCTCTGCATTCTACAAGCATGTTTGAAAAATAATATAAAAAAGAGTCTGTGTCATACCGGCACAGACTCTTTTTTATTTAAACATCCAAATATAATTCATGACGGTTCCGACAACAAGCGCAATGACAAGCGCCGACACGACCCAAATCGTGCCTAAAATAATCCGGTCCTGAATTTTCTGGGCTTTCGGGCTGTGCCCGGGCTGTTTTTGTTCCACACCGGCCCCTCCCTTCTTCTGCAAATCTATCTATCGTAACAAATGTCTTACAACACCCAATACTACTATGATAACCAAACTGCAAATGGATGACAAGCTGACCGTTTATGAGGCGGCATGAAATCATTTGACATTCCTGACAAAACAAAGTACATTATAAAAAGACGAACATTTTAATTTTATTTAATTCTATTATTCGCTTTTAGGGGTGTTATATATGGAAAATGTATTTGATTACGAAGATATTCAGCTGATTCCTGCAAAATGCATTGTTGAAAGCCGATCTGAATGTGATACATCAGTTACGTTGGGCGGACACACGTTTAAACTTCCGGTCGTACCGGCCAACATGCAGACGATTATAGATGAAAACATCGCGGCCTGGCTCGCGGAAAACGGGTATTTTTATATCATGCACCGCTTCGAGCCGGAAAAACGCCTGACTTTTGTCCGGGATATGAAAGCGCGCGGACTGATTTCTTCCATCAGTGTCGGCGTGAAGGAAAATGATTATGAATTCATCCGGGAGCTGAAAGCACAGGAGCTTGTGCCGGATTATATTACCATTGATATCGCACACGGCCATTCCAATGCCGTGATCAGCATGATTCAATTTATTAAAGAACATGTCCCGGAAAGCTTTGTCATCGCAGGGAATGTCGGGACGCCTGAAGCTGTAAGGGAGCTGGAACGCGCGGGCGCTGACGCGACAAAAGTGGGAATCGGCCCCGGGAAAGTCTGCATCACCAAAATTAAAACCGGCTTCGGAACCGGCGGGTGGCAATTAGCCGCGCTTCGCTGGTGCGCAAAAGCGGCGAGCAAACCGATCATTGCTGACGGCGGTATCCGCACGCACGGCGATATCGCGAAATCCATCCGTTTCGGCGCATCTATGGTCATGATCGGATCATTATTCGCCGGCCACGAAGAATCACCGGGACAAACGATCGAAATCGATGGAAAGCTTTACAAAGAATATTTCGGCTCCGCTTCTGAATTTCAAAAAGGCGAAAAGAAAAACGTCGAAGGCAAAAAAATGCATGTCGAACATAAAGGGTCTTTACAGGACACGCTGGTTGAAATGGAGCAGGATCTGCAATCTTCCATCTCTTACGCCGGCGGCAATACACTCGAAGCCATCCGCAATGTCGACTACGTGATCGTAAAAAACTCTATTTTCAACGGCGACAGATTTTAACACGCAGCAGAGCCGCAAAAAAGATAAAAAAATGACATTCAATATGAATGTCATTTTTTTATTAAATACCGAAATAAAGAGCCGCACTGGCTAACAGATTAATCACAAAAATAAACAAAAAGATGTAACGAATGAATTTATTTTGCACCGGAGCAAATATAAAGAGATATAGTCCTGCCACCCCAAAAGTAAGAACAGGAAACAGCCACTCAAAGGATAAAGAAATGATATAACCGATAATCATAACAATCGGCACACCGATTAATGATAATTTACTTCTCATATGATTTCTGCCCCTTTTACTTAAAAATTGGTGTGATGTAAGCTTCAATAATGGCAGCGGCGATCAGCAGACAAATAATTATGAGCACCAATATTCCAATATGCCTGAACATTGAAGCCATTATCTTTTTTTCCTTAGAAAAACACAGCCTGATGACCAATTCAACGCCCTTAAAACCAATGGCGCCACTTAATAATAACGCGGGAACTTCAAATATACCATGAGGAATTAGCAGTAAAAAAATCTGATAAAAAGGAACCCCGCTATGCACATTTTCTATAATAGAGCCGCTTAAAATAAACCCGTTGGTGAATAAATAAAAGATTGAGGTCAATCCAAAGGTAAAAAAACCCGCGGCTAAAAACAGACAAGCGATTGCATTGTTTTTCAGCAGTTCAACCGCGCCTGACGAGCCGTTGTAAGACGCTGATGAAACAAAGTGATCGGAAAAAAACGCAGCGATCACACCGCCTGAAAAAAACAGCAATGACGCGGTTAACGGAATGACAGACGTCCTGATTGCCGGCAACATGCGGTTCATCATGTATAGATACTCTCAGCCAATTCTTCAATCTCTTCTAATGAATGCTCGGATGACTGATACTCCGCCGCAAAAACGCCCTCATGTATAATACCGATCGTATCGCACAGCGAATGTGCCAGCTCCAGCAGGTGAGTCGATAACAGGACCGTATTTCCCTGCTTGACGTACTCCTTTAATAACGTCCGTATCGTTTTACCGCTGATTAAATCAATGCCCGTCAGCGGCTCGTCAAGAATTAATATCTTTGGCTGATGAATGAGCGCGGCCGCAATTGATAATTTTTGTTTCATTCCGTGTGAATATGTTTTAATCAGCTGATTTCCGTCTTGAGCAAGCTTCAGCGTCTCTAACATATTCTTTATATAATCATTTGTCCGCTGAGACGGCACTTGAAACATCTCCGCTGTAAAACGCAAGTATTCGACTCCCGTTAAGTAATCATATAAAAAAGCATGGTCGGGCACAAAACCGATATCAGCCGATAGTTGCCCCCCCTCTTCTGAATCCAGTTCCTTGCCGTCAATCATGACGCGGCCTGAAGTCGGTTTAAGCAGGCCCGAAATGATTTTCAAAGTCGTTGTTTTCCCGACTCCATTAGTCCCCAGCAAAGCATAAATTGAGCCTTTTTTCACCTCAAACGAAATATCTTTCAACACCTGTTTTTCACTATAGTTTTTTTGTATATTCACTAATTTAATCATTGTTCGCAAACCTTTCCGCCATATTGATTCTGCGAAGAAACAGAAACATGACTCCATAGTTTAATAGTGTGAACAGGACAAAAATACCTGATGCAGAATGAATAAGCATCGTTTCAAGTTCCGGCTTTTTATAGATAAAATACGATGTGATCGCAGCGATTTGAAGCGACACAATGAAAATGAAAGAACTGTATAAGTTGTTATACGTCTTTGCTTTCCCCGCTTCTCCAATTTCGTACAGATGCTCCCAGTTTTTCTTAGGATACAGGGCGGTGCTTGAAATCTGGACAAGACTGTATAAAAAACCCGAACATAAAAACACAATAAACAAGTAAATCGTCAGCGCCGCAGAAGACGGAAAAAACACCGTAATCAAAATGGTGATGATGAACGAATAGATAAGAGCGGCGAGATTATAAATACATACTTTCGGAAACACCAGCTGCCACGCATGTTTGATATTCCGGTGAAACAAATGCTGATTTTTTATTTCCCCGTCCACTGATAATACTGTTTTGAGCGCATCTCCGACGAGCTGATACGAAAAGTTCGCAATGATAACCGCCGCAGACACGATGGCGGCTGCCGAATACCCGATAAAGTGATGCGATAAAAGCGGAATACAAAAACCTAAAAACAGCATGAACAAATACAGCATACTGCCGAAGTTCCTGATAAAAAACCCGTCAATTCTCGATAAGAACAGGAGGTCCTTTTGAAAAACGGCATGAAATATTTTGTTATTTCTATATAATTTCAGCTTTGGCGCAAAATCTGCGTTTGTCAAAAACATATAAGGAATAAGGTCCATTTTCTTCAGGGTGGCCGACCACAGTTTAAACATTCCCGCCGTTAAAAGGACGGCGGCCGCAAACACCGCAGCGAAAACGAGCACGGAATGTGAGCGGAATGCTAACCATACATACGGCGTATTCATGAGGATGTTCCGGAAAGCCGGTGACTCCGTAAAGCTAGAAATATCCTTTGCGGTATACTCCCCAAACACGAGAAGATAAACGGCATACCCGACTGCAAGCGGAACCAGCAGGCTGACGCTGAATAAAATGCCTTTCAGGATTTTCAAGTAAAACAATTTGCTCCACATATTTGTAAGGAGATAAACAACATAAGAAAACAGCATAGATAAAAATAAATTGAGAAGAAAATAAACGAAGCCCAAGAAAAATACGATGATCGCCGCAGACCCGGTCATGCCTGCGCTTGATAAAAACAAAAAGACCGGAAAAACAAAAAGATACCATACGAAAATGGTTTTTTTGATCGCCTGGCCGGCAAAAACAGAAAACAGCTGTAAAAAACGCACCTTTTTTAATTGATGAATGACCTTACGCGTATCCAGCAGAAAGGCATTGTGATGTTCTTTAAAGAAGCCGGCAGCCCAAAAAAGCTGCTCAAGTGAAACGGCGATTAAAACAAATTGCCCCCATGCGCTGAGGGGCAGCTGAATCAGTTTTGTCCCGAATACAACACCGCATCCAAGGAAAACGAGATATAAACATAACAGAGAAATAATAATGGCAGACAGCAGTTTGCTGTTGAGTTGAGGAATGCCCCAATCTTCCTTTCTTTTTCGAAACGATGACAGGGTATTATATTTGATAAGAGCCGCAATTTGTTTGACTATCATACTTTCAATCCTTACATATGTATTTGGGAGAGAGGCTCTTTTTGCAGCTTGTACAAAAAGAGCAATTATTTATTGATCGATTTTACCAAGCAGCTGCGTATTTTTTGCCGTATTTCTTAATCATTGTTTTTGCTGTTGCAACGATTGCATAAGAAATCGCGCCTGCGCCTGTAACGATACCGATAAGAGAAATGATAGAAGCAATTGTTGATGCCGCATCAATAATATCAATTGCTTTTTTAGCTGCTGCTGTAGAGATGCCGAGAGTAGAAGCTAATTCAGCATTGGCTGAGAATGCATGAGCCGCCGCCACGTTTAATTCAGTTCCCGTTAATAATAGTGCATAAACCAATGTTGCTGCAGCAAGAGCCGCGCCAAACAAAATGAAAGACTTTTTATTAGATTTTACTAAGTTCATCATAACATCTCCCTACTCTGTTTTTTTAATTTATAATAAAATTCAGCTTAATTGACTCTCTCCCGAGCTAAATTTTATCCGCCATAAAATAGTTTAAAAAAATAGTAAAGAGTTTTAGTAAAACAAAACATCCAGTCAAAATGATTCTCTTGCCTTTACTGAGATCGGTCAGTTTTCCTGCGGCAGCATAAAGAGCCGCGATTGATATGAGCAGAAATGGGTCCAGCAGCTGCAGACTCAAGCTGGTGCCGCCGGCAGAATATATAAGCGAGGAATCAGCCGTTAAGTAGTTAACAACTGAAAGAATCAACATTTTAAATGCCGAGATTAAAGAAGTCAGCGTATATAGAAGCAAATAATTTTTTTTCGGTTTCTTTGTGCCGAGAATAAAAGCGGCAACGAATAACAGAAATCCGCCTATCAGAATTTCCACAAAAGTTGTGAAGATCATAAATCCTTGCAGAAACATGACAATCGTACGAACACTTTTCTCCCCGATATCGTAGGTACTTTCTCCGACGGAAGAATAATACGACTGCAGAACTTTATCTGAAATACTGAATTGGAAGAGTAATGAACAGATCAAAATGATGAAAAAAGAACTTAAAAATATTTTTTTATTGCTCAATTGACCTATCATATTATCATCCTTTTCTTACAAAATAAATTAACTATTCTATACTTTTACAATTTAGTTTAATCCTATCAAAAAATCAATATCCTTTCGAAAAATATGACTTTAGAACGTGTTGACAATGAGCACATCTTTCAGAGTTTTCAGTTCTATATACCCTTTATTTTTTTTTGAATTTGCAAATAGTATGATTCAAACAATTGATTTGAAGTTTTAGGAAGAACCTGTCGAAAGAGACGAAGGATATAAAAAAGGAGGATATCGTCATGTATCCTCCGGATGTATGATCGCCAGCACCTGATGATCTTCCCATTTTCCATTTATTTTTACATTTTTTCTCGCAATGCCTTCTTTATGAAAGCCAGCTTTTTCGAGCACCCGGATTGACGCCTTATTGTGCGGCATGACTCCGGCTTCTATCCGATGCAGTTTCAGCTCATTGAATGCATAATCGACTGCCAGCTTGACAGCCTTCGTCGCATAGCCTTTCCCGTTATGTTTGCCATCTAAAAAATAACCGATAAAAGCGCTTTGGAGGGAACCCCGAACCACCTGAAAAAGGCTGATCGTGCCAATCAGGGTCTGATCCTGAAGAAAAATGCCGAAGCTGTATTCTGTGTCATTTTCCGCATTCTTCAGTGATTGTTCAATTCGTTTTTTCCGGCCTTCCAGCGTATAAAAATCCTCTTGTCTCGACATGGCAAACCGTTCAAAAAACATGCGGTTTTCCGTCTGCAAAACCAGTTCCTGCTCTGCATCATTCAGGCTGAGCGGCCTGATATCAACGCTGTTTCCTTCCTGCACATGTATCGCCGTCCTTTTGTTTTGGTTTTTTAATTGCCTCTCACCCATGTGATACGGTACGCTTTATTGCATCAATAAAATTCCAAGACTTTACATTCACCTTTCCTTTCGTGACCTATGTCTGATGTGAGTAACCGAAACGGAATCACAAGGTTCTTTTGTTGACTTAAACCGTGCTTTAAGCCGTATCATCATATTGTGACGAGGAAAGAATAGTTTTGGCGGGTTTCCCGATGATCTAAAAATCAATTTTACAGAATCACTGCTGTCTTATTTCATGCCTATTTGCGGGATGAATATATTGATTGGATCAAAGCTGAAATGTTATCTAAGAAGTATGAAACAATCGGAAAAGAGGAGTTAATATGAAACTGACGGGAAATACAATACTGATTACAGGCGGAAATGCCGGAATAGGATTGGCTTTCGCAGAACAAATTTTTAAAAGCGGGAAATAAAGTCATTGTGACCGGACGGCGTGAGCACGCTCTTCAAAAAGCAAAGGAAACATTCCCGGATCTTATTACATATGTCAGTGATTTGAGCATTCCATCTGAACGTATATCACTGTTTGATTGGGTGAAAGAAAATTATCCGGAAGTGAATGTGTTAGTAAACAACGCGGGGATTCAACAACGTTTTCACGTGCTGAAAGCGGATGCGAAGGACAATTGGGACTATTTCAATAAAGAAATCACAACGAACATTGAAGCTCCCTTCCACCTGTCTATGCTGTTCGCTCCGTTTTTTGCCGGAAAAAAAGATGCGGCTGTCATTAACGTCTCTTCGGGATTGGCTTTTACACCGCTTGCTATTGCACCGATCTATTCAGCAACGAAAGCGGCGCTTCATTCATTTACAATGAGTCTGAGACATCAGCTTTCTGATTCATCTGTAGAAGTGATTGAAGTTGCGCCTCCGGCGGTGAATACAGATTTAGGCGGAGCAGGGCTGCATACTCAAGGAGAACCGCTGGATGAATTCGCTGATGGGATTTTTAAAGGACTGAAAGAGGGCAAACAAGAAATCGGATATGGTTCTTCAGCGGAACGGCTGCGCATGTCACGGGATAAAGCCGATGAACATACGGCAAATATGTACAATGCAATGAAACATACAATTGAATAACATCTTTAAAAAAGCAAAACCCGCTTCTGTTGAGCGGGTTTTATTTTTATTAAACAGATAAACGCCTTTCTTAACAATGGTGCAAGCGCCATCGAAAAGAAAGACGTCTTATTTTTTCATCCTAAGAATGGCGGGTTGACCCTTAGCACTCTTCCGGCGTACCGGCGTTTTTGGCCGTGCGGAAAGATGAACCGCAGCCGCAGGAAGCGATGGCGTTCGGGTTGTCAATGGTGAAACCGCCGCCCATCATGGACTGTTTGAAGTCAATGATCGTGCCGGTCATGATATCGAGGCTTTCGCTGTCGACCAAGACGGTGATTCCGTGCTGTTCAAACATGCTGTCTTTTTCGCCTTTTTCATGCTCAAATCCCATCCCGTAAGACAGGCCGCTGCAGCCGCCGCCTTTTACGCCCACACGAAGGAACGCGTTTTCTTCTTCATGCTCTTTCATCATATCTTTTATATGCAAAGCCGCTGCTTCAGTGATGGTTACTGGAACACTCATAGGTAGACCTCCTTTTTTAAAAACAATGCTGATATCTATTATAAACCTTGAGGAGAGTATTTCTCAAACGAGCTGTTTACAAATAAAAGACGCCGCTGCATACGGTTTCGGCGGGTCCCGTCATCAGCACGTGCCCGTTGTCCTGCCAATTAATCACAAGGTCGCCTCCCGCTAAATGAACGGTGATATCCCGGTTTCGTTCGGAAACACCGTTCAATACGGATGCGACAGCCGCCGCACAGGCGCCTGTTCCGCAAGCCTGTGTAATGCCGGAGCCGCGTTCCCATACGCGGAAATGAAGTTCATCGGCGCTGACGGTTTCCACAAATTCGACATTGACGCCTTCCGGAAATCTCGGGTCTTTTTCAATGACGGGACCGAGCGTTGTAAGAGGCGCTTGATTGATATCCGCAACCGGAAAAACAATATGGGGGTTTCCCATTGATACGGCTGTTCCGGAAAGCTCCGTTTCTCCAAAAACAAAGGTTTCATCGATCGTCCGTTCATCTTCATTGCCGAGCATCGGCAGCTCTTTTTTGGTGAGGCGCGGTTCGCCCATATCGACGGCGACTTCACGCACAATCCCGTTGTCCTCTGTAATGTCTGCTTTCACAAGACCTGAAAGCGTCTCAATGAAAAAGGACGTTTCTTCTGTCAGCTTATGTTCGTATGCGTACTTTGCCACACAGCGAAGGCCGTTGCCGCAATTTTTCCCTTCTGAGCCGTCATTATTAAAAATCCGCATTTTGACGGGCGCTTTTTCTGACGGACAGATGAGGATCATTCCGTCAGAGCCGATGCCCGTGTGAATGCTGGACACTTTAACGGCAATCTCAGCCAGCCGTTCTTCCGGCAGCTGTTCTTCAAATTGATTTACATATATATAACTGTTTCCAAGACCGTGCATCTTGGTAAAACGGAATGAATTCATATCGGCCTCCAACTTTTTTTCTTTTACTTAGTATAAAAGCTCTTCTGCTCGGACACAATACAAATATCCCCCGTTTTTCATACATAAAAGCTCCCTGCATATGCAGGGAGCTTTTATCGTTTACTAAATAAACATGCCGGCAATCGCCGCGCTGAGAAGGTTTGCGAGTGTTCCCGCAATAACCGCTCTTAATCCGAGGCGCGCAATGTCCGAACGGCGGCTTGGGGCCAATCCGCCCAGTGTGCCGAGCATAATCGCAATCGAAGAGAAGTTGGCAAATCCGCACAGCGCAAAGCTGATAATCGTAGACGTTTTTTTAGAAAAGTCCGCAATATGCGGACCGAAGTTTGAATAAGCGACAAACTCATTCAGAACAAGTTTCTGTCCGATATAGCTTCCCGCTCCGAGCGCTTCATGCCAAGGAACGCCGATTACAAATGCGATCGGTGAAAACACGTAACCGAGAATGGATTCCAATGTAATATGTTTGAAACCGAACCAGCCGCCGATTCCGCCGAGAATTCCGTTCACTACGGCGATGAGCGCGACAAACGCAAGCAGCATGGCGCCGACATTTAGAGCAATCTGCAGACCCGTTGACGCGCCTTTTGCCGCTGCATCAATCACATTAGCGGCGCCCTCGCCTTCTTCGTCCATATTAAAATCGCCTTTTATCGTCTGCGTTTTTTCCGTTTCAGGTATTAACATTTTTCCGAACACGAGACCGGCGGGAGCCGCCATAAAGCTGGCCGCCAGCAGGTATTCGATCGGAATGCCTAACAGGGCGTAACCGAAAAGCGTCGAACCCGCTACAGCCGAAAGGCCGCTCGTCATAATCGTAAACAGCTCGGAACGGGTCAATCCCGCAATCAGCGGTTTAATGGCAAGCGGTGATTCAGACTGTCCGACAAAAATATTCGCAGCCGCCGCAAGCGATTCCGTTCTGCTTGTCCCAAGAAGTTTTGACAGTCCGCCTCCGATGACGCGAAAGATGAGCTGCATGATTTTCAAGTGATACAAAACGGCAATCAGCGCTGAGAAAAAGATAATGACCGGCAGAACGCTCAGCGCAAAAGCTGGGCTGCTGCCCACTTTTAACAGCGGGCCAAAAATAAAGCTGATGCCTTCGTTCGCATAATCAATGAGAAGCTGCACACGGCTTGAGAACCATAAAAATACGGCCCGGCCGGCGTCCCACTTTAATACGATGAATCCGAAGGCCATTTGTAAACATAAACCGACAATAACGGTTCGCAGGTTAATTTTGCTTTTCTTCTCTGATAACAAAAAAGCAATGGCTAATATAGCAACTGCCCCGAGCAGCCCCCAAACGATATTCAATGAATCCACCTCTAAAATTTTATTTAAAAAAAGTCTTTATTAAGATAACAATATTTATTTTTGCTGTCTACAAATTTTTTATTTTGCCAAAACCCGGGGCGCAATAAAAAAGAGACCCCGTTCGGAGCCTCTGATTAAAACATCGGATTTTCTTCTATGAATGTATATATGTTGTCAACCAGTTCAGCAGGTGTGCCTCCCGTGACCACTTCGCCGTTAACCAGGGCGAACAGGGACTCCATGCATTTTCCGCAATAGCTTAAACAGCCGTATTCAAGCACGTCCAAGTTCGGATCCTTCTCTAAGATCTCAAGTGCTTCCTGGGAACCGCGCGCTAAATTGCTGACACAGAATTCAATCATCGGATTCATGCGGTTTCACCTCACATATGTACCTTATCCTAACGGAATTTCCTCTATTCGTCAAAGATCCGCTTTCACGCTCAATGTTATCGTAACATATTAATTCAAGTTAAGGTTTTACTATTACGTGTTTTCTGGTCAATTTGTAGGTTATTTTAAAACTATTATTGTGGTTTTAGATCAAATTCGATATAATTCTAGATGTTATTTTACATAGTTCGTTATTTTGTAACAACATTGACTACCATATTTTTCGGGCAAAAGGGGAATCATTATGAAAAAATTGGTCTTGATCGGCGGGGGTTACGGAAACATGCGGGTGCTGCACCGCTTACTGCCGAACCAGCTTCCGTCAGATATATCCATCACGCTGATTGACAGAAACCCGTATCACTGCTTAAAAACAGAATATTATGCGCTCGCTGCCGGCACGATTTCTGATCATCATATCAGGGTGTCTTTTCCTGAGCATCCGAATCTGGATGTTCAATACGGTGAGGTGGCTTCCGTCGACACGAAAAACAAACAGGTTCTGTTTCATGACCGCGAACCGATTTCTTACGATGACGCGGTGATCGGACTGGGCTGCGAGGATAAGTATCATAACGTGCCCGGCGCGCCGGAACATACTTACAGCATTCAGACCATTGATCAGTCACGCGAAGCCTATCAAAAGCTGAACAACCTCGGCGCCAATGCATCTGTCGCTATCGTCGGAGCGGGATTAAGCGGCGTGGAGCTTGCCAGTGAATTAAGAGAGAGCCGTGACGATCTGAAGATTATGTTATTTGACCGGGGCGACCTGATTTTATCAAGCTTTCCGAAAAGACTCAGCAAGTATGTTCAGAAATGGTTTGAAGAACACGGCGTCACCATTATCAATAATGCGAATATTACAAAAGTGGAAGACGGGATCGTTTATAATCATGATGAAGGAATACCGGCCGATGCCATCGTGTGGACGGCGGGAATTCAGCCGAATAAAGCCGTCAGAGAAATGGACGCTGAAAAAGATCCGCAGGGCCGCATCGTTTTAACACCGCACCACAATCTTCCGGGCGATGAGCATGTTTACGTCGTCGGTGATTGCGCGAGCCTGCCGCATGCGCCGAGCGCCCAGCTGGCTGAAGCACAAGCGGAACAAATTGTGCAGATCCTCCTGAAACGCTGGAACAATGAAGAGCTGCCGGAAACAATGCCGCAATTTAAGCTGAAAGGCGTTCTCGGTTCACTCGGAAAAAAAGCGGGCTTCGGTCTTGTCAACGACCGTCCGCTCATTGGGCGTGTGCCCCGTTTATTAAAATCAGGCCTTTTATGGATGTACAAGCATCATAACGGCTGATAAGAAAAAAGCCGCTGATTGCGATCAGCGGCCATTTTTAAGAGCCCGCCACATAGCCGCGCTTTTCCATCTCTTCATATATATCTTTTAAATGCGGATTCCCTTCCCCCACAATGACATCCTCCACCAGCACGAGCGGATAGAAAAATTCATCGTTTCTGATGCGCTCCGCAAGCTCTTCTGTCTCCTTTTGCTGAGGCGGTGCGTCAATATCAATATACCGCATGTTAAAAGGCTGCTCCGGGTATTTCCGTTTCAGCGCCGCCTCCAGCCACTCAAACGTATCTTTGGCGCTCGGCATATTCACGCAGCTTGCGCAAAGCGTTTCAGCGCCGTAAACACTGAGCGTAACCGGCTTTGTCATGTATATCATCCCCTTTACACCAGTATACAAAGGACGGGGCAGCTTTTGTATAAAAAACGGTTTTTATGTTCAAGTTTAAATATGCTATAATGGAGAAAGCAGCTTTGCAAACCAAACATTAGATTTTTACCGTTACTGTGAATATAATGGTTTTATGTATATGAAAGGAGCGAATCTCATGACTGAGGTTGAAATGAAAGAGCAAGTACAGGAAGTATTGGATAAATTACGTCCGTTTCTGCTTCGTGACGGCGGTGACTGTGAGCTTGTTGATGTAGACGAAGGCATTGTAAAGCTTCGCCTCCTTGGCGCATGCGGCAGCTGCCCAAGTTCAACGATTACGCTGAAAGCCGGAATCGAACGCGCCCTTCTTGAAGAAGTACCGGGTGTCGTTGAAGTAGAACAAGTATTTTAATCATAAAACCAGGCTGTATGACAGCCTGGTTTTTTATTTTTTACAAATAGTCATCAAACCATGAACAAATATAACGGATCCGTTTCATCCGCTGTTCCGGATGCCCGCTTCTCGACAGCTCATGCGTGGCTTTCGGAAATCGGATGAACGACGTCGTTTTGTTCAGTTTCTTCAACGCGGTAAAGAGCTGCTCAGCCTGCTCTATCGGACAGCGGTCATCGCGCTCACCGTGCAGAATCAAAAGCGGCGTCGAAACGCGGGACGCATATTTTACAGGAGAACGATCCCAAAGCTTATCCGCTTCCTCAAACAAATCATGTCCGAGCTGCCAGTCGGTAAAAAAGAAACCGATATCGCTGACACCGTGGAAGCTGAACCAATTTGAAATGGAGCGCTGCGTGACGGCTGCTTTAAAACGGCCTGTCTGCCCGACAATCCAATTCGTCATAAACCCTCCGTAGCTTCCGCCCGTCACACCGAGACGGCCGCTGTCAATAAACGGATACGCCTGAACGGCTTCATCCACCGCCTGCATGACATCACGGTAATCTCCGCCTCCGTAATCACCCCTGACACGATTGACAAAATCCTGCCCGTAGCCGTGGCTTCCTCTCGGGTTGACATACACGACAGCATATCCTTGTGCGGCCAGCACTTGGAATTCGTGAAAATACGTATGGCCGTACATCATGTGAGGCCCGCCGTGTATGTATAGAATGAGGGGATAAGTTTGATCCTCTTCAAAAACGGCGGGCTTTAAAAACCAGCCGTTTACCGTCAGCCCGTCCTTTGTTTCATATTGCAGCTTTTCCGGCACGGATATGATGCGCTCCTCAATAAACCGATCATTGTCGGATGTCAATTGCTTCTCTTCCCCATCTTCGAGCGAAATGCTGTAAAGCTCGGAAGGCTGTGCGGGTTTGGCAATGACAGCGATACAGCTTTTCTGATCAGGATGAAAAGCAAAACCGTTCACATACTCTTCTTCTAATCGGATCGGATATACGAGACCGTCAAATCGAGATATAATAAATACCGGTGCTTCCCTGCTCGCTCCCGAGAACGTAAAATCCCTGCCCGTCGTTTGTCCATACCGGCCGGGGCGTCACTCCCCCTATGATTGAATCCGCAATCAGCGCATCGCTCAAATGAACATCCAGCATGTCGGTCAGGCAGGTGAGCCGCTCAGTTTTCACGTCGTACAGCCACGCTTTTTCTAAAGTCGCATTGCGAAATTCATTTTCATGGCCCAGCATCGCGATATAAGAACCGTCCGATGAAAACACGCAGGAACCGAAAGAACCGCGGTGCGGCGTAATCTGCTTCAGGCTTCCGTCCGCCAGATTCATCAGATAGACATCGCTTGGCTTTCCGGCGTCACCCGGCTCGCATAAATTGGCGGTAAACGCAAGCTGCCTGCCATCCGGTGAAAAGGCCGCGTCATAATGATCCGCTTCATGATCCGTCAGCTGCTGAATCTCCCCCGTTTCAAGATGAATCAGCACAAGCTGGGCCCAGCTTCCGTTCAGCAGGCCTTTCCCGTCACGTTTATATGTTAATGACTGAATGTCAACCGGCTCATACTCGTCATGCTTCTTTTTTTCTTTCTCATCGGCGCGCTCCGCTGATGTCAGACTGACGGACACAAGCACGGATCTGCCGTCGGGCGCCCATATCGGATCTGATACGCCCCAAGGAATATCGGCCGCCTGTTCCGCCTCTCCGCCGGCAGCGTCGATGATGTACAGCTGAGGGACGCCGTTCTCCCTGTCAGAAACAAAGGCGAGGCGCCGTCCATCAGGCGACCACCGCGGACTTGTATTTCTATTGTCCCCGAAAGTCCACGGGTTTGAGATGCCGGATTCTGTGTCATATACCATAATGGCTGAGGAATAGGAATCACGCTTATGATTGACTGTTGTCCGGACGTAAGCGGCTCTTCTGCCGTCAGGGGCATATTGCGGGTCTGTCACGGATACGAGTGACGCAATGTCCTCCTCGGTTATGAGTTTTTTCAATCGTATCTCCTCCTTTTCTTTTTTATTTCGCTTCCCTAAATAAAAATCCTTCTCCAGAAAAAGAAAGCGTCCTTCTCTGATGGGAAGAACGCTTTTTTATCATTATACACTTTTCACCTGCTCTAAAGGATTCCGTTCAATTACGCTTCCTTCTGACGGGACGGTAAGCGCCGCAATCTCACAGTGAGGGAAATGCTCAGAAAGCTGTTTTCTCAGCTCTTCTCCCTTTCCTTTTTCAATCAGAACAAGAATCGTCGGTCCCGCTCCGCTCAGCGCCGTTCCGTAAGCGCCTTTCATTTCGGCCGCATGTTCCACCTTTGAAAGCTCAGGAACAAGCATGGCGCGGTACGGCTGATGGAGCATGTCTTTTCTCATCATTTTCCCGGCGAGCGCCCAGTCATTTGACATGATCGCAGCAACGAGAAGGTTGCTGACGGCGCTTGCTTTAACGGCGTGCCGGTACGGCAGCTCTTTCGGGAGCACGTCTCTTGCGTCCCTGGTCAGAACTTCGTAAAACGGAATCACTGCCACAACGTCGATATCCGCTTCGGCAACACGCACGATATGTGTTTCATCTTCTTCGTGAAGGCCGATCACAAGCCCTCCTGCAAGGGAAGCAGCGGCATTATCAGGGTGCCCCTCTTCAAGACTGGCTAAGTGCAGCTTGTCACTTTCCGACAGCTGCAGGCCGCATAACTCATCCGCAAGCTCAATGGCGGCGACGATAGCGGCCGCGCTGCTTCCGAGACCCCGCGCAAGGGGGATGTCACTCCACACTTTGACATGGGCGGGCGGCAGCTCTTTCTGATAGCGGTCAGCCGTCCGTTTGGCGACTTGGTAGATGAGGTTGTCCGTTCCTTGAGGGATGCCCGCGACAGTTTCGGTTTCCGCCGAGAACTGCCATTCATCGTTTCGGAAAACCGAAAGCTTCAAATATCTGCTGAGCGCCATCCCGACGGAATCAAACCCAGGCCCTAAGTTGGCGGTGCTTCCCGGAACCGTAATGGAAAACAGCATCTCCGCCTCATTCATACACGCGCCGCTCCATTTAAGTATTCCAGAATACTGTCCTCATCTGTCGGCAGCGTAATCGGTTTTATGTCAGAAACGTCCACAGCCGTGTTCGGATCTTTCAGGCCGTTTCCGGTCAAAACTGCGACAACCTTGCTGCCTTTTGGAATTTCACCGGATTTCACCTGTTTCAGAACGCCGGCGATGGATGCACAGGAGCCCGGTTCGGCAAACACGCCTTCTTCACGGGCAATCAGCTGATAAGCGTGAAGAATTTCTTCATCTGTGACTTCATCAATTTTTCCGGCTGATTCTTCCGCAGCGAGCACCGCTTTGTCCCAGCTGGCAGGATTCCCGATTCGGATTGCCGTCGCAACGGTCTCTGGATTTTTAATGACTTCGCCGCGGACGATAGCCGCAGAACCTTCCGCCTCAAAACCGCGCATCTTCGGAAGTCCGGTGCCGTTTTTCTCATGGTATTCTTTGAACCCTTTCCAGTAGGCCGTGATATTCCCGGCGTTTCCTACCGGGATCGCCAGAATGTCCGGCGCTCCGCCGAGCTGTTCGCATACTTCAAAGGCCGCTGTTTTTTGCCCTTCAATCCGGTAAGGGTTTACTGAATTCACTAATGCAATCGGTGATTTTTCGCAAATTGACCGGACGATGGCCAGCGCGTCGTCAAAGTTTCCGTCAATCGCAATGATTTCCGCACCGTACATGACGGCCTGCGCAAGTTTTCCGAAGGCGATTTTTCCGTCCGGGATGATGACGATGCATTTCATGCCTGCTCTCGCCGCGTATGCCGCAGCCGCCGCGGATGTGTTGCCTGTAGAGGCGCACATGATGGTATCATTGCCTTCTTCTTTCGCTTTGGCGACCGCCATGACCATGCCGCGGTCTTTAAAGGACCCCGTCGGATTAACGCCCTCTGTTTTCACATGCAGTTCAATTCCGAGCTTTTCAGAAAGCTTCGGCAGGTGAATCAGCGGCGTGTTGCCTTCATGCAGTGTCAGGGCCGGCGTCCGATCCGTCACCGGCAGAAATTCTTTATATTGATGGATGAGTCCTTTCCACATTAGCTCCAACCGTTCCCTTCTACGCGATATGTGCTTTTTACTTCTTGTACGACTTCGAGGTCATTTAAGTTTTGCAGAATGTCACTGAAATCTTCTTCCGATGTATGATGCGTGACGATGACGATTTCCGCGAGGTCGTCATGGCCTTTGATCGGCAGCTGCAGAATTTTTTCAAAGCTGACGCCGCGCTCTGAGAAGGCCGATGTGATTTTTGAAAAAGAGCCGACCTGGTCTTTGACGTGAATTCTTAAAAACTGCTGGGCATAGATATCAGACGGCTGCTTCAGATTTCTTTCATACTGCGGAGCGACAAAGCTGTTTCCGTTTACGCCGAGACGCATGTTTTTCATGACCGCGACCAGATCGGAAACGACCGATGTCGCAGTCGGCATGCTTCCGGCTCCGGGGCCGTAAAACATCGTTTCGCCGACGGCTTCTCCGTACACGTAAACGGCATTGAACTCGTTATGCACCGCAGAGAGCGGATGATGATCCGGAAGCAGTGTCGGCTGAACGCTGACTTCGATTTTATTGTCATCACGCTGGGCGATGCCGATCAGCTTCATCGTATAGCCGAGCCGTTTGCTGAAGCTGATGTCTTCATCCGTAATCCGGGAAATTCCTTTTACTTTGACATCGTCCAGATCGACGTTCATAGAGAAGCCGAGACGGGCTAAAATCGCCATCTTGCGCGCGGCATCGAGCCCTTCTACATCGGCGGTCGGGTCCGCTTCCGCGAATCCGAGATCCTGCGCTTCTTTCAGCACTTCCTCATACGGGCTTTTTTCTTTAATCATTTTCGTTAAGATGAAGTTCGTCGTTCCGTTGACGATTCCCATCATTTTTGTGATCCGGTCAGAGGAAAGGCCTTCTTCGAGCGTGCGTAAAATCGGGATTCCGCCGGCGACACTCGCTTCATAATACAAGTCACAGCCATTTTCCTTTGCGGCGGCTAAAAGCTCTGAGCCATATACGGCGATCAGATCTTTATTTGCGGTCACAACATGTTTTTTCGCTTTCAAGGCGTCAAGAAGATATTGCTTCGTCTGTTCGACACCGCCGATGACTTCAATAATCACGTCGACCTCAGGGTCATCGATTACATCATAGACTTCTGTCGTCAGCACTTCTTTCGGCAGGTCTGCGTCTCGTTTTTTATCAATATCTTTAACTAGCACTTTTTTGATCGTCACCGGACAGCCGACCTGGTGCATAAGCTTATCCTGATGATCTTGTATAATTTTGACGACACCGCTTCCCACGGTTCCCAGTCCTAACAGTCCAATACGAATCGCTTCCAAAGAGAAACTCCACCTTTCTTCCTTTTGTCCACTAGAAAAGGACAATTGTTAACCCTTCACAGACATTTAAGTTACAAATATTATATAAGCCCGCATTTGTTTTGACAAGCGGCTGAATATTGTTTCTACAGCTATGAAAACGCTTAACACACTGATATGACAAGATTCCCTATTTTCTAAATATTTTTACGTCATATTTTCTTACGAACTGATTCCTTTTCCGAGCCACGCCACAGGCGGGACAAAAACCTGCGCCGACCTGACATTCATCATGTCGTGACATGTCTGTAAAAACTGTTCATAGCGGGTGCAGTCGGCAAGAATGTAGTCAAGCTGCTCTTCGTAAAACTGTTTTTCAGAATCATGAGAAATGTAATAGCTCTCCACCGTCTCGAAGAAATGGAGCGGAAACAGCAGGCGGCTGTAAAACAGGCGCTTGGAAAAGGAGGATAACGGCGTAACTTGCTCATATTCCTGCAGAAACAAAAACCCATCTTTGAGCAGGTCGTCACGATGATACAAATATGTGCTGCGCATATATTCCGCAATATCACGGGCGGCATGGTCGAATACCCAATCGCCCGGAATGCGGATCAATGATTCCTCCGACCAGGTATCCCGTTCCATCCGCTGATGGCAGATTGTCCCCGAGTCTTCTGCGCCGGGATTGTCATCCAACTCCGTATCCACTAAATATTGAATGGCGTTTTCCGCTAAACCTGAATAATAAGGAAATGCTTCGATCATTTTCTTTTCGAACGGTTCAAGCGGAGACATATGAATTTTCTGCATCCAGAATGATTCCAGCTGATCCACCCGTTTTCCCCATAAGTCCTTCCATTGGCCGATCCTGCCCGCTTCTTTCACTTCGTACGGAAAACCCCGCCCTTTTCTGTGAAATTCGGCAAGCTCCCCTCCGACAGAAAACGACCGGTTTGAGACGGGAATCGGCGCTTTTAAGAGCGCATACGTTTTGCCTTCGTCCTCAAAGGTCAGTTCTCCTTCCTTCGTAAAGATAAACACTGAAACGTATGGGTCACTTTGTTCTTGTAAATACTGACTCATGTAGTAAAGCTCCGTCAGCTCTGATTGCGAAAACCCGGAGACGGGAATAATAAGAAAGAAGGAATTTGGCGTCTGGAAGCATTGGTATTTCTGATAAACGGAGAGCTGTCTGACGTGGATGCCGTATTTTTCTTTAATGATGCTTTTCATCATAATCACCTGCCTGAAAAATTAGAGCTATTCACATCGTAGTCATACGCCGGCGGAATTATGAATACATATTGTAATCCTTTGAATAAGTGGAGAAACATCGTACACATCGGAAGAGTGTTGTATAAACTAGTAAAAAAAGATTGGGTGAAGCAAATGTCAGAAAAGGAACAACTGAATCAGGTGGAAGCTGTCGCCAGGGCGCGTTTAAAAGAACGGGGGGTTGAGACGGACGATATTGCCGAGCTGGTGTATTTCCTTCAAAAAAAATATCATCCTGATTTGACGATGGAGGTATGCAGGCTCAATGTGGACCGTGTCATCGCAAAACGCGAGGTGCAAAACGCCATTTTAACGGGAATAGAATTAGATGTGCTCGCCGAACAAAAAAAGCTGTCTGAACCGCTTCAGACTATTCTGGCGATTGATGAAAGCCTGTATGGGGTTGACGAGGTGCTCGCCTTCTCTATCGTGAATATATACGGCTCAATCGGCTTTACGAATTACGGCTACATTGACAAAGAAAAACCCGGCATTCTCGGGCGGTTAAATGATAAATCTACGGGCGAATGCCATACGTTTCTTGATGATATCGTCGGCGCAATCGCAGCAGCGGCTTCAAGCCGGCTTGCTCACAGCGCCAGAAATACAGAATAAGGACGGCCGTCATGGCCGTCCCTTTTTTATAGATGTTCAATCCATTCGGTTAAAGAGTCAATCGCATATGTCGGCTTCTGGTCGTAATCTGCCATATGCTCACGCTTTGTCACTCCGGTATGAACCAGCAGCGTATCCATGCCCGCATTGATGCCGGCTATAATATCCGTGGCATAGTTATCGCCGACCATGAGTGTTTCGGAAATATCCGTTCCGAGCACACGCATCGCCTGTTCCATAATAATGGATTCAGGCTTGCCGATAAAGACAGGCTCAACACCCGTTGACACCGTCAAAACGGATGTGAGCGAACCGTTCCCTGGTAAAAGCCCTCTTTCAGTCGGAATGGCGACGTCGCCGTTTGTTGAAATGAACCGGGCGCCGTTTCTGATCGCAAGGCATCCCGTTGCCAACTTTTCATATGTAATGCCGCGGTCGATTCCCACAACGACAAAGTCCGCGTTTTCTTCTCCGAAGCTCAGCCCGTTTTCTTCAATGGCCTGACGGATGCCTTCTTCGCCGATCACATATACCGACGCGTCTTTTTTCTGCTGGGCGATATGCTGCGCAGTCGCCATGCTCGTCGTGAAGACCTGCTCTTCAGATGCCGGAATGTCAAAGCTCATCAGCTTGTCCGCCACCTGCTTCGGCGTCCGGGAAGAATTGTTCGTCACGAATAAATACGGAATGCCGCGCGCTTTAAGCGTTCTCACGAATTCACACGCTTCTTCGATTTTTTCCGTCCCGTTGTACATTGTGCCGTCCAAATCTATCAAATACCCTTTATAATCCTTCATACTCAACACTCCTGTGGATTTTCTCACTCGTTGTTATTTAAATGCGGAAACAGGCCCTAATTCTGTTTCCAGATAGGTTCTTACACGGGCCGGAAAGGCTTTCAGCACGTCCCTGTTTGACGTGATCAGCGTTAACAGCTCCTGATGGTCGGCGTGCTGATATTCCTGGACAAGCTGCTTTCTGGAAGAGATCAGTTGCTTCAGCTTATTTCCTTCATCCTCAGCTACCACCTTTTCATCCGTCAGAATATCCATGATGTCGTCATAACTCCCCGGATCGCGCATGATAAAGCCGTCAATCATATCATTTCCGACATCGAGAATGCATTCGATCATAAGATGGCTGATCCGCTCAAGCGCCCTTTTTTCGATTTCGCTCTGCCATGCAGGCGTGCTGTCAAACAGCGCCAGCTGGGTCTCAAAAAAACGGAGTGTTTGTTCGATATTATTTCTGTCAACAAAATACACGTGACAGCATCCCCTTCTGCATCAATTATTTTCTGATTCGTTTTAAAACAAAATACGCGCAGCCGAAATTGCAGTATTCGTAAATGTATTCGTCCAATGTGCTGATTTTCGTTTCAAAGGTTGCTTTTTGATTCTGGTCATCAAAGAAGCCTTTGAGCCGCAGCTGACTGTATCCCCAGTCTCCCACAATGTAATCATATTTATTTAATATGTCCGAATAGCGGGCTTTGAACGCTTCTTCATTAAAGCCGTTTTTAAAATCGTGTACGAGTTCAAACTCGGCATTTTGAATAAGAATCATGTCTTCACCTCTTTTATCACTCTTTACTATCATAATTCATTGACTTCTGTCCATCAATTGCAAAATGAGACGGTTCGGACGGACGGAGAATTTTTCCTCTTTATATCCAGTGTAGCGGTTCAGACGATCCTTATTCAAGAATGACTTTTTCCCTGCAAAAACGGCTCCATCACAAAAAACCCAAAACCTGCGGCGTTTTGGGTTTTTTCGGCTTATCTTATGCTTGGGCCTGGCGTTTTTTAGACGCTTCGTTCACTTGTTCATCCGCATGGTAGGAAGAACGGACAAGCGGGCCTGCTTCACAGTGGCTGAAGCCTTTTTGCATCGCGATTTCTTTCAGTTCGGCAAATTCGTCCGGATGATAATATTTTTGAACTTTTAAATGTTTTTTCGACGGCTGCAGGTATTGGCCGATCGCCATGATGTCGACATTGTTCGCAAGCAGGTCGTCCATCACTTCAATAATTTCTTCCTTCGTTTCGCCGAGACCGATCATAATGCTTGATTTCGTCGGGATGTCAGGCTGCATTTCTTTCGCACGGCGCAAGAATTCCAAAGAACGGTCATATGTTGCGCGGGCCCGGACTCTCGGTGTCAGGCGGCGGACGGTTTCAATGTTGTGGTTCAGAATATCAGGACGGGTATCCATTAATGTTTTCAGGTTGTCGTAATTTCCGCCCATATCGGATGGCAGCACTTCAATTGTCGTGAACGGGCTTTTTCTGCGGATCGCCCGGACCGTTTCCGCAAAGACGCCTGCTCCGCCGTCTTTCTGATCATCACGCGCTACGGCCGTGATGACGGCGTGTTTTAAATTCATCAGCGCGACGGAATCAGCTACGCGTTCCGGTTCCTGCAGATCCAGCTCAGTCGGCAGACCCGTTTTTACAGCGCAGAAGCGGCATGCTCTCGTACAGACGGAACCGAGAATCATGAACGTCGCCGTACGTCTGACAGCCCAGCATTCATGGATGTTCGGGCATTTTGCTTCTTCACATACGGTATGCAGATTATTTTCACGCATTAATTTTTTCAGACCCGTATAGTTTTCATTCGTGTTCAGCTTTATTTTGAGCCATTCCGGCTTTCTCAGATGCTCGTCTTTCTTTGCCATTTCCCCATCATCTCCATTATCCCTTTATTCATGTTCGTGTGCGAAAAATTTCTATTTCACGATGGATATAAAACTTGCGGATTTCTATTCAATAGTCACTTTAACATAGGAAAAATTTCTCGACAAGGGAAGAGAATTACTTACATTTTCTCGGATTGTTGCCGCAAACTATTTGTATTCAATCCTGAAAGGAGATCATGTTGTGAAAGTTCTGTTATCTGCTCTTCTCCTTTTATCAGTTTTCTGTCCGGCTGCAAGCGGGAAAGAACAATCGGCTCCTGTTTACGGCGAACGGATGCAGTTGTACCGCAAAGCCGAAGCAGTCACGCAGATTCCTTGGTATGTGCTTGCGGCGGTTGACCAATATGAAGAAAATGTCCGCTCGAATCGAAAGGATCTGCCGGAAAAAGCGGGAATCATCAGCATTTATATTCCGGATCATTTGTGGAGCGGCCCTGAAAATCCAAATCCTAAGGACGATGCGCCTCTCAGCATTAAAGTATTTGACGGGATCGGCCTGGACGGCGACGGCGACGGAAAAGCCGAGGTAAGCAATGATGAGGATATCCTTTATACATTTGCTCAGTATTTAGCGGGATTCGGAACGGATCTTGACCATATCCGCATCGGCCTCTGGAATTATTACCGCCGCGATCAGACGGTCGGCATTATCACCGAATTCATAACACTGTTTAAAACGTTCGGCCGCCTTGATCTCGGAGAGCACGCTTTTCCGCTTCCCGTGAAGACGGATTACAGCTACCGCAGCACATGGGGCGCCGCACGGGGTTTCGGCGGGCGCCGGATTCACGAAGGAACGGATCTGTTCGCTCATTACGGGCTCCCCGTCAGATCGACCTGCTACGGTATTGTTGAAATGAAGGGCTGGAACCGTTTCGGCGGCTGGAGAATCGGCATCAGGGATATCAATAACACGTATCACTACTTCGCTCACCTGAACGGCTTTGCAAAAGGTGTGCATAAAGGCCAGATCGTCAAACCCGGAGAGGTGATCGGCTCTGTCGGCAGTTCCGGATACGGACCGCCGGGCACCGCGGGAAAATTTCCGCCGCATCTTCACTACGGGATGTATAAAGATAACGGCAGATCGGAATGGTCTTTTGACCCGTATCCTCATTTAAGGGCATGGGAACGAAAAGAAATCCGCAGGAAAAAGTAAACACACAGCCGCCAGGAAAGATTGCGGCTGTGTGTTTTTATTTATCTTTCTTCTGTTTTTCATTCGGCAGCTGGATGGAAGGCGTCACACCTGACCCGCCGCTTCCGTTATAAAACTGCGGCACCTCTCCTTGAATCGCTTTAATGGAGACCGGAATATTATTTGTGACGACTGATGTCTTACTGGCAAACGGAATAATGACCTTCACTTTTATTTCCACAAAGATGCTGATATCGATCAGGGCATTGTTAATGCCGTACGGCTTTATTTTTGTTTTCACATCAGTTAACGCATCGCCGATCAGGTTAAAACGCACGGGGATTTTCGGTCCGAGATTTCCGAGAATGCTGTTTCCCGTGACCTGCCCTAAAGGGATGCTAATCATAATTTCATCGGCCGTTTTCGCGTCTTTTTCCGTTTCATGCTGCTTATTGTTCGACTCCGCTTCCTTCAGATGAGCCTGAAGCTGCTTTGTCACTTTCGCCTTCATGCTGTTGACCATTTGTGTATTAAAATCCATCGTTGTGACTTTTCCGTTTTCATCCGTTTTCATATCGACCATATCTTTCACATTGTCGCTGTGAGACATGTATTCTTCAATGGATTCCGTAATGACCTCTGTCGCCACCCGTTTGGTTTCCATTTCTCCTATGTTCATCAGCACCGGTTTGATTGAGGAGTTGATCATCCAAAGGCTGATGACCGTCGATATGATAAAAAAAGCAAACGACAGAAGAAGCACATATCGAAAAGGCAAAGGCCCTCTCTTGCGAAGAGCGCTCCGGTATCTAGGCAAGAAAAATCCCCCCTTACATATCACAATGTATGCTTGTAAGAGGGGACATAGTATTTTATTTTTACTCTTAAAAAGTCCCGCTTACCTTCATTCGGGTGAAATGGAACGGCGGGCGGATATCTGACATTACGCTTGCCGCGCGAGCTTCCAGGCGAGCAGATCCCTTAAAAACTCCGGCATAAAGTATTGTTTTTCTTTTGAATCGCGGATGTAAGGGAACAGCTTTCCGAGTGTAAACATGTCGAGAACGGCAACCGAGTATATCCGCTCCGGATCAATCTCTTCTCCGTTCACTTTCACATTGAGGAGATGCGTCACACCGTCTTCAAGAATGCCGGCCTCTGCCTCCGCTCCGGCATATACCATCCTGCCCATCACTTCCCCGCGGAAGCCGAGACCTTTTATCCGCAACTGCTCCATTTGTTCCGAGGCGGCCTGGCTGATTGTTTCCTGGAGTTCCCTGCCTGAAAGACGAACGGCCACCGGATTGATCGGATGAGGGCAGATGCGGTGCAGGTCAAGCTTTGTGACAGGCCCCTTCTGTAAAGGCCCCAAAATGACGCCTGAATTCACCATGCTGACTTCACAGCCGCACCAGCTTTTCAGCGCTTCGGCTAATAGAAGCGGGAGCGGCGATTCCTCAAACCACTTCACGCCGGCTTCTTCATTCAGGTTGGCGACTTGTTCGGAGAGCAGGTTTTCCGCTTCCCGTTCTTTCTCTTTCAGAAAAGCCGCCGTATCTTCAGATTCCCCGTGCCAATCAGCCATTTTCTGTACAGATGCCTGTTTGCTGACAATGGTTCGTGATTCACTTTCTATCGTCAGCTCGACACAGCCGACATAGTTCCCGTATTTCTCCGCACATGCAAGCAATACACCGTTTATGTCCTGTCCGTCCTCAAGAAGGTGGTGCGTATGTGATTCAAGAATGACATCGATGTCGGGAAATTTTTCCGCTGCGGCCCGGTCATCGATCAAGCCTAAATGAGAAAGCAGAATGATGATATCCGCTTTGCCCTTGATATCGTCAAGTGATTCTTGAATGCTTTTTTCCGCATCCGTCACCGTCCAGCCTAGTTTTTGATAGACGGGATAATACGGCACCGTGACGCCCAGTATGCCGGCGGTCATCCCGTTTTTCAGCGTTTTGATCACGTAGGGCTCGGCCCATTCCGGCCGCTGTCCGTCCGCGTCAAACAGGTTGGACACAATGACGGGAAACGCGGCATGGGTATATAAATCCGCCAGCTCATCGTGAGGCAGCGTAATTCCTTCATTATTCCCGACGGCAGCCGCATCGATCTCAAGCCGATTTAACAAGTCGACATTCGCTTTGCCGAAGGTCGCTTCCGTTATCATTTGGAATCGGTCCATATGATCGCCGATGTCGAATACGAGTGTTTCCTCCCCGTCTTTTTCATGCTCACTTCTCTTCTGCTCAATATAATGTACGATTTTCGGCCAATTTTCGAAATGGCTGTGCAAATCATTCGTATGATATAAACGGAGCTTCTCTAACATACCATCTCTCCTACCTTTTAGCTGAATATCCCTTGATAAATCAATTCACAGCCGATCAAAATCAAGACGACCCGCATGAAAAGCACGATCGTTTTCGTCTGCACCCGCTTATTGACCCACGCGCCCATTTTGCCGCCGAACCACGCGCCCGGAACGAGGCACAGCGCATACAGCCAATTGACATGGCCCTCTGCGATATGTGACACGGAACCCGTCACGGAGGATAAGAAAATAATGAGCATTGACGTCGCCACAGCCACTTTCGGCGGGAACAAAAATAACAGCATCATGGCCGGAACCATAAGAGAGCCGCCGCCAATGCCGAAAAGACCGCCCAATAAACCGACGAAAAAGGCAATCACGATACCGGTGAAAATACGGTACGAATATGTATAAAGCTCACCCGATTCATCCTCATATGTCCGGATCATGCCTTTATGCGCTTTATTGACCGGTTTTGCTTTCGCCTTCAGCATTAATGTAATGGAAATCAAAATCATAAAAAGTCCGAACCAGACGGAAAACGTATGCGCATTAAAAAGTTTAGACAAATACGCGCCGATGATGCTTCCCGGGCCGGAGCCGATAAAAAAGATCAGTCCGCTTTTGTAGTCAACGGTTTTATATTTCATATAGGCCAGAGTTGATGACAGGCCCGTAAAAATAATCACCAAAAGGGACGTGCCGATGGCAGTCTGCGGTGTTACGTCATGGAAAAACGGAGTCATCGTGCTTAAATAGAGCATTGCCGGCACGATGATAATTCCTCCCCCAAGCCCGATCAGGCTGCCGACCGTTCCCGCGATAAATCCTAATATGATCAATATAAGATAAGACATGTGTCTTGAAACCTCTTTTCTAGCTGAATAGGTCGAGCTGCTTCGGAGCAAGCCCGGTATATGAGATATCTAACATTTCAAGCATCTCAAGTCCGTTATCGGCGGCGTCTCCGCCTGAGTTATTGTTGAATAGCACATACAGATTGCGCGACTGTTTTTTCAGCTCCTGAAGATTGTTTTTCCAATCTTTGAGCTCCTGTTTGTTATAGCGGTATAAATATCTGACCTCACGCCAGTTTTGTCCGCCGTCTGGTTTGATCCAGCCCTGCTTGTTCCGTCCGTGAAAACGGACAAGCGTTTTTTCTTCATCCGTTGCTTTCAGGACGGTCGGAATGCTGCCCTCGCCGATTTGCGGCTCGTCACATATGCTGTGAATCCAGCCTTCCTCCTTCATAAAAGAAAGCGTCTGTTCGTAAAATGGCGGGGAAAACCAAGACCGGTTGCGGAATTCAAGCGCGCACGGAATATCGCCCATCTGCTGCCTGCACCATCTTAAATATGCGACGTTTTCTTTCTTGCAGTCAAACCACGGCGGGAATTGGAACAGCACCATGGCAAGCTTTCCATGCTCTATATACGGCGATAATGACAGCTTAAACGCCTCAAACATTTCTTCCTTCGATTCAAAGGGAATATCGCCGCGCTGATGGCCCGTCATTCCTTGATATGCCTTAATGACAAATTGAAAAGATTCCGGCGTCTCTTTGACCCATCTTTCGTTATTGCGGGCGGGCTGTATCGCGTAAAAGCTCGCGTCCAGCTCAACGATGGGAAAATGGGAGGAATACGCCTGCAGTTTTTGCGGGCCCGCCGTTTTAGGCGGATAGATGCTGTCATGATCCCCCCACCCCGTCAGTCCGATATAAATCACAATCCTTCACCTCTCACTCTAGTTTATCACAGGTGTTTTTCTCTTTCCGTTTCCATGTTTTTTCTGAATGCACTTTTCAGGAACCGGTATTGATGTTCATTGGTGTCCGAAAATGCCTCATCTCTGGAAGAAAGAATGTGCTGATAGACGATCGGCTCTGAAAACTGACCGCTCGTGAAATCATATATCTCCCCGTCTATTCGGTTATAAAAATGCCAGCTTGTGCCGGTTTTTGTTTTGAGAATGTCACCGCCGTAAACATCTTGGATGACTAAAGCCGTCACGCCGCACTGGCCTTTGGCCGGGCAATCTTCCGTCCATTTTGTACTAGTCTTGCGCGACCACGATGCCGTTAATATGTTCAAGATTTGATCATACAATGTGTTTTACTCCTTTTTATAAAAAGATACCACGAGACCCGCTTTCCAAACGACAAAAAAAGCCGATTCTCATCAGAGAATCGGCTCTTTTATTTCAGAAGGCTTCAGGAATGTTCCGAAAGCCCCGCTCTGCTTACGACCGCCATCCTGGTACACACAGCGCCCCTTGCTGTAGGTCGCAGCAATTCGGTATGGAAAGGTGCGGCCTTCATACAGGCTTTGCTTATGTTTGGAAAACATCGTTTCTTTTGTGACGGTAAAAGGTTCCGGCCGAACAATGGCAAAATCAGCGTCAAATCCTTCTTCAAGCCGTCCTTTATTCGTTAAACCGAAGCGCTCGGCCGGTGCTTCGGCCGTCCATCGGGCCACATGTTCAAACGGAATCCCATGATCGATCGCTAATTGAATCATGCCGAGAAGCGTAAATTGGCCTCCGCTGATCCCGCCCCACGACAGAAACATATTATCCTCGCGTTTCAAAGACGGATGACAGGGAGAATGATCCGAAGACACCATATCAATCAGGCCCTCAGCCAAAACCCCGATCAATTCCTCTTTATCAGCCTCTGAGCGGAGCGGCGGAGCGCATTTGGCAGCCGCCCCTTTTTTGAGGAAGTCTTCAAAGCTGAATAATAAGTAGTGCGGACACGTTTCAACGGTGACATCCAATCCGTCTTTTTTCGCCTGCTGAATGGAGAGCACGGCCCGTTTCGTGCTGATATGTACAAAATGAAGCGCGCATCCCGTCGCTCTTGCATACTCAATCGCCCGCTGCACAGCCTCGCATTCGGCCTCTTCCGGACGTGAGGAAGCGTAAGCGCGGGCATCAATTTTCCCTTGGAGCGCGTACTCGGCTTCAAGGAATCGAGTGAGGGCGTCGCTTTCTGCGTGCAGAGCCAAAACCTTGCCGCACGCCGCGATTTCCTTCATTCCCTTTAAAAGAGTCCGTTCATCGGCTGATTGAAATTCATCCGTTCCCGATTTAGACAGAAACGCTTTAAACCCGATTGCCCCCGCTTCTGCCATCGGCCGGATATGTTCGGTATATCCGGGCATCAAACCGCCCCAAAGCGCAAAATCAACCGCTGACTTTCGTTCGGCGATTTCCGCCTTTGCCAGCAGGTTTTCAGCAGTTACCGTCGAAGGGATGCAGTTAAGCGGCATATCAAAATAAGACGTACAGCCGCCGGCAGCCAGCATGTTTGAGCCGGTTTCAATGCCTTCCCATTCTTCGCGGCCGGGTTCATTGAAATGCACGTGACAATCGACCGCTCCCGGAAACACATACATGCCGTCCGCCTGCACCACTTGTTCCGCCTTTTCGTCAATGCCGGGCCCGATTAAGGCAATTTTCCCGTCCTTGACGGCGATATCAACCCGCTCTGTTCCGCCTTTTCGCACAGCTTTCGCACCCTTTACAATTACGTCATAGGCCATTTTATCTTCCTCCCTGTAAGGATGACGATTTTCTGTCAGTTTTTATCACAACATGCGTCTATGATTGCCAGTTTACTGCTACTATGATCGTAATACATCAGCAAAACCGCTATAATTTTTGATGATTTTTATTCATATTAACCAATGGTTGTCTTTAGAACCTGAAAGGAGATTGACTGATGAATATTTATGATGTGATGAAGATTCCCGCTTATGAGCGGGCCGCATTAATCGCAGGCAAGTCCGGCGGCTGGAGGGAGGTGCAGCACGTCAACATGATGGATGCGCCGGACATCGCTGATTTTTTACATAAAAACGAATTGCTCGTCACCACGGCTTACCACTTGAAGGACCGCCCGCAGCTGTTGAAAGATTTGATCCGCCTCATGGCAAAACGGGGCTGCGCGGGACTGGGGATCAAAACGAAACGTTATCTTAATGTCATTCCGAAAGATGTTGCGGAGCTTGCCGACCGGTATGAATTTCCGATTATTGAGCTGCCGGAAGACATCAGGCTCGGAGATATCGTCAACGCCACACTGAGCCATATTCTTAATATGCGTTCAAATGAGCTGCAGCAGGCCATTTACGCCCATAAAAAATTCACAAACCACATCATGAGCGGCAAGGGGCTTCAATCCCTGCTTAAGAAGCTCTCAGACATTCTCAGGCTTCCCGTGCTGCTTTTGGATCAGCATACAAAACTCTTATCATCGTCCCACCGCATACCCATTGACACGTCTGTATTGAAAAACATCTGTTATTCCCTTTCCGGGCCTTATTTCACCTGCTTTTCCATGCTGTCTGACAGAAAGGCGTATTCTGTCCTTCCGATTCTGAACGTTGAAAAAAACTGCGGTTATCTGGTGATTCCGGAGCTGGTGCAGACCGCTGATAAAGGCATGATTTTGACAATTGAACAGGCGGCCAACGTCATTTCCTTTGAACTGCTGAAAGAAAATGCCATCAAACAATTCGGCAGACGGGCGCGCAATGAATTTTTCAGCAATTTCATCGACCGCTCGTTTACCGGCCATGAAGAAATCAAAAGCCGCGCCAAAGAATTCCGGCTCCGCTGGGATCAGAAATACATGTGCATTTGCGGAAAACTCGACCGAAATGAGAAAACGATCAGCTTTACCGAAAATCAGCTCGTTTCCGATCATGTATTTGAACTGCTTGAAGGGGAGCTGTCATCCTTTCCGTTTCCCCCTCATCTCTTTATTAAAGGAAATGTCGGTATTCTTTTAATTGAAGCGACAGACAGCTGGAATGAAATGCACGCGTCTGTCATCAGCTTTTTGGAGCAGTTTCAAAAGCAGGTCCGGACGCAGTTTAAACGGACTGTCTCCTTCGGCATCTCAAACATATGCCAAAAGCTGATCGACGTCCCTGACGCTTTTACCGAAGCTTCAGACGCCATTTCATCCGGGCATTTGTCCAGAAGCGCGGAGTTTATTCAAATCTATCATGCCAAAGACGTGCCGGAGCTGCTCCGCCTGCTTCCCGCGGAAGATGTGAAAAAGTTTTACGAAGCCACCCTCCAAAGCCTGGCCGACCGGCAAAAGGAGGACCAGAGCCTGCTTCATACGCTGTCTGTTTATCTGGAGACCCACTGCCAGATTTCAGAAACGGCTAAGCGCCTGTACGTCCATCGAAATACGGTGATCTATCGTTTAGAAAAATGCGAGGAACTGCTCGGCAAAAGCTTAAAAGATCCGGAGACGACGATGCGCCTGCGGCTCGCGCTGAGAATGCAGCGGCTGATCGGTTAAGAAATAGTTAGAGACACGGATGCGGGTGTTCTCCCGCATCCTATTTAAGGGGGATTCATTCAGCTACATTCTCAAAATGCTGCCGTCAAAATCTGCTTCCATTGACATCATCAGCCGTTAGTTATGATTTTCAGCAGACTCTAATCTAAACTAAAAAAGCCTTTCCCGAAGAAAAGGCTTTTGCTGTTCAAGTCTGAAAACGATCCGAAGCAGTTTGAAAGGTATCATGTGTTTTTTCCACTGTGTTCACACCCAATCCGCATACTAAAGATAACGACAGACCCAAAATAATGAAAATGCTCTTTTTAAAATTCATACAGGCACTCTCCTTCTTAGGTTTGATTACGATCAGACGAAACTTGATATGATCCATCAAGTGAAACAGCCGATGTTGCTAGACCGACCCCTGACATTAAAACGACAGCCGACACAATGATAAATACGCCTTTTCTAAAATTCATACAGGCATTCTCCCCTCTGAATTTGTTTTTGCGTTTGAATCATTTTTTGATGATAAAAATAAGATTTGTCATATTGCTTTGACTCTGCATAAACAGCAGCCGTATCAAGAGCAATATCTTCTACATACGAATAGTTTTTATTTTTCTCAAGGTAATCAATTGTTTTTTTGATTCCCATTTGGTCTATTGCATTAATATATAAAGCCTCCAAATATTTTTGCAGAGATTCAAACAGCTTATCTCCTTGAAATATCGCTGATGAAAGTCCCTTTTTGCTGATTTGAATCGCCTCGCTTGTTTTCCCTTGTTTAAATAGAAGCTTTGCGTATGTAAACAAGGAATGCGGAAGGTTACCCAATTTATACTTCTCAGATATCTCCGCTGCTTTTTTTAAGTAGATTTCAGCTTTATTGTATTCTTCTAAGTCTCCGTAATTCTTTCCTATGTTGTAATAAGCAGAACTGAGCAGCCTTTCATTATTGTTTACTTGTTTCGACAACTCTAAAGCTTTTTCTAAATGCGGCAAGCTTTTTTCATAACGTTTAAAGTCTACATAGTTCCCTGATATGACAAATAGACATTGAATTTTCCTGACCTTATACAACTCATACTGATCGTAAATATCGAGCGCTTGCTTTACGTGATGCATGGAGACGTGGCTTTGTTTCATACCGTAATATGCTTCAGCCAGTTTAAAATGAAACTCCGCTCTCTCAATTTCATCATGCACATGAACGAGTTGTTTTTCAGCCTCTTTATAAAAGCCGATCGCCTTTACATACTGCTTTTGATCAAATTCATACATGCCGCGGAAAAATAAAGAATAATAGAACAGCAGGCCGGAAATTCCTTTATTTGATGCTTCGATTTTTTCCAGCAGCTCGTCAATTGTCGGTCTCACGCGGGTAGTCACCGGTTCTAAATAATCCAGCATAAGCTGATGGCGGAATTTCATGAGGGTGTAGTAAATCAGTAGATACTCGTCTTCTTCCATCTCATTGATTTCTTGTTCCACTTCCGCTTTCAAAATCTCCGCATCCGGAACACTGAACTGACGTATCATTTTGTACCATTCATTAATCTTAACGCCAACCTCCGATGATGGTAAAACAGAACTCACAAGGCCACTCCTCCTTTTATATCATATTCTAACATTTCCAAAATTATGTATGTCCGCAATAAAACCGCAAAATTTCATTCGTCTTGATCATAAATCTTAGTTTGAGTTTTAAGTCTACAACAAAAAAAGCAGGCCTTATGCAGCCTGCTTTTTTTTGAGAAATTTATCTAAGATGAACATAAATAATGTGAATAATAGAGACATCATCAACATGTCCAGTATAGTTGCATTAGAATTTTCTTTTACTAAGAAGAACCAGAGAAGCTGTAAAACGAAAGAAATCACAAAATACAATATGTACCTAATACTATTCATGTCAATCCATCCCTTCAATGATCCTTATTGTCCTATACAGCGTACACTGAACCATGCTGGAATCTCCCGGTAATGATGAGTAAATATATGCAGAATGAACTGGAGCTGATCTAATCACCTAAACTTATTTTAAAATTTCAAAACGTGCAATTTCCCACTCTTTGTTTGCTTTTAGCGGGATTGTTTTTACCTTTTTGCCTGATTTCAAATCATAAGACGTGATGTCTCCAAGCTTGTTATCGCGCTGGATATCAAAGTTTTTGATTAAAACATACATCTCTCTATCAGTGAATTGAACATCATTCATTAATTTGTTATCATCCCCCGCATAAAAATTGAAAGAGTTTTTCTTAACCATTTTTTTATCAAATATCTGCAGCTTCCCATCAAAAGAAACGGCTAAGACTTTATCTTTTACTATTTTCAATTTTGCAGGATGAAACCCTTTCTCCATCTCGACTTCTTTTTTTACCTTTAGCGTCTCTTTGTCTATTAATATGAGCTTAGAATTCTCTTTCTCATTCACGTTATCATTAACTGCCAGTACAAATGTATTTTCATCTAGAGCTTGGAACGCATCCTTTTCATCCATGAAGTATATCCCTTTATTCGGTATGGATGCCTTGTTCTCTTGCTTATTTGTCTCTGGGTTAATTGAAAGGATGGACATACTTTCTTCATCACTTGAAATGACATAAATTTTATTTTTAGCGACGATTGCTGATCCAAGTTCTCCGTCAAGCTTTATTTGTTTCTTGTTTTTTCGGCTGTTTTCCTTCCAATATACCAATTCACTCTCCAGCCCTTTGTCTGTATATCCAACGTTAATGTCATGGATGATATAACCGTCAGAACTATTTATAAAGAAAGCACCTTCATCCTCAGTTGTTTTTGACAAACTCTTTTCATTTATTGTGTTTATTGTTCCGGTTTTATTGTCTATCATCAAGTGATTATTGCTTCTATTTGATGAGAAGTACGTATCGTTTTTGTTATGTGAAGACATCGTAAAATTTATACCATCTTTCAATTCCAAGCTATCCATTTTAGTACCATCTTCACTGTAAACCCCAATCTCACTTCCCCTATCTAAAGTGTTAGAAAAACCAACAATAAATTTTGCATTGTCAATATCCTTTAATACAGTCTTTTGATTGCTGCTTCTTTCCTCTTTTTCATTCCCAGTTGGGATGAGACCGCAAGAGGTTGTGACGATCAGTATGCAAATGAAAATAAACAGGGTTTTAAGTCTATTCATTTTTTTCCTCCCTATGAGATAGCAAAAAGCCTCCGGATACCCGGAGGCTTTTGATTCTTATCCTTGCTGCGTGAACGGCCGGGTCTGTGTCTTTTTGCCCCAGCCAAGCGCGGCCAGAAAACTGATGGCGAGAATGGCCGCTCCCAGCATATACGGAAATTCCATATTTACATCAAAGAGAAAACCGGCAGCAGACGGTCCGGCGATATTCGCTAAGCTGATGAATGAGGTATTCATCCCTCCGGCAAACCCCTGCTGGTCACCGGCAAGCTTCGACAGCATCGTATTAACCGCCGGCCGGAGCAGCGATGTCAGCGTCAGAAAAAAGATTGCCGCGGCAAAAACAGTCCAATATGAACCAGCAAACCGGCACCACACAAGTCCTGCAGCCGCCCCGATCAACGTCACGTTAATGACGCGTTTTTCCCCGAACCTGCGGACGAGATAACTGACGCCGACCGCCTGCACAAACACGCCGATGAGACCCGCAGCCGTAATAATAAAGGCAATATCAGAGGCTTTAAATCCGTGTTTATGGTCAACGTAAAGGCCGAAAACCGATTCAAAGTTCATAATTCCGAAGTTCAGCACAAAAACCAGAATCAGCATAAACGCGAACGGCGATTTGAGCGCGCGTGACATTTGCTTAAACAGATGCTCACGTTTTTCCGTTTTAGCCCGGGCTTCCAGCTGCTTTTCACGCCCCAGCGTTTCGGGCAGAAAGAAAAATGAAAGCACCGTTGAAAAGCAGGCGAGACTTGCGGACACGATGAACGGCACAGACATGCCGTAATGAACCAAATAGCCTCCGACACCGGGCCCGATGACGACACCGAGCGTCATCGCCGCGCTGAACAGCCCCATTCCTTTCCCGCGTTCTTCTTCGGTCGTAATATCCGCTATGTAAGCGAACATTGACGGCATTAAAAACGCCGCGCCCATTCCGCCCAAAAGCCGGGATGCGAACAGTTGCCACAGGCTTCCGGCAAAAGCGAAGATCAATTGTGACACGGCAAAGGCGGCGATGCCGAAAATAATCAGTTTCCGCCGTCCGTATTTGTCGGTTATTTCCCCGGCAATAGGCGCAAATAAAAGCTGTGTAAGCCCCGCCGCCGCAACAAGCAGACCCATCGTGCTGCCCGTCGCTCCGAATTCGGTAATATAGGTGGGCATAATCGGAATAATCAATCCGATTCCAAGCATCGCAATAAACATATTCAGCATTAAAATTGACAATCGGCCTATGTACGCCATGATTTCTTACCTTCTCCCCAGACAAACAGATGATCATTCCATATTTGTCATTTTTTATACCATTCAGTATAACGGGCAAAAGGGAAAAAAGTCCAGATGATTTCAATCTCGTTTTCAAGTCTCATGACAGCACACCGGTTTCAGCCGGCAGATCATATATGTTAAGGGCCGCCTGCAGCGCTTCCCCAGCTTTAACGGCAACTCCGTGTCTGATCAGAACCGCTTCAAGTCCGGCTAGCACAAACAGCACATTTTCCTTTCTGCAGCTGTAGCCCATCGTTCCGATTCGCCAAATTTTCCCCTGCAGCGGACCGAATGAGCTGGCGATTTCAATTCCGAATTGAGACAAAAGCATACTTCTGATCGATTCGCCGTCTGCTTCCGGCGGAATCTGCACACATGTGACGACAGGCAGCTTCGCCTCCGGATCGCCGAATAAATCAAGGCCCATCGCTGCAAGTCCCGCCGTAAGCGCTTTTTCGTGACGCCGATGTCTGCGGAACCGTTCTTCAAGTCCTTCTTCCAGGACAAGACGCACACCCTCCCGCAGCGCATAAAGCATTGCTGTCGCTTCTGTATGGTGATTCAGCCTTCTTTCACTCCAATAATCTTCGAGCTGGCTCAGATCAAAATAGTTGCTCGTAATCGGCCGATGACCGGACAGCATGTTACCGTCAGCCGCCGTCGCAATGCCCCGTTCTACCTTTTTACGCGCGGCAATGACAGCTGCCGTCCGGTCATTATAAGTAATCGGCGCCATTCCGGAAGGGACCGATAGGCATTTTTGCGTTCCCCCGATGACTGCGTCAATCTTCCATTCATCCGTTTTTACGGCGCAACCTCCGATCGTGGCCACGGCATCCACGATAAAGAGTGCGTCTTGGGCGCGGCACGCTTCCCCGATTTCTTTCAGCGGGTGAATCCGCCCCGTTGATGTTTCTCCGTGCACCATAGCGACGATTTTCGGGGAAATCTTTTTCATCTCGCTGATAATCTCGTCAGGCCGGAAGACCGTTCCCCATTCACACTCGATCATATGAACGTCCGCTCCGTATCGCTCGGCGATTTCAGTCAGCAGGTATCCGAAGCGTCCGTATATCGGAACGAGCACGCTGTCGCCCGGTTCTATCACACTTGCGAGAACAGCCTCAATCCCCGCTCTTGATGTACCGTCAATCGGATAGGCCCAGCGGTTTTCCGTTTGAAACAATTCACGGAGCATTTGCATCGTTTCGTTCATGATGCCGGTAAATGCCGGATCAAACTGGCCGATGATCGGAGCGCCCATCGCCCTCAGCACTCTCGGTTCAGCTTCTGTCGGTCCCGGTGTCATAATCGTTCTTTGCGGAATGCACAATTCTTTTCTGGTCGGCACGCCGATTCCCCCTTTACGTTAATAGGCAAGTTTATGTAATACATTCGCCAGCGTAAGGACGCCGGTTTCAAGCTGATGTGCGGGTGTGAATTCAAGCGGCGAGTGGCTGATCCCGCCACGGCTCGGCACAAACAGCATGCAGGCCGGAAAGGTTTTGCCGAGCATCTGGGCGTCATGTCCCGCTCCGCTTACGATCTTCTCCGGGTCCGCCCCCTGCTCTTTTGCAGCCTCTGCTGCGGTTCGCGTCAGTTTCTGATCCATTTGAACCGGCTCTATCCTCATATATTCATCAATAAAGGGTCTGACTCCTTTGCTGCGGCTGATGTTTTCAACAATCGATACCAGTTTCTGATGGAAGGCTGCCAGCACGTCTTCCTGCCGGTGGCGAATATCAACGGAAAACTGGATACGGCCCGGAATGACATTCGCCATATTCGGCTCAACCGTCATTTTCCCGCACGTCAGGCGGAGCTCTTCCGGCTGTCTTTCCGCTGAAAGCATCAGTTCATGGATGATGCTGCTTCCCGCCGCGAGCGGATCTTTCCGCCATTTCATTGAAGTGGTCCCCGCATGGTTGCATTCACCGTCAAGCGTAACGGTATAGCGTCTCTGTCCGGCAATCCCGGTGACAATCCCGATATCCTTTCCCGATCGTTCAAGCGTTTGCCCCTGTTCTATATGAATTTCCAGAAAGGCACTAATATCAGTGCGCAGCGGCGCCGGATAACGGCCTGCACCGAAGCCGTTATGCCGCATGGCTTCTTTCAGAGAAATGCCGGACGCGTCTTTCGGCGTTTCCGCATCTGAAAGTGAGAAAGCACCGGTGATATTGCCTGAGCCCCAATAGGTGATGGGAAAACGGCTCCCTTCCTCTTCACAGAGCGACACAGCTTCCAGCGTTTTTTTCGGACGCCCGCACGTCTCATGCAAATGCCGGATCGCCAGCATGCCCGCCAGCACGCCGAACGCTCCGTCATATTTGCCGCCGTCAATAACGGTGTCAATATGCGACCCGGTCAGAATCACCTCATCAGGCGATTCTGTGCCGCTCAGACGGCCGAACACGTTACCGACATCGTCAAATGCCGTTTCCAGCCCGAACGCCTCCATTTTCTTTTTGACGGCAAGCTGGGCGTCCATCCATTCTTTCGTATATAAAAGCCTCGTCACTCCGCCGGAAGCGGAAGCGCCGAATTGAGACAGCCATTGTATGTCATCGGAAATCCCGATATTCGCCGCCGAAAGCTGCTGATGTTCCATACACGCCCTCCTTTTAAACTGAAAAACTGACAAGATGATCTTCATTATAGAAGGAGCGCATAACGAGTTCATTATCATATCTTCCAAAAAATCAATGATTTTCCGGATACTTTGGCCAATAAGCCGAAGGAACCATTTTTCAAAAAAGATAGAATATTGGATTTATTTTTTGGATAATAGAGGTAAAGGAGGGCAAGTCATGACAAAAAAACTTTGGTTTCTGCCGATTGTCTGCCTGTTTTTCATTTTTGGATGGGCCGCGCCGTCAGCCTCTGCAGGCGCGCCGGCTGACACGAATCTGTACAGCCGGATGGCGGTTTCAACTGCCGGCGGCACAACTCTTTTTCCGCAAACTGCCTCAGCTGTCATCACTCCGTCTGCGGATACGGACACATATTACAAAGAAGCTTCCGGAAAAAGCGGAACGGCCTTAAAGAGCGCCCTGCACCGCATCATCAGCGGACATACAAAGCTGTCTTACAGCCAAGTCTGGAATGCATTGAAGGAAACTGACGAAGATCCGGCAAATCCGAACAATGTCATCTTGCTCTACACCCAGGAATCACGGGCCAAAAGTAAAAACGGCGGCAGCGTCGGGGACTGGAACCGCGAACACGTGTGGGCAAAGTCACACGGAAACTTCGGAACAGCTGCCGGCCCCGGGACGGACATTCATCATCTGCGCCCTGCAGACGTCCAGGTGAACAGTGCCAGAGGAAACATGGATTTTGATAACGGCGGCTCAGAATACCCGAAAGCGCCGGGCAATTATTACGACGGTGATTCCTGGGAGCCGCACGATGAGGTCAAAGGAGATGTCGCCCGCATGCTGTTTTACATGGCGGTGCGTTATGAAGGAGAAGACGGGTATCCCGACCTTGAGCTGAATGATAAAACCGGAAACGGCTCAGCTCCTTACATGGGAAAACTGTCCGTTTTGCTCAAATGGAATCAACAAGACCCCGTCGACAGTAAGGAAAAACGGCGGAACGAAATCATTTACGAAGACTATCAGCATAACCGCAATCCGTTTATCGACCATCCGGAATGGGCGGACGAAATCTGGTAATCGTATCATAAGAAGTGATAAGGGAGCCCCGATCATCAGGCTCCCTTTTTCAATATACGGCGTTTTTAGTGTCGGCATCAAAAAAGACGGCCCGGTTCATATTGACCGCAAGCAGAATGGCATCGCCGGGTTTCACCTGTGAAGCGCCGTCAAGACGGATCGTCATGCGGTCACCTCCGCTCACCGCATGAACGTACATCTCCGCGCCTAAGTTTTCACATACTTCCGCCACAGCGCGGCACACCGCTTCAGGCGGGTGCTCTGATTGTCCGGCAAGCGTCAAATGCTCCGGACGCAGCCCCGCAATCATCTCCTTACCGCTGTATCCTTTCTGCACAAGAACGGCCGCTTTTTCTTTCGGAATGGGCAGACGAACGGACGAACCGGCAAAATACCATTGCCCGTGACTTTCTTCAATGAGGCCTTTTATAAAATTCATACTCGGAGAACCGATAAAACCCGCCACAAACATATTCGCCGGATAATGATAAATCTCATGGGGGCTTGCGGCCTGCTGAATATCTCCTTCATTCATCACGACAATCCGGTCGCCCATTGTCATCGCTTCCGTCTGATCATGCGTCACATAAACGATGGTCGCTTTCAAACGCTGATGGAGCTTGCTGATTTCGGCGCGCATCGTCACTCGCAATTTCGCATCTAAGTTGGAAAGCGGCTCGTCCATCAGAAACACTTTCGGCTCCCGCACGATCGACCGGCCGAGCGCAACCCGCTGCCGCTGCCCGCCTGAGAGAGCCTTCGGTTTCCGCTTGAGCAGATGCCCGATTTCCAAAATATCAGCGGCCGTCCGGACTCGCTCTGCGATTTCTTTTTTCGGCAGCTTTCTGAGCTTCAAACCGAACGCCATATTGTCAAACACCGTCATGTGGGGATACAGCGCGTAATTCTGAAAAACCATCGCGATATCACGATCCTTCGGGGGCAGATCGTTTACCGCGTCTCCGTCGATATAAAGCTTCCCCTCAGAAATGCTCTCCAGTCCGGCAATCATTCTGAGTGTCGTAGATTTGCCGCAGCCGGAGGGACCGACAAGCACCAGCAGCTCCTCATCTTTTACATCTAAGTGAAAATCCTTCACTGCCGCCGATTGGGCGCCGTATGTTTTTTTGATATGGTCAAATGTTAATGATGCCATTCGAAACCTCCTCCAATACTGGAAACCGCCACATCTTTCTGTTATGTTAAAAATGTTCGGGGTTTCTGACAGATTCATAAATGAAAAGCAAATTTGTATTATAACGTCATAATACATATAATAGTACTACTACTTGACAAAGGAGGTCCGTCCCATTGTTAAATAACGGGAGCTCGAAACCTTTATATATTCAGCTGAAACAAATTATCGCGGACGATATCAAGAAGGGCGTTTATTCGCCGTCCGTAAAACTGCCGACTGAAAATGAGCTGTGCGAAACGTACAACGTGAGCCGCATAACGGTCAGGAAGGCCATCCTTGATCTTGTGGAAGAAGGCTGGCTCGTCCGGCAGCAGGGAAAGGGAACGTTCGTTAAAAGCCCTAAACTGAAGCGGGAGCTCATCGCGGTCAACGGCTACTCTGAATTTATGGAATCAACGGGGAAAAAACCGAAACACCAGATCCTTTCTCATGAAATCATTGAAGCGCCTAAATCCATCGCCCAAAAACTTCGCGTCGATTCCGAAAGTCCCGTTCTTGAATTAAAACGCATTTTATTTCACGACGACCAGCCGCTCTCATTCGAAATCGCCCACTATCCGCTCAGTTTATTTCCCGACATCGGCAAGCATATTAAAGGCGGCGTGTCGATGCATGACATTTTGAAACAGCACTATCAGGTGGTGCCCACCCATAATACGAAGCTGTTAAATGTCGTATACGCCAAGCAGGAAGAAAGCCGCTATCTGGCTTGTGATATCGGGGATGCGCTTTTTGAAATTGACAAAACCGCTTTTATGTCAAAAGACCAGCCGATATACAGCTCGCTGTTTGTAATGCATACCGACCGCGTCACGTTTACCATTAACAGTCCCTATGCGTAACAAGTATAAAAAACGAGACAATGCTTATCGTATTCTCGTTTTTTCACTGCTTTTCCCGCCGCCCGGCCTGTAGGGATGCCCGTAACCGAACGCTCCGAACCCTCCGCATGTTTTGGCAGCCGTCCCGGCGGCCGCAGTAAGCGCTCGCCGAATATCCTGATGCTCGAAGAAATCGGTAAGAAACCCGGCGATAAAAGAATCACCCGCGCCCAATGTATCTATTATATCAGCTCTTACCACCGGCTGATGATAGACGCGTTCACCATCCGATAACACCGCGCCATATTCCCCCCTTGTCAGACAGACGATTTTCGCTCCGAAACCGCGGGCTTTTTCGGCAAGCCGCACACATTCACTTTCACTCAAATCACTCCCGGAAAAAAACGCATACGTCACGTACGGACAGACCGCTTCTAAATAGGCTTCGTCACGTTTTACAGAGAAGTCAAAGGAAATCGGCACATGGCCGCTCAGCATCGGAAGGTCACGTTCTATCCTGCTGTATACGCTCGTATGCAGCAAATCATGTCCGGCGATAAATGAGATGTCATTCTCCTGAAAAGCGAGCGTCAGACGCGATTGCACGCCGCCTTTATTTGATCCGGCAAATATCCTGTCCCCTCTTTCATCAAGCGTGACGACCGCCATCCCGTTTTCTCCGTATGCCCGGCGGATCAGATCGGCATTCACCTTTTCCAATTTCAGCACATTCAATACGTGATCCGCCGCTTCATCACTGCCGAGAATCCCGATATAAGAAGTTTCGTGGCCTAAGCGCCGGGCAAGCACGGCTACGTTTAACGCATTTCCGCCTGGGTAAAACGTCTCCTGATCCTGATAATAATCTACTACATTATCTCCGGCCGCTATCAGTTTCATCTTTTCATCCTCCTTATCCTTTCACGCTTCCCGCTGCAATGCCGCGGATAAAATATCTCTGCATCAATAAAAACAACGCGATGATCGGAGCAGCAGAAATCGTCAGCCCGGCCAGCAGCACGCCCCAATCCGTCTGCAGCGCATCTCTGAACTGCATCAGCCCGGCCGGAATCGTCCGTAAATTTTCATCATCGATAAAAATAATTGCAAACATAAACTCATTCCATGTATGGTAAGCCGTCAAAATGCCTGATGTCACCAGAATCGGCACGCCCATAGGTAAGAATATTCTGAAAAATATTCCGAAACTTGTACATCCATCCAGATAGGCAGCTTCCTCAAGCTCTTTGGAAATCGACAAAAAATAGGAACGGATCAGAATCACGGTAAACGGAATACGGTAGGCGGCGTACGGAAGAATCAATGCCCAATACGTATTGTACAGTCCCAATGACTGGATAATGGAGTACAGCGGCACAAGACTGACCTGCGGCGTCAGCATCAAGCCGCCAAGACAAATGATCAGCACAAACCCTTTTCCTTTAAATTGAAAACGGGCCAGCCCGTATGCCGCCCAGGCGCTCACAAATACGGTGATGAGACAAGTCAGCACGGTCACAATGACGCTGTTCATAAAATAAGCGGAAATCCCTTGGTTCCATGCGGATACGAAGTTTTCGGGATGCCAGACAGAGGGCAGCGACCAGCTGTGCTCAAAAATCTCATCCGAGCTTTTAAAGGCGCTGACCGCCATCCATAACAGCGGATAAGCAACGGCAATGAGGTAGATAAAGAGAAACAGCCACACAGACGTTTCCCCGACATACCATTTTCTCGGTTTTCCGCCTGTTCTGACGGCCTGACGGGCATGACGCAAGTCCGTCTTTTCAGGAAGCATCGGCTACCCCTCCTTTCCGGTCTTAAAGAATTTCATCTGAATAAGCGACAGAGCAAGCGTCATCAAAAGCACCACCGTCGCGATCGCAGAAGCGTAGCCCATCATATCCTTTGTAAAAGCGCTCTTATACAAAAATGTGCTCAGCACTTCTGAAGCATTGCCCGGCCCTCCGCCGGTCAGAATATACGGTTCATTAAATACGGTAAATGCGCCGGTCAGCGTCATCACCACGGCAACAAACGACATTTCTTTCGTCTGCGGCACCGTAATGTGAAAAAACTGCTGGATTTTTCCGGCTCCGTCCAGCTGCGCCGATTCATATAATTCAGCGGGAATGCTCTGAATCGAGACAATGTACAGCATGGCGATGTAACCGACAGACTGCCATTGAGACACAAAAATGACAGACAGCATAGCGGTGTTTTCATCGCCCAGCCACGCCCGGGTCAGTTCATCAAGTCCGACGGCTTCCAGCAGCTGATTCAAAAGACCGATTTCCGGGTTATAAATAAAATCAAACAACAGCGCAATGACGGTCATGGAAATAACGACCGGAAGAAAAAAGACCGTGCGGAAAAACGGCGACCATTTTCTTACCAATCTGTCTTCCAGCACGGCCGCCAGAATTAAGCCGCCGCCAACCTGGCAAATCAGCGATATGACCGCATACAGCACATTGTTGCGGAGTGCTGTAAAAAACACGGGATCGTGAAACAGGTCAATATAATTTTTCAAACCGATAAACGTCTTTTCGGGTTGAAATGAGCTCCATTCAAACAGACTGAAAAACACATTCTCAATAATCGGAATGTAAACGAACAGCAGAAAAATCAGCGCGGGCGCGAGAAACAGATACGGAATGAAACGTTTTCGGCTGACCAAGGAAATCCTCATCTCCTTTCTCCAAAGAAATCTGTTCTATTCAGATGACGCTCTGACCTGACGCGCCGCTTTCTGCACGGAATTCATCACCTCGCGCGGTGTCATTGTGCCGCCGAGCATCTGCTGAACGCCTGCCGCATACACATCGGCGATTTCAACGTCAACATCCATATCAAACCAGGGCACCATTGATTCGGCGCGGACGATATCCTGCACGGCTTCGCGCTGGATCGGGGCGGAATTGTTTTCTGTCGCCGTTCCTTGAACCGCGCTGTATTTACCGACGTCTTTTATCAGCTTCTCTCCCATTTTTTTCGAGGTTAAAAACTGAAGAAATTCCATGGCTTCTTTCGGGTGCTTCGTTTTTGAGGAAATCATAAATCCTTCCGGAGATCCGGTCAGTGCACGGGGAGATCCCTTTTCGCCGCTGATTTTCGGGAAAGGAAACAAGCCCAGATTGACCGGTTCGACGAGCTTAATTTCTGCCGTTTCCGCATAAATCATCGCCGCTTTTCCGCTTGTAAACTGCTGGCGCACGTATTCGTGATCAACGGAGTTCACGTGCTTTGTAAAGTACGGCAGCAGTTCCTGAAGCTTTTCAAGCGCTTTGACATAGCCTTCGTCCGTAAACTCCCCGGTTTCCGGGCTGTAATCCTTCGCCCGCGTTTTTTCATCCACCATACGCTGGTTCAGCGTCCCGATATAATGAGAAATCGTCCAAGGCGCTTTTGTGCCGAAACTGATCGGAATATATCCGTTCTCTTTCAATTTCTCAGAGACTGTGATCAGTTCATCCCATGTCGCCGGGGGCTTCAAATGTAATGTATGAAAAATGTCCTTATTATAAAAGAATGATTTAGCGTCCATTTGCCACGGAACACCGTACTGTTTTCCGTCATGCGTAAAGGGTTTGATTTGTGACTGCACAAGCTGTGAGGACCAATCTTTATCCTGCTGATAGTAAGACGACAGATCGAGGGCTTTATCTCCTTTGATGAATTTATAAGCAAACCGGTCGCTCCATGAAAAGAAAATATCAGGGGGGCTCGTTGTTCCGAGCATGACTTTCACCTTGTCTTTATAAGAATCGTTTAAGACCGCTTCCGTTTGGATATGAATATCCGGATGAGCGGCTTCAAATTCTTTGACCACTTCTTCAAAATAGCTTTTTTCCGGCTCCTTCGGCCACCTGTGAAAAAACTTCAGGGTCACTTTTCCGTCAGAGGAACTGCTTTGGCTTGAACAGGCGGCGGCTGACAGACATACGGCTAACAGAACGAACAGGCAGATGAACTTTTTCAGATGCTTTTCCTCCTTTGTCACCGGACTATAACGTTATATATCATTATAGTCCGGTGAAATATAATGCGCGTTCTTAATATTCGACTTTCCACATGTAACGCCGCTGGCTTAACGGATGGTTCCTTGCTTCCGCCAGCGCATCCGCATAGCTTCTGAGCACCCGGTTTAATACGAGAGGAGCCAGATAGCCTTTTACAGAATCGTCAATTCCGGAAAAATCATATGCTGCCGCATCAAGCACAGTCAGTTTTTTGCCGTATCTTTTTGAGAAGGAAAGCGCCCGTTCTTCAAGAGGTCTTGTTTCGTCTAAGCCGAGCAGGATAATAAATGGAACGGATTCATCAATGATTTCGAACGGTCCGTGAAAATATTCTCCGGCATGAATGGCGTGGGAATGAATCCATTGCATTTCCATGAGAATGCAGATGCTGTAGGAGTAAGCGACGCCGTAGTTCGCACCGCTTGCCATCGTGTAAATGATATCTTCTTTTTCGTGGGCTTTCGCGAATGCCTTTGCGTGATCCGCTTCTTGTTTAAGCGCTTTGTTATATACGGTCTGGAGTTTATTGAGTCCGTCGATCGCCTGCTCAAACGCGGGATGGTTTTCCAGCACGTGTAAAGCGCCGAACACGATTTGATACAGAACCCCGTAATTCGTATTTATCGCCTGTGCGTTCTCACCCCAGTCATAAACCGCGACATATTCGGCTTCTTTCGCTAACGGCGAATCAGGCTCATAGGTCATCGCAATCGTAAGCGCACCTTTTTTTCTGGCGAAACCGGCGGCTTTCACCGTTTCCGGCGTATTGCCTGAATGAGAACATAAAATCACGAGCGAGTTCTCTCCGAGCTGAACGGGATTGCGCTGAATAAATTCATTTGAACTGTAGAGATCAGAGCTGATGGCTTTCGCCTCTCTGTCAAACACGTACTTGCTCGGATACATAATGGCTGAAGAACCCCCGCAAGCGACGAAAAAGACGTGGTCAATCGTTTTTCCTTTCAGATCATCCAAGAAAGCCTGAACCTTGTGATTCACTTGTGCGGCAGTTTGACTCAAATCCTTCACTCCTCAGTGTTTTATTATATAACGTTATATAACATTATATAACGTTATATTAATCGCAACAAAGGTGCGTTGTCAATCATATTTTCTGAAATTTCTAAAATATAAAATAAACCCGTCTTATTTCCCGCCCTCTCTTGACCTGACCCTTAGAGACACGTTTAGAATGAAAAGCAGGGAGTGATTCAGAATGAATATAAAAGAAGCCGCCAGACAGACGGGTCTCACGAAAAAAGCCATCAAATATTATGAGCAGGAAGGTTTAATCACCGTCAGCAAAAACCCTGATAACGGATACCGTGAGTATTCCGCTCAGAACGTGAATACGCTGAAAATGATTGCCGCCCTCCGAATGCTGGCACTGTCTGTAAGCGATATTAAAGCGTTCCTCTTAGAGGGCAGCAGTCTGCATGATATACTGCGCCAGCAGCATCAAAAGCTCAGCCGGCAGATTGAAGAGCTTGAGCAGGAACGGAAACTGACTGAAATGCTGATCAAGCGCGTGGAAGATGCGGAAAATGTCGATTCCATTCTGCATGATATCGGCGAGGTCAAAATAGATGAACCGAAGTATATGGGACTTCAGCTGAAAAAACTGTTCCCGGGAGATTTCGGAGAATTTATCGCCGCGCTGTTTGAACCGTTCCTCGACTTTTCTATTGATACAGATGAGAAAAAAGCGATATGGGCGGAGCTTATTAAAGTATTGGATGATATGGAAGAAGTTCCGGCTGAACACCCGATGATGCAGCTGGTCGGCAAGGAGGATCCGGCTCAGCTCCAGGAGCACAAAGTCCAGCATGACCAATTTATCGAGCGGATTTTGGAGAGAGACCCTGCCACTTGGGACACTCATAAAAACATCATCATTCAGCTTGTGAAAAGAGTGCAGACAGATGAAGAATACAGAGAAAGCCTGATCAAGGTCGGAGAATCCGCTTCTGATCTGCCCGCGCTGAAGGCGGGATCGCCTTTCAGCAATCTTCTTCAAAAGCTCAGCCCGAAATATGACACGTACGTGCGACTTCAGCTTGAACTGAAAAAAGAAGCTGACGAGGAACTCGGCTTTGATTCAGAAGCATATTTAAAACAGATGCTTCAATCAAAAAAACGCTAAGGTTCGTTTCCTTAGCGTTTTCTTTCTTCAGCCTCAGTGCTGCGCGTTAATGCGGTCAACGACATTAGCGATGAGCTGCTCTTTTCCTAAGTCGGAATCTTCGTCAACGCTTGCTACTGTCAAAATGATGGCCGCTACCGCAAGAGCGATCGTCTCAATGGCGGCCGCCGCGTTTAAAAATACCCATACAGCCGTTGCGCATTGGCCGATGGCCGTTGATTTTCCTTTGTCCATGCTCTTTTTGTCAAACTCTTCTTTCAGCACTTTCGCCATAATCTGCGAACCTTGATCAATGACGCTGTTCACTTTCTCATAATCGCCGCTGTAGACCGCCGCTTTCAACTCTTTAAAATAATCCGGCGATGACTTTTTAATATCAGCGATCACCTGATCGGAAACTTGCTTTAATTCATCCTGATCAATCTTTTTGACAGCCTTGGTATCCCATACTTCAGGAAGGAGCTTTGCGACCTCACCTTGTCCGAAAAAGATGCCGGAAAAAATGTCTTCACCCGAATAAGAGACGGATGGCTCAGTTTTCGCCGCGGCATGCGGGCCGACTAATGCAACCATTAAAACAAACACCAGCATCATGGCAGCTGCGGACTTCTTGCTTTTAACCATATAATTTCCTCCTTTTCCTTTTATTGAAAAAATTGTATCTGATAAAAAGGGGATTGTAATGGTTCAAAGCTACTGTTTTCTCTGCCGGCACCAAAAACAGGACCAAAATACCAGCCACCGTAATGGAAAACGAGGTAAGCCCCAGCATAACGGCAAAGATTTCGTGCATAAAAATGGATATAAACAATATCAGACGCCAATATGTTTTCGGAGCGAACAAAGCGCAGAACATAATGGTTTGCACAATAAGCGTGCCCCAAGTCGGGATGATGACAAGCTTGGACTGCAGGATAAAGTCAAACAGACCGTGAAGCGCATCCGGCAGACCCAGCATCGGATCGTTCAAATAGTAATAAACGGCGGTTCCGTTCTGCCACTCTTCTTCCATCAGTTTGGCAATGACGGAGTTAAAATACAGCATTGCGACCTGTATTCTGATGATTGTCAGCGTCGCCCAGCACAAGGAGCGGTAATAAGGCTCAAGCGGCCTTTTCTCAAAAGACGCCTCGTACGGAGACCAGTGCCATTTCCGCGGATCGGTTAACGTCAGCGGGAGCAGCAGCAGTGTAAAAACGGCAGCCACCTGATCTCCTCCGTCAAGGGTAACGGCGGAGTTTTGGAAGCTGTACGAAATCCACCAGTGAAAAAAACCGGTGATTCGCGGCCGCCAGCCAATGACGACAAGGATTAACATACAGATACAAACGGCTTTGACGATCTCAATGTAACGGAAATCGGGAAACAGCAGAAACAAGCTGAACGTGTCGGAAAAACTGAGCATTTGATTTTGCGTTTTAAAGAAGACAGATGCCGGATTGAACAGCAATGTCAGCAGCGTGCCGAGGGCGATTAAGCTTCTGGCAAGCCCGTACACATTTGTCCAAGGCGGATTCTTCATCATCCATAAGGTGAGCTGCTTTTTTGCATCCTGAATCAATTGACATCCACTCCGATGTATTTTTTGATGGTTCTTTTCGTTTCGGTATGCTGGCTCCATGCCCATGGGGTAATGCGTTCATATGTAATGATCATTTTCCCTTTCAGCCTTGGGGAGGGGGACTCATTTTTCATTTTCAGAAATGTGGTATCCTTAAAGTCTTGACCAGCCGAAAAGTCATTCCACTTCTCTTTGGAAGGCAGCTTTTCCAGCATAAGGCCGAGCTCTATCCCTTGCGTCCGCCCGTAGCGGTTTAAACCGATCACATTTTTCAGAGAATTATTCGGCCATCTGAGCTCCTCATCGGCATCAAGAAGATAGATGTTCAAGCTGTCTTCTCTCGGATCTTTACTGAAAAATCCCCAGCTTTGCGGATAAATCATGGAAACGGTTTTGGATTGATGCTTGGTTAATTGGATGGCGGAGCTTGGCAGTGCCGCGATGACGGTAAAAAACAAAACGATGATCCAGGCGGCCATGATAAAAAGAAAGAATGAAAACATGCTGGTTTGCTTCTTGTCAGTCAATTGAAACCCTCCTAGCGTATGGAAATTTCATTGACATGATTATACACCAATCAACAGGTAAAATATTGATAAATTAGATTTTTCGAACTAATATAATATTATATGTAAAAAGGAGTGTTCATATGTTTTTGATGAATGATAAAGTGCTGTGGGGAGCTGTGGTTCTCGCCTTTATTCTGTCGATTGTGTTTTATCCGTTTCTTCCTGCTGATATGGCCATTCACTATGACGTGTCAAACCGTCCGAATACATCAATCAATAAAACGGCCGGCGTCCTGATTTTTCCTGTGCTCATGATGATCTGCATGTTATTCAGAAAAAAGGTCGTCCAGCTATTCCTCGTCGTTTACTGTCTGCTGATCGTGCATATTGCCGTGATGTGGCTGGCACTGTAAACATAAAGAAAACCGGAGCCCTTAAGCTCCGGTTTTTCTTATTTATAAAATACTTTCTCAATGTTGTATTTCGACTGAAGGGTATTGATCGCGTACGTTTCGTAAATCTCCCTTTCCATCGGATCATTTACGACACATACTTCAATTTTATACACTTCGTCCCTGTGATGTTTAACAGGCGACACATTGTCTTCAAAATGCTTTTTGATTCTTTGTCTTAATTTACGGGCTTTCCCGACAAACAGCAGTTCATCATGAATGTTATAAAACATAAATATGCCGCCTTTGTCTCTCGGAATTTGGTGAAAATCAATGAAACCGTAAATCGCTTTAATCGTCGGTTCATTCTCCGACGGTGACTGCTGCCGTTCCGTAATGGTTACATCAGGAGCAGGAAGGTTTATTTTTATCAAAATGGGTCACGTCCTCTTATTCATTAAAGCTCCATCCTATCATAAGAATGCGCCAAAAGCTATTTTTTATTCAAGCGCCCCGGCCGGATCATAAAGGCTTAAATCAATTTCCGTCTGCTGACCGAGCGCGAGTTTCGCCAGTTCAGCCCCCAGATACGGCCCGCTCGTCAGTCCTGAGGCGCCCAGCCCGTTGGCAACGAGGAGTCCGCTGATATTCGGCACTTTGCCGATGACGGGAAGAAAACCGGGAGTAAACGGCCTGAAACCGACTCTTGTCTCTATTACAGTACTGTCTGAAAGGCCCGGCGCCACGGTTAATGCTTTGTCAAAAATCTCGCGGAGGCCGCCGGCCGTCACCCGCAAATCCATGCCGGTATCGTTTTCATGAGTCGCACCCGCTATGATTCTGCCGCTGTCAAAGGCGAGAATGTATTGATCGTTTGGGGGCATGACGACGGGCCAGCTGCCCGTCTCCTCTCCCTGAAGCTCTAAATGAACGATCTGCGCCTTTTGGTATGATACTGAAAAACGGATGCCGAGCGGCTCAAGCAGCTCTCTCGCCCAAGCGCCGGCCGTTACGAGAACCTGGTCGGCAGTAAGCGTGCGTTCTGCGGTTTTCACACCGATGACGGCACCGTCCTCTGTCAATATTGACGCTTCTTCATTGTAAACAGCCGCTCCGTGCTTAACGGCCGCATTTAACAGCGCCTTACGAAGCGCCCTCCCGTTCACCCGGGCCGCGCCGCTGACATGAACCGCCCCGTATTCCTCCGACAGCGCGGGGAACAGCGCCTTCGTTTCTGCCGGAGCCAGTCTTGTAATGTCACCGATTTCAGGAGCGTCCTCTCTTCTTTTATAAGCTCTTTCCTCCATTTGGCTGAGCTTTTTTTCATCCGTATGGAGGCTGACGGCTCCGACCTTTTGATAACCGGTTTCTGTTTCTCCGTCAGCTTCAAGCTGCTGTATCAATCGTTCATAATAACGGGCGCCGCCTTTTGCGATCGCATACCATGCCTGATTGCGGCGCTGTGACAGCCACGGGCAGACGATCCCCGCCGCGGCGTCAGTCGCCTGCCCCGGGTGTTTCCGGTCAATGACCGTTACATCCGCCCCGGCCTTTGCGAGATGATAAGCCGCGGACGCACCGAGAATGCCGGCCCCGATAATCATATAAGACTTCATGTGTAACACCTTTTCTATCTGTTTTGTCTTATTTATTTTAACAAATGGAGCGCTTTGCTTCGACCTTTTGCCCCCATATGAAAAAGCAGAAGGTCGACCAATCTCTTCGCTCTCCTATCAAAGATTCCATCTATCAATAGAGAAAAGGTGATGTCTTAAACGTAAATCATCATGGATGTGAAGAAAACACAGACCCTAAATCGACAATCGCAAGCTTTCAAACAGCAGCCAGTATCAATTCAAAAGTCATAATCAACGTATATACAGATCAAGAACAAAAGAGAACATCAAAGAACGCGGCTAAGTATCAAGCCCCGTCCTTATTGAGAGGATAAAGGCATTATCACTATTATCCTTCCACTATATAAACTGATCTATCATACTATTTTTTAGTAAAAACAAAAGTATAGTATCCATCAGCTTCTCCAGTTTTCATCTTAATCGCTGATCTTCCATAGGCTGATTTACTGCTGATTTTACCATGCATTGTAGAATACTGCGTTAGGGTACCTGTAGACTTTCTTTTGTATGGTTTAAAGGCTATATATCCAGATTGGCCTTTTTTGAGCGTAAAGGAATATGTAGTAGAATAAGATTTTGCTGACGTAAAATTAAAACTAGCTCCATAGTTTATAGCTTGGATTTCTGATGAAGCATTAACACTGTAAGACTTAGATACAGTAGCTTGCGTCTGTTTATCTACTCTGCACGATGATGTAGTACACTTAATTGTTGCTGAAACTTTAATAGGGTCACCATAATATTTAGTGGCTGATTTTTCTTTATATCTCCAATATCTAAGATCAACGTCAGCATAGGGCTTAAATTCTAATTCGTCATTACTTTCCTCAGAAACAACAAACTCATTCTCTAAATCTTCGTTTTCTTTTATTTCAGTCGTTTTTTCATATTCATCTTTTGAAACAGGTACAAGCCCATGTTCTGACGCTTTGAATGGTGCGATTACTGCACCTTGTTCCTCATCATAAAATTTTTCTACATTTGAATCAGATAGATTAATAGTATATTGCTCGACAGCGAATCCTTTCGAGGGATTTCCAAAAATCATCAAAAATACCACGAAAACTGCAATCAAAAGCGTAACTTTCTTTTTCATATACACCCACCTTATTTTTATGACACGTTAAAATATTACCATAGAAGTATATTTTTGTAAACTAGGTGTGATTAATTTATACTAGGAATTAACAAATAATATATTCCAGATTTCTTATCCACATGAGGGGTTACATTATTATCTGTCTGAGTTTCAATTTTCAGATTTTTCGTTTTGTTAAATCCAGCATATAACTTATATTTTTTACCTGAATAAGACTTTACATCAAATGAAATATCTGTCTTATTATTCTGATTTTTAAGCGCTACACCATTTCCATTCTTTACCCATATAACTTTTTTATCTTTCCATGCCAATGTTCCTGTTCCTATACCCATTTGTTTATTTTCTTCAAATTTGTATATCACAACTTTTTCATTGTCAATTTCCTTTGTTTCATATATAAAATCAGTGATATAAGGTGATTCTTGTTTAGCATACTGTAAAGCTTCATGTTCAGTATTAAATTTTTTCGCTGAATCAGGAGTTTCATTATTCTTAATAAAAAACAAACTGATTATGAAAATAATACAGATGACCAATAAACAAATAATGATCTTTTTCCCCTTCATAACAATAGTCCTCCAATTTAGAAACATATTAGCTATTATTATAGCAATTTTACAGTAATAAAATAAAGCTCCTATGGATTTAATTTCAAAATAGTCAGTCATTAGTTATTCGATTTCCTCATTTTATTATGAAACGCGGCATTACTTTTAACATCCCAAATCAATTCGGACGGTTTGCGGCAGATATATTACAACCGTTCCCGATCTCTCCCTATACGTGGTTTATCGGTGATGGAGAGGCGTATATTGAGTTCAAAGAAGACACCGATACAGACCTGTTTCCGCAAAATCAGCGCATCATTCAGGGTCAAGAACTCCGTCAGCGTCTGGAAGGAAACCCTTATTATATGATTTTTGCTGAATTGAAAGCTTTCCCGGGCGGGATGGTAACGGAAATCAATACGTATGAGGAATATTTGGAGAGTTCCTGTGAGCTTGTGCTTCTCATTGCAGATTGCTCGTATGTAACGTTATATTGCAAAGATCCGGTTATGCTCGAAGCCCTTTATCAGCAGGCTGTACAATGCGGGTTTCACCGCGTTGACTATGTTACAGATGAGAATGACGCGAGAACGGGATTGTCTGTCTGATGAAGGTGCGTTCTTTTTATGAAGCGCCGGATAGGGCTTAGGATTCAAAATATTGACAAATTCGTGTGTTTTCAACAAAAAAACAACCCCCTCATGTATACTGAGTGCGTAACTTACATATGAAAGGGGTATGGCAATGAAAATCAGCTTGAAGAAAAAAGCAGGTTTTTGGAAGAAGACGGCGGTTTCATCTCTTATTTTCACCATATTTTTTACCCTGATGATGAGCGGTACGGTTTTTGCGGCCGGGCTGAATAAGGATCAGAAGCGCCGGGCGGAACAGCTGACCAGCATCTTTGAAAACGGAAAGACGGAAATCCAATACGGATATGTTGAAGCGTTGGATGACGGAAGAGGTTACACTTGCGGGCGGGCCGGCTTTACGACGGCTACCGGAGATGCGCTGGAAGTAGTCGAAGTCTACACGAAAGCGGTGCCGAATAACAAATTGAAAAAGTATTTGCCTGAATTGCGTCGTCTTGCGAAGGACGAAAGCGATGACATCAGCAATCTGAAAGGATTCGCTTCTGCCTGGCGCTCACTTGGCAATGATAAAGCCTTCCGCGCTGCCCAAGATAAGGTAAATGACAGCTTGTATTATCAGCCGGCGATGAAACGTTCAGAAAATGCCGGACTGAAAACGGCCTTGGCAAAAGCAGTGATGTACGATACGGTGATTCAGCATGGCGACGGCGATGATCCGGACTCCTTTTATGCCCTGATTAAACGCACGAACAAAAAAATGGGCGGGTCACCGAAAGACGGAACTGATGAAAAGAAATGGCTCAATAAATTCTTGGATGTGCGCTATGACGATCTGATGAATCCGTCGGATGAGGACACTCAGGATGAATGGAGAGAATCGGTTGCCCGTGTCGACGTTTTCCGAGATATTGTCAAAGAGAAGAACTACAATTTAAACGGGCCGATTCATGTCCGGTCAAGCGAATACGGTAATTTCACTATTCAATAAACAAAAAAACCCCGCCATATGGCGGGGTTTTACTATTAACCGATGGAACCTTCCATTTCGAATTTAATCAAACGGTTCATTTCAACTGCGTATTCCATCGGAAGTTCTTTTGTGAACGGCTCGATGAAGCCCATAACGATCATTTCTGTTGCTTCTTCTTCAGAAATACCTCGGCTCATCAAGTAGAAAAGCTGTTCTTCAGAAACTTTTGATACTTTCGCTTCGTGCTCCAATGAAATGTTGTCGTTCAGGATTTCATTGTAAGGGATTGTATCAGAAGTTGATTTGTTATCCATAATGAGCGTATCACACTCGATGTTTGAACGGGCGCCGTCCGCTTTTCGTCCGAAGTGGACGATACCGCGGTATGTTACTTTTCCGCCCTGTTTGGAAATCGATTTTGATACGATTGTGGATGACGTATTCGGTGCAAGGTGAATCATTTTCGCACCCGCGTCCTGATGCTGTCCTTTGCCCGCAAGAGCGATAGAAAGCGTCATGCCGCGCGCGCCTTCACCTTTCAGAATGACAGCCGGATATTTCATCGTCAATTTAGAACCGATGTTTCCGTCAACCCATTCCATCGTCGCGTTTTCTTCACAAACCGTACGTTTCGTTACTAGGTTGTAAACGTTGTTCGCCCAGTTTTGAATTGTTGTATAACGGCAGTAGCCGCCTTTTTTGACGATGATTTCAACAACCGCGCTGTGAAGCGAGTTTGTTGTGTACACAGGAGCCGTACAGCCCTCTACGTAATGAACGCTTGCTTCTTCGTCAACGATGATCAGTGTCCGTTCGAACTGACCCATGTTTTCAGAGTTGATGCGGAAGTAAGCTTGAAGCGGTGTTTCAACCTTCACGCCTTTAGGCACGTAGATGAAAGATCCGCCGGACCAAACAGCTGAGTTAAGCGCCGCAAACTTGTTATCAGTCGGCGGGATAACTTTCGCCCAGTGCTCGCGGAAAATGTCTTCATTTTCTTTCAGCGCGCTGTCTGTGTCTTTGAAGACGATGCCTTGCTCTTCAAGATCTTCTTTCATATTGTGGTAAACAACTTCGGATTCGTACTGTGCAGAAACACCGGCAAGGTATTTTTGCTCAGCTTCAGGAATACCGAGTTTGTCGAATGTCTGTTTAATTTCCTCAGGCACTTCATCCCAAGAACGCTCTGAACGCTCAGACGGCTTTACGTAATACGTAATTTCGTCAAAGTTTAAAGAGTTTAAATCCCCGCCCCACTGCGGCATCGGCATGTTGTAGAAATGCTCAAGAGATTTCAGGCGGAAATCAAGCATCCATTGAGGCTCTTCTTTCATGCGTGAAATTTCTTCTACGATTTCTTTTGTCAATCCGCGCTCTGAACGGAAAATGGAAACGTCCTTATCGTGAAAACCGTACTTGTATTCACCAATTTCAGGCATTTTTTTAGCCATCCATTTTCACTCCAATCTTTTAATTGCCGCCTTTTTCGCCAGCGACTCCTTTTTCAAGTGCTTTCCATGAAAGGGTGGCACATTTAATCCGGGCCGGGAATTTCGAAACGCCTTGAAGGGCTTCAATATCCCCGAGATCTATTGAGTCGTCATACTCTTTCCCTTGCATCATGTCTGAGAAAATCTTAGACATGGAAAGGGCGGTATCAATATCTTTTCCTTTAATCGCCTGCGTCATCATGGAAGCTGAAGCCATGGAGATGGAGCAGCCTTCTCCTTCAAACTTCGCTTCCTGAACGGTATCGCCGTCAAGCTTCATTGTCAGTCTGATCCGGTCGCCGCAAGTCGGGTTGTTCATATCGACGACGATGCTGTCATCCAAAACCCCTTTGTTGCGCGGATTTTTGTAATGATCCATGATCACTTGTCTGTATAATGTATCTAAATTTGCATTAAAAGACATTTGTAAAGTACTCCTTTGTCTTTTGGAGGGCTTCCGCGAGCTTATCGATCTCTTCCTCTGTATTATACAGATAAAAACTCGCTCTCGCAGTAGCAGATACATCCAGCCATTTCATGAGCGGCTGGGCGCAATGATGGCCGGCTCTGACCGCAATGCCCTCAGCATCGAGGACAGTCGCGACATCATGAGGGTGAACCTCATCAAGATTAAATGTCACAAGTCCCGCCCGTTCTTTCGGACCGTATACCGTCACGCCGTCTAGCTGCTCGAAACGGTCAAGCGCATAGGCTGCAAGCTTATGCTCATGCCGGGAAATCTCGTCGAGTCCGATCTCTTCAAGAAAATCAATCGCGGCTCCCAATCCGATCGCGCCTGCGATAATCGGCGTGCCTGCTTCAAATTTCCACGGAAGCTCTTTCCAAGTTGATTCATAAAGCCCTACAAAGTCGATCATCTCGCCGCCAAATTCGGCCGGCTCCATATTCTCAAGCAGTTCTTTCTTACCGTACAGCACGCCGATTCCCGTCGGGCCGCACATTTTATGGGAAGAAAGCGCGAAGAAGTCGCAATCCAAGTCCTGAACGTCGATTTTCATGTGCGGTGTGCTTTGCGCCCCGTCCACCACGATGACCGCGCCATTGTCATGAGCGATTTTGGCGATCTCTTTAATCGGGTTGATCGTGCCGAGCACGTTTGACACATGAGCGACTGCCACGATCTTCGTATGGCTTGTGACAGTCTGCCGGACGTCGTCCAACGAAAGCGTGCCGTCTTCCTGCATCGGGATATATTTTAAAGTCGCGCCGGTTGCTTTGACAGCCTGCTGCCACGGAATGATATTCGCATGATGCTCCATTTGGGTGATGACCACTTCATCACCGGGTTTTAAGCTGGCGCGGGCATAGCTCAGCGCCACCATATTCAGTGAAGTTGTCGTGCCTTTTGTGAAAATGACCTCAGCCATTGACTTCGCATTGATAAACTTACGGACTTTTTCACGCGCACCTTCATAGCCGTCTGTCGCTCTCGTGCCAAGAGTATGAACGCCTCTGTGTACATTGGAGTTGTATTTGTTGTAATACTGATCCACTGCTTCAATGACAGCACGCGGCTTCTGGGAAGTCGCCGCGCTGTCAAGGTACACGAGGTCATGTCCGTTCACTTGCTGATGAAGGATCGGGAACTGTTCACGAATATCGGTGATATTCATTATTTTACTTTCCTTTCGATGACGGAGACGAGCTGTTTCTTAACTCCTTCAATCGGAAGCTCTTTTACCACCGGAGCAAGGAATCCGTAAATGACTAAGCGCTCCGCTTCTTCTTTCGGAATTCCGCGGCTCATTAAGTAGTAAAGCTGGATCGGGTCCACACGGCCGACAGATGCCGCATGTCCTGCAGTTACATCGTCTTCATCAATTAAAAGAATCGGGTTTGCATCTCCGCGTGCTTTTTCACTCAGCATCAGAACGCGGGATTCCTGTTCAGCGTTTGCTTTAGACGCGCCGTGCTCGATTTTGCCGATTCCGTTAAAGATGGAAGATGCGGCATCTTTCATGACTCCGTGCTTCAGGATATAGCCTTCAGAAGCCTTACCGAAGTGGATGATCTGCGTCGTAAAGTTTTCCGTCTGTTCTCCTCTTCCGACAACTACGGTTTTCGTATCGCCGTATGTGCCGTCTCCGTAGAGGTTTGTCGTGTTTTCAGAAATCGTGTCGCCGTCGTTCATCAGTCCGAGCGCCCACTCGATTTTGCTGTCGCGTCCGCGCGCGGCTCCGCGGCGGTTGACGTATGTTGTGACGCCTGCTGACAGGTTGTCAACGGCGCCGTACGTCACGCTGGCATTATCGCCTGTGACCACTTCACTGATAATGTTGAATACAGCTTCTTTCGGATTCACCGTGCTGATGTAGTTCTCAACGTAAGTGACGGAGCTGTGATCTTCAGCGACGATCAGCACGTGGTTGAACAATGCCGTGTCATTGCTTTCATGAACGTAAACGGCCTGAACAGGCGTCTCCACCTGAACGTTTTTAGGAACATAAAGGAATGCCCCGCCGTTCATTAATGCTGCATGAAGCGCAGTCAGTTTATGTTCGTCGACCTTAACGCCGTCTTTCATGAAATACTTCTCAACGAGGTCGCTGTGCTCACGGGCAGCCGTTAAGATGTCCGTAAAGATGACGCCTTTGTCTTTCAGTTCTTTAGAAAGAGAAAGGAAAGCGGGCGTTTGGTCACGCTGCACATATAACGTTTTGTCTTCGTTTTCGATATCGATCAGCGCTTTTGCTTCATCAGCTAAGTCTTCTAAAGAAGCAAGCGGCGCATTTTCTACTGTATGCTTGTTGAACTTTGTAAAGTTCCAATTTGTGATTTTTGTTTTATCAGGCTTAGGCAGCGGCAGATCTTCAGCTTTTTCAAGAGCCTGTAAGCGCAGGTTTTTCAGCCAGGCAGGTTCTTGATGCTTTTCGGAAAAGCCTTTGACATATTCCTGATCTACGGATAGTTTCGTTTCCAATGTCATGATTATCCCCCTAACGCTTACGCTTCTTGGCCTACAGTTTCGTCTTCAATGCCTAGTTCTTGTTTAATCCAGTCATAACCTTCCGCTTCAAGGCGCTGTGCAAGCTCCGCGCCGCCGGATTTCACTACGCGTCCCTGCATCATAACGTGAACGACATCAGGCGTGATGTAGTTCAGAAGGCGCTGGTAGTGAGTGATCATTAAGCAGCCGAAGTTTTCGCTGCGCATTCTGTTAATTCCTTTAGAAACGACTTTAAGCGCATCGATATCAAGACCTGAATCGATCTCGTCAAGAATGGCGATTTTCGGCTCGATCATCATAAGCTGAAGGATTTCGTTGCGTTTTTTCTCCCCGCCTGAGAAACCTTCGTTCAGGTAACGCTGCGCCATTTCAGGGTCCATTTCAAGGAACTCCATGTTTTCGTCCATTTTGCGGATGAATTTCATAAGAGAAATTTCATCGCCTTCTTCACGGCGGGCGTTAATCGCAGAGCGAAGGAAATCAGCATTTGTCACACCGCTGATTTCGCTTGGGTACTGCATCGCAAGGAAAAGACCCGCCTGAGCGCGCTCGTCCACTTCCATTTCCAGTACATCCTTGCCGTCAAGCGTGATGCTGCCTTTTGTAACTTCGTATTTCGGGTGTCCCATAATCGCTGCTGAGAGCGTGGATTTACCGGTACCGTTCGGCCCCATGACAGCGTGGAATTCGCCGCCTTTTATTTCAAGGTTTACACCTTTTAAGATCTCTTTTCCTTCGATTTCAACGTGAAGATCCTTGATCGTTAATGTTGAAGCAGCCATATCTATACCTCCAAAATATATAATCATTATTCTCAATTTATTCTCATTCTAATTTTATAACAAATGAAAAGTAAATACAACTTTTTATATTACCCGGAACATTCCTAAAGTTTATCAAAGATCAAGGCGTAATTAAAGCTGTTTGAAACAGAAAAAGGGCGGAAATCCACCCTTTTTTACTGACCGATTTTCTCATTAAGCTGCGCTGCGAGGAACTTGCTTTTTTGATATTCAAGCTCCCTCTGCCGTTCGACTTCCATCCTTTTTGAAAGACGCCGTCCGTATTCCTCGTAGCCGATGCCGTGTGACTTCTGCATCGCTTTTTCCATTTCAGGCGTATAGTCAAGGTCCAGTCTCTCGTGGCTGGTGCAGATAATGAATCAATCCCTTCATATATTTGTTTCTATTGTAACAATGATCCCCTGCTCCGGCCAAAGAGAGTGTGCCCCTGAATCCTTTCGAATGTGCCGAAAACCGGCGCTCGCTTTATCTGAAAAACGGTATTCACACGATTGCTCTTTCTAATGCGTCGTATGTCCGAATTCCTGAATGCACTGCTGCACGAGGGTCACTCCCTGACTGAGAGCCGCGCCGCCCCCGAATGCCGCCGCGACGCCGATGACCTCAAGGATGTTTTCTTCTGTCGCCCCTTGGTCAAGGCAGCCCTTCGTATGATAAATCATGCAAAATTCATCTTGAGCGCTGATGCTGATGCCCAGAGCGATTAATTGTTTCTCTTTTTCAGTTAATGAATCCGCTGAGAAACACTGTTCAGTAAATTCATTAAACTTCCGCCCCATCATCGGCATTTTTTTCTCGAATATGCCTAAACCTTCTTTATATTGTTTCAATGCGTCATGCACGCTTTTCCCGTTATCCTGGTATTGGGCCACTGCCATTCCCTCCAATCGTTAACCTTCCTTTTTATTATGGACAGTTCTCCGATTAATACCCGAAAAAAACCCCGGATGATTCATCCGGGGTTTTCGCTTTATTCAGATACGGGAAGCACGGCTCCGTCGTATTTTTTCTCAATAAAGTCTTTGATTTTCTTAGAGTGAAGCACTTCCATAAGCGCTTTGATTTTCTCTGATTTTTCGTCACCTTTGCGTACGGCGATGATGTTTACGTACGGGTTGTTTTTCGTTGATTCCACTTCAATCGCATCTTTTAACGGATTCAGTTTGTTTTGAATCGCATAGTTGACGTTAATGAAGACTGCATCGCCTTCTTCTTCATTATATGCTTTCGCCGTTAATTCAGGGGCGATTTTTTTGAAAGTCAGGTTTTTCGGGTTTTTCGTAATGTTTTTCGTAGTGGCTTCAATCGTTTTTACCTTCGGATCAAGTGTGATCAGCCCGGCTTTTTCAAGCATCGCCAGCATACGGCCTTGTTCAGCGACATTGTTCGTCATGATGATGGTCGCGCCTTTAGGCAGGTCTTTCAGTGATTTGTATTTTTTCGTGTAAATTCCGAATGGCTCAAGGTGAACGGCTCCGGCATTCACGAGTTTGTAATCTTTATTTTCTTTCATTTCCTGTTCAAGGTAAGGAACGTGCTGGAAGAAGTTCGCATCCACTTCATTATCAGCTAACGCTTTGTTGTACATTTTGTAATCATTCAGCACTTTTACTTTTAATGTGTAGCCTTTTTCCTTCAAGAGCGGTTCCGCTTCTTTTAAGATTTCAGCATGCGGTGTTTTTGTCGCGGCGACGACGATTTCCTTTTTATTCGAGCCGTTTGATCCGCAGGCGGCCAAAACTCCCGCGAACACAAGCAGCAGCGCACTTAATACAATCTTTTTCAATGTAAATCCTCCCTTATCTTTTGTCTATTATATTTGTAATTACATCACCGATAATCTGAATGATAAAGACGATGATGAGTATAAATACTGTCGCTACAAACGTTACATCCGTATTATTGGACTGGTAGCCTTCTACATATGCAAGGTTTCCGAGTCCGCCTGAACCGATGGCGCCGGCAATGGCGGTAGATCCGATCAGAGCGATGGCCGTAACGGTGATGCCTGAAATTAACGCAGGCATTGATTCAGGAATCAGCACTTTGAAGATAATCGTCGATGTCTTTGCTCCCATTGATCTGGCAGCTTCAATAACTCCTTTATCGACTTCCCGCAGCGCAATTTCCGCAAGACGGGCGTAAAACGGCGCGGAGCCGATAATCAGCGCCGGCAATGCGGCGTTCGGTCCTAAAATCGATCCGACCAAAATCTTAGTAAAGCCGAGAAGCAGAATAATTAAAATAAGAAACGGAATAGACCTGAAAATATTAACGACCGCCGCAATCACGGTGTTAATGATTTTATTTTCCCATAAGCTTCCCTTGCCCGTTAAAAAGAGCAGAAGACCGAGAATCGCTCCGATGATAAATGAAAAAACTAATGCGATGACCGTCATATAAAGGGTCTCGTATGTGGCCGTCCACAGCTCGGTTATATCAACGTTCGGGAACCATTTTTCAAACATTTGTGATCACCTCTGCTTCTACCTGTTTGTCTTTGATGAACCGGATCACGTTTTCTACTTCTTTTTCCTGACCGTCAATATGAATGAATAAAGAACCGTAGGCTCCGTCCTTCGTCTGTGAAATTTTCCCCTGCAGAATATTGACGTCCACATCAAAGTTTCGGATCATTTCCGTAATGAGGGGCTGCTCGGCGGCCTGCCCGACAAATGAAAGCTGAATCGTTTTTCCTGTCGCTGTTTCCTGCAGAAAATGCTGGATGGTTTCTTTCGTCTCCTCCGGTTCTGTCACCTGCTGAACGAAACGCTTAGTCATCGGTTCGCGCGGGTTTCTGAAAACTTGGAGTACTTCGCCTTCTTCAACGACTTTCCCGTTTTCCATGACGGCGACTCTGTTGCAGATTTTTCGGATGACGTGCATTTCATGGGTAATGAGCACGATCGTCAGACCGAGTCTGTCATTTATATCGGATAAAAGATCCAAAATTGAATCGGTCGTCTGCGGATCGAGCGCTGATGTCGCTTCATCGCACAGAAGGACTTTCGGATTATTGGCGAGCGCCCGGGCGATGCCGACACGCTGCTTTTGACCGCCGCTCAGCTGCGACGGATAAGATTTTTCTTTCCCCTCTAATCCGACCAGTTTAATCAATTCATCAGCGCGGCGGACCCGTTCGCTTTTTTTCACGCCGGCGATTTCCAGCGGGAACATAATGTTCTCCCGGACGGTGCGTGACCACAGAAGGTTAAAATGCTGGAAGATCATGCTGATTTCCTGGCGCGCTTTTCTCAGCCCGCGGCTGCTTACTTTATTTAATTCCGTCCCCGCGACTTCCACGGTTCCCGACGTCGGCTTTTCAAGGCCGTTCAGGAGACGGATTAAGGAACTTTTACCAGCTCCGCTATATCCTATAATTCCAAATATTTCGCCCTTTTTGATATCAAGAGTGACATCTTGGACAGCATTGACATCCCCATGCTTCGCTTTGTAAATTTTTGAAACATTTTGAAGATGGATCAAAGCAATCACCCGCCTTACACTATTCTAAGAAATCTTCCGGGTTTCTCCGCAAAAGAAAAGCCTTTCTGCAAAAATGAGCAGAAAGGCTTATTGAAAAAGGCCTTTCTCTCATCTTTCAAAGCAGACCGCTTCGAGTGAATTGGCACCATTTCAACATCGTTGATGGTTGCCGGGCTTCATAGGGCACTTCCCTCCACCTCTCTTGATAAGAGAAAACATATCGTATTTTCGTCCGGAAATTCTTACTGTAGAATAGCACGGCGAATGATAAAAAGTCAATAAAATAAATATTGGAAGCTATTGTCACATAGTAGATTGGCAGTTTAAGGCCGTTTACTGATCGCCTGAAAAAATCCGTTTGTCAGCCAGAGGATGGCCTCCAGCTTCAGCAGAGCTCTGAATGATCCTTTCACTTTGAGTTTTCCGCTTTGGATAAGCTTTTGCAAAGAGACATCACCATGCAGAAGATGGATGATTTCCGTCTGGTTTCCGTAGAAGGTCAAATTAGATTTTTCCTTTGAAACCGACGTTTTTCTCATTTCTCCCTGTCCGTTAATTGAGACCGTTAAGGCTTCTGTTTCTCCTTGGAATGTAATCAGCAGCGTTGAGGCGTTTAATAGCGGTTTCAAAAACAGATGCTGTCCGTCATTCTCTGAAACTTCTATTTTCTCCACTCGTATAACCTCCCGTTTTAATGGCCATACATACACTTTCTCTTTTTAACGGACAGAACCCTTTATAAACCGCACGACATTTTCCTGTAAATATTGTCACATCGGGAATGTTTGCGATGTTTTTTGTTTAATCAGCTCATATAAATAGGAAACGGAGCGGAAGGCGTATCCTTTCTCAACAAGCTCTCCGCCTTTAAACAGCAAAAAGCACGGAACGCTTTCAATCTGATAGGCTTTGGCGAATGCGGGGGAATAATTCACGTTGTTTTTATAGAAGGCGGCGCCGGGCAGCATTTCTTCAACGACAGTAAGCATTTTGGACGCCAGCTGGCATGTGCCGCAAAACGGGGTGTACAAATACAGGAGATAAACGTCATCCTGAATCGATTCGAGTTCATTTTCTTGGAGTTCTTTCATGATTACCACCTCAGGTCGTTCTTTTTCAAAAATACAGTGTCAGCATCAAAGCCGGCTCTGATCAGCACAGATGCGAGATGATGGCCCGGGCACGACTCGACTTGCCTGTATGTTCTGTCTATATAAATATGGCGCGCTTCGGGAAGCTCCCGTTTCAGCTGTTTTCTTAATTTTTCTCCGGAGTCATCTGCGTCCGTTAAAATATAGACGTCTCTGTCAAACAGGCGGTCCGCCAAATCTTCCAGTTCGGTTTGGCCGATTGTTCCGTTTGTACAGACGATTTCCGCGGGTTCGATGAGCACTTCCCTGACTTTGATTTTATCAGATTTTCCTTCTACGATAATGACCTTTTCATCTCCGTTGTACATAACCGCGTCACCTGCCGATTGTTTTAGCGTCAGATTGAAAAAGAAGGCAGTGAAATTCACCGCCAACTGTTAACACCAGCCATTCTCATAATCGCAATCGACATATTTCGGATCGCTGCCGTTTATGACATCGGCTGTTTTATAAAATTTTTGATTTTCAAATGAAAAGCCCTGTTTGAGCTCGTACTGGTCCATGCCTGTCATCTCGCCGATGGCTTCATTTTCATGAAACAAGGAAAACCGGCCGTTTTGAAAGCGGCCCGTAACGTTCTCCGTCACATCGACCTTTTGTTTATCAAAAGCCATTTTAGACACCTCCCGTTACAGATAGAATGTCCAAATGGCCCCTTTGCTATCCGATCAGTCTTCCTGTGTCATTTCGTCATATTGCTCGGAAGTCATGAGGTTTTCGATTTCTTCAGCATCAGCCGGTTCCACGACGATCATCCACGCTTTTTCATACGGAGACTCGTTTACGAATTCAGGACTGTCATCAAGGTCTTCGTTCACTTCCGTCACCGTTCCGTTAATCGGTGCGTACAGTTCGGAAACGGTTTTGACGGATTCCACGCTGCCGAATGGCTCGTCCGCTTTAATTTCGGCGCCGACTTCCGGAAGCTCGACAAAGACGATGTCGCCAAGTTCGGCTTGCGCGAAATGTGTAATCCCGATGCGGGCTTTTCCGTCCTCAACTTTGACCCATTCGTGCTCTTTGGAATAACGCATATCTTTCGGTGTGCTCATCTAAATCCCTCCATTTTTTTCTTATAATAAGAAGATACCATAATTCTTTGAACCTGGCATTACATCCAATATTTTTCGAATTGGTCTTCTTTAAAGCCGACAGTGACTTTTTCGCCGTCTGTCGTAATCGGGCGTTTCAGGAGCATACCGTCTGATGCCAGGAGTTCAAGCTGTTCGTCCTCTGACATATGGTACAGTTTTTCCTTTAAGTTCAGCTCGCGGTATTTCATTCCGCTCGTGTTGAAAAACTTTTTGAGCTCAAGACCGCTCTTCTCATAGAGGTCTTTAATTTCTTCTTTCGACGGAGTTTCCTCCGCGATATGTATTTCGTTTATTTCCTTACCGCGGTCTTCCAGCCATTTTTTCGCATTACGGCACGTTCCGCATTTAGGGTACCAGTAAAAATTTAACGACATCTTCTTCACCCCTTGTAAATGATCGTCGTTATTTTAACACAATCACTTGTAAAAACCTATAACGTTGCTTCATGAAAAAGCGCCCCTGATGAAGGAGCGCTTTCAGCATGTGATCAGACCGTATATTTTTCTTCACGGAAGACGGCGGCTGCCGCTTCACGTTTTTTCTGAATGAGGTTTTTCGGCGTCAGGCGCGTCAGTTTGCGCAGCACGGAAAGCATCATGCGGAGGGAATCTCCTTCCTCCATGGCGATCAGTGATTCTTTGGCGTGCGCTTCAATGTTCTGAAGGGCTTCCTGAGCAAAGATTTCCGTATATAACAGCTTCTGCGCGGCTTTTTCGGCACCGTCCGCCGCAATTGCTTTTTCCGTTCTGAGGACGGCAGATTCCAAAGCGTAAAGTGCGCTGACAATATCGGCAATGTTCACCATGATTTCCTGCTCGCCTTCGATCTCTTTGCCGTATTTCTGCGCCGCGAGACCCGCTGTCAAGAGGGCGATCTTTTTCGCCTGTCTGACAATGTATTTTTCCTGTTCAAGAGGTTCTGAGCCCGGCTCTTCAGGCATCAGCATCATGAGTTCTTCTTGGAGCGCTTTTGCTTTTTCAAAGAGCGGCAGCTGACCTTTTACGGCTTTTTTCAGGAACGTGCTCGTTACGATCAGGCGGTTGATTTCATTTGTGCCTTCAAAAATTCTGTTGATTCTTGAGTCGCGATAAGCGCGCTCCACTTCATATTCCTGCATAAATCCGTAACCGCCGTGAATTTGAACGCCTTCATCGGCAATGTAATCAAGCGTTTCAGAACCGCACATTTTGTTGAGCGAGCATTCAATCGCGTACTCGGCGATTGACTTCGCGACTTCGCGTCCGTCTTTTTGCTCCTCTTCCGTCAGTCTGCTCATATTATCTTCGAATAAGCCCACTGTTCTGTATACAGAGCTCTCCATGGCGTAAAGCCGCGCTGACATCGTCGCAAGCTTTTCCTGAGTGAGCGTGAAGCTTGAGATCGGCGTTTTAAATTGCCGGCGCTGGTTTGCATAAGCGGCGGACAGCTCAATCACCCGTTTTGAAGCGCCGATTGTGCCGACGGCAAGCTTGTAGCGCCCGATATTCAGAATATTAAAGGCGATGACATGGCCTTTTCCGATTTCGCCGAGAAGGTTTTCTTTCGGGACTTCCGCCTGATCTAAAATCAGTGTTCTTGTCGATGAACCCTTAATCCCCATTTTTTTCTCTTCCGGTCCCGTTGACACGCCCGGATAGTTCTTTTCTACGATAAATGCGGAAAACTTATCTCCGTCCACTTTAGCGTAGACGACAAAGACATCTGCAAAGGCGGAGTTTGTAATCCATTGCTTTTCTCCGTTAAGAATATAGTGTGTGCCCGCTTCATTCAAAACAGCCGTGGTTTTCGCGCCGAGGGCATCTGAACCTGAACCGGGCTCAGTTAAGGCGTATGCCGCGATTCTTTGCCCTGAAGCCAAGTCCGGCAAATAGGTTTTTTTCTGTTCTTCCGTTCCGAAGAACACGATCGGCAAGGAGCCGATACCGACATGAGCGCCGTAAGACAGCGAAAAGCTGCCGGCACGTGAAAACTTTTCCGTAATGAAGGCTGAACTGATTTTATCCAATCCGATGCCGCCGTACTCTTCAGGTACGTCTGCTCCGAGGAGGCCGAGATCTCCGGCTTTTTTCAGCAGTCTGACCGAATGCTCGAACTGATGGTTTTCAATTTCATCGATATATGGAAGCACATCGTTTACGACGTAGTCTTCTGTCGTTTTGCCGATCATTTTATGTTCGTCTGTAAAGTCCTCCGGAGTGAATATTTGATCATATCCCGTCTCTTCAATCAGAAAGCTGCCGCCTTTTTTGACGTTGACCGTTTCCTGTTTCATGCTTCGTTTCCCCCTTGTTTTAAATGAGCTCAAATACGCCGGCAGCGCCCATGCCGCCTCCGATGCACATCGTCACCACGCCGAATTGCTCGTTTCTCCGTTTCATTTCATGAATGAGTGACAGGGTCAGCTTCGTTCCTGTGCATCCGAGCGGATGTCCGAGCGCGATGGCGCCTCCGTTGACGTTCACCTTTTCTTCATCTATCCCAAGCGATCTGATGACTTGAATGGCCTGTGAAGCAAAGGCCTCATTCAATTCAAAAAGCCCGATATCCTGCAATTCGAGTCCGGCAAGCTTGAGCGCCCGCGGGATGGCTTCAATCGGACCGATCCCCATTACCTCAGGCGGAACGCCCCCTACGGCAAAGGAACGGAATTTGACAAGCGGCGCCAATCCGAGCGACGATGCTTTTTCGCGATCCATCAGCATGACAGCCGCCGCGCCGTCACTTGTTTGTGAAGAGTTCCCGGCCGTCACGGTTCCCGTTTTAGAAAAAGCCGGACGGAGCTTCGCCAAGACGTCAGCCGATGTGCCGGGACGAACGCCTTCATCTTGTGAAAAGGTAAATTGTTTTTTCCGCGGCTTATGGTCATCACCGACTTCTGTCAGCGATACTTCAACCGGCACGATTTCGTCATTGAATTTGCCTTCTTTAAGGGCTTTTGCGGCATTCTGATGGCTGCGGACGGCAAATGCATCCTGGTCTTCTCTGGATACGCCGTACGTTTCGGCGACCTGCTCCGCTGTGTGCCCCATGCTCATGTAATACTCAGGCGCATGCTCCGCCAAAGCGATATTCGGCCGTGTCACATGCCCCATCATCGGAACTTGCGACATGGATTCCGCACCGCCCGCAATGACGGTGTCACCCGCGCCGATCATGATTTTTTCAGCACCGTAAGCGATGGATTGGAGCCCGGAAGAGCAGTAGCGGTTCACCGTAATGGCCGGCACCGTATGAGGAAGCCCCGCCAGCGCACCGATATTCCGCGCCATATTTAATCCTTGTTCGGCTTCAGGTGTTGCACAACCGATAATTAAGTCATCGATGTTTCCTTCATAGCCGCCTGCCCGTTTCAGCGTTTCTTTTACACAAAGCGCGCCTAAATCATCAGGACGAACGGCTGCAAGCGATCCTTTTTTCGCTTTACCGACCGGGGTTCTCGCACCGGCCACAATGACTGCTTCTCTCATAAACACCCTCCTAGTTCCGTAAAGGTTTGCCTTTGACGAGCATATGCTGCATTCTCGCTTGAGATTTCGCCTCGCCAGCGAGGCTTAAAAAGGCTTCTCTTTCAATCTCGAGTAAATATTCTTCTGAAACCTCCGTGCCGAACGGGACTCTTCCGCCGGCAATGACATGGGCCAGCTTCTTCGCAATCTTCATATCGTGATCGGATAAATAACCCGACCGTCTCATTTGGTCTGCTCCGAGCAGTAATGCCGCACAGCCGGTTTCTCCGGTGACTTTCACTTTTTTGCGGGCAGGCGGGCGGTATCCGCTGTCATATAAGGAAGCAGCCAGCTGTTTCGCATCGTGCAGCAGGTGATCCTGATTCATGCTGACACGGTCTGCCGCGGACAAAATCTGCATATCACGGGCTTCGTGTGCCGAACCGGACACTTTGGCAAGCGCGATTGTTTCGAAGGTTTTAATGGCCGCGTCCATCAGTTCACTTCCGCCGTTCAAATAATTCATGTACAGCTCTTTGTTTCCTCCGCCGCCCGGAATAAGGCCGACGCCGGTTTCAACAAGACCCATATACGATTCGCTCGCCGCCTGAACGCGTGCCGCCGGGAGACAGACTTCCGTGCCGCCGCCGAGTGTCATCCCGAATGGCGCCGCGACAACGGGTTTAGCGCTGTATTTGATGTTCAGCATCGTCTGCTGAAAACGGCGGATGACAAAATCGACTTCCATGAAGTTATCATCCTGAGCTTCCATTAAAATCATCGCAAGGTTTGCCCCCGCGCAGAAATGTCTGCCTTGGTTTCCGATGACAAGTCCTTTATAATTCCGCTCGGTTTCCTCAAGCGCATTGTCAATCATCTGAATAATGTCTAAGCCGATCGCGTTGCTTTTCGTATGAAATTCCAGCAGCGCGACATCATCGCCGAGATCAATCAGACTTGCGCCGCTGTTTTTAGTGATAACGCCTTTTGTTTCTTTTAACGTTTGCAGGCTGATCCGTTTCGGATTTTCTTTCACAGCCCTGTATTGGCCGTCTGAATAGTAAAATGGTGTTCCGTTTTCCTTCATATAAAATGTTTCATGGCCCTGATCAAGCATATCTTTCACCCAGCCGGGGATTTCTGCGCCTTCTTCTTCGAGCCGCTCCGCTGATTTTCTGACGCCGATGGCATCCCACATCTCAAACGGGCCGAGCTCCCATCCGAAGCCCCATTTCATGGCGTCGTCAATCGCTTTGATATCATCAGCGATCTCACCTAAAAGCCGGGCTGAGTATAAGAGTGTTTGCGATGTAATATTCCAAAGCAGGCGTCCGGCGCGGTCATCGGAGTATATAAGCGCTTTCATTTTGCCTTTGGCACCCTTTGCCTGTTTGGCGGCTTCTAAAGCGGGCGTCTTCATTTTCGAGCGCTCACCGTATGTCATGGTCAGCGGATCGAGTTCATATATTGTTTTACCTTCTTTTTTGTAAAAACCTTGGCCTGATTTGCTGCCCAGCCAATTGTTTTTCAGCATGTCATTCATAAATTCAGGCAGCTTAAACATGTCTTTTTCAGCGCCGTCGGCTTTATCATACACATTTTTTGCCACATGGGCGAAAGTATCAAGCCCCACAACGTCAAGGGTTCTGAAGGTCGCGCTTTTCGGTCTGCCGATCAAAGGCCCGGTCACCGTGTCCACCTCGCCGATGCGGCAGCCGGAAGAAAGCATTTCTCTTACCGTGACCAGCAGGCCGTACGTACCGATGCGGTTGGCGATAAAGTTAGGCGTGTCTTTCGCGATGACGACACCTTTCCCGAGCGTGTTTTCTGCAAATGAAGTCATAAACTCCAGCACGTCAGGATCTGTTTCCTGAATCGGAATGATTTCCAGAAGCTTTAAGTAGCGGGCCGGATTAAAGAAATGGGTTCCTAAGAAATGGGCTTTAAAATCGGCAGATCGGCCTTCCGCCATTTTTGTGACGGAGATACCGGACGTATTGCTCGACACGATGCTTCCCGGTTTCCGGTATTCATCAACGAGTGAGAAAATCTGTTTTTTTACGTCAAGATTTTCGACGACGACTTCAATAATCCAATCAGCATCCTTTAATTGAGCTGCGTCATCTTCCAAATTCCCCGCAGTTATATAGTCGAGATTGGCAGCCGAAGTCAGCGGCGCCGGTTTTTGCTTCAGCAGCTTTTGCATGGCCGATCGGCTCAGCCTGCTGCGGACCTCCGGGCTTTCTAATGTCAGCCCTTTTTTCATCTCATCCTTTGTCAGCTCGTTTGGCACAATATCAAGCAGCAGGACGGGAATTCCGATGTTAGCCAAGTGCGCGGCAATTCCGGACCCCATGACGCCTGATCCGAGAACGGCTGCTTTCTTTATAAACTTGTGCATGAGTCATCCCCCTTGAACTTTGAATGAATAGTCATTCATTTTTTCGGCAAAAAAAATGAAACCCTTTTCTTCTTTCATCTTAAAAGATTTTCAGGATGACTTCAATAGCAAATATGGAATTTTTTTAAATTTTTCGGCTTCCGCATGTTCCATGGCGCGGGCGGGAAACTTAAACCCGGAGGTGAAGGGAATGGTGCGAGGGAGAAAAGATCCGTCTTCTGCCGCAGTGAGCGCGGCCAGCATGAAAGGAAATGCGGGACCGAAGCAAAAATACGGCGGCGGCAAACGGACGAGCCAAAATCAGCAATATAAAAAAGACAACATGGAATAACATGCTGCGGCTGCTTTTTGGAGCAGCCGTTATTTTTTGAAGATCCCTTTCAGCACAAACGCCGCGTTTGCCGGGCGCTCGGCGATTCTTCTCATCAGGTACCCGTACCAATCGGTTCCGTACGGGACATACACCCTCATCCTGTATCCTTCTTCGGCAAGCTCCTTCTGGCGCTCCGTTCTGATGCCGTACAGCATTTGGAATTCAAACTGCTCCCGGGGAATTTGATGTTCACTGATGAGTGTTTTCGTATAAGAAATGATGTCATCATCATGAGTCGCCACCGCCGTTTCATGGCCGCTCAAAAGCTGCAGCTTAATCAGCTGCTGAAAATGAAGGTCGGTTGCTTTTTTATCAGGGAATGCAACGGCCGCCGATTCTTTATAAGCGCCTTTTACAAGCCTGAGCCGCGGCTTGTATGGCATCAGACCGCTGATGTCTTCAGCTGCGCGGTACAAATAAGCCTGAATGACGGTGCCGAGCATCGGAAAATCCGGCTTGCACCGCTTATACAGCTCGAGTGTACGGCCGCATCTTGAATAGTCCTCCATATCAATCGTTACAGGCACGCCACGTTCTTTTGCCTCCGTCAATATGTCTCTGACATGCTGTTCCGCGAGTTTCTCGGAAATATCCAGACCGATGGAAGTTAATTTCAGCGACAGCTCACAATCCAGTTGATTCTCGGCAATCGCCCTGATTGCTTTTTTACATTCTTCCGCCGTCCTTTTCGCATCCTTCTCTGAACCCGCATATTCACCTAGATAATCAATCGAAGCCGACAGCCCTTTTTGGTTCAGCCGCTTTACCGTTTTCACAGCTTCCGTGAGTGTTTCCCCTGCAACGAACCTTCCCGCACCGAAGCGGATTCCGTAAGCCTGGGCGAATTTTGTAAGCATTTTATTTTTCGACAAAAATAAACATATGCTCCGCAGCAAGGATGAACTCCCTCCTTTTTCTTTTATTTGTGTATGAAATCCTGATCGCAGAGAAAGCTAAAAAGAACAGAATTGAAGGAGGCGTTTATATGAACAATCAAGAGCAGCACGGAAACTTGCCGCCTGCCGTCATCTCAACGAAAGACCATTTGTATCTTGAGGACATGCTGAACTGGAATCTGCTTGCCATGAAAAAAGCGCATTTTATGGCGGAACACTGTCAGAATCAGACGTTAAAACAAGAGCTTGATCAGATCGGCCGGATGCATCAGAAGCATTATCAGCACATATTGGACCGCTTGAACCCCGATCAAGGCGGACAGACAACAACAGGCTATATGCAATAGGAGGACAATACATGGAACAGCAAAATCAAAAAATCACGAATCCGCAAACGCCCGTGCCCAATACGGCGCAAATGAATGACAGAGACTTGGTGAATGAGCTGCTGACGACGGAAAAATACATCACGGCTTCATATTGCACAGCCCTGCACGAGTTCAGCCACGAGTCTCTTTATCAAGATATTCAGGCGATTTTCGATGAGTCACAAAAAGCGCAAAGAAGATTATACGATGTGATGTTTCAAAATGGCTGGTATTCCATTGAAGCAGCCGATACCCAAAAGCTTCAGCAATCGTATGAGAAGTTCCGGCAGACCATTCAGCAGCAGTCTCCCTATCAGCAGTAAAACGAAGAAGGATTTGATGTTTTCGACAAGCATCAATCCTTTTTTTATTTTTGCACAAAAAGATTGACTTATCATTAATCCTTATTTATATTTAACTAATGTTAATTATTTTCTCAAGGAACAAGATGAGGAGGAGTTATGAAAAACGCGGATCAATATGTGTCTGACATCCAGAAATCTCTTCAGACGCTGCTGCAAAACATACAGCCTGAAATGGTGGAAAGCATGGCAAAACACGAGGTGACGCCTGCCCAATTATTTGTTTTAGCCAGCCTGAAAAAACACGGGAGCTGCAAAGTTTCCGAAATTGCGGAACGCATGGAGGTAAAACCGAGCGCAGTGACGCTGATGGCCGACCGCCTCGAGCAAAAAGGACTTATCGTCCGCAAACATAACCAGCAGGACAGACGCGTCATCGACATCAGCCTCACCAAAAAAGGCGAAACAAAATTCGAAGATGTTGTGGAAGGACGGAAAGCGATACTGGCGCGAAACCTGTCCGTTCTGACTGACGATGAACTGATTCAGTCCGTGAACATCATCCGCAAAGTAGCGGAAGCCGCCGAGAAATACGCGGCTGATCAAAAAGAAAACGAATAGAATAGAGGAGCTGCCGAAACATGAGCATTGAAAAGAAAGATCCAAAACGCACATTATTGATAACCGGCTTAATCATCGCCATGTTTTTCTCAGCCCTTGACGGCACCATCGTAGGAACGGCGATTCCTAAAATCGTGGGTGACCTCGGGGGATTAAGCATGATGACGTGGCTGACCACGGCATATCTTTTAACTTCGACGACGATCGTTCCGATTGCGGGGAAACTTGCAGATTTATTGGGACGCCGCGTCGTCTATGTGTCAGGTTTATTGATTTTTATGGGAGCTTCCGCACTGTGCGGAATGGCCAGCAACATGACGGAACTGATTATTTTCCGCGGACTTCAGGGAATCGGCGGCGGTGTCATGATGCCGATGGCTATGATCGTCATCGGGGATTTGTTCACAGGAAAACAGCGTGCCAAGTTCCAAGGGCTTTTCGGGGCGATTTACGGGCTTGCTTCCGTGATCGGCCCGCAAATCGGGGGCTGGATTGTTGACTCATTAAATTGGAAATGGGTTTTCTATATCAACCTGCCTGTCGGAATTTTAGCCGTGATCTTTATCGCAAGAGGACTTCAAGGCAGAAAACAGACTGGGCCGATTAACTTTGACATCGCCGGCATTTTCACAATGATCGTCGGAATCGTCAGCCTCCTCCTCGCGCTCAGCTTCGGAGGAAAGGATTACGCATGGGGCTCTTGGCAGATTCTCGGTCTCTTTGCGCTTGCGCTTGCCGGGATTGTCGGATTCATTTTCGCTGAAACCAAAGCAAAGGAGCCGATTCTGCCGATGTACCTGTTTAAAAACAGAACGTTTACCGTACTGAATCTGATCGGCTTTTTCATGAGTATCGGCATGTTCGGCGCCGTTACGTTCGTTCCTTTCTTTATGCAGGGAATTATCGGAGTCAGCGCCACCGCGTCCGGCACGATTATGACGCCGATGATGGTATCTATGATTATCACAAGTATTATCGGAGGCCAGCTGGTTTATAAGATCGGTATTAAACCGCAAATCATGATCGGCATGCTGATCATGGCCGTCGGCTTCTTCTTATTAACGACCTTACAGCTGGATACAAGCAAGCTCGCGGCTACGTGCTATATGGCCGTGATCGGTCTGGGAATGGGGCTCGTCATGCCGCTTCTCACACTCGCTCTGCAAGAAACGTTTTCAAAAGAAGAGCTGGGTGTTGTGACCTCTTCAAGCCAATTTTTCCGGATGATCGGGGGAACGTTCGGCATTACGGTGCTCGGCGCTGTCATGAATGCCAGATCAGGAAGCCTTTTAACCGACAGACTGGTGCCTTACTTAGACTCACTGCCGAAACAGGCAAGTGCCTTTGCCGCCCAGTTTAAAGGTATGATTGACAAGAATCCTGAAGGGCTGCTTCAATCCCTGTTCAGCCAGGAATCGATTAAGCAGATTCCGGCCGCATTTTCTTCCCATATCGTGCCGGTTTTGAAAACGTCACTGATGGATTCGCTTCACAGCGTGTTTTTCACAGGCCTGGCCTTTATCGCTGCCGGATTGATCCTCACGCTGTTTGTTAAATCAATTAAACTGACAAACAAAAAGACAGGCAAACAAGAAGAAAAGGCGAAAGCCGTTTAACAAAGAAAAATCCCGCGGATGCCGCGGGATTTTTTTATATCATCTGGGAATGGCCAGTCTTCCGCCTCATTGGAATTGGGGGAAAAATTCAAAAAAATAATGATGAAACCCTTTAATAAACCTTAAACATTTCATAGTTATCTTTATAGTACGACATAATAAAGTCACGAAAATTTCTTATCGAAGAAGATAACAGCTTATGTCTTAACCAAGATAAGCCGACTGGATATGAAGCAGAGTGATCAGTCACTTTTATAAAATTCAGCCCCAATGTTCTGCAAACTGAAATAGGAAGCAACGCAACACCTTGATCCAGCTTTATAATCTCGACCAGTAAATGAGAATCTGCCTCAAATGCAATATTTGGGGTGAAACCGGCTTTCTCACAAAGCGAGGCTGTAAAACCGCTGTACTCTTCATTATTAGCAAGGGTAATAAATGGTTCATCGGCGGCAAGACGTAAAGAAATTTCTGTTTTACCCGTAAATCGGTGGTTTGAGGGCAAAGCCAGAACAATATCTTCATTTACCAGCACACAACTCTCTATCTCTTCATCTTGAATCGGATGACCTGTTATTCCTAAATCAATGTCCCCTTTTTTTAAACTTGTTATGATCTCGCTTTTAACTCCGATTGCTTGGAGAATTTTTGATTGAGGGGAGCGGTTGATATATTCACTCATCAGTCCTGCAAGGAATCTTGGATTGGAAATAGATATTCTGATGGTGTCAGACATTTGATGTTCCTCCAATTGAATTTCCGTTTGTGCATTTTCAATCTCAGTAAAAATCCTGTTTACATGTTTTAAAAGAATTTTCCCTGCTGAACTCAGCTTAATATTTCTGCCTTTTCTCTCAAACAAGGTTGTTCCCAGTTCATTCTCAAGTCTTTTTATAGTGAGACTTAAAGAAGGCTGGGCAATCTTTAATTGTTCTGCTGCTTTAGAAATATGTTCAGTATAGGCAACTGTCTGAAAGTATTTTAGCTGCAGCAATTCCATCTGTCTGCACCCCCCTCATTTATTTCAATAAATATATATATACCTTATTATGTATTGGATTAAATGTAAATGCGGATGTAAGATAATAACGCAGTTAAATAAAAGGAAAGGGGTTTCCTACTATGAAAATTGATGTGAATAACATTGTGAAAAATTTAAACACACCTTTAACATCACCTGCTTACCCCGTGCCAACCTATAAATTTGTTAACCGGGAATATCTTAATATTATTTACCGAACGGATGAAAAAGCTTTACGTGCGGCAGTGCCGGAACCTCTTGAAATTACTGAACCTCTAGTGAAATTCGAAGTGATGTGGATGCCCGATGTTTCCGGACTTGGTGCCTATACAGAGGCGGGACAAGTCATCCCTGTCAGCTTTAATGGTGAAGAAGGGGATTATGTACATTCTATGTATGTAGACAATTTCCCGGCTATTGCAAGCGGACGGGAACTTACTGCATATCCAAAGAAATTGGGTGCCCCTAAGCTGTATATAGACTCTGATACTCTTGTTGGCACATTAGATTATGGCAGTCTTCGTGTGGCAGCTGCGACTATGGGATATAAACATTTCGAAATGGACAATGAAAAAGCGAAAAGGGAAATTTGCCGACCTAATTTTATGGTGAAGATTGCTACTGATTACAATGGTGATTTAAGGGTTTGTGATTTGGTGAGAACGCAAATAACGAATATAGAAGTTAAAGGTGCCTGGACTGGACCGGCGCGGCTTCAATTATTTGAACATGCTCTGGCACCGCTTGCAGATTTGCCTGTACTAGAAGTTGTTTCAGCATCTCATATTATTACGGATTTAACCTTAAATGCAGCACAGCCGGTTTATAACTACTTAGAGGAAAAATAAGGAGACGTTTACAATGAGAATTGCAGTTTTAGGAGCAGGTTCTTTAGGAACCATTGTTGGAGCATATCTGTCTGCTGGCGGAATGGATGTCGAATTGATTGATTCATACAAAGAACATGTAGATACTTTAAATCAAATAGGTGCTAAAGTAGTTGGTACAACGGAATTTCAAGCAAAGGTGAAAGCCATTACCCCTGAAAACAAGTCAGGCAAGTATGATTTCATATTACTTCTGACGAAACAATTATATAATGACTCCATTCTTAAGGAGTTACTGCCTTTTTTAAAGGATGACAGTGTAGTATGTTCCTTGCAAAACGGTATACCTGAACAGAAAGTCGCTTCGATCGTTGGTGATGAACGTGTTATTGCAGGTTCTGTTGAATTTGGTGCTACGTTTATTGAACCGGGCGTATCCAGACTTACAACTGAGTATACTCAATTTAAAGAGTACGCTTTTCAAATTGGAGAATTACATGGTGAAACAACAGAAAGAATCCAGCGTATTAAATCGGTTTTAGACCTTATCGGCGGAACACATATTTCCGATAATTTAGTTGGAACGAAGTGGTCAAAATTACTTATCAATAATGCATTCAGTGGTTTATCGGCAGCATTAAACGGAGAATACGGAGACATTCTTGACCATGAAATCGGCATTGTTAGTGCAGTTCATATCGCAGATGAGACGATTAAGGTTGGACACGCCAATGGTGTCAAATTTGCGAAAATGGGCGGCCTTGATTTAGAATCTTTGGAATTAAGAAGCGAAAATGATATTCCTGAACGTATCCAAACATTTAGGTCAGCCATGGAACCATCTAGGCTGCTAAGAGCAAGTATGCTTCAGGATCTTGAGAAAAAACGCAAAACTGAAATTGATTATATTAATGGAGTTATTCCCAAAATGGCAGAAGGTACTGGCATTTCAACACCTTTTCATGATTTGGTTGTAGCACAAGTCAAATGTGCCGAGGAATCTCAAACAGTGCCCAATTTTGATACAAATATAAAAGCATTTGAAGAGTTATTACGTATCCGAAAGGAAATGTGATATATAGGAAAGAGAGAAAGGGATTGCTGCGGCGGTCCTTTTTTCTTGGTTCAGCAAGCGGAAGAAATATACGTTAACAAACGGGTGCGTTAGTTACATTAAAGTTCTTCGCTATGAATTGAACGGCGCCTTTCCTTTTCAGAAAAAAAGCTTCCGGCACCTCTCTTTGATGCCGAAAGCTTTTTTATTGTTTTTTTCTGTGTGCTTCATTGAGCTGTTTAATGTGCTGTATCGCAGCTTTGATGCCCTCTTTGGCGTCCGGGTAGGATTGATTCCAATGTTTGACGAGCGGAGGCATGCTTTTTGCGATATGTGTATACAAAATCCACTGCCTGACTTCTTCCTTTACATCCGGGTTTGTTTCACCAAGCAATAGTTCCGTGTATTTTTCAAGCAGGCCGTCCAGCTGCTGCTGAAGTTTCTCTTCCATACCGTTCCCTTCCCTTTTTCATGATTATGACAATCGGGCGGTGAGGGCCGCTTCCTGCACGATACATCTGCCGCGTCCGTGCGGAATGCAAAGCGGCGTGCCGAACAGCGGGTCTTGCGTTACCTGGCAGTTCATCGCAAAGACCTGCTGTACAAGCTCGCAAGTGATGACTTCTTCGGGACGGCCCTCTGCGTAAATCTGTTTATCCTTAATGGCGACCAGATAATGGGCATAACGGCATGCCAGATTGAGGTCGTGCAGCACCATGACGATTGTGCGTTTTTCTTTTTCATTTAATTCAAACAGCAAATCAAGAATTTCAATTTGATGCGTCATGTCGAGATAGGTTGTCGGCTCGTCAAGCAGAATGATATCCGTATCCTGAGCGAGTGTCATCGCAATCCATGCGCGCTGGCGCTGTCCGCCTGACAAGGAATCCACCGGACGGTCGGCCATTTCCTCAAGCTTCGTCGCTTTAAGCGCGTTTGCCACTGCGTCTTCGTCCTCTTTGGACCATTGCTTCAGCCAGCTTTGATAAGGGTATCTTCCCTGCTTCACAAGCTGATGCACCGTCAGGCCTTCGGGAGCTGACGGACTCTGCGGCAAAATAGCGAGCTCTCTTGCCACTTCCTTCGTCGGAAGCTTAGCGATGGCTTTTCCTTCTAAAAGCACAGAACCGCCCCTCGGTTTCATCAGCCGGGCCAATGAACGTAAAAGCGTCGATTTTCCGCAGCCGTTGCTTCCGATCAATACAGTTATTTCGCCTTTTGGAATCGCGACATCCAATTCGTCAATGATAACAGTTTCTCCGTACCCTAAGCTCAGCGTCTCTGTAGAAATTGCACTCATACCGCTAACCGCTCCTTTTTTGAGTTTCCCAACACTATGTATATAAACAAATTGCCTAAACATTCAACGTGAGATCATGATTATATTGTAACAGAAATTAATGACTCTGAATATCATTATCAATTAGTTTTGGGCAAAAAAGCAGCGGACGGCGGTTATTTTTTTATTTCTGTCATTTCTCCGTCGTTCTTTTTCAGTTTCAGATAAAAATGGTCATAGCGGCTGTCTAAATTAAAAGCCGAGAGCACCTGCCGGACGACCTCGCTTTCCTGCATCCGGCTGTTTACGGCAAGTTCTCCGAGGATCATCTTCATTTCATCAAGCGCTTCCTCGCCCTCTCTGTGAACCCCTGAGAGCTTGTCCCGGATGTCCGCCTTTTCATGACCGCTTTTTCTTTCATACAAACCTTCATAGCGGTTATGCTCTCCGGCTCCGTAGCTGACGCGAAGGGAAAAGCTGCTGTAAGGAACCGGCTTCGCGGATGACACGGGTGTGCTGTCTTGTTCCGCTTCCCGTTTTTCTTCATTCAATCGGCAGCCGGCAATCAGCATCAGCGTAAGACATAAAACGCCCGCCGTCCTGAACCATTTCATGCGATTCACTCCCATTCCATTCCGATCGTTTTTAGGTATTTCCAAGGGAGGCGGCTGTCATTCATTAAACAAAAAAGAACCGGAGCGGTAACACTCCGGCCGGTTCATCTCCAGATTATCATTCAGTCAGCTCTAAAAATTCCTGCACATCCTGTACAGCAAGGCGGACTGCGTCTTCCCAAAACGACCGTTCCGTCAGATCCGCTCCAAGGTGCTTCATCGCCAAATCCTCAACAGTCATCGAAGCCGTGTCACACAAAAGCGCGATATATTTTTCTTCAAAATCCGCTTTTTTCCGAAGAGCTCTTGCATATATTCCAAGCGAAAATAAGTAACCGAACGTATACGGAAAGTTGTAAAACGGCACTCCCGTAATATGAAAATGCAGTTTTGACGCCCAGAAATGAGGGTGGTATTCCCCTAATGAATCGCAAAACGCTTCTTTCTGCGCCGCTTCCATCAGTTCATTCAGTTTCTCAGCCGGAACGACGCCCTGCTTGCGCTCTTCATAAAAACGCGTTTCAAATAAAAATCTCGCATGAATATTCATAAACATGGCTACGCTTCTTTGAATTTTATCCTCAAGCAAGAACAGCTTTTCATCCTTTGTTTCCGCTTGTTTCAAAGCGGCGTCGGCGACGATCATTTCCGCAAAGGTCGAGGCTGTTTCAGCGACATTCATAGCGTAGGCTCTGTTCAGCTGCCGCACTTGAAGCATGGCCTCCTGATGGAACGCGTGACCGAGCTCATGCGCCAGCGTCGATACATTCGAAGCGCTTCCGGAAAACGTCATAAAAATCCGGGATTCCCCGCTGTCGGGAAAGCTGGTGCAGAAACCGCCGACCCGTTTGCCGCTGCGGTCTTCCGCTTCTATCCACCGATCGCGGAACGCTTTTTCCGTAAACGCGGACAGCTTTTTGCCAAACGTCGAAAATTGGCTGACGATCAGATTGGCCGCTTCATCAAATGTGTATTCTTTCGGAGCCTCGCCGATCGGCGCGTCCACATCATACCAGTTCAGCCGCTCAAGCCCTAAAAGAGATGCCTTTCGATTCAGGTATTCGGCAAAAGGTTTTTTATGATCGGTAATGACCTGCCACATGACATCCAGCGTTTCTTTTTTCATCCGGTTGATCGCAAGCGGCTCTTCCAAAGCGCTTTTCCAGCCCCGCGCTTTATAGATTTCCGTGCGGAAGCCGGCCAGATGGTTCAGCGTGCTGCCGAAAAGCTCCTCTTCTCCTTTCCAGGCTTCATTAAGCTCTTTGAACACTTGGCGTCTGATGCGGCGGTCCGGGTGCGCCATCATATTTTCCGCTTGGCCGACCGACAGCTCTTTATCCTCAAACGGAATCTTCATTCTGCCGACAGCCGCATTATACAGGTCGCCCCATGCGTGATAGCCGTCAACGGCCAGGCCTTCAATCAGCCTTTCTTCCGAAGCGCTGAGCTTCTCTTTGACACGGTCTCTTCTCTCATTTAAAACATATGTGAGATCCTGAAGTTCCGGTTTTTGCAGCAGCTCCTCCCAGACCCGCTCGTCAATCCGGGCAAGTGTATCGTCAAGGGTGACCAGAGCGGATTTAAAATCACTGCTCAGCTGATTAATCCGCGCCCTCCATTCATTCGCTTTCTGATCATGAGTGTTCTGAGCCTGAAGACAGCCGACGAACGCTCCCGCCTGCCTGATCATGATCGCTGACCGTTCAAACCTATCGATCAGATTGATCAGGTCCCGGCTTTCATCCGCATGCGCCGGAACTGTAAACGCTTCAACCGCATGTTGAAAAGCACTTAGATGCTTTTTGAGCTCTTGTATGTATTGCTGAAACTCTTCCGACCGGCTCCCGCCCTCAAAAATGGAGTTTAAATCCCATGTTTCCTTCAATCCCTTTAATGCCATCTTTTCTTTACCCCTTTCTATCCGAAGCTGACTCCATTATAAAACAATTCTGACATATTTCCGAACGATTTCTCCTTCTTTCCGCGAGATGTTATACACTATGAGATAAGAACAAACGGGGAGGATTATAAGATGAACAGAAAAATTGCCATTGTAACCGGCGCGACGAGCGGATTCGGGCTGCTGACAGCGCTGAAGCTCGCCCGGTCCTATCACGTCATCGCAACAGCCAGACAGCCGGAGAAAGCTGAAATACTGAAAGAGGCCGCCGCTCAAGCGGGTGCATCCGATCATGTTACGGTCGTTTCTTTAGATGTGACAAATGAGCAGTCGGTGTCTGACTTCGGGAACACCATCAGCGGTTTCGGACCGATTGACCTGCTCGTCAATAACGCCGGCTCTGCGTACGGGGGGTTTATTGACGATGTGCTGATGGAACATTACAGACAGCAGTATGAAACAAATGTATTCGGTCTGATTCACGTCACAAAAACCGTGCTGCCTTATATGCGAAAACATGGCGGGGCGAAAATCTTCAATATCAGCAGTATCAGCGGACTGACCGGTTTCCCGGCTCTATCTCCGTACGTCTCTTCCAAATTCGCGGTTGAAGGATTTACAGAGTGTCTGCGCCTCGAACTGCTGCCTTTAGGAATTGATGCCGCTTTAATAGAACCGGGCTCCTATAAAACGTCTATTTGGGAAACGTCTCTCTCCAATCATCTTACGGCACCCGCCAAAGATTCGCCTTATTACCGCTATTATCAGCAAATCGAAGCTTACTTCAAAGCCAACGCATCCAAAAGCGGCGATCCTGATGACGTAGCGGAGCTGATTTATCAATTGGCACAAAGGAAACGGCTGAAGAAACTGCGGTATCCGATCGGCAGGGGCGTTAAGCTGGCATTGGCTTTCCGCTCACTCTTCTCGTGGTCCGCCTGGGAATCTGTTGTGAAGAAAAAGCTGTTCACTTAAACCTAAATTATAATTATTATAATTTAGTATTGATTTTTATTTGATACGTGATATAATTAAATTAACAGATCACAGGGAGGACGATGAATATGAATACACAAAACGCGAAAAAAACTGAAACTCTTGTTGAGAAATCAATGAACACACAATTATCAAACTGGTTTATCCTTTACTCTAAACTGCACCGCTTCCATTGGTATGTAAAAGGCCCTCACTTCTTTACGCTTCATGAAAAATTTGAAGAACTGTATAACGAAGCGGCGGAAACGGCGGATGCTATCGCAGAGCGTCTTCTGGCCATCGGCGGACAGCCTGCGGCGACTTTACACACTTACCTTGAACAAGCTTCCATTACGGATGAAGGCCAGGAAAAAACGGCTTCTGAAATGGTGGAATCACTGGTTCAAGACTATAAACAAATCAGCCGCGAATCAAAATTTGTCATCGGCATCGCCGAGGAACAAAATGACCCGTCAACTGCCGACCTGTTTGTCGGATTAGTTGAAGAAGCGGACAAGCATGTGTGGATGCTGTCAGCCTACTTGGGAGAATGACGAAAAAAGCTGAACCTCAGTTGAAGGTTCAGCTTTTTTTATGCGTTCAGCTTGCGCTTTCGGTTTGTTTCGTTAATGTGACGTTCAGCGTCTTTTTGCTTCCGCTTCTGAGAACTTGAACAGTCGTCTTATCGCCGATTTTCAGCTGGTTATATAAGATCTGTCTGATATCGGCGCTGCTGCCGACATCTTTGCCGTTCAATTGTACAATGACGTCATTTGATTTGATGCCCGCTTTCGCAGCCGGTGAGCCGGATTGCACCTCTTTTACGTAAACACCCTTAGACAGCTGGTCGCCGAACAGTCCGAGCGTGTTTTCCTGATAGGTTTCCGGCACTTGCGACATATCAATCATCTGCACACCTAAAAACGGGCGCTCGACTTTTCCTTTTGCAAGCAGCTGGTCGACTATCGGTTCTACATCATTGCTCGGAATGGCAAAGCCGAGTGACTCCACGCCGCTTTCACTGACTTTCATGCTGTTGATCCCGATAACCTGGCCGCTTGAGTTGATTAACGGGCCGCCGCTGTTTCCGGGGTTAATCGCCGCATCCGTCTGAATCACGTTCATTTCCACCGTGCCTTGGGATGTATCGGCGTCTACCGTTCTGTTCAGCCCGCTGATGACACCTTGTGTGACGGTGCCGGAAAACTGCTGGCCGAGCGGGTTGCCGATGGCAATTACTTTATCGGCAATGCGGAGCTTGGAGGAATCTCCGAAGCTGGCCGCTTTTTTGACATTGGACGAGCTGATTTCCAATACAGCCAAGTCACTGATGGCATCCTTTCCGACAAGCTTTGCCGTTTCGGTTTTCCCATTGTAAAGAGTGACCGACAGTTTGTTCGCACCTTCTACGACATGATTGTTTGTAATGATGTACGCTTTTTCGCCGTCTTTTTTGAAGATGACGCCGGACCCCGTGCCGCTTTCCGTTTCAGAGCTTGAACCGCCGTCAAGTCCGAACTGGCTGCTTTGCGAAGCTTGGTAGTTGGACACTCCCACAATCGCAGGCTCCAAATCTTCTACCATATCCGCTACGCTTGAGGTATTTTTCAAAGGCGTTGACGTAAAATTCGAAGACTGAACTTGTTTCGTATCAGAAACGGCTTCTGTCTTATGCTGCTCACTCGGCAGGTTCGGCACAATGCCAAGCACGAGGCCTCCGCCGATAATACCGCCTAAAATCGGGCTCAGCCAAGCGGCTCTCCGTTTTTTTTCTTTTTTCACGGCAGCCGTTTTTTCAAATTCCGCGCCGGCGGCCGTCTCGTTTTCCGCTTCTTTCGAGACGGGCCCTTCGAGCAGCTCCGGCTCCTGATGGCTGATCCGCTGCTGTTCATTTCTGTTTTGTTCCGTATGTGAAAGATCTGACTGATCGCGGCTTCTGCCGTCATCTCGATGATCATTCATATTCACGCACACTCCTTCAGCATGTTTTCATTCTATCGATTACATATTCATCGCATGTACAAGTTCTATTGTCCCAATAATAAGGAGAAAAGCAAAGCTCCAAAACAAAATGTGTTTAAACATGTTATCTTCCCCGCTTTTTTTCTTCCTTTCTTCCCTTATACACATCATAAACAAACATTGTGGGATAAAAATGAAAAGAATATGTGAAATTATGAAAATGCGGCTTGAGTGTGTTAAAACTAGTATAATGACGTTGAAAGGATGTGAAATGCCTTGTCATACACCATTTATCTAGTTGAAGATGAGGATAACCTGAATGAACTGCTCACAAAATATTTAGAGAATGAAGGCTGGAACATTACATCTTTCACAAAAGGCGAAGATGCCAGAAAGCAGATACAGCCGTCTCCCCACTTGTGGATTCTCGACATCATGCTTCCGGATACGGACGGCTATACATTGATAAAAGAAATAAAAGAAAAAGATCCCGATGTGCCCGTCATTTTCATTTCCGCGCGGGATGCCGATATTGACAGAGTCCTCGGGTTAGAGCTTGGAAGCAATGATTATATCGCCAAGCCTTTTTTGCCGAGAGAGCTCATTATACGGGTTCAGAAGTTGCTGGAGCTCGTGTATAAAGAACAGCCCGCCGCAAAGAAAACCGGCATCACCGTTTCTTCCTACAATGTGATCGAAGATGCCCGAGAGGTTTATGATGAAACCGGCAGCCTGGTCAATTTGACGTCTAAGGAATTTGATCTGCTGCTTTTATTTCTTCACCATAAAGGACACCCCTTTTCCAGGGAAGATATTCTGCTGAAAATATGGGGCCATGATTATTTCGGCACTGACCGGGTGGTCGATGATCTTGTGCGGAGGCTGCGGAAAAAAATGCCGGAGTTAAAGGTTGAAACCATTTACGGATTCGGCTACAGGATGATGACGTCATGAAAAATAAGCCGCTTGCTTTTCAAATATGGGTGGTCATCTCAGGCATCCTCTTAGCCATTTCGATTCTGCTGCTCGTGCTGTTCTCAAATACGCTGCGTAATTTTTTCACGGATGAAACGTATACGACCATTGAAAATGAACAGCATGTACTGACGGAGTACCGGCTGCCCGGATCGATCGAGCGGGGATATTACAGCGAGGATGCGACCGCTCCGACGACTTTCCGATCCGTTCAGCACGTTCTTCTGCCGGAACGGGAGGAATCGGCCAGTGACAAAGACTTGAACTACTTTTCTTCTTCCTTTATCCATAAAGTGTACAAGCTCGCGGGCCGCCAGCACAGCGTCACGAAACGATACAGCGCGGACATCAGCGGTGAAAAAGTATTTTTCGTCATTAAAAAAGGCCTCACCATTAACGGCCAGGATGCGATGATGCTGTCTTACGCCCTTGATTCCTATCGTGATGATCTGGCATTCACCCTGTTCAAGCAGCTGCTCTTTATCATTGCCGGCGTGATTTTGTTAAGCTGGATTCCGGCGATTTGGCTTGCCAAATATCTCTCGCGCCCGCTCGTTTCCTTAGAGAAGCATGTCAAACGGATTTCAAAACAGGATTGGGATGATCCGGTCATCGTCGACAGGAAAGACGAAATCGGAAAATTAGGCCATACCATTGAAGACATGCGGAGCAAGCTGGTACAAAAGGATGAAACGGAAAGAACGCTCCTGCAAAATATCTCTCATGATTTAAAAACGCCTGTCATGGTGATAAGGGGCTATACTCAATCAATAAAGGACGGGATTTTTCCTAAGGGGGATCTGGAAACCACAATTGATGTCATTGAAGGCGAAGCAGAAAAACTTGAGAAGAAAATTAAGGATTTATTATATTTAACGAAGCTTGATTATTTAATGAAGCAGCGGGTGCACCATGAGACATTTGACATTGTGAAGGTCACGGAAGAAGTCATTGAACGGCTCAAATGGGCCCGGAAGGAATTATCGTGGACCGTTGAAACAGAAGATGCATTAATGATGCCCGGTGATCCGGAACAATGGAGCAAACTTCTTGAAAACATTCTCGAAAATCAAATCCGCTATGCAGAAACGGCGATTCACATTCGGATCAGCCAAAATCAGCAGCAGATTGTCATGACGGTTAAAAATGACGGGCCTCCGATTGAGGATGAGATGCTATCCAGCTTGTACGAGCCTTTTAATAAAGGGAAGAAAGGCGAGTTCGGCATAGGACTCAGCATCGTAAAACGGATTTTAACCCTGCATAAAGCATCAATTTCAATTGAAAATGGCCAATCGGGTGTAATCTACCGAATTATCGTACCAAAGTAGACTGTAGTGTTTCATTGCAGTCTTTTTTTATGTGAAGGAATAGCCGTTAAAATCTCTGTAGTTTGTTTTCAGCGGTTTTTGGCATTGATGAACCCATTTCTTTTCACAAATTGTCTTTTTCGGATATTTCACCTTTTCGACTTTAATTCCTCTGTTTCGCAAGCGGCTGATCATTTCATCTAATTCTTTCATTTTCAGATTCACCCTTTCGCCAGAACTTTGACCATTCGGTCAGCTCACTTTATAATATAAATAAAACAAAACAAAAAAACAAGTTACAATCAGGTTAAATTTACGGAATATCAATATGACCATATAGTCATACATAAGAAGGACAAGCCAGCCTCCTGGCTCCGAAAGGGTGGAACCATTGAAGGAAAAAGAAAAGCTGATCATTGAAGCAGCAATTAAACTGTTTGCCCGAAAAGGGTACAAATCTACATCGGTTCAGGAAATCGCCGATGAATGCAAAATCTCAAAAGGCGCTTTTTATCTATACTTTCCTTCCAAAGAAGCACTGCTTCTATCCATGCTGAATTACTACTATGATAAAACGTTTACCCGAATCACGACGATCCAAACGGAGGGTGACAGTCCGAGAGCCGCTTATCAAAAACAGCTTGCGGTGTTTTACGAATCGATTCTCACCCATCAGGATTTTATTACCATGCAGATGAAAGACGGTTCACTTCCTTATACCGAAGAAGCGGCGCAGTGCGGAAAGAGAATCCGCCGGTCGATCCTGCAGTTTCATATCGACAGTCTTCTTGCTATTTACGGAGAAAAAGCTGAACCATACACAGCCGAGCTTTGTTTTTTAATAGAAGGAATCAGTCAGATGTATCTTGAATATCTCATTCTGACCGGCCGGTCCGTACAGCCTTCGCTTTTGGCAAATACCGTGATTCACAGAATTGATGACATCGTAAACGGAATGGCGGACAGACATGATGAAGCGTTTATTTCTCTTGATGAGGCAAGCTCACTGTTTGGGCCCCTTCATAACGGGCAGCCCGATCCTTTAAGCCAATCGATCTTGCAGACCCTCCGCACGCGCATCGGCACGATGGACAAGGCGCAAGCATCCGAATTCACCGAGAGCTTGGATATTCTGGAAGCGGAAATGAAGAAAAAGTCGCCGAAACCGGCAATCATCAAAGGAATGATTTTGAATTTGAAGGAATCCGACCTGCTGGCTGAAGATGCAGAACAGCTCAGATTTTTACTGAAACAGCAGTTTATTTAGAAGAACGGCCGCAATGACTGCAGCCGTTCTTTCTTTTTATGCTTTCGGGTGCACCATATCTTCCGGACGCACCATTTCATTAAATTGTTCTTCTGTCAGAAGGTTCAGCTGTAATGCCGCTTCTTTCAGCGTCAGGCCTTCTTTGTGGGCAAGCTTGGCGATTTTCGCGGCGTTTTCATAACCGATGTGCGGGTTAAGCGCCGTAACAAGCATTAATGAGTTAGAGAGATTTTCCTGAATCGTCTCTTGGTTCGGCTCAATACCGACAGCGCATTTGTCATGGAAGGAATTCATTCCGTCACTGAGCAGCTGCACGGTCTGCAGGAAGTTATAAATAATAACCGGTTTGAAGACATTCAGCTCGAAGTTTCCTTGGCTGGCCGCAAATCCGATTGTCGCGTCATTTCCCATCACTTGCGCGGCGATCATTGTCAGCGCCTCACTTTGCGTCGGGTTGACTTTGCCCGGCATGATAGAGCTTCCCGGCTCATTTTCAGGAATGACGATTTCGCCGATTCCGCAGCGCGGGCCGCTGGCCAGCCATCTGACATCGTTGGCAATCTTCATCAGGTCGGCAGCCAATGCTTTTAACGCGCCGTGAACGTAAGTGATTTCATCATGGCTTGTGAGCGCATGGAATTTGTTAGGCGAACTCTTGAATGTCTGCCCCGTTACTTTTGTGATTTCTTCCGCGACGAATTCACCGAACTGCGGATGGGCGTTGATTCCCGTGCCGACTGCCGTGCCTCCGATGGCAAGCGCGCGGATTTTTTCCGTTGACTCAAGAATCATTTCTTTCGATCGGTCAAGCATGTATACCCAGCCGCTGATTTCCTGTCCGAGCGTCAGCGGAGTGGCGTCCTGCAAATGCGTGCGTCCGATTTTCACAATATCCTGATAAGCTTTCGCTTTTTCATCAAGCGTCGCGCGCAGCTGATCAAGCGCCGGAACGAGCTGCTCATATACAGCAAGAACCGCCGCAACGTGCATCGCCGTCGGGAATGTATCGTTTGAGCTTTGGCTGCGGTTAACGTCATCATTCGGATGAATCTTCAGCTCGGAATTTTTTTCTTTCAATAAAGCAGTCGCGCGGTTGGCCACCACTTCATTCATGTTCATGTTGCTTTGCGTGCCGCTTCCCGTCTGCCAGACAACGAGCGGAAAGTTATCGTCGTATTTGCCGTTTAAAACATCGTCACATACAGCGGCAATCGCCTGTGCTTTTTCAGACTCTAAGTTGCCGAGGCGTTCGTTGGCGATCGCTGTGCTTCTTTTCAATATTGCAAACGCCTTCACAACACGCTGAGGCATTTTCTCTGAACCGATTTTGAAGTTCTCTTTGCTGCGCTGTGTCTGAGCGCCCCAAAATTTATCTGCCGGAACTTTAACTTCTCCCATGGTGTCTTTTTCAATTCTGTAGTCCATTTATGTATCCCTCCATAACAGTTGCTTCACCCTGAGTATTATTCGCCAGTAACAGATGAAACCCTTTTTATTTTTCGGCCTTGGCCGTTTTTAATTTCAGCTCAAGATAGACGCGCGAATCCTTTGAGTATTTATACTTCGGATTTGTTTTACGGTATTCTTTCGACGTGTAAGCCACTTCGTAATGCGCTTCAAATGATTTGATGAGCTGTTCAATTTCTTCGGCATTTCCTGCCAGTCTGACTTGTGCCACATCTCTCCTCCGCTTTCATAAAAAAACTTGTACCATTAAATACTTTATCATAGTATATCATTTTTTTAACAGGAAAAGATAACCTCAATTAAGGATTGGAAGGCGGGTGACTGTCGATGACGCAATCGGAATTCAAGGAATACATACACGTTAATCTGGCACTGGTGCTTCCCCACGTAGAGCAGAATGATGACCTGGTTCAAAATAAAAAGATGCTTCCGAACGGGCTTGTTTTTTATTATATGTATCTGAGTGAAATGAACGACGAAGACAAAATAAAAGAGGCGATGGAAACACTGCTTCGGGAGGAAGACACTCTGACGCTGGATACGGTGGCGAAACGTCTTGATAAGATCGACGCCCGTCCCGTCTTTACGTCGAAGGAAGCCGTCATCTCCATTCTGCGGGGAAAATGCGCCGTGTTTATTAACGGACTTGACAGCGTATACATTTTGTCCACGGGAAAAAGAGAAAAAAGAAGCGTGAATGAACCCACATCCGAAAAGGTCGTAAGAGGTCCGAAAGTCGCCTTCATAGAAGATTCTGATACAAACGTCGCCATGATCAGGCAGCGCACGAACCATCCGAAGCTGAAAACGAAAAAGGTTCCGATCGGAGAAAATAAGTTAAAATACGCTACTGTCATGTACATAGATGATGAGGCGGACCCGTCTGTCGTCAGCGATGTTGTAAAGCGCCTCAGCGAAGTGAAGATGGACGACATCCAGGATTCCGGAACGCTTGAGGAGCTTATTGAGGATAATAAGTATTCGCCCTTTCCGCAAATACAAAATACGGAACGGCCTGATAAAGTCTCTTCCGCCTTGTTCAACGGCCGCGTCGCCATCCTTGTCGACAACTCGCCGTTTGCGCTGGTGGTTCCGGCTTCTTTAGGAATTTTAATGCAGTCTCCCGATGATTATTATGAACGGTGGATTTCCGCCTCGCTCATCCGGGCGCTGCGGTTTACGTCTATTTTTATTACGCTGTTTTTTTCGTCCATTTATATCGCCCTCGTTTCGTTTCACCAAGGGCTGCTGCCGACGTCGCTTGCAGTCACCATCGCGGCGAACAGAGAAAACGTTCCCTTCCCGCCTATCATTGAAGCGATGGTAATGGAAATTACGATAGAGCTGCTGAGAGAAGCGGGCTTGAGGCTTCCCAGCCCGCTCGGCCAGACGATCGGATTGGTGGGCGGAGTTGTCATCGGCCAAGCGGCCGTTGAAGCGAATATTGTCAGCTCCATCATGGTCATCGTGGTCAGCATTGTCGCGCTCGCTTCATTTACGGTGCCGCAGTACGGGATGGGTCTGTCGTTCCGTGTGCTCCGTTTCATTTCGATGTTTACCGCGGCAGCTTTCGGGCTGTACGGCATGATTTTATTTATGCTGGCGATCTACACTCATTTATCGAGACAGCGAAGCTTCGGTTCTCCGTATTTCTCGCCGAATGGATTTTTCAGCTTAAAAAACGCAAACGACTCTATTCTCCGTCTCCCTATTAAAAATCAACCAAAAGAGGCGAAAAACGTAAATGAGCCAGAAAACAACTCACAATAAGCTTACAAGCTATCAAGGGACAGCGTTGATTTCAAACACGATGCTCGGCGCGGGACTCCTCACCATGCCGCGGGCGCTGTCATCAAGGGCAAATTCTCCGGACGGCTGGATCGCGTTATGTCTGGAAGGCGTCATCTTTATCTTTTTGATTTATCTCAATACGCTCATTATGAAAAAGCATCAGTACGGATCATTATTTGATTATATGAATGAAGGACTCGGCAAATGGGCGGGAAATATCGTCAATCTTATGATCTGTCTCTATTTTATAGGAGTCGCCAGCTTCGAAGCCCGGGCGATGGCGGAAATGGTCAAGTTTTTTTTATTGGAAAGAACGCCCGTGCCGGTCACGCTGTTTATCTTTATCGCCTGTTCCGTTTATTTAATTATCGGCGGCATGAGCGATATCGGCAGGCTCTTTCCTTTCTATTTAACGATTACGATCATTATTTTGCTGGTGGTGTTTTCTTTCAGCTTTAAAATATTTGATCTGGACAACCTGCGGCCGGTGCTCGGGCAGGGGTTTTCTCCCGTTATGGCTTCCTTGACCGTCGTTTCTGTTTCCTTCTTGGGAATTGAGATTATGCTGTTTCTCCCCGAGTACCTCAAAAATAAAAAGCACACATTCCGCGTATCGGCCATGGGCTTTGGCATCCCGATTATTTTATACATCATTACCTACGTACTCGTCGTCGGCGCCTTAACCACCCAAGATGTCAAAACAATGATCTGGCCTACGATCGCGCTCTTTCAATCATTTGAAATCAAAGGGCTTTTTATTGAAAGGTTCGAGTCCTTTTTGCTTGTTGTCTGGATCATCCAATTTTTCGCCACCTATGTCTCGTACGGGTATTTCGCGACATCAGCTCTTAATAAAATTTTCGGGCTGAAGCAGAAAAAAGGGATCATCTTCGTAGGGATCGCGACATTCTTCGGATCATTGATGCCAAAAGACGGCAACAAGCTGTTGATGTTCAGTGATATTCTCGGCTATATCTTCTTGGTTTTCTTTTTGCTGCCTTTACTGATGTTTGGAGTCGTCGCTGTGAAAAGGAAGGTGAAAAAAGCGCAATGAAGAAATACATCGTAATCATGCTTTGCACATTGCTTTTGGCCGGGTGCTGGGACAGCCGCAATATAGAAGACTTGAGCCTCGTTATCGGGGTCGGGCTCGATAAACCCGAGGAAGAAAATGTGGAAGTGACACAGCAGATTCTGATCCCGCAAAAAGCAAGTTCCCAGCAGTCGTCGTCAGGCGATACGACAAAAGTAACGTCCACTCCCGGGGAAACCGTCCATCAAGCATTAAGAACGGCATCGTTAAAAAATCACCCCGCATTCTCCCAGCACTTGCGTATCATGCTGTTTTCCGAAGTGCTGTTAAAGGATAACATTCCGCTTGACGCATTGATGAACCAATTTATCAGAGACAACGGTACGAGAAGAAGCTGCAATGTGATGACGGTGCCGGATAAAACGAAAGATATTTTCAAAATCAGTGACCAGGGAGAACCTGCGTCAAATACGATCTATGACTTAACGGAGAATAATTCGGTCACCATCCGGATGATGGAGCCCGTGACATTGGGGGAAATATCCGAGAAAATCGCCAAAGGCGAGACCTTTGCCCTTCCTCAAGTGCGCCAAGTGGGCAGCAGACTGGAAATCTGGGGCGCTACCATTATTAAAAATAAATTCTGGTATGCGAATTTAACGCCTTTACAAGTCCAGAATATGAACCTGTTCACAGGCACAGTAAAGGGGGGCGTCACGTTTGCAAAGCATGACAATCATTATTTATCCTTCGAAGTATTTTCCAGCAAATATAATGTGAAAACACAATATAAACACGGAAAATTCAAGTTTATCGTCACCCGGTTTGTTGAAGGCCGTCTGTCTGAGGATTGGAATCCGAAAGAAGATTCCTTCAAGGAGTCCTATATAAATGAAATCAAAAACGCGGTAAAACACAGCATTCATTCAGATGTCATGGCATTCATTGATTACATGCAGCATGAGTTGAAAGTGGATATTACCGGGTTAGGCGATCAAGTCCGGATTCATTATCCCGATAAATGGAAAAAGATATCCTCTGACTGGGACCATCACTTCAGTGAATCGGATATTGAATACAAAGTCAAAGTCGCCATCAGGGATTTCGGAACAAAGGGAATGTCCCAATGACCCTGTCTTCGGGAGAGTGTGCTGGCGCCGCTCTCCTTTTCTTATGTCACGAGATGATTGCGGTGGGCATATACGGCTGCCTGCGTGCGGTCACTGACATCAAGCTTTGACAATATATTCGTAATGTGGGTTTTTACCGTTTTAATCGTAATGAACAGCTCTTCACCAATCTCTTTATTCGTCTTGCCTTCCGCGACGAGACAGAGGATTTCCAGTTCTCTTTTTGTCAGCGTTTCATGCGGAAGCTGATTCTCTGAATGGCGCAGCCTTGACAGCACTTTTCCCGCCACCTTCGATTCAAGCTTCGGTTCGCCCTTGGCAGCCGCTCTGATGGCTTCGGCTATTTCTGCCGCCTTGGACGTTTTCAGCAAATAGCTGAGCGCTCCCGCTTCGATCACCGGATACACTTTGTCGTCATCAATAAAGCTCGTCAGCACGATGATTTTCGGGTCATTGAGTTTCGCGCAGATCTGTTTTGTCGCTTCGATGCCGTCCATGCCGTCCATGACAAGGTCCATTAAAATCACATCCGGCAAAAGCTCTGCGGCCAGATCGACGCCCTGCTGCCCGTCTGATGCTTCACCGGCGACTTCAATGTCCGGCTGTGCTTCTAAAAATGCGGCCAGACCCATCCTGACCATTTCATGATCATCAATCAGTAACACTCGAATCACTGTCGTTCTCTCCTTTTGTTTTCTGATAAATCGGGACTTTCACGTCGATCTGCGTGCCTTTTCCCTTTACGGAGATAATTTCCGCTATGCCGCCGATTTCACTCGCTCTTTCCTTGATGGAATGCAGGCCGTATGAGGATGCTTTCACTTGATCCATCGTAAAACCCGCCCCATTATCAATGACTTTAAGCTGCAGCTTTTGATGTTTCGCGCCGAGCCTGACGGTGACCTTGGTCGCCTTTGAATGTCTGAAAACGTTGGAAAGCGCCTCCTGCACGATGCGGAACAGATGGTCTTCAACGCCTTTTGACACACCCGTATCGCTGATGTCCCACTCAATATCCAGCGGCTGCTTCGCTTTGAACTCTTTTAACAGCTCAATCAGCCCTTCTTTTAAGCCTTTTCCTTCTAAAGTGACGGGCCGCAAATGCAATAGCAGCGCTCTCATCTCGTTTTGCGCTTCCCCCGCCATATGTTCAACCATGCGAATCCGTTTGACGATTTTGTCATCCGCATCTTTCACCTGCTCTAAAACGGCGGATGTCATCATAGAAATGGCAAAGAGCTGCTGGCTGACGGCATCGTGCAGATCGCGCGCCAGCCGCTGGCGTTCTTCAGTGATGACCGATTTTTTCATTTGATCCTGCCATTCCGCACGTTCGTTGGAGAGCTTTTGCAGCGATGTGACCTGGAGCTCGACCCGCTTGGCCATTTCGTTGAGCTGGTCTGCCGCCAGACCGATTTCATCATCACCGAGCGGCGGCACCCGATAAGCAAAATTGCCGTTTTCAAATTTCAAAACCGCTTCAATCAGTGTATCCATTCTTGTTTTCAGGCGGCCGCCGTATACATAACCGGAAATCAATCCCGCCGAAAGAGACGCCAAAAGCAGGATGACCACAAACGGAATACCGAACCAGCCGGAAGATAACAGCAGCATTGGGTCAAGCCCGTAATACAGCAGCATCAGCGTAATAAACACCGTGCAAAGGAGCAGACTGAGTCCCGCGGTCATCCGCATGGCGCGCCACTGAATATTGGCGAGTAATTTTTTCCTCATAAATACTTCACATCCACATCGCCGATGAATAACGAAATTGAAATTTTAATCCGCCGCGGCGAGTCGCCGTACTCAGACGATACTTTATACAGATTCGGGCTCATGCCGCTTTTCTTAGAGCCGAGCAGGTTCATATCGCCGATAAAAGCCGATGAACTGACGGACACTTCGATATCCGGCGGGACGTACACATCGACATTGCCGATGACACCGCTGATGGTCATCGTGCTTTCTCCTTCGGGAATCATCGCTTTTGACAAATCAATTTTCACATCGCCGATGAATCCGGAAACATTTAAATCATTCAGCTCAAACGGGTCCTTCATCATCCGCAGCTCGCCGATAAAAAAGCTGCGGAGGTCCGGCTGTCTGCTTTCCGTCTGGGCGGAAGGCTTTGGCTGCTCTTCTTTTTCAAGATTGATTTTCTTCTCTTTATGTTCATACACGCGCTTTCCTTTCAGGAGCCTGTAGCCCGCGTAGATGAGAAAGGCGGCGAAGGCATAGCCGAACAGGTTAAAGGTGGCGCTGAACAGGTTTCTAAAAAATAAAAAAGCGGCGAAGATATACAGGACGGAGCCGAGCCAGCCGCGGGAATATTTATTAAAAATATAACCTGTGATCAGAAAAAAGAGCGGCCAAAACAAGAAGTCGCCGATGCCGATAATACGCAAAAACATGCTGACGCCTAATAAGGCGATGATAAGTCCGAGAATCTGTTTTTTTGCCATCAGCTGCTTGCCCCTCCTTTCCTTGACTATTGCAGTGCAATATTGCCGCTCGTCACCTTTATATCAATCGGCCTGGCGCCGCTGCCTTTCATGCCGGTAAATGCCCCGCCTTCCTTCCTCGTTTTCTCAAAGGAATAAGACGGCTGAATCCTTCCGCTTGCCGTCTCGGCGTTCACCGTAAAACTTCCGTCTTTCGGCATGCTGATCGCTGCGCTGCCGCTCGCAAGCCTGACGGATACGGGAGCATCCGCCGTCTCAAGCGAGGCGTCGACACTGCCGGAAGCGACCCGCACGTCAAGGGCCCCCGCCACATGTTGAAGCCCGACATGTCCCGAGGATAAGCGGACATCCCCCGTTTTTGCCGCAAGGCCTGCTGCTGTGAGATTGCCCGACAGCCCCTTCGCTTCAAACACATCCGTCTTCACGTGCTTCAGCGACATATTCCCGTTTACAGAACGGACGCCGAGGTGCGCAAGAGACAGCCCCTTGTTTCCGTCAATGGCAATGCTGCCGTTTGATGTATGGACGGTGATGTCCCGATGATAATCATACGGAATGCGGACAATCAGCAGAGGGCGCTGAAAGAGATTCAGAAATTGGAACCCTTTCTCCTTCGCTTTAAGATTGAGGGTCTTTCCCCTGTTTTGGACAAACATTTTCCCCGCCGGTCCCGTCATGTTTGCCGCGATATCATTCCGCGCTTCCGCGATGATTTTCACATCCGTCTGTTCCGATGAAACCGACAGGCTGTTGACGGCACGCGGCGGTATGCTTGCCGATTCCGCTTCTGTTTCGTACAGCGGAAAAAAACGCCCGGCAAACACTTCTTTCACCAAAAACAGACAGCAGATCAGAACGGACGCCGCCATCAGTCCTTTGGCAATCTTACGCTTCATTACGTTCCATCCTTTTTCATTCATTTTATTATAAAGGAAAAGCCGGAGAATTGATACGTGCGTATAGGGAAGAGGCGTAAACGCGCCGATCTTCCCTTGTGCACATTATTCATGAGCCGCTTTTTGACGCTCTGTTTTTTCCAGAGAAAGCGAGCGCATTTTTTCAATCTCAGCTTCCACCTCATCTGAATATTGGGAGCGGCTGTATTCTGTGTTCGCCTCAGCTGAAGTGCCGTATTTGACGCGGACTTCCATTTCTTCAATGCGGCTTTCCATTCGAAGGAACTCTCTGTAGGCGCTTTCGCTGTCAATTTTGTCGAAAGAAGCGTTCATATGTTCCTTCGCATTTGCCGCGTTCGCGCGGGCGATGAGCGCCTGTTTTTTATCCTTTACGTCGCGGAGGCGCGTTTCTAAAGTTTCCAGCTGCTCTTTCAGCTCTGCCAGCTGTGTTTTCGCCTGCTCATACGCTTTTTCATGTTCGGCCGCTTTTCCCTCAAGGTATTTCATTTCAGTCAGCGCCTTTTTCGCTAGCTCCTCTTCCCCGGCGTCAAAAGCAAGCTGAGCCTGGTTTTTCCGTTTTGCCGCCGTTTCGGAGGCGTCTTCCTGTTTTTTCTTAAACTGATGAACGATCGTGTGCTGTTTGACAATCGTTTGTTTCGCCTTGGCGATGTCACTTTCCATATCACGCACATATTGATTCAGCATGACTTTCGGATTTTCTAATTTATCAAGCCCTTCGTTAACAGATGCGACGAACATATTTCTTATTCTTTTTAAGACCATTTTGTCTTCCTCCTTATTTTTTCTTCAGAAATTCTTCCCACTCAGAGTCAAATCCGGATTGATAGCCCGGTGATGCCGCTTCCGGTTCATACTGGCGGGAAGCGGTGTCTGAGCCGCCCTGCTTCATCATCTTCCACCCGAAATACACCATGGCGCCGGCCAGTCCGATCGCAACGATAAATGGAAGAGAACCGACGAGAATCATAGCTCCGATGACGCCCGCGATGATACCCGATACCGCCCGGCCTTTTGAAAAACGTTTGATTCCCCAGTAAAGCATCAGGCCTCCGATCGCCAGCGGGATGATAAATGCGAAATGGCCTCCTCCGAAAAAGACAGAAAGTCCGAACACAATCAGCAGAAAGCCGCCTGCCGTTTTACCATTTATATTCATGCAGATCCTCCTTTCGTTTTCCTTGTCTTTACTATAAACAAATCCCGCGGCCGGCAAAACGAGTCAGAGATTGATTTTCATATCAGACCGGAGTCGTATAAGCCCCCGGACCTTCGCATAAAAAAACGCCGCTGCACCGGACGGCGCAGGGCGTTTTACGAAAAATCTATATTCTGATGCTCGCTTCTTTTTCCCTGATGAGATCTGAGCGTTCGGCTTTGGCCAGCTTCGTAAAGAACAATATTCCGAGACCGGACAGGACTTCAACGAGACCGCCGGCGGCAATGACTTTTCCGGGACCGAAGGCGTTAGCCGCATATCCGCAAAGAACCGCGCCGAGCGGAATGGATATGTTTGAAATCATATGGATGACAGCATAGACTTGCGGCTGGTCATCATGGTCCACAGACGTCTGAATAATCGTATATTCCGGCACATTAATCGCGCTGACGGCAGATCCGAACGCAAACGCGGCGAGGAAGACGAGCGGCAGAAAAGTGTTGAGGCCGGTAATGAAAAATGCCGCTCCTTCTATGATTCCCGCTGACACAAACAGGAGACCGTATTTGTTCACCTTCACCTTAGCCAAAATAAAACCCATTAAAAAGGCTCCGCCCGTTCCTGTCGCTTTCAAAAGCGAGTAGATGATCGGCGGCATGTTTAAATCTTCGGCGACATAAACGGCAGAGAGCGCCTCCCACGGAGCGGCCGCAAAATTCATGAAGATACAATAGATGGCGAGCGGGTATAAAATCTGGTGTTTCCTGACAAGAACGAAACCCCGTTTGAGCCTTCCGAAATACGTCCCGCGCTGTCTGACGGCGACGGTATCCTGTTTGGCATGCCGGACTTGGTATGACATAAAGAGTACGAGAAAACCTGATAGAAGATAGAATATAAGAGCGATAAACAAAGAATAAGCGGGACTGATAAATGTTAAGAACACCCCGCTCAGCGTAATGGCGGCAAGCCTGACGATCTGGCCTGATGACTGGATGACCGCATTCGCTTTCTGCAGGCTGTTTTCTCTGACAATATTGGGGATTAACGAGATGGATGCAGGATTATAAGCGGCTCCCGTGGCTGAATGCACAATCATGAGAAGCATGACAAACCATAAAGGAGAAAAACCGTTAAAATAACAGATCGGAATAATCAGCACAACCGCCGCGCGCGTGAGGTCGGAGAAATACATCCAGAATTTCAGCGTATGCTGCTTCATAAAAGGCCCGGTAATCGGCGCCAGCATCGCCTCCGGAAGGAACGTGACCGCAATGAGCAGGGACGTGCCGATCGCGCCTTCCCCGTCAAAAATCAAAAACCACAGAATGGAATTAAAGGCAAAACCGTCGCCTGACAATTTAACCAGCCTTGAGATAAACAGAAGGGTGAAATTTTTATTCCAGATGCTCTCGCTCTTATTATATGTATCCATCTATCAAATCCCCCATTATTTTACAATGTTTCTTATAATATCTCATTTTTTAATTTTTCAGTCAATAATGCATAAGATACATTTTCCTCCTGTCAATAAAGGTTCAATTGATGGATATCTCTATAAAAAAACAGCCGGCTTGCTGCTGCCGGCTGAACAAAACATTATTCATCATCACGGAATACCGCGGCGCTTCTTTCATACTCTATATCCTGAACGCCCTGTCTTGCGTTAACTGCTCTTGCCGCCGCGAAAAAATAATCAGACAGGCGGTTCAAGTAACGCATCACCGTATCGTTTATCTCTTCTGTTTTGCCCAGTTTCACGACGAGACGCTCAGCCCGTCTCGTGACGGTCCGCGCGATGTGAAGCTGAGCAGCCGCCTTATGCCCGCCCGGAAGAATAAATTTCTCAAGCGGGGGCGCTTCAGCCGTGTAACGGTCTATGCACTCTTCCAATGCGGAAATAGATGTCTCTCTTAATGTATAGCTTCTATGTTCAGTGACCGTCGCCAAGTCGCCGCCGCAGTCAAACAGCTCATTTTGAATGTTTCGGAGTTCGGCTTTCACATCACCGCAATTCTCACAATCATCAAGTTCCGCAATCGCAAGCCCGATAAAGCTGTTCAGCTCATCGATCGTCCCGTAGCTTTCAACCCGCAGATTGTCTTTATCCGTTCTGCCGCCGATCAGGCTTGTCTGTCCTTTATCGCCGGTTTTCGTATACAGCTTCATCGTTGTATTCCTCCTTCTTCCGCCGCTTTTACACATGCCGCGGTTCCTCTTCTGATGGCTCTTTCCGCTTGAGGGACGTCCATCGCCTCTCCTGTCTGCAAGGCACAAATGACAATGTCGCCTTTTGCCTGTCTGCCGGAAAGAGCCTGCATTCTCGCTTCTGCCGCTGCCGTTAACAGCCGTACAAATCCCTGTTCCGATAAACGTCCGCTGATCAGCACCCAAACGGTATGCTGCGCAGTCACGGCAATTGTGACCGAATCAAACGTACGGCAGATCAAACCAGCGGCCGCTGAGCCGGAAAGCCGGCGGCTCCACGAAAATCCCGGGCCGTCAGATGCGGTTGTCAACATTCTGAACGGCCGTTCTGTATGAAGCGTTACGGTATTTCCGCTTTTGTTTATCAGAGAGGCGAACGGAACGTTGACAGGCTCTCCTTCCTCCCGCGCTTCCGGCATGAAAGCGATCAGCGGTTTCGGCGATGATTGCTGGGCAACAGCGCTGACGGTGATACCGTAAATGTCTTCAATCGTCTCTTTTTTCAAAGCCTGATCCGGCGTCTGCTTCGGAAAAGCGCGTCCGTCTTTCATCATCAGGAGCTGATCACAATATTGGCCTGCGGCGTTTAGGTCGTGAAAAATACTGATGACCGTCAGGCCTCTTTCTCTCGTCAGCCGCTTCACCGTATCAAGCAGGTCTTTCTGATATTTGAGATCAAGAAAGGTCGTCGGCTCATCCAGACACAGTACCTCCGGCTGCTGAGCCAGCGCCTGCGCCAGATAGACGCGCTGCCGCTCCCCGCCGCTCAGATTGCGGACGGATTGCTGCGCATATCGGTCGATGCCCGTCATTTCCATCGCTTCCCGGACAATGTCTTCATCATGTTGATCCATCTGTCTGAAGAGTCCTTTTTGATACGGGTATCTGCCGAAGGACACTGTTTCCTTAACGGTAAATGTAAAAGCTTGCTCCGTATGCTGCGGCAAAACGGCCATGATTTTCGCAAGCTCCCGCGGCTTGTATCCGCCGACGGGCCTGCCTGCTACGAGCGCCTCGCCTTTTGACGGAGAGAGCATTCCCGTCAGCAATTTCATCAGCGTTGTTTTTCCCGAGCCGTTCGGACCGAGTATGCCGACAAATTCACCTTTTCCGGCGGTAAAGCTGACATCTTCCACAATCATCCGGCCTCCGTACCCGCCGGACAGGCTGCTCACCCTGATCATAAGCGTTTCCCTCCATGATGCTGGCGAAGCAGAATCAAGGCAAATACAGGCGCTCCCGCCAAAGCCGTCATAATGCCGATCGGCAATTCGACAGGCTCAATGACGGTGCGGGAAAACAAATCCGCCAAAATGAGAAACCCGGCCCCCGTCAATGCTGACAGCGGCAGTAAATGGCGATTATCCGTTCCCCATAAGAGCCGTGTCACGTGGGGAATGACAAGGCCGACAAATCCGATCGTCCCCGAGACGGCAACCGCTCCTCCCGTCAGCAGAGATCCGGCGGCGATCATCAGCAGTTTTCTTTTTCCCGTACTGACGCCTAACAGCCTTGCCTTTTCTTCTCCATAAGTCATAATGTTTAATTCTTTGCCATTGATAAGCAGAAGCGCCGTCCCGGCCAGAAAAAAAGGCAGAAACAGCGCGACATAGCCCCAGCCCCTCATTGACACGCTTCCTAACAGCCAGCGGACAATCGGGAGCAGATCATTGCCCGTTAAAGCGATCACAAGCGAAATGAGAGCTCCGAGAAAAGAATTCATGATGATGCCTGTCAAAATGAGTGTCGAAACCGACATCGACGCATGAACGAGGCGGCTGAAAAACAGAACCGCCGCCATGACCGCAATGGCTGCGGCGATGCTGACAACCGGTAGTGTGAACCGGCCGATGACGGGTATCTGAATGCCGAAAAACAAGGTGATAACGGCTCCCGCCGAGGCTCCCGAAGATACCCCGAGTGTATAAGGATCGGCGAGCGGATTTTTCAGAAGTCCCTGAAACGCCGCTCCCGCAATGGATAACGCGGCTCCGACAAGGGCAGCCAGAACGACTCTCGGCAGGCGGATATTCATCATAATATTTACATTCATAGGGTCAGCCGAGGATGTCCGGCCGATCCCGATCCAAAAAACGTCGGATAAAGGAATATGCAGACTGCCGATTGAAATGCCGAGTGCCGTACAAACGGCTAAAAACAGCAGGCTGACCGTGTAGGCCAGCGGGCGGTTACTTTTTAAACGTTTCAGGATAAACGCTTTCTGCAAGCTTCTCGACCCCTTTGACAAGGCGCGGGCCTGAGCGTGTGACAAGGTCGGGATCAACAGAATAGACATTGTGGTGTTTGACCGCATTGACGGCACCCCAGCCGGCGCGTTTTTCCACTTCAGCGGCCTTTACGCCGTCTGTCGTAATGATGACGTCCGGATTCATTTTGACAATCGCTTCATCCGTCAATTGCACCCAGCCGGTCTGGCTGCCGGCGGCGTTTTTCGCGTGTATATCTTCAAGCATTTCGTTCATAAACGTGCCTTTCCCCGTCGTGTAGCCGTCAGGAGACACTTCGACGAATACTTTCTTTTCGTCTTTTTCAGAAATGGCCGCCGCTTTCTTTTCTATGCCGGAAAGGTCGGATTTCATCGATTTGATCAGCTTATCCGCCTGCTTTTCTTTGCCGGCCGCTTTTCCGATCATGCTGATTGATTTGTACACGTCTTGGAACGATTGCGCATCATTGACCGTTAAGACGGTGATGCCCGCATCTTTCAGTTGCTTCATCGCATCGGCGGAAGCGGACATAGAGGACGCGTGGGCAAGCACGAGATCCGGCTTCAGCGCGATGACTTTTTCAGCGTTCACATTCATATCTCCGACTTTCGGTTTTTTTACCGCTTCTTTCGGATATGTATCATTTGTCGTGACGCCTGCGACCTTATCTCCCAGTCCGAGCGCGTATGTAATTTCCGTATTGCTCGGCATGAGGGAAACGATTTTTTCCGGTGCCTGCTTTATGGTTACTTTTTCGTTCGCGGCATCCTTAATGGTTACCGGGAATGCTTCGGTTGAGACGGCTTTTTGTTTGGCCGCGCTTCCTTCTTCCTGTGCGCCGGAACAGCCGGCGATCACAAAGGCGGTGACCAAGAGCGCCGCCCAGACGGCAGTGATCTTCTTCATTCTTTTAACTCCCCCTGATTATGGTAAACGGTTGTCTCTTTGACATTCGTATCCTTTTTTCGCAGTAATTATACTATAAGTCTTTAAGGCTTGTATATCCGGCCTTTTTGCATGAAAGCAAATTGTTCGTACACACTAAAATTCATCATGTATACTGTTACACAATGGTGTAAAAAGGAGGATTATCATGGAATTACAGCTTGAACGAAAGCTCGTGTTGATTACAGGATCAACTTCAGGCATCGGAAAAGCCGCGGCAAAAAGCTTTTTAGCCGAAGGCACCGAGGTGATTATAAACGGAAGAAAAAAAGAAACTGTGGAACGGACGGTTGAGGAGCTTTCCGCTTACGGAACGGTCCACGGCATCGCTGCGGATTTATCGCGTCAGGATGAGGCGGATGACTTGATCAAGCGCGCCGGCGGAATCGGGGAAGTCGATATTCTCGTCAATAATCTCGGCTTTTTTGAAGTAAAGGACTTCGCTGAGGTGTCTGATGACGAATGGACTCGGTATTTTGAAGTGAATGTTATGAGCGCCGTGCGCCTGTGCCGGCGTTTTCTGCCGCAAATGCTCGAAAGAAACAGCGGACGGATTCTGAACATCTCCAGTGAAGCCGGAGTCAAACCGCTTGCGCAAATGATTCCGTATTCAATGACGAAAACGGCGTTAATCAGCTTGTCCCGGGGAATGGCTGAAATGACGAAAGGCACAAATGTCACGGTCAACTCCGTGCTGCCGGGACCGACATGGACCGAAGGCGTCGCTTCTTACATGGAAGGAGCCGCAAAGGCTGCCGGAGAAGACACGGACAGCTTCGTCCGGAATTATTTTAAAGTGAATGAACCGACATCATTGATTCAGCGCTATGCAACCCCGGAAGAAGTCGCCAATACGATTGTATTTCTCGCTTCATCAGCGGCTTCTGCCATTAACGGCACCGCACAGCGGGTTGAAGGCGGCATCATCCGCTCCATTTAACACAAAAAAGCCCGGCACAATGGGAACTTCCCCATATGCCAGGGCTTTTTTTTACATCATGCCTGCAAACGGAACCGGCTCCCAGCCGCCCGTCTCAAGCTCTGCTGAAAACAGGCCGCCCGCATGCGGCTGCTCAAGTCTTTCGGCTTCCGTCAATTTTTCCGTCGCGGTCGTAATGTATAACGTGTTCAAGTCTCTGCCTCCGAACGCGCAGCAGGTGACGTATTTCGCCGGAACTTCGATAGATGCAATTTCCTTATGCAAAAACGGGTCAATCCGGACGGCACGGCCGCCTCCGAACAGAGCCACCCACAGCATTCCGTCACGGTCAATGGTCATTCCGTCGGGAGATCCTTGCGACTCCGGAAAGCGGTAGACCGTTTTCGGATCTGATACGGCTCCGGTTTCAGGATCATATGAATAACAGACGATTTCCTGCGTCGGAGTATCGATATAGTACATCAGGTTTCGGTCCCGATCCCAATCCAAACCGTTCGAGGTGGAGACCTGGTCTTTTATTTTGGCAAGGCTGCCGTCCGTATTCAGACGGTACAGCGAAGCCTCCTCTTCTTTGCCTTCCATGCTCGTCGTTCCTGCCCATAATCTGCCGGACGGGTCGCATTTTGCGTCATTGAAACGGATATCTTCCCGCATGTCTCTAGGCTGCTTCATCTTCGTCAATGTATCTTCCCGAAGATTGTACAGGTAAAAACCGTCTTTCATCGTCATCACCAGCTCTTCCTTTGAATACAAGGCCAGAGCCGTGACAAATGATTTGAATTTAACGGAACGGTTGATTCCGTCAGCCGGAGTGAAGATATGGAGCTGGCTGCCCAGTATATCCACCCAGTACAGGCATTGCTTGTCCTTGTCCCATAAAGGGCCTTCTCCGATTACTGCTCTCGTATCTGCTCGTAATGCTGCTTCCATGTGTGAACACCTCTTTTGCTTGTCAGTCTTCTATTGTTATTCCCGACAAAGCGGCGTCCAAACTCAATCTTTTTTAAAAAGAATCGTAATCACCGTTCCGGCGCTGATTCTGCTGTTGACATGGATGGTTCCGTTATGAAGGTGTACCAGCTCCTTGGCAATGGCGAGCCCGAGTCCCGTTCCTTCTGACGGACCTTTCGTATTCGTTCCCCGGTAATAACGGTTAAACAGCTGGTGAATCGTTTCGTCGTCCATTCCTCTTCCGTTATCTTTCACCTTCAGAATGAGCTGTTCGGCTGATTCCTCAAGCACGACCCGAATGGCGGTCCCTTTCTTATTATGCTTAACCGCGTTTGCCAGCAGATTCTCCAGAACACGGCGGAACCACGCTTCATCAATGGCGAAAAGAATGTCTTCCTTTTTGGTTTCAAAGGCGATGTCATAGCCTTCCGAGAACGTATTTTTCGTGAAATCGTTCGTGACGTTTCTGATAAACGGCACGACGTTGATCAGCCGCCGTTCGATCGGGAGGGCCGCGTTTTTGAGGCGGTATGTTAAGTTTAAGTCCTCAATCAGCTTGGACATATATTCTGATTTTTCCCGGACGATCTGCCCCATTTCTTTGACTTCTTCCGGGGTCCAGTCGTATTGCTTCGATTCAAGCATCATGCTGTAGCCGTAAATCGTGCTCAGCGGGGTTTTTAAGTCATGGCTCAGCCCGGCGATCCATTCTTCCCTTGTCGCCTGGATTTTTTCTCTGTTTTTCTTATCCCGCTTCAGCGTGTCGGTCAGCTGATCCATCGATTCGAAAATCTCGGCGAAAAAGCGGAACGGCTGCTTTGTTTTGCCTTTTTTGTTTTTGCTGACCGGCTGTCCTTTGCGGTTCTTTGGCTCTTCAAGCCGGCCCTTTGATAAATTGACGAGCCATTTGATGGTATGAAACAGCGGCCAGCCGAAACGGAAAGAGTACCAGATGGTCAGGATGCAGATCATAAATACCAGGATTCCGATCAAGAGGAAGAGGGTTTTCAACACATTTCTCAAAAATGATTTGTTAAACTCGTGATCGGGGATGTACACGGGGTTCGGCACCGACGCGACCATCCATTTCGTTTTATCGAGTCTTTTAAAAGAAATTTCCCGTTTGTAATTCCACGGCTTGGAACTGTATTTCAGCAATTCAAGCTCATTGACGGTGTTCCGTTCTTTTTTCGTGCTGTTGATATCCCCGAGCAGTCTGCCGCTGTCTTCGAGAAGGTAGACCGCCCCTTTTTCCCGTTTAATATAATCAATCGTGCTTTTTTTATATTGAGAAAGGGAAGCGAGGGATGGCTCCTGTGATTCGATGTAAGTGAGAAGCTGCTCACTGGCGGATTTCCAGCCGAACAGAATCAAATAGGTCTCATCATTTATCGTGACCGTCCAGTAATTCAGCTTGTAGTTGTCAAAATTCCGGTACTGATAAATGGATAAGAGGTCTTTTCTGCTGTAATGGCTCGGGACGTCTTTCGGCACTCTGTACGCATAGTCCGTTTTTTCATTGTCATTAATGATCTGCAGCCAGCCCTTCTGCTTTCTGACCGACATCTTTAAAAACTCATCGACATCCCATGTGCCGTCTTCATTTTTATCAAGCCATGCTTCAAACGAGTCCGCCGTCGCTTTGGTCAGTCCCGCATTGGCTTCCGCTTCGCTGAAACGCCAATCCAAATAGAAGAAAGAAGCGACGGCCAAAACGGACATCAGCAGGATGACAAGCAGCAGCTGTCCGAAAAAGTGGAGCAGAAATTTTCCGCGCATTCTCATGAGCGGGTTCCTTTTTCTCCTTGATCGGGAATAAACCGATAACCGAGGCCGCGCACCGTTACAATATAGGACGGATTGCTGGGGTCTTTTTCAATCTTTTCTCTGAGCTTGCGGATATGCACCATGACGGTGTTGTTGTCGCCGTAAGACGGATATCCCCATACTTTTTCATAGATCTGATCTTTTGAGAGCACCACATCAGGGTGTTCACAGAAATATTGAAGCAGCTGCAGAAGCTGTGCGGAGCAGCTGACGGGCTCGCCCCCGACGATCAGCTCGGCGTTTTGCGGTGAATAGGAAAAATGGCTGTATGAATACGTCTTTACCGCCGTTTTCTCTTCGCGCTTATAGGTTCTCTTTAACGTCGCCCTGATCCGCGCCGCCAATTCGAGCGGATTAAACGGCTTTGTTATATAATCGTCAGCTCCCAATGCAAATCCTGACAGCTTATCCGCATCAGAAGAACGGGCAGTCAGAAAAAAGATCGGAGCGTCGGTATAGTTCCGGATTTCGGTGCATGCTTCAAAACCGGACATGCCTTCCATCATCACATCCAGCACGAGCAGATCCGCGGTTTCATGTTTAACAAACTCGATCGCTTCCTCAGCGCTTCCGGCTGTCTTAATGTTGTGATAGCCTTCTTTGACGAGAACGCGTTTGACCATATCAACGATCGCCTTCTCATCGTCTACAATTAAAATTGACGCATTTTCCACTTGGACGTTCCTTTCTCTTTGTTTTTTTCATCATATCATTATATGGATAAGATTTGGTACTTTTTTAGTGCGGAGGTCTTGCGGGGAAACAGAAAAGAAAAACGAGACCGGACATCTCTTCTCGTTTTTCTCACGTTGTCAGAGCGGAATATCCATCATTCCGCCGCTTTTGTCAGGAGCTTTCATTTATAAGATGAAGAATAAATTCCCAAAAACCCGGCACGTCCTGGCATAACAGCATGTCCGCTTTTTCAACTATTTTAATCTTCAATTCTTGTTCAAGATCTTCTCTTTCCTGGTATGATGTATTGCTCAGTTTTTTTTTTATCATTGGCGAAAAACGCGAAATCAAAAGTTCCATTTCGTCGGTATCTGTGTTCTCTTTGCTGAAGTCAAATGGCCCGTTCACTGCTTATTTTCCCCCTTTTTTTGCTTGTCCAGATGCTTTCTGAGATTATCGAGCCCTTTTTTATGAATATTAGAAATGTTCTGCCGTGATTCACCCAGCGACTCGGCAATCTCCTTCATCGTCGCTCCGTGAAGATAAATATTCGTCAGCACGCTTTTTTGCTTATCGGTTAACGTCTGAAGCGCTTCGTATAAATCACGGTTTTGGACATGCTGGCTCAAATCCCCCTGCTTCCGCAGAAACTCTTCATACGCGTCTTTTCCCATTTCATAGGGAAGCGCTTCACCTCCCTCCGGCTGATCCACCGTCAGCGGATAGCGCTTCTGATTTTTACGGATGCGCTTGTCAAAATCGATTGAGAAAATCCGGATCATAGAGTTCATATATTTGATGATCCGGATTTCCTTATAAAACTGCTTAAAATGGTCGTCCAGTGATTTTGCATCCTTCTCGTCTGAATGTTCCAGCACATTTTTAAATTTCTCGTAATGCTTTGGGTCACTTAAAAAATGTTTAACGATCGGATGTTTCATAATTTCCTTGCATTTTGACCGTAAAAGAACTTGATAGTCCATAAAACCGCCCCCTATTTAAATTAAATGAAAGAAAGCAAAAAAAAGTAAACTACTCCTTTCCGACTAAGATTCCGTATTCCTTATGTCCCGGTTTTGCCGGAACAAAAAAAGACCCTCAACCGGGATATCAGGTTTACAGGAGCCGCTCTTTCTTTCACTTATATACATGACTGCAGGTCAAGTCAGGAGGTGGCTGATAATGGATCAGGTTTTTATAGAAGAAACGGTCAGACAGATCGGCAATCTCGGCTTTCCGGCTCTGATTGCCATGTATCTTCTCACACGGTTTGAGAAGAAGTTTGACGCCCTGATCGAACTGATGACGGAACTGAAAGATCAGAAAATGAAAAATTAATTTTCACTCGAAGTTGACTTTTCATCGGAACGCATCACTTAACAAAGCAGAAGGGAAAACGAAAGGCCTTTCACATTCTCTTTCTGAAAAAACAAAGCTTGAGAGGAGACGATTTACATGTCAAAAGAAAACAACTGCAATATCCCGCAGCCGATCAGAGGAGACAAAGGGGCGACCGTCACGATTCCGCGCAACCTTGAAAGAGACCGCCAAAATCCGGATATGCTGACGCCGCCGGAAACGGATCACGGCACAGTGGATAATATGAAATTCTCTTTCTCAGATGTGCACAATCGGCTGGAAAAGGGCGGATACGCGCGTGAGGTGACCGTTCGCGAGCTGCCGATTTCTGAAAATCTGGCATCTGTCAACATGCGTTTAAAACCGGGCGCCATCCGTGAGCTGCACTGGCATAAAGAAGCGGAATGGGCATATATGCTGACGGGCAAAGCGCGGGTCACGATTGTTGATGAACAGGGACGCAGTTTTATCGATGACGTGAAGGAAGGAGATCTGTGGTACTTCCCGTCAGGCCTGCCGCACTCCATTCAGGCGCTGAAAGAAGGCTGTGAATTCCTCTTGGTTTTTGATGACGGTTCCTTCTCAGAAAACAGCACATTCCAAGTGACTGACTGGCTTGCCCACACACCGCTTGATGTCATCGCCAACAACTTCGGGGTTTCAGAAAAAGACCTCGCCGGCCTGCCCGGGAAAGAAAAATATATCTTTGAAGAGCCGGTTCCCGGGAAGCTGAAAGATGACATTGTGGAAGGCCCGAACGGTGAAGTGCCATATCCGTTCACTTACCGCCTGCTGGATGAAGGCCCGACTGCTGAGACGGATGGCGGCAAAGTATATATCGCGGATTCCACAAACTTCAAAGTGTCCAAAACGATCGCTTCAGCGCTTGTCGTGGTCGAACCGGGCGCAATGAGAGAGCTGCACTGGCATCCGAACACGCATGAATGGCAGTATTATATTTCCGGTAAAGGGCGGATGACGGTTTTTGCATCGGACGGCCATGCAAGAACATTTAACTATCAGGCCGGGGATGTCGGTTACGTTCCGTTCGCAATGGGCCACTATGTGGAGAATTTGGGAGATGAGCCGCTCGTCTTCCTGGAAATCTTCAAGGATGACCACTATGCCGATGTGTCCCTGAACCAATGGCTTGCCATGCTTCCCGAGAAATTCGTCCAGCAGCATCTGGATCTGGGCAAAGACTTTACGGATATTCTTTCGAAAGAGAAACACCCTGTCGTCAAAAAGAAATGCTGAAGAAGATACACACCGACTTGCAGAGTTCCGTCTCTGCAAGTCTCCTCTGTGTGAAAAGGAGCTGAACAGATGATCAATCAAAACGGGACGAAAATGTTATTTCTTCAGGTGCTCCGGTATGCCCTGGCAGCCGCTGCCGTATTATTCGGGTATTTTATCGTGATGATGGCTGTATTTTCATTAGCCGGGACGAGCTACGGATCGATGGCGTACGTCCTGCTTTTTTCCGTGCTTTTTATTCTTCTCGGTTTATGTTTTGAACCGCTTGAGCGGCTGATGATACATAGCTTTACCTTTTTTGGGACGGGCAGGCTGCCTTTTCTCCTTTTAGCCAGCACCGTTCAGCTGCTGTTCCTCTGGATGACCGCGTATACGACGGACAAACTGATTGAAAAGATTTGGCTGTCAACGACGGAGGAGCTGATTGTGGCGGGAGTTTTTTTCGTTTTGGATAAATGCGTCTCCGGACAAAAGCAGCCCCGGGCGCAATAAAAAAACGCAGGCCGGAATGGGACTGACCCCTGTTTTTGAGACAGGGATCAAAACACCTTCATACAGCCAATTGCCGATATTGTATCGGCGATTGGCTGTTTAGTTTCGTTTGAATACGAATATTGTTATAATAATGAATGTATTCTATGGCAGTGCGTTCTACGATGGTCGTCGTAGTTCGATCAATGCTGTTAAGATAGAACGTTTCAGACTTTAGTGAGGAATGAAACGATTCGATGGAGGCATTATCAGCGGGCGTCCCTTTGCGGGACATGCTCATGGTAATGCCTTTTGTTTTAACAGCTTTCTGATACTCATAAGATGTATAAACAGAACCTTGGTCACTATGTAACACGCAGTTCTCTGGCAGTGCGGGCAGCTGATCAAGTGTGTGTAAGACAAAGTCTGTGTCCTGTCTATCGCCAATTGTAAAAGCAATCACTTCTCCATTGTATAAATCCAATATACTGGAAAGATACAATTGTTTCTGCCCATAAGGCAAATATGTGATATCCGTTACTAGCTTTTCCAGAGGGCGTTCAGACTGAAAGTTTCGATCCAATATATTCTCGGCCACGGCATATGGCTGCCCATCTTTCTTGCGCTTTTTCACCTTAACCCGGCATTGCCACTGATTCTTCTGCATAATGCGCTGAACCGTTTTATGATTCACACGCATTCCCTTTTTTAATATGGCTGTGATTTTCCGATAGCCATATCGAAACTTGTGTTCTCGGCACAACGTGCCGATTTGTTTTTCTAAATGGTATTTAGGGTTATCTTTCATCAGATTCTTCTTCCAACGATAATAAGATGCTCGTGAGATACCTAAATGAATACAGATATCCTGTATGGTCATTGTGCCGCGCAATGCTTCTACAAGCTCGACTGGCGTTTCGCTATCAGCTTCCTTTCCAATTCGTTGCACTTTTTTAAAACTTCATTCTGTTGTCTCAGATAACGATTTTCTGCCTGCAGTTTCTCTAATTCGGAAGAATACTCCGGGCCTTTTCCGTAAGTGTATTGCTTTCCGACAGGCTGTTCGAATCGATGTGTATCCCCAGTCTTATGCCATCTAACCCATGTCTGAACCTGTGTCTTATTCTTAATATTCAATTCCTGCATGATCTCTTTCATAGGCACGCCTGCCAATCTCATTTCTACAGCCTTCTGTTTCACTTCAACCGGATAACTCACTCTTGTCCCCATAGAAAAAACACCTCCAAGTCTAATTTCGGCTAACAATCATCCGTTTTCAAACTTGAAGGTGTTTTTTGTTTGTCTCATCTTATGGGGTCAGTCCCGAATGGCTCTGCGTTTTTTTTTTCATCATACGGTTGCGTTTTCATGCCGGATTAAATCGTAGGTTAAGCAGACCGGTTTGTTCGTGCGCGGATCTTTTACAATCTGTGCGTCAATCTGAAAAACGTCTTCCAATATGCCGGGAGTCATGACTTCCTCCGCCGTTCCTTCCTTGATGACGCGCCCTTTTTTCAGGGCGATCATGTAATGGGAAAAACGGGCGGCATGGTTCAGATCATGAATGACCATTAAAATGGTGCGGCCCTGCTCCTTGTTTAATTTGTCCAGCAGCTGCAAAATTTCAAGCTGATGGGAGAGATCTAAATAAGTGGTCGGTTCATCAAGAAGCAGCAGCTCCGTTTCTTGAGCGAGCGCCATGGCGATCCACACACGCTGCCGCTGTCCCCCGGAAAGCGCTTCGATCGGCCGGTCGTAAAATTCGGCCATCCCCGTCTCTTCAAGCGCCCATTTGATCATGTCACGGTCTTTATCACTCAAACGGCCCATTCCGGACTGATGCGGAAACCTGCCGTAAGAAACAAGTTCGTACACCGTCAGCCCGCTCGGCGCTTCAGGCGTCTGCGGAAGAATTGCCATTTCCTTGGCGATGTCCTTCGTGGATTTTTGCATGATCGCCTGTCCGTTTAAATAGACGGCGCCGGATTTCGGTTTCATGATTCTTGACATCGTTTTGAGAACCGTCGATTTTCCGCAGCCGTTCGGACCGATCAGCGTTGTAATTTTTCCTTTCGGGATGGCGATATCCAATTCTTTCGCTATCAAACGGTCACCATAACCGACAGTAAGCTGTTCCGCCGATAATGAGTTCATCGCGGCAGCCTCCTTCCTCTATTTCGTTTTCATCAGTAAATATACAAAATACGGCGCTCCGAGCACGGAAATCACCAGGCCGACGGGAATTTCGGACGGTGCAAGCACATTTCTCGCCAGCGTATCGGCAAGCAGAAATAAAAATGCTCCGATTAAAGCCGAAACCGGGATAAGCGTCTGGTGGCGCGGCCCGGTAAGCCTTCTGGCCAAATGCGGTGCAATGAGTCCGAGAAAAGCGATTCCGCCGGCTGCCGCAACACATGACGCGGTCAGGGCAACGGCGGACATCAGCAGAACGCGCCGCTCCTTTTCAACCCGGGTGCCAAGCCCCGCCGCCAGCTGATCACCGAGCTGAAGCACATTTAAATACCTGGCTTTATAGAGGCTGAACGGTAAAAGAACCAGCAGCCACGGCAAAATGGACAGCACCATTTTCCAATTGGCGTTCCAAATCGAACCGGAAATCCATACAAGCGCCTGCATGAAATCCCGCGGGTCCATTTTCAGCTGAAAAATCAAGAGAAGCGCATTAAACCCCGCATTGACGCCGATCCCGACCAAAACGAGCCGGACAGGTGAAACGCCTTTTTTCCAAGCCAGAACATAGATGAGCAGCGCAGCCAGAAAAGCCCCCGCCAAAGCGCTCACCGGAAGCAGCCATGTACCGGCCATGCTTAAATCAACAGCTGATCCTTGGAAAAAGAAGATAAACAGAACGACCGCCAAAGACGCTCCGGCGTTAATACCGAGAATGCCCGGCTCCGCCAAGTCATTTTGAGACACGCTTTGAAAAATCGCGCCTGAAACCGCGATTCCGGCGCCGACCAGCAATGACAGCACCATGCGCGGCAGTCTGAATTCAAATAAAACGAGCTGATCCCGGGCATCCCCCTGTCCGAAAAAGACACGCAGCGTATCAAGAGGCGCAATCCGGATCACCCCCATGTTTAAACTGATAAAAAAGACGATGCATATGAGCAAAAACGTAACGGCCATGACCGCCAGCGGTTTTTTCGATTTTACATTCATTACAGCCCTCTCCTTTCCCTGCGCGCCAAATAAAAGAAAAAGGGAACGCCGATAAGGGCGGTTAAAGCGCCGACCGGTGTTTCAAACGGCGCATTGACGAGTCTTGCGGCAATATCACTGAAGACTAACAGAACGGCGCCGAATACCGCCGAACAGGGAATGATCCACCTGTAATCTACCCCGACTAAAAACCGGGTGATATGCGGAATCACCAAGCCGATAAAAGAAATGGCTCCGGCGACTGAGACTGAAGCCCCCGTCAAGAGGACAACGACAAACATTCCGATTACTTTCACAAGCGATGTGTACTGCCCGAGCCCTTTGGCCAGTTCCTCACCCAAGCTCAGCACCGTCACTGAGCGCGCAATCAGAAATGCCAGCAAAAGCCCGATAACCCCGACCGCCAAAAGCAGCTGCACGCCTTCCCATTTCACGGAAGCAACTCCTCCGGCATACCAGAACTTCACATCCTGGGCGACATCAAAACGGATCGCAATCGCGCTTGAAAGCCCCGTTAAGAAATAGCCGACTGCCGTACCGGCCAGCGCGAGCTTCACCGGTGTCAGACCGCCTTTTGAAAACAGGCCGATGCCAAACACAATAAGCGCTCCGATTCCCGCTCCCGCAAAGGACCACAAAACAAGTCCCGCCGCAGACAGACCCGGAAAAAAAGCAAATGCCAATGCGATCGCAAATCCTGACCCCGACGTCACGCCCATAATGGAAGGCTCAGCAAGCGGGTTCCGCGTCAGCCCCTGCATAATCGCCCCGGACACAGCTAAAAAAGCCCCGACGAGCGCGGCGGCGGCAGTTCTCGGCAGCCTCAGATCGCGTATGATTTGATGAGATGTATTTTGCGGCTGAAAGTGAAAGAGAGCATCCCACACCGTCCGCAGATGAATATCGGCAGCTCCGATGGAAACAGACAGAGCCGCGCCGATCAATAAAACCGCAATACCGGCACACAGCAGCACAGCAGCCCGGAATGAACGCGCCGTCCACTGGATTTCACTCCCTGATGCCCCTTGAGCCGTCATTGTCTGTTTCTTTTTCAATAGACCCAACACTCGTTCTTCCTTTCTCAAAACAAGAATGGTAATGATAATGATTATCAATGACTTGTTTCAGTATAGCACTTTTATCTTCTCTTTTAATAGACCTAATTTCATATAAAAAAAGAAAGTTTTTCTTAAAAAAGAGCGTGCTTCTCTATGAAAGCAGTGATATAATCACACTGATAATGATTCTCTTTATCACTAATTTTTATGAAAGAAGGAATGTCAGATGTTCCATACATACAAGAAAATCGGCGCAGCGCTGATTGCCGTGCTGCTCATCGCCGCTTTGGCCGCATGCGGCAATTCTTCAGACACGAAAGGTTCTTCTGAAAAAGAAGAAACCATCACGTATAAAGCCGAAAACGGCAATATTAAAATTCCGAAGCACCCGAAACGGGTCGTCGTCATGGCTGACGGCTACTACGGCGGCTTTAAACAGCTCGGCATCAATGTTGTCGGCGCGCCGCAAAACGTATTTAAAAACCCTTATTACAAAGGGAAAACAAAGGGTGTGACAAACATCGGCGACGGCACGTCCGTTGAAAAAATCATTGACTTAAAGCCGGATTTAATCGTTGTCTGGACGACACAAGGCGCCGACATTGAAAAACTGGAAAAAATCGCGCCGACAATCGCCATTAAATATGACAAGCTCAGCAACATTGATCAATTCAAAGAGTTTGCGAAAATGACAGGCACTGAAGATAAAGCAGACAAATGGCTGGCTGAATGGGATAAGAAAACCGCTGCCGCTAAAACAAAGGTTCAAAAAGCGGTCGGCTCAAAAACCATCTCCATCATGCAGACAAACGGAAAAGACATCTATGTATTCGGTAAAGACTTCGGCCGCGGCGGAAGCATCATTTATGACAAACTCGGGCTGAAGGCCACAAAACTGACGCAGGAAAAAGCCATTAATCAAGGGCCGGGCTACGCCAGCATTTCACTCGAGAAACTGCCTGACTTCGCGGGAGACTACATCTTTATGGGGCCATGGCAGGCCGGCGGTGACGACAAAGGCGTGCTTGACAGCTCAATCTGGAAGAACCTCGATGCCGTCAAACAAAACCATGTCTACCGCATTGATCCGATCGGCTTCTATTTCTCAGACCCGATCTCACTTGAAGGCCAGCTCGACTACATCACAAAAAGCTTAACGAAGTAACCCCGAAGCCGCTGTCACAGCGGCTTTTTATTACGCTTGAAACTTGACAAAAAAATTTATTTATGCTATAATTTACATTTTTGGATTAACATGTATAATAAGATTCTCCCGGCCGGAGATTGATGTAAATAACGGAGGATCTTTATATGAAAGAAAACAAGGCGAGTATGACTTCCCTGCTGTCCGCTTTCGGAAGGGCGTACCACAGTAAATACGACACCCCGGTGATATTTGATGATTTTTTGGCACAAGATCTGATTTCTGAAAAAGAGCATTCGGACATCCGCGATCATCTGATTCAAGGTATATCATTTTTCAGCAAAGACATGGCCCAGAGGCTTCAAGGCCAACCGGATGACATCTTAAAATGGGTGACTCAAGTCCAGCTGTCTCCTACACCGTTAGCCCGTGCCGCATATTGTGAAGAAGTGCTTTTCAATGAAGTGAAGCTCGGGGCCAAACAGTATGTCATCCTTGGCGCGGGGCTGGATACTTTTTGTTTCAGGCATCCTGAGGTGACAAACGCCTTAGACATATTTGAAATCGATCATCCCGCTTCACAGGAAGACAAAATAAACAGATTGAAACATCTGAACCTCGGCATTTCCCATCATCTTCATTTTGTACCGATGGACTTCGCCGCTTCGCTTTCTTTCAGCCGTCTGTATCAGGAAGGTTTTTCACGCCAAAAAACCTTTTTCAGCCTGCTCGGTGTGTCATACTATCTTACGAAAAAGCATCTCGCCCGCCTGCTCACACAATTATTTGCCGAAGTCCCGCCGGGAAGCTCTATCGTGTTTGATTATGCAGATGAGTCGCTCTTTGAAGAAAGAGGACTGTCAAACAGAGTGGAAAACATGGTGAAAATGGCTGCAGCAAGCGGAGAACCGATGTTATCGTGTTTCAGTTATAAAGAAATCGAAAAAATATTAGAATCATCAGGTCTGCTTATTTATGAACATTTATCTCCGGCGGACGTCAATGACCGTTTTTTCAGCGGACGCACTGACCATTTAACCGCATTCGAGACCATTCATTATATACACGCCGTCAAAAAGTAACCCGCTGCCGCAAATAAAAAAGACATCTCACAGACGTGAGATGTCTTTTTGTCATACCGATTGTCTGTTGTTTGCAAATTTCTTTGAGACGAAAGGATATAACAGCAAACCGACGAAAAACAGCCCGATACCGAGAATAAAGGTCGTTAAATCGGCCGTTCCGGTAATAATAACGTAAAAAGAATAAATGCAGGCAAGGATGGCGATGATACCGTCTCTTACTCTTGAACCCTTTATCTCGTCATACGTTTCACCCGTAAAAATGAGCTTCAGGCTGTAAAACGCTGATACGAGATACGGAATCAGATAAGCGAGCGTCGCCGCCGTCGTTAAAAACGTAAACGCGTCACTGATCGTCCGGGAAATAACCGAAAAGATAAAGATCTGTGACATCACGTTCGTTACGATTAACGACACAACCGGGCTTCCCTGTTTATTCGTTTTTGCAAAAGCAGCCGGAAAGTCTCCGGATTTCGCCGCTTGATACGGAACTTCAGAGCCGAGAAGAATCCAGCCGAGCATCGTTCCGAACAGACACAAAATCGCCAGAATCGCCATGATGACGCTTCCCGCATTGCCGACGATCGCGTACAATACGTCAACAAACGGTTTTTCCGAGCCGACAAGCTTACCATGCGGAAGCACGCCCATCGTAATCAATGTCACGATGATATAGATGCCAAGCGCGATCAATAATCCGGTAATGGTGGCGCGTTTCACGTCGCGCTGCGAACGGGCGCGTCCGGATAAGATGACTGCAGATTCAATTCCGACGAACGCCCATAATGTTGAAATCGCCGCATTGTGGATCTGCCCGCCGATTCCCTCAACTGTGTGAGGACCTGTTTGAACCGGAAAATAAAAATGATCGAAAAACGACGTTTGAAACACAAATAAACCTGCAATGATAAAGAAGATAAATCCTAATACTTTTGAAAACGTCGTGACGAAATTTAATTTACTCGCACCGTTAATGCTGGTGACGAGAATCGTGTGAGTGCCCCATAATAAAACCGTACATACGGCAAACGTCAGCAGCTGGCCGAGCGTAACCGCCTGACCGCCGATCGAAAACATTTCACGCTTATCCGTTAAAATCGGGAAAAATGATGTTAAATATCCGGCAAGGCTCGTGATAATCGCCACGTTGCTGATCCAGCTCGCCACCCAGTAGCCCCACACCATCGTGAAGCCCGCTGCATTCCCTTTTTTCCGATCATTGAACAGCGCACGCGCATAGCTTTGCGGCCCCGCCGTCAGCTCAGGCTTGCGGATGGATAAGTGGCCGAAGACCAGCGCGATCATTAACACACCGGCTCCCGTTAAAAGCCATGCCGATGTAGCGCCGAACGGGCTCGCGATTTTTGCGAGCGTACTCGGAAGCGAAAAGATGCCCGAGCCTACCATATTTCCTACGACAAACGCCGTTAATAACCAAAAACCCCATTTTTTCGTCTGTTCCATTCCTGTACCTCCTGGTTGTTCATTCGTACGGACCAGACCCCGAGACCATATTTACACGCAAAAAAAGCCTGAACAAAAGTCCATGCTTAAAGAAACACACACACCCTTGATCTCCGGATAGCCCTCCGCGAAAAAGCACGCGGCAGTCCTGCACTTATTCAGATACAGTCCCAGCATAAAGAAGGATCGGCTTTCTTTACACTTCGGCGCTGATGCCTTTAACACATGTTTTGCGGCCCCTATCAGCCTGGCATGTGCGACTCATCATCAAGCGCAACCTCTACCTCACCGAGAAAGAGTGAGGATTTTTATCATTCAATTCTACTCAGAGGTTATCAGAGATAAAAAGATCTGTCAAAGGGAAAAATTAGATGGAAAACGGATAGAGCGTTCGCCCTACCCGTCTTATATGGTCAGCGGTTGTTTTTTTTCTTTTGAACAGCTTCTTGAAGCGGATCGTCTTTCAGAGCTGCACCGGCGTCTTCAAGCGCGCCTTGAATGACATTTTTGTTTTTATCGCTGTTTTTTCCTTTTTCTTTGTTAAAGAAAGCCATCTGTATCACCTCTTTATCAAATATAGGTACACCTATAATGTGTCTTTTTCCGCGGCAGAATATGCGGAATCCGCGTCTCCTTCCTTTTGGCGGAACAGGTAAAGTTTGTTGATCAAACATGCATTCTCTTGATATATTTGTAATTCAGGGGATTTTGGCAAAAATAAAAAGGAGAAGCGAAAAATGACAGGAAAAACACACATCATGGGAGGCATCGCTTCTTGTTCCGCAATTGCGTATTATTACGGGTATGATCCGGTCCTTATGACCTCAGCGGGTGCCCTCGGAGCGCTGATTCCCGACATATGCCATACGAAAAGCAAAATCGGCAGAACGCTGCCCGTTCTGTCCAAAATCGTAAGCACGGTGTTCGGCCACAGAACGTTTACACACAGTCTGCTGTTTATGCTTATTATGTTTTTCATTACGGCAACCTATATTCCGAATCCGAGCATTTCCGCCGGACTGATGATCGGAATGGCGAGCCATCTTGTGCTTGACGCATGGACCGTCAACGGCATTAAACTGCTGTTTCCGTCCGCCATCCGCTTCCGTCTTCCCCTTTATATGAGAACGGGGAGCTTTTCGGAGCAGCTTGTGCTGGCCGGCTTAACGATTGTATCCTGCTATTATTTATACGAACTGGTTCACGGCCGCATCTCATAAACAAAAAGCATCTTTCGCTTTTAGGGTGAGGAGTCATACATATGAAGAAAACCTTTTTCAGCAATCATCGGTTTTTATGCCTGTCCATCCTGTTCATGTGGATGAAAACCTATGCCGTTTATAAGCTCGGTTTTGATCTGCAGAACAATTCGGTTCTTGAGGAATGTCTGCTTCTCATTAATCCGCTGAGCTTCATTGTGCCGCTGTTCGGCATCGCCCTGCTGCTGACGGAAAAAAAACAGCGGATCTTTCTGCTTTCGGCAAATGTGATGCTGACGGGGATTTTAATCGCAAATACGGTGTTTTACGGTTTTTATATTGATTTTATCACCATACCGGTTTTGTTTCAGACGAGCAATATGGGTGATATGGGAAGCAGCGTCCAAGAGCTGTTTCACCCGCTTTACATCGCTTTATTTTTGGATATTGCGGTTTTGTTTTACCTTGGTAAAAGGCATAAAGCCGGTAAAGGAAAAGCCAGCACCCGTACCGTTAAAGCGTATGCGTGGGCATCAGCCGGCCTCATGCTGTGCAACCTTGCGCTGTCTGAGGCCGAGCAGCCGAAGCTGTTCAAGCACCCTTTTGATCGTGAAGCGCTCGTAAAAGGAATCGGCCTGTTCCACTTTCATTTGTATGACACCATTTCGCAGACGCTGAATGCAGGGGCTAAAGCGTTTGCCGACGAAGACAGCCTTGCGGCGGTCGCAAATTACACTCAAGCCGACTACAGCAGGCCGTCCGAATCAAAGTTCGGGCTGGCAAAGGGGCGCAATGTGATTTTTGTTACGCTCGAATCAACACAGCGTTTTGTAATGGATGAGCGGGTCAACGGGCGGGAGATTACCCCGTTTTTAAATAAACTGCGGAAAAAAAGTTATGACTTCACTCATTTTTATCAGCAGACTGAACAGGGAAAAACCTCAGATTCAGAATTCATTACTGCGAATTCGCTGTATCCGTCTTCAAGCGGCGCCGTTTTTTTTACAAAAAGCGGCCACCGGTTCAATACGATGTACCATATGTTAAAAGATCATCAATACTATTCAGCCGTTCTGCATGCCAATCATAAGGCCTTTTGGAACCGGGATGAGATGTACGGGACATTCGGAATCGACCGTTTTTTCGACGCGGATGAATTTAAGGTGACACAGGAAAATTCAACAGGCTGGGGCCTGAAGGATAAGGAATTTCTCGAACAGTCAGCGGAAAAATTAAAGAAGCTTCCGCAGCCGTTTTACGCGAGCCTGCTGACTTTGACCAACCATTTTCCTTTTGAAATTGATAAACAGGATCAGCTCATTGAAGAACCGGACACAAGCAGCGATTTATTAAACCGCTATGTGACGACGGTCCGCTATGAAGATGAGGCCCTGAAACACTTTTTCAAGAAGCTGAAAAAAGAAGGACTGTATGACAACGCGATGATCGTCCTGATGGGAGATCATTACGGTATATCCGAAGCCCATAATCAAGGACTTGCCGAATTCTTAGGGAAAGAGGAAATCACTCCGTTTGATACGGTTCAGCTTCAGCGCGTGCCGTTTATCATTCATATTCCCGGGGTGACCGACCGTGCGCCGGAAACGATTGCTTCCGCCGCGGGACAGGTTGATGTAAGACCGACGCTGCTTCACCTGCTCGGCATTGAAACGAAAGGCAGCATTCAGTTCGGCAATGATCTGTTTTCCGGAGAGCGGACTCCGTTTGCGGTGCTGAGAAACGGCAGCTTTATCACGGATGATCATATTTATACGAAAAATACGTGTTACAGCCGTAAAACGGGTGAATCGCTTTCTGACATGAGCGCGTGCAGCGATGAGAAAGAAAAAGCGGAACAAGAGCTGATGCTTTCCGATAAAATATTAAACGGCGACCTGCTGCGGTTTTACAAGCAATAAAAAAATCCCTCCGTTATATGGAGGGATTTTTCATGTTTCATATATGAGCCGTCCGGTCATTTTCGTATCATATCCGGATAATTGAGAAAGCTGAGACTTGAATTCCTCAGAATTGAGGATGTCCTGCACGCTTTGAACAAGCTCCCGGTTTTGTTTTAAGACGACCACATCGTACTGTTCACTGATCACCGGGATAAAGTCCGTGCCTGCCATATGCGCCGCATGCTGCGACCCGACTCCGATATCCGCCTTTCCGCTTGACACTTGTGAAGCCGCTGACAGATGATCCGTGACAATGTCATGGTAGCCGGCGACATCAGACGGCGTAATACCGAAAGATCTGAGCTGTTCATCCAGCAGCACCCTCGCGCCTGATCCTTTTTCGCGATTGACGATACGGACATCCTTTCGGCTCAAGTCCTGAAAGCCCTGAATGTTCAGCGGATTGCCCTTTTTCACATATAATCCGGCCTGCCGCAGCACGACATGAAAAAGCGCAAACGGCTCCCCTGAAAGAATGCGCTTCACGTACGGGATGTTATACTGCCCTGTCTCCCCATCGTATAAATGCAGACTGACGATGTCACAAGCCCCGCGGTACATCTCGATCAGGCTGTTCAAACTGCCGCTGTACTTGCGGAGCGGAGCCGCCTGTATTGTTTGTTCCAGCTGTTTGCTGAGGAGGTCCATCGACACATCCTGCCCGCTGATGATAACGGACTGCCTTTTTTCCGGCTCCCGCCCGCGGGACGGGTCAGCAGCTTCTGATACGGATGGCTTTTTTGACATTCTCATGTTTGTTTTATATTGTTTTAAGTCCTCTTCATCGACCCTCATCTGTCTTCCGACCCTGTACGCCGGAATGAGTCCTTTTTTTATCAAATCATATACTGTCAGTTTTGAGACCTTCAAAAGGCCCGCAACTTCTTCTATTGTATAGGAAGTGGCTTCTGTCATATTATCACGCTCCATTTTTATTATAACTGTTCAGATATTGAAAAAAAACCGCACCATTACGTACAATTGCGTTATAATTAGTTTGATCTAATGATATTTAGCTATAAGGGGTGCACAATGTTGAAAAAGAAAGCGACACTACTCACAACTGCGGCTATGGCCGTTTTCCTCGCAACTGCGGGCTGCTCATCCGGACAATCCTCCAAAGGCGGACAAAACGAAAAAGTCACGCTGACCGTTTCTGCGGCAGCCAGCGCTCAGGATGCACTTGAAGAAATCCAGACCAACTACGAAAAATCACATTCAAACGTAACCATTCAAGACAACTTCGGATCATCAGGCACATTGCAAAAACAAATTTCACAAGGCGCGGGAGCTGATTTATTCTTCTCGGCAGCCGAAGATAAATTCGAAAAGCTCGTTCATGACGGAGATATCGATAAAAAGGACAGCACGGATCTTTTGAAAAATGATCTCGTCATGATCGTGCCTGAGAAAAACAGCGCACACCTGACACATCTGAATGACCTGAAAAAAGACAGCGCGGAAAAAATCGCGCTCGGCACGCCTGAATCCGTTCCGGCCGGACAATACGCCAAACAGTCATTGACGGCATTATCCCTGTGGGACAAGGTAAAGGATAAAGTCGTCTATGCAAAAGACGTGCGCCAGGTGCTTTCTTATGTTGAAACCGGAAATGTCGATGCCGGGCTTGTCTATAAAACAGACGCGCTGATTTCGAAAAAGGTGAAAATCACCGATGAAGCGCCGGCGAAAACGCACGATCCGATCGTTTATCCGCTCGGCATCGTCAAGGATACAAAGCACCGTAAAGAAGCAGAAGCGTTTTATCAGTATCTGCAGTCAGATGAAGCGATGAAAGTGTTTAAGAAATATGGATTTACTGCCAAGTAACATTACGGCTTCGGAATTTTTCACTCCCGTCGTACTGTCGTTTGAGGTGGCTTTGGCATCGGGCATCGCCGTCATCATTCTCGGGACGCTTGCCGGCGCCTGGATGGCGAAAGCGCGATTTCCCGGAAAAACGGCTGTGGAGACCCTGTTTATGCTCCCGCTCGTTCTTCCGCCTACCGTTGTCGGCTTCATTCTCATTATCATTTTCGGAAAACACAGCTTTTTCGGCCGGGCGATTGAGCGGATTTTTCACCAGCCCGTCATTTTCACGTGGTCGGCCGCGGTGATCGCTTCGGCCATTGTTGCCTTCCCGCTTATGTATCAGTCCGCTAAAACGGGCTTCGCCGCGGTTGATGCCGACATCGAGGGTGCGGCGAAAGTAGACGGAGCCGGCAGGTGGCAGGTGTTCACCCGTATTTCCGTCCCGCTTGCCTTTCCCTCCCTCTTGACCGGAAGCATTCTCAGTATTGCAAGGGCGCTAGGTGAATTCGGGGCGACTTTAATGTTTGCGGGAAATATTCCCGGCGTCACCCAAACACTGCCGACAGCGATTTACGTCGCGATGGACTCCGGCAATGAAACACTCGCCTGGGTGTGGGTGATCTGTATTGTGATCATTTCTTTTCTGATGCTGTTTTTCATCCAATTGAAAAAACCCGCTTGACCGATCCGCCTTCCGCGCACCTTTCGCCGGAAGGCTTTTTGATTTAAAATCGGATGGTATATAATGAAACAAAAAACACACAAAGGGTGCGGCCATGAAGATTAATGTCATTATCGCGGATGATAATTCTTTCATCAGAGAAGGAATGAAAATCATTTTGCATACATATGAGGAATTTACTGTATCGGCAACGTTGGAAAATGGCCTGGAGGCGGCAGAGTATTGTAAACACAATCCCGTCGATATCGCCTTGTTGGACGTCCGCATGCCGGTGATGAACGGCGTCGAAGCCGCAAAACGGATCGCGGAGGAAACGGATACGAAGCCGATGATCCTGACGACATTTGACGACGATGAGTATATTTTAGAAGCGATTAAAAACGGCGCGAAAGGATATTTATTAAAAAATACCGAACCGGAACGGATACGCGATGCGATCAAAAGCGTTTTCAACGGGCACAGCATTCTTCAGGACACCGTGCTGGATAAAATAAAAGACAGCCTTTTCCGGCCGGCCGAAGCCGCGCATCAGATTGATGAAAGCCAGTTTACTGAAAGAGAGCTCAGCATCATGTCGCTTATTGCGAAAGGACTGTCGAACAGGGAAATTTCAAAACAACTTTTCATTTCTGAAGGGACGACGGCCAATTATATTTCATCTATTTTAGGGAAAACAGGGCTTGAGCACAGAACGCAGATCGCCATTTTTTATATCACCGGGAAGGTGGATGACGGGCGTTGAACGGTATGGATTTTTGGATGCTGATGAGCAGACTGATCGCCATTTTTTATACGGCTTTTTTGTTCGTATCGGCAGACCGCCCTTACACGCCGTACGCCGTCTTGTTTCTGCTGCTTTATCTGTCTTTGGGCATTGCGGTCTGCATGATCAGGCCGCCCGCTTGGAGGCGCGGGATCACCCTCATGGCGCTTGCATTGACTGCTTGGCTTTCCGCCTTAGGCCATCCGGCGTTTCTGTTTCTTTTGCCGCCCGCCATTTTTGCCGTTCTTGCCGAATATCCGGTTCACCGCTATGTGTTCTGCCTGCTCGTGTTTTTGCCGTTTTTATTTATCCCGTACGGCGACCTTCCGACTTATATCGTCATGACCTTGTTCTGCTTGGCGATATTCGTTTTGGCCGCCCGGTCCAGCGACCGGCTGAAAAAATATGAAGAGCAGTCAGACAGCATGCGCTCAAGCATTGAAAAACTGACGAAACAGCTGCACAGCAGCACAGAATATATCAAACAATCGGAGTATACCGGCAAACTCGAAGAAAGAAACAGATTGTCCCAAGCCATCCATGACAAAATCGGCCATTCCATGACAGGCGCGCTCATTCAGATGGAAGCGGCGAAGCGGATGCTCGGCTCCCATCCGGACAAAGCGGCTGAACTGCTCCAAAACGCCATTACCATTTCCAAAGAAGGCATAGAGGATATCCGCATAACGCTGAAAAATATGAAACCGCCCGCTGAACAAATGGGCATTCACAGATTAAGAACGTTTATTGATGAATTTTCGGCCAAAAACGGCATGCCGGTTCCGTTTACGCATCAAGGCGATTTGGACAGGCTGACGCAAATGCATTGGAGAGTCATTCAGGAAAACGTAACCGAAGCCTTGACCAATGCAATGAAATACGCCGATGCCACGCAGATTTTCATTGATATCCATGTGCTGAACAAAGCCGTGAAAGCGGAAGTGAAAGATAACGGAAACGGCGCCGTCCGCTTTAAAAAAGGCCTCGGCATGCTCGGTATGGAAGAACGGGCGGCCGTCCTGCACGGAACCGTTATTTTTGACGGCACGGCCGGTTTTTCCGTCACGACATTGCTTCCGGTTGAATAAGTGAATATTTTCATGTGAAAAATATGAAGATTCTCATGTCAAAGGAATGAACAGCTGCACTAACGGCCGTTCATTCTTTTTTTTATAATAAGAGCATCATAAGACATAGAGGTGGAAACATGAACATTTTGGAGCTCAAACAGCTGAGTAAGAAATTCGGTGATTATGCCGCCGTTGACCAGATGTCGCTTGCCGTAAAAGAAGGTGAGATTTTCGGGTTTCTCGGCGCAAACGGAGCCGGAAAAAGCACGACGATCAATATGATCTCAGGTCTTTTAAAACCTTCAGGCGGAGACATTCTGTTTCTCGGAAAAGATATTTTCAAATATAGCAAAGCAACGAAAATGAATATCGGCATCGTCCCTCAGGACCTCGCGATTTACGAAGAATTAAACGCCTATGAAAATGTGAAGTTCTTCGCCGGGCTGTACGGCCTGAGAGGGGCGGCTCTGAGAGAACGGGTCGAGGAAGCCCTGACATTCGTGGGCTTGAGCGATAAACACAAATATTTGCCGAAGCATTTTTCCGGCGGAATGAAGCGCAGGCTCAATATCGCCTGCGCCCTTGCCCACCGGCCGAAACTGATCATCATGGATGAACCGACGGTCGGTATTGACCCGCAATCAAGAAATTATATTCTGCAGTCAGTGAAAAAGCTGAATGAAATGGGCTGCACGATCATCTACACGAGCCACTACATGGAGGAAGTGGAAGAAATATGCACGCGCATCGCCATCATTGACCACGGGAAAGTCATCGCAGAAGGCACAAAAGAACAGCTGACCTCCATCATTACCGACACGAAGGACGTCGTGATTGAGCTTTCATCCGGAAACGGCATCAGCCTCGGCGATATTCAGGAGCTGCCCGGCGTCAGAGCCGCCGCACTGGAAGAAAACAGCGTGAAAATCAGCTCTGACACAGGGGTGAACAATTTAAACCGCCTGATCCGGTACTTCATGGACAAAGGAATTGAAATCCGCTCCTTGCAGGAACAGGCCCCTGACTTAGAAACGGTATTTCTCACGCTGACAGGCAGAAGCCTGCGCGACTGACCCCATTGAAAGGAGGATTGCAAATGAATATTCTGCACATCGCCGTGAAAGAAATCAAAATCAGTTTCCGCGACAGACGGACTTTTATTTTCATGCTTGCTTTTCCGATCGTCTTCATGCTGATTTTTACTGCGGCATTATCAAACGCCTTTGATTCAGAGGTGACGGTCGGAAACATCAAGGTCGTATATACGGACCAGTCAAACGGCCCTCTTTCTCATTATTTTACTGAGTTTATGAAAGCCGCCAAAAAAGAGCATGTCTATTTTCAAAAAGCGGACACGGAGGCAAAAGGCAAAAACGAGGTTCGAGAAAATCAGGCGGATGCTTTCGTCACTGTAAAAAACACCGGTTTTCAAGTCTATACAAATGACCGGAGCGGCATAAACGGCACGATCGTCCAAGGCATGCTGACCGCTTTTACCAATCAATACAAAGCAGGCGCCGCCGCTTACAAGGCGCATAAGGCGCCTTCCGCCGGACAAATCAAAAGCGATTATATGAAGCAGACGTCTTTACACAAAGCGAAAGAACCGAAAGCGAAAGATTTTTACGCGATATCCATGACGACGATGATCGGGCTGTACGCCTCGATTTTTGCAAGCACCTTATTCCGCGGGGAAAGAATACGGCACACCGCGGATCGCCTGATCGCCGCTCCGCTCCGGAAAAGCGATATCTTTCTCGGAAAGATGCTCGGCATTTTGGCTGTGAATGTTCTGACGATTCTTGCCGTTGTCGCCTTCAGCAAATTTATCTTAAAAGCGAATTGGGGCAGCCACATGGGCCTTGTGCTTCTGATTCTCGTTTCTGAAATTCTTTTGGCCGTCAGCTTCGGGCTCAGCCTGAGCTATTTGACCAGAAAACCCGAAAGCGCCAGATTAATCACCGTCATCATCGTTCAGGTGATGTCCATTATCGGCGGCGCCTATTACAAATATGAAGGCGGAGGAATTTCCGTCCTGTCGCCCTTATCATGGATCAATAAGGCGATTAACAACATCATTTACGCAAATGATGTATCAGCGGCATGACCTGCACTCGGTTTAAATACAGCATTGGCGGCACTCTTTTTGCTGATCGCCGCATTTACGTTTCAAAGACGGGAGGGATTGTAATATGAAAAACTTCTGGTGGCTGTTTGCACACACTCTCAAAGGGATTACAAAAAGCAAAAAACAGCTTATTCTTTATATCGGGGCTCCGCTGATCGGCGTCTTCCTCTCTTTCATGACCAATGCCAACGGCGGAGCCGAAACGCTCAATATCGGCATTCTCAATCAGGACGGCGGAGAAGTGGCACAGGATACGGTCACGTTTTTAAAAGGACTGGATCATGTGAAGATTTCGGAGGAAACGGCTGCGTCCGCCACATCCAAGATCGCTTCAGGAAAAATGGAGGCGCTCATTACGTTTGAAAAAGGCTTCTCCCAAAGCGTAAAAGACGGGAAACCGGCTCACATCGGCATGACCTCGCTGAAAGGCGCCCAGGTCACCGGATATGTCAGCTCTTATTTGTACAATTATATGAACAGCGCCGCCTCAATCGGCAAATCTTCCGGCGGGGACGCAAAGGCCTTTCAGGCGATGTACGCCGATTTCAAGCATTCTCCGATTCAAACGGAGTCCGCTGTTTTACAAGATACATCGAACCATAAAGAAATGACTTACTCAGTCATCGGGTATCTCATTATCATTATGCTCTATTCCGCCGGCAACCTGACGGAACTGATGATTAAAGAGCGGGAAAACAGGACGTACTACAGGCTTCTGTCAACGCCGATCACATCAAAGCAGTATGTACTGGCAAACGCGGCGGTGAATATCATTATCATGGCCGTCCAAATTCTATTCGCCGTTCTCTTTATGGGCGCCGCTTTTCATATTCATCCGTCATTCCCGCTGTGGCAGCTGTTCGTCCTGATGATGCTGTTTGCATTAAGCGCGATCGGAATCGCCTTTATTGCCGTCGGTTTTTCCAACAGCAGCGCTTCAACATCGGCGCTTTTGAATTTGATCGTCGTGCCGACATGCTTGCTCGCCGGCTGCTTCTTTCCGAGCAATATTATGCCGAAAACGGTGCAGACAATCGCCGAATTTCTGCCTCAGCGCTGGGTGCTCGATACGGTCGATCAATTGCAGCACGGCCGCACGCTCCAAAGCCTGGTGCTGAACATCATCATTTTGGGAGCCTTCGCCGCCGCCCTGTTATTAATAGCCGCATACAGGTTCAGCGTAAAACGTCAGACACAGACATTCATGTAAAGAAAAACAGCCCCGTAAAGGGCTGTTTTTTCTTAGAACAGAAGCTCGTCCGGATTCGGGCCGACACGCTCGTCTTTGTTCAATGCGCTGATCTTTTCCATTTCTTCCTGTGACAGTTCGAAATCAAAAATATCGGCATTTTCTATGATGCGGTGCTCTTTAATGGATTTCGGAATGGTAACGACTTCGTTTTGAAGATCCCAGCGCAAAATCACTTGAGCAACTGATTTGTTATGTTTTTCCGCAATTTGTGACAGCACTTCGTTATCGAGGAGCTGTCCCTGCATCAATGGAGACCAAGCTTCCACTTGAATGCCCTGCGCTTTGCAGAAATCTCTTACTTCTTTTTGAGTCAGGCGCGGGTGGAATTCAATCTGGTTGACCATCGGCTTGATTTCAGCATCTTTCAGCAGCTCTTCTAAATGATGCACTTGGAAGTTGCTGACGCCGATGGCGCGGATTTTGCCGTCTTTGTACAGCTTTTCAAGAGCGCGCCATGTGTCTTTATATTTATCCTTGCCAGGCCAGTGAATCAGGTAAAGGTCGAGGTAATCGAGGCCGAGGCGCTCAAGGCTTTTCTCAAACGCGTCAAGTGTCGTTTCGTATCCCTGATCTTCATTCCACACTTTTGACGTAATGAACAGCTCTTCTCTGGCAACGCCCGCAGCTCTGATGCCTTCGCCGACACCCTCTTCATTTTTATAAATAGCCGCCGTATCAATGCTGCGGTAGCCGTTTCTGATTGCCGCTTCGACGGAGTCCGCCGCTACGCTTCCGTTTTCCACCTTGAAGACGCCAAGGCCGAACCACGGCATTTCAACGCCATTATGAAGCTTTACAGTATCTTTTAAGCTTTTTGCCACGTTGAACCATCCTTTCTAGTCATTATGTAAACGGTTATTATTATCTCACATTTCCGCCGTAAGAAACCAATTATACGCTCATCGTTATAACAAAAACCATCTTTAGTGCCCAAGCACCACCAACGTTATTATTTTCCTATTTTTCAAAAATTCCGGTTAATCGGGTAACTGTCCGGGTAAATCGCTACTGTAGCCACCACACAATTGAAGGAGGAAATCATATGAAACGTATGCGTATCCCGATGTCCGTTGCCCTTGGCGCCGCTTTGTCTCTGACTCCTCTGTCCTTTGTATCCGCAAAAGAAAACCCGGCCCCTCAAAACTTGGCTCAGCAAACATCAGATGTCTCAGCAAAAGATGTCGGATTAAACATTGATGTTGACCTGCTCGGCATCGGCAATTCGATTGCTGACGCGATTAAGTCGGCGCAAAACCGTGACGGCTTCGTCAAAAACTTAATGGAATCTTCATTCTACGCTTCCGGACAAAAATATAATGTCATGGTGTTTAATTTAAGCCAGGAATATGAAGATCATTTTAACGGCGTTCAGTTTTACGGTTCCGCCGTTTATGACGGCATCACGTACGGCATTTGGGTGTTTGAAGACGGAAGCTTCACCAACAAAGGAGATGGCGGCTGGATCAACTGGGCCTTCAGAGGCTGGTTTGACCGCGACGGCGATCACGTCGAATTCCATCGTCCGTAATCTGAAAAAGTCCGGCGAACAGATGCCGGACTTTTTTTATTCATCTCCGTCAAGCATGGCCGCTTCCACATCATTGATGTATTGGCGAAGCTCATGCGACATGTCGCGGGAAATTTCCCGCTCTTCGAATAATGTTTGGATTTCGTTGCGGATGGCCTGTACGGCCCGCAGTTTGATTTCGAGTTTTTGATTTTCAAAACGGCGGCTCGGATTCTGTTCGTGATACGAGTGCCCCAGCCTGAAAATCAAGTGATTGTAAAAGGAAATGACGGCAAGCGTCACATCTTTATTTTCTTCAGTCATGTGTTTTTTCAGGCTTTCAATGGCCGCTTTTGCCGTTTTAACCCTTGTGGTGCGGATGAGGCCTTCTTCATTTAAAATCGACATTTCCGGCTTTTTTTGTTCACCGAAAAAGATCCAGTACATCAGGCGTTTCAGCTTTTTCTTAGATAAGCCGACTTTAAACGGATTCGTATACAGCACTTCCAGTTCATCAAACCGTTCCTGAAGGCTGTCAGCCGTTTCTTCCGGTATGTCGCCCCGCTCAATCAGCCGCAGCAATTCTTCCTGTTCAGCCTGTATCCCTTGGGCGCGGACTTTCCGCTCATCTTTTTTCGTGCGGTTTTTGACGGTGAACTGCTGAAACCTGAGATTTTTCATTTTCTCATTGTATTCGGCAATGACCGCAAAAGAAGCCGTTTTGTTTGTCTCATTCATATTTTCTTTAATGGCGGTTAAGGCAGCTTTTATCAGCTTCCGTCTCGCTGTCAGCAATTTGACTTTCTTCTCTTTCACATTGTCTTCCGGCTTATCTGTCAAAATCGGCAGTACGATTGTCGCCAGCACCAATGTGCACATAATAACGCCCGCGGCTAAAAAGAGAATCAAATTCCGTTCAGGAAACGGCGAGCCGTCAGAGAGCACGTACGGAATGGAAAAGGAACCCGCAAGCGTAACCGCTCCCCTGACGCCTGAAACCGAAATCAGCAGGGTCGAGCGCAGGCCGGGTTTATAAATGCTCTGATCCTTGTTAAAAAACCACTTGCCGTTCCAAAAAAACAGCACCCACAAAAACCTGAGAATCATTAACGTCAGCGTAATGACGATAATGTACCCGATGACCATCATATTGTTAAACGCGGTATCATTAAAGATGACAGAAACCACATCCGGTATTTGCGCACCTAAAATAACGAAAACAAGACCGTTCAGAATGAACAAAATAATATTCCACGTACTTGAAGAGACGATTTGCAGTTTGACCATCGTTGATTCAAGACGGTCCTGCTCCACCGCATGCGTGATGCCGCCGGCCACAACCGCTAAAATGCCGGAAACGCCGATTTCTTCAGCAGCGAGATAGATGACGAACGGCGTCAGAATTTGAATCAGCATATGCATCGTGACATCCTGCATGCCGAGGCGGCGCAAAAACAGCCGGAAACGGATAATCAAAAAAGAAATGACGACACCGCTGAGTAAACCTCCGGCTGAAATCAGAACGAAACTGAAGGCGGCCTGCGCCAGCGAAAATGCGCCCGTCACGGCAGCCGCAATCGCAAATTTAAAAGCGACCAGGCCGGATGCGTCATTCATCAGTCCTTCTCCTTCAAGGAGACGCAGAATGCCTTTTGGCATCTTCACTCGCCCTGACAGCGCGCTGACCGCGACAACGTCAGTCGGTGACAGTATCGCCGCCAGCCCGAACGCGGCAGCCAGCGGAATGCTCGGAATCATCCAATGAATCGTGTAACCGCCGACAATCACCGTGGCAAACACAAGCCCGAGCGCAAGCAGCAGAATCGGCGCCCTTAAATTCCAAAGTTCCGCACGCGGCGTCCGTTTTCCATCGTTAAAAAGCAGCGGAGCGATAAACAAAACAAAAAACAATTCGGTATTCAGTTCAAAATGAAGCCCCTGCGGAAATGACGCCGCAATGATACCGAGCGCCACCTGAATCAGAGGCACCGGGATAAAGGGGACAAACCGATTTACGATATTTGAGATCGCGATGATGGTTAAAAGTACGAGTACGACTAAAAATATGTCCAAAGCATGACCTCCTTCATCTGCTGCATCATATCATTATTGCCTGTTCTCTGCCTTTGCCAAAGGCCGGAGCCGATGATCGGGCAGATTCAATATATTTTCCGTACGCAACCATTCTTCTTTTATTTTACCCGTTTTTATTTAAAATTTCTCATAACGTGCTCACGGCGAACTTTTTTTGCCTTCAGCTACATTTTTTCCGGAAAAAGAAAAAGCCTGTTTTCTCTGAAAACAGGCTTTTTCGCAAGCATCGTCATCTGTTTCATGACGCGGTGCAGCGCTTATGCTGCTTAGTAAAGGATAGAGAACGCACCGTCAGTGTGTCTCTATCCTTGGTTTTAAGTGCTCATCTTATTCGTGAAAATTTGTGCCGTCTGTCGTCGCTTTAATGATGCCGGCGCGGATGACGAAATCGCCGAAGTGTTCGCCTTCCTCACGCTCTTTCGCGTAGCGCGGGAGAATGGTGCGAAGCTCACTCAGAATTTCCTCTTCACCGATATTTTCCCGGTACATTTTGCTCAAACGGCTGCCGTCAAACGCCGCTCCTAAATACATATTATATTTTCCGGGCGCCTTTCCGATAAATCCGATTTCGCCGAGCGCATGGCGGGCGCAGCCATTCGGGCACCCGGTCATACGGATGGTGATTTCTTCATCCCGCAGCCCGTTTTCGTCAACAATGTCTTCAATCTTATCAATCAATTTCGGCAGATACCGCTCGGCTTCGGCCATGGCGAGCCCGCATGTCGGAAGCGCGACGCAAGCCATTGAACTGCGGCGGAGGGCGGAATGCTGCCGGCCGTCTGTCAGACCGTATTGTTCGATTAATGCGCTGATTTGTTTCTTTTTCTGGCTCGAGACATTGCCGATAATCAGGTTTTGATTAGAAGTGAGACGGAAATCTCCCGTATGGACTTTGGCGATTTCACGCAATCCCGTCATCAGCTTGTAATTCTCATAGTCCGTGACGCGGCCGCCTTCGATAAACATTGTAAAGTGCCATTTCCCTTTTACACCCTTCACCCATCCGTAACGGTCGCCGTTATGGTCAAAATGATAAGGTTTCGCTTCATCCAGCTGCCAGCCGAGGCGGTTTTCCAGCTCGGCTTTTACGTTTTCCAGCCCGAGACGGTCAACGGTGTACTTGAATCTGGCATTCTTTCTGACGGAACGGTTTCCGTAATCGCGCTGAATCGTAATGGTTTTTTCCGCTACATCATACAGCTGCTCCGGTTTGCAGAAGCCGATGACTTTTGAAAGCTGCGGATAAGTGGCCGTATCGCCGTGCGTCATTCCCATACCGCCGCCGATTGCCACGTTGAATCCGATAAGACGGCCTTCCTCCACGATGGCAATGAAGCCGAGATCTTGAGAAAAGACATCGATATCATTGGACGGAGGCACGGCGATTCCGATTTTGAATTTCCGCGGCAGGTACAGCGGCCCGTACATCGGTTCCGTTTCCGTGTCAGGAGTGCCCGCCACACGTTCCTCATCAAGCCAGATTTCATGATAGGCTCTCGTGCGCGGAAGAAGGTCATCGCTCAATTTCTTCGACCATTCGTATACTTCCGCATGAATTTCAGACTGGTACGGATTTGAAGCGCACATGACGTTTCGGTTGACATCTCCGCAGGCCGCAATGGTATCAAGCAGCGCCGCATTGATTTTCTGAATCGTTTTTTTCATGTTCCATTTTAAAATTCCGTGCATTTGGAACGTTTCACGCGTTGTCAGCTTCAATGTATTGTTTCCGTATTTTTGCGCCAGTTCATCCATGACAAGCCATTGTTCCGGAGTTGAAACGCCGCCTGGCATCCGAACGCGCAGCATGAACTGATAAGCCGGTTCAAGCTTTTGTTTTTGACGCTCATTACGGAGATCGCGGTCATCCTGCAAGTAGCTTCCGTGATGCTTCATCAGCCGGTTGTCTTCGTCCGGGATGCCGGCTGAAATCCGGTCGAGCATGACTTCTTTCAATGTGCCGCGCAAATAATCGCTTTTTTCTTTAATTTCCTCAACATCACTTGGAGGGCCTTCCGGCGCTTTTAAAATGTTGTTCACCATGCTGAATAAGCTCCTTTCAAACCAAAATCAATATACGTCACGCTGATAGCGTTTTTTCTGCTGCATGTCTGCCAGGAAGCTTTCCGCTTTTTCACGGCTCATGCCGCCTTCTTCCTGAATGATATCGAGAAGCGCCTGGTGCACGTCATGCGCCATATGCTGTTCATCACCGCAGATGTATACGGCGGCTCCCTGCTGCAGCCATTCATACAGCTCTTTGCTTTGTTCTTTCATGCGGTGCTGCACATATACCTTTTCTTCTGAATCCCGGGAAAAAGCGACGTCCATTTTTGTGAGAACACCGTTTTGCAGCCATTTTTGCCATTCCGTCTGGTACAGAAAATCAGTGACAAAGTGCTGATCCCCGAAGAACAGCCATGTTTTCCCTTCAGCTCCGGTTTCTTCACGCTCCTGCATAAAGGAACGGAACGGCGCGATGCCTGTCCCCGGCCCGACCATAATGACCGGTGTATCCGGATTTTCCGGCAGCTTGAAGTTTTGGTTGTGCTGAATGTAAATCGGAAGCGTATCTCCCGGCTGGAGTCTTTCCGCACAAAGAATGCTGCAGACGCCTTTTCGTTCTCTGCCGTGCGCGTCATATCTGACCGCTCCGATTGTCAGATGCACCTCTTCCGGATTCGCTTCTAAACTGCTTGCGATCGAATAGAGCCGGGCCGGCATTTTACGCAGGATGGAAAGAAAGTCTTCCGCGGAAGCTTCCCACGGACCGAAATCCCGGACGAGATCAAGCAGATCACGGCCGTTGATGTATGCTTTTAACTGCTCTTCGTTTCCTTCGGCCAGAAGTTCACTCAGCTTTTGGTCAGCCGTAAACTGTGCGGCCTTTTGCAGGAACGGTTTTGTTAAGACGGTTATTTCAAAATGAGAAGTAAGCGCATCTTTCAGCGGGAGGCGCTCTCCTTGTTTATTCACCGCCACTTCCTGTTTCGGGTCCCATTTCAGCTCATTGATCAGCTCATCCACGAGCGCCGGATCATTTTCCGGATAGATGCCGAGGCTGTCTCCGGGCTGATACGCGAGGCCCGATCCTTCAAGCGAAAGCTCGAGATGGCGTGTTTCTTTATTCGAACCGCGTCCGTTCAGATTGATGTTCTCAAGAACCTCCGCCCGAAACGGATTCGTTCTGGAATAAACGGATTCACCGAGAGCCGGCGTCTCGGCAGGCGCTTCGGCTGTTTGATTTCCCGCTCCTTCATTCAAACCGCCGATGACCGCGTCAAGCCATTCCGAAAACGGCTCATCATAATCAAGATCGCAATCAACCCGCGGCGCAAGCTGGGTGCCGCCGAGCTCTTGAAGACGCTCGTCAAACTCTTTCCCGGTCTGGCAGAAAAATTCATACGAGCTGTCCCCGAGCGCCAAAACGGAATAACGGAGCGCTTCAAGCTTCGGCGCGCGTCTGCCGTGAAGAAATTCATGAAAGGCCAGCGCGTTATCCGGCGGATCGCCTTCTCCGTGCGTGCTCACCACGATCAGTAAATTGTTTACTTTTTTCAGATTATTCGGCTTAAAATCGTTCATCGACGCGACGGTGACCTGGAATCCCCGTTCCTCAAGCGTCTTTACCGTCTGTTTCGCAAGACCTTCCGCATTTCCCGTTTGCGATCCGTATAATACGGTCACTTCTCTTGAGACTGCCGGGCTTTCTGCTGGAGCCTGAGCAGCGGGTGCGGCTGTTTCACCGGATTCGGACCGGGCCGCAGCCAAATAACCGCTCAGCCAGATTTTCTGTGATTCTGTCAAGGTCGGCAGAAGGCGGTTAAGGAGCTCTGCCTGCTCCTGATTAAACGGACTGTTCATGACCTGAAGTTGCAACGATATCCACCTCACAAGGAATTAAACGTAACGTACGTTATTTCTATAGGAATTGTCAAAATAATATTCTAATTGAAACTTTACCGAAAGTTTGTATGTAAGTAAAATATATAATCATGATGACAATGATTAAGATTACTAATGATAAAAAGCCCTTTGCACTTGGCAAAGGGCTTACACGAATAAGCCGGCGGGCACTTCTTTTATAAAAGGAGAGGGTTCTCCCGGAGACAATACGGTCAGATGATGCATCGCCCGCGTACAGGCCGTATATAACAACTTACGGTCATGTTCGCTTTTGTACTGGGCAGCAGAGGCGTCAGCGGCAATGACGGCGTCAAACTCAATGCCTTTTGCCAAATACACGGGAATGACGCATACCCCTTTTTGAAAAGGCTGGTTTTCTTTATTGATCAAGCGGACACCGCTCCCGTCGCTGACCGCCTGAAACACTTTTTTGGCTTCCGCGGCCGTTTTGCAGATGACGGCGACCGTCTCCCAGCCTTTTTGTCTGAGCTCCCGGATTGTATCCGCCAATTGTTCCCGCCGCGCATTTTCTGTATCCGTCCGCAAAACACGAGGTTTTTCCCCGTTCCGGTTAAAAGGCTCAATATCATCGCCGTCAGCCAGCAGCGCTTTCGTAAATTCAACAATCTGCCGCGTCGATCTGTAAGTCCGCTTCAGGCTGACATACTTTTCTGCACCATTGCGAAAGCAGCCGGCGAGGGAAGAAGGGCCCGTAATGGTGTGGGCATAAATCGACTGGCTGACATCACCGAGCACCGTCATCTTTGCCGCTGGGAAGATGCTTTGAATATACGTGAGCTGAAATGGGGAATAATCCTGCGCTTCATCAATGAAGACGTGCTTCATTTGTGTGTTTTTTCTTTTTCCTTCTAACAGATCCTGCAAATACAGATACGGAGCGGCATCTTCATACGGAAGTGACCGTTCTGCAAATGCGTTTCTGGTCAAAGCGCCGATGCTCTCCCAATGATCGGGCTTTTCATCAGCTCCCCAGTCTGAAAACAGCCGGAGATACATCCGTTTTATATCGAGAAAGCCGAGCCGTCTGACGGCCTGCTTAATCGGTTTAAAGGCTTTGCCGACAATAATGGCGCCAAGCAGCCGCTGTTCGCGCTGATGGTCGTCAAATACAGGTTTATCATCTGCCGCCTGCTTCTTGAGTGTTTGATAAACCTCAGCATAGTCTTCCTTATCAAGCAGCTCGCTCTCCTGCAAGACCCATTCCTTCTTACGCTCCTTTTTTTCGAGAGCGCTGATTTCCGCGAGAAGCCATTCCGCCGTCAGTTCAGCTCTGTTCGGAATCGGCAGCTGCTGATCAAGTGAATAAAAATAGTCTTCAATCCGCTCTTTTGAAATCAGGATGTCTCCCCGGAAGCTGATCTGTTTACACATCAGGCCCGAGCCGGAAAGCGAGCCGGCATAGCGGTCAATCATGGCCTGGAAAGCTGATGACGCTTTGTAAGCAATGGCTGCGAGCCTTACGGAAAGTGCGTCCTGGTTTTGTTCAGTCAGGCAATATTCAAGCTGCTCGTACGGGCTTTCACAATCAAACTTTCGTCCAAGCCGGCGGATGATATATTCCTGAAAGGTGGCCTGCTCCATATTCTCTTCTCCTAATTCCGGCAATACGGCGGACACATAACTGTTGAACAAAATGTTCGGGGAAAACAATACAATCTGACGGGCATCAAGCACCCCGCGCCCGCGGTATAGCAAGTAAGCGGCCCGCTGAAGCGCCGCGGATGTTTTCCCGCTTCCGGCGGCTCCCTGAACAATGAGATATTTGCTTTTTTCATCCCGGATGATTTCGTTCTGTTCTTTTTGGATGGTTGACACGATGTTTTTCATATGCTGTCCGGAATGGCCGCTCAGCACCTCTTGCAGCATTTCGTCACCAATCGTCATATCCGTGTTAAACATCGCTTTAAGCGTCCCGTTTTTAATGATAAACTGCCGCTTCAGTGTGATGTCTCCCTCTATTGTTTCTTCCGGAACTTCATAGCGGGCTTTTCCCGGGGAATATTGATAGTAAAGAGATGAGATGGGCGCGCGCCAATCGTAAATGAGAAATTGCTCGTTGTTTTCATCCATCAAAGAAGTCAGCCCGATATAAATCCGCTCGGAAGAGGACTCCCCTTTTTCCGTAAAATCGACACGGCCGAAGTAAGGAGAGGTTTTCAGCTTTTGGATTTTTTGAAGCTGCCGATATTGAAGCCGATGAGTCCGTTCACGTTCAGAAAGCATTTCTGCCTGCTGTTTAATGCTTGAAAATGTCTCAGCCGCTTCGTGGGCATCATCCATATTCACGGTGACATCATCCCAAAACGTTTTTCTCAAGCCCACAATATCCTGCTTCAATCCGCCCGATGAGGCTTCAAGATGAGTTTGTTTCTGTTCCAGTTCCTTCATGACAAAATTGATTCTTTCCTGCTCTTCTTTCCACTCTTTATCACGTTTTGCCATCAGCGGCACCTCCGACATCAAGCTGACAAATCCGGCTTTCATCATACAAACATATATGCAACATATTATTCAGCATTATGGTCAAATACCCTTTTTCTTATCATATCGGGCGTCTTTTTTTATCAGAAGCCGTTATGAAAAAAAACCGATTTCGTTTGTGAAATCGGTTTTTTACTGATCTATATGATAGGAACGATTCGGCAGGCGCCACCTGAACACATAACTGCAGATGCGGCATGCCACAAGCACAAGAAACAGCACATACAAACCGGCGGCATCCCCGGCCCAGCCGAGGCCCACGATTAACCCTCCGAGCGCGGCCCAGACCGCATAAATTTCCGCCTTGAGCACAAGCGGCTTCCTGCCCGCGAGCAGATCCCGTATGATGCCGCCCCCGCTGCCGGTCAGGACCGCTGCCGCAATCACCGCACTGAGCGGATGGCCCATTTTCACGGCATATAAAGCGCCTTGGATGGCAAACGCCGAAAGCCCGATGGCATCGGATAGGTTGCCCCATTTACTCCAATGCCTTAACAGCAGCTTCGGAAACAAAAAGACAATCGTAACTGATGCGAGAGCGATTTGAAAAAACGCGCCTTGCTCCCACAAGGCGGAGACCGGAACACCGATCAGCAGATTTCGGATGGCTCCTCCGCCGAACGCCGTTACAATCCCCAAAATATACACGCCTAAAATATCATACTCCTCTTCCATCGCAACAATCGCTCCGCTGACCGCAAACGCAATGATGCCGATTACACTAAGCAGCTCCCAGGCCATTCCATATGCTCCTTTTTATTTGTTAAATTTTCTGACGACCATTAGATTTTATAATCGCTTTCTCTTAAAATCAACCTTATTTTTGAAAGATTCTGATTCCTAATCCGGGACAACCTCACCCGCAACGGCTGAGAGCGAGAGTATTTTCCTATTTTATACTTTAATGGAAGGTTTATTAGAAGTTTCATTGAATACTTTCTCTAACAAAAAGGGGGTTATGAGATGAAAATCAGTTCACTTGTTTTTCCTGTTTTATTGGCCGCCGGATTAATTCCCGGCCTGCCGTCAGCCGAAAGCCATACACATTCGCACACTCATGCGGAGCCGGCAAAAACGGTGTATACGGACCCGCTTCCGAAAGCCGATCATTTTAAAGATCTGAAGGGCCCGGTCCAAGTTGAACAGACGGTTGACACAAAAATTCTGGATGAAAACGGCAAGCAGGTCGGCACGAAACGATTTAATGCCAATGTCAGTCAGGATAAAGCCTCAACTAAAGCCGGTACGGGCAGCCAGAAGGTCAGAGTGCTGGCGGTGGCGGACGCTGAATACCGCGCCAAATACAGCGACTGGCAAACGCGAATCGTCCAGATCGTGGAGCAGGCGGATGTCGCTTTTAACCGTGATCACAACATTGATTTCGTCGTACAGGCCGTGCAGGCTTGGAATTCCTCCGGCTCAAACAGTTCTCAGATTTTATCGAATCTCCAAGGCAGCTTCAGAAATCAAAATTATCATTTTGTCGTCGGTTTTACCGCAAAATCAAGTTTTGACGCCGGCGGTATCGCGTATGTATATAACGGCAAACCGAGCGGCCCGGCTTTCAGCGTGAACCTTGATCAAGGAACGGCCAACACGGCGAAAGCGGCACAGCACGAGTTTTCCCATAACTTCGGACTTCAGCATGACGCCCAAGGCAGCGGCATCCGCTGCGTCATGAATTATGATTATGCCTATTCCGTGGATATTTGGGACAGCTCCCATAACAGACAGATTGCGACAAATAAAGCTTGGTACAAATAATAGAAAAAGAGCCGCTCCCATGGAGCAGGCTCTTTATTTTGCCGTGCGTTCCGTTTTGACAAAACACATGCAGATAATAATGAGAATAAATGCCGTCAATGCCAAGAAAGGAATGGTAATGAAACCGAACCAGTTAATATATTCAGATGAGCAAGGCACGCCGTAGACACACGGCTTGATGCCGCTGAAACCGGGCACCTTCTGCTCAAGGTAATGCATGGTCGATATAAATGCGCCGATGACGGCCATCGGCAGCACATATTTTTTCACGCGCGTGTCACCCTGGAAGGTGGCGATTCCTAAAATCAGGACAAGCGGGTACATGAGAATTCTTTGATACCAGCACAGCTCGCACGGTATGAATTTTCTGATCTCGCTGAAATAAAGGCTGACGAGCATGGCAGCAAGAGCTATCACCCAAGAAGCATATAAAAACACGATTCTATTTTTCATTTTTCAGCTCTTTCTTAATCGTTTTTGAAATCTCATCATATTTAGAGAAGTCATTAATCACCTTGTCATTTACATAAATCGTCGGTGTCGCCGTAATGTTTAATTTATCATTCAGGTCAGTGTCAGCTTTCAGCTCTTTTGCAAAGGTTTCTTTATCAAGGTTTTCCTTCAGCTTGTCAGGATCAACCTTTTTCGCGGTGCTTTTGACCGTTTTTTCAAGCAATGCAGGCGTGACCCATTCCTGTTCGCTTGACGGCTGCTGTTCAAACAGCTTTTCATGGAAAGCCCAGAATGATGCCGGGTCTTCTTTCCACACCTCTTCTGAAGCAAGAGCCGCCAGACGCGAGCCGCTTCCGTGGTACATGACGTTCACAAATGAAAATTTCACGTCGCCTTTATCGATAAAATCTTTTTTGATTTTCGGAAAGATATCGCTGTTAAATACTTTGCATGACGGACATTTGTAATCTCCGAATTCAACTACCGTAACTGGCGCGCTGTCTTTGCCGAGCACGGGCTGTCCTTTAATGGAAGGCTGTTCGGCGACTGTTTCGCCCGCTTTTTCCGTTTGGTTGTTAATAATTACGATGGCCGCAAATAAAACGACAACGATTAACGTCAGTATCACCGCAAATTTCGCAGACGATTGTTTCTTTTTCACTCAGACACCTCATTGTTTTTAAAATAAAAAAGAAGCGGATGCCGGATGGCCCGCTTCTCTATTTTACCAAGACAACCTTGTTTAAGAAAACCCTGAAAAACGAATTATCTTTGACAATTATTCCGCTTTCACTCTCATGACGCGCATCGCGTTGGCAACGGCGATCAGCGTGACGCCTACATCTGAAAAGACCGCTTCCCACATGGTGGCAAATCCGAATGCGCCAAGCAGGAGAAAAATGATTTTTACGCCTAAAGCAAATCCGATGTTCTGCCAGACGATCCGGCGTGTGCGGCGTGCAATCCGGATGGCTTCGGCTGCTTTTGACGGCTGGTCTGTCATCAGGACGACATCGGCCGCTTCGACGGCGGCATCAGAGCCGAGAGCCCCCATGGCAGCTCCGATGTCAGCTCTGGCAAGCACAGGCGTATCATTAATCCCGTCGCCGACAAACATCAGTTTTTCATTCGGTGCAAGCGCCGCTTCAAGTTCTTCGACGCGGTCTACCTTGTCACCCGGCAAAAGCTCTGTGTACACGTCATCAATACCGAGCTCTCGGCCGACAGCTTCTCCGGTCTGCTTTGAATCACCCGTCAGCATCACTGTCCGCTTCACGCCGAGCGCTTTTAAATTGGCAATGGCCTGTTTGGCGTCCTCTTTGATTTCGTCGGCGATCACGATCGCCCCCGCATACCGCTGATCAACGGCGACATAGACGACGGTTCCGTTGTTTTCAGCTGTGCCCGAAGCGATTTGTTCTTTTGCCATCAGTTTTTGATTTCCGGCCAAAATCGTTGATCCGCCGGTTTTCACCCGAATGCCGTGTCCGGGTATTTCTTCATATTCTTCAATCTCGTCTGCCGCGAGCGGTTGATTGTAAGCTTCACGGATGGAAGAAGCAATCGGATGATTGGAATGGACTTCTGCGAGCGCGGCCGCATGAAGCAGGCTGTCTTTCGTAAATCCCGCCGCCGGCTTGATATCAGTAACGGCGAAATTGCCTTTCGTTAAGGTTCCCGTTTTATCAAACACGGCGTATGCCACCTGATTGAGCGCTTCTAAATAGTTGCTGCCTTTCACGAGCACCCCTGCTTTAGACGCAGCCCCGATACCGCCGAAAAACCCGAGCGGAATGGAGACGACGAGTGCGCACGGACAAGAAATCACAAGGAAAATCAGCGCGCGGTACACCCAGTCGGATAGCGCGGCTGAAGGCACGAGAAGCGGCGGTAAAAAGGCGAGAAGCACCGCAACAATGACAACGGCCGGTGTATAATACTTGGCAAACTTCGTAATAAAGTTTTCCGTTTTCGCTTTACGTCCGGCCGCATTTTCGACCAGATCCAATATTTTTGACACGGCAGAGTCTTCATATCCTTTAGAGGTTTCAATATGAAGCACGCCGTTCTGATTCATAAATCCGGCCATCACATCTTGCCCCGGCTCCGCTTTTCTCGGCACGGATTCGCCCGTTAAAGCGGATGTATCAACCATCGAAGAACCGCTCAGCACCTTTCCGTCCAGCGGAATCCGTTCTCCGGGATTCACGACGATGACCTGTCCGACTTTGACGTCCTGCGGCGGAACGGCAGTCATGCCGTTTTCCGTTTTCACATTGGCGTACTCAGGACGGATGTCCAATAACGCGCTGATCGATTTTCTGGATCGGCTGACGGCCGCTCCCTGAAACAATTCACCGATTTGGTAAAACAGCATGACCGCGACGCCTTCCGGATACTGATGAATCACAAATGCGCCGATCGTGGCAAGCGCCATCAGAAAATGCTCATCAAATACCTGGCCGCGGACAATGTTTTTTCCCGCTCTGGCTACGATATCGCCGCCGATGATCAAATATGAAGCAAAAAAGAGCAGAAACTCAAGGACGGCGCCCGTGTGCGCGAAGTAAGCGATGACGGCCAAAACGGCTCCCGCTGCCAGCCTCACTAACATCAGGTGCAGCTTTTTGCGGTATTCATCCTCGCCGGGTTTATCTTCATGTTTCGCACGGACGGTCACATGAGGATCAATGGACTTTACTTTTTTCGCGACTTCGTCTTTCATCCATTGCTCGTTTTTGCCGCCGGCTGAGACCGTGATGGTGCTTGCCGCAAAATTGACAGCACAGCCGTCTATGCCATCAATGGCTTTTACGCCGTTTTCTATTTTTTTTGCACAGTTGCTGCAATCAAGTCCGTCTAAAACAAATTCACCTTTGGCTGCTTTCATTTTCGACTCACCCTACTTTCCGTAATAGGATTCCCATAACATCAATACAGCTAAACGAATTTATATATATGAACATATACTCATATATGTGTTTTCTCTATTATATGCAGGCTTTGAATAAAGTGTCAATAAAAAAGACAAAACAGGCATCAGCCCATTTTGTCTTTTTTCACCTTCTGTAAACGCAAAGCATTAAGCACGACCGATACTGAGCTGAACGCCATGGCAGCGCCTGCCACCCACGGGGCCAGAAAGCCGGATGCCGCAATCGGAATGCCGATGCTGTTGTATCCCAATGCCCAGCCTAAATTCTGCTTGATGTTTCTCATGGTCAGCCTGCTCATGCCGATGGCGTCGGCAATGCCGTTCAGGTCACCGCGGATCAGCGTAATATCCGCCGCTTCCATTGCGATATCTGTGCCGGTGCCGATGGCCATTCCGATATCGGCCACAGCCAGCGCCGGAGCATCATTGATGCCGTCACCGACCATCGCCACGCGCCGGCCTTCTTTTTGCAGCCGGGAAATTTCCGCCGCCTTTTGTTCGGGAAGCACTTCGGCGATCACGCTGCCGATGCCCGCGGCTTTTGCAATGGCTTCTGCGGTCTTTTTGTTGTCACCGGTCATCATGATGACGTCAAGCCCCATATCATTCAGGCGTTTCACCGCGGCCGGAGATGTTTCTTTGATTGTATCGGCGACTGCGATAAGCCCCGCCGCTTTGCCGTCTGCCGCAATAAGCATCACCGTTTTTCCTTCCGCCTCCAAGCGGGCCATTTGCGGAAGCAGCGCCTCATGTTCAATGTGTTCTGATTCCATAAGCCGTCTTGATCCGGCTAGAATCGTTCTGCCGTCAGCCTCTGCATAGATTCCGGAACCGATCCGGGCTTGGAACCGGGTGATTTTCGGGATGGCAATCCCCCGTTTTTCGGCTCCTGACACGATGGCTTCTCCAAGCGGGTGCTCTGATCCCGTTTCGGCGGCCGCCGCCAGCCGCAGGAGTTCCTCTTCGTTCATTCCCGCTGCCGGCACGGCGTCTGTCAGAACAGGTCTGCCGTTTGTCACCGTTCCTGTTTTATCCAGTACGATTGTCGTCAGACGCTGTGTTTTTTCTAAATGCTCTCCGCCTTTAAAAAGAATGCCGAATTCAGCTGCGCGGCCCGAGCCCGCCATAATGCTCGTCGGTGTGGCGAGCCCGAGTGCGCACGGACAGGCAATGACAAGCACGGCGATGAATTTGCCGATCGCTTCAGAAAACTGTCCCGGCGCGGCCCATACATACCAAATGAGAAAAGTCAGCACGGCCAGCCCCAGCACAATCGGGACGAAAATGCCTGAAATGTGATCCGCGAGCCGCTGAATGGGGGCTTTTGATCCTTGGGCTTCTTCCACGATTTTAATAATGTGTGCAAGCGCGGTATCTTTCCCGACATTCACCGCTCTGATTTTGAGAAAGCCGTTTGCATTGATCGTCGCACCGGTGACACTGCTTTCGGGAGACTTATCGACAGGCATGCTCTCTCCCGTAATCATCGATTCATCAATTGCGGAATGGCCTTCAATCACTTCGCCATCGACAGGGACGCGTTCTCCCGGTTTCACGTATACGATGTCCCCCGTCCGGACCTCATCAATCGGAATCACCTGTACTTTGCCGTCCCGCTCAACCGCCGCCGTCTTCGCCTGAAGCTTCATTAACTTTTTAATCGCTTCTGATGAGCGGCCTTTCGCTTTCATCTCTAAAAGCTTTCCAAGCAAAATCAAAGTCAGCAAAATGGCGCTCGTTTCATAATAAAGCCCCTCAACATGTCCGTCTCGTCCGAGAGACGCAATCGTCATGTACAGGCTGTATGCGTAAGCGGCCGTCGTTCCGAGCGCAACGAGAACATCCATATTGGCGCTTTTGTTTCTCAGCGCCTTGTACGCCCCCATATAAAAAGGCCAACCGATGACGAGCTGCACCGGGGTGGCAAGCGCGAATTGCAGCCACGGATTCATCAGGATATCCGGCATCCAGATAAAAGAAGTAAAAGAAAAATGGCTGACCATCGACCATAGAAGCGGAAAGGAGAGAACGGCAGAAAATATCAGCCTGATCAGCTGTTTTCGCTGCTCTTTCTCCTTTTGGGATAATCCGCCGTCTCCATCAACCGCTTTCTTCTCGTCTAATCTGTAGCCGAGTTTTGCCACGGTCTCTTTCAGCTCTTTCGGTGTCACCTCTTTCGGATTGTATTCAACGGTGACTGTTTCCAGTGCGAAATTCACCGGTGCGCTGTCAACTCCCCCTATTTTGTTCAGGCGCTTTTCAATCCGGTTGGCGCAAGCGGCGCACGTCATGCCTTCAATCTGAAACTCGGCTTTTTCCGTCACGACGTGATAGCCGAGTTTTTCAATTTTTTCTTTTATGGCGCTTGCTTCGATTTTGTCAGGGTGATAGGAAATGTTTGAAGTCTCAAGCGCAAGATTGACGGAAGCGTCATTGACGCCGTCCATCCGTTTCAGCCCTTTTTCAATTCTTGAAGCGCAGGCGGCGCATGTCATGCCCCCCACTTGAATGGTCATTTCTTTCGGTTCACTCAATGTCCTCATCTCTCTTCATAAACCCCAGGGGGGTATAATTATGATAAAAGAAAACCGCGCCCGTTTCCGCAGCGCGATAAATCCTATACGACGTCATAACCTTGATCTTCAATCGCGTCTTTTATATCTGATACGGAGACTTTGTTCTCATCAAACGTCACATCCACCTGTCCGGCTTCCAATTTCACCTGAACCGCCGCCACTCCGTTCAGTTCTCCTACTCCGGTCTCTACAGCTTTGACGCAGTGCTGACAGGACATGCCTTCGACTTGCAGTGTTTTTTGTTCCATGATGATTCCCTCCACGTCTTGTTTTTTCTTCTTCATGTTACCATACCCCTGTAGGGTATTTCAAAACATTTTATTTTACGATTTTGCGATTTTTTTCACAACGTCAAGCAGCTCGGCAATCGCCTGCTCCCCGTTTCCGCTCTCAATGGCGCCGGCTACGCAGTGATGGGCGTGATCTTCCAGCAGATGAAACGCGACTTTCTGCATGGCTGCCTGTACGGCTGAAATCTGCACGAGAATATCCACGCAGTATCGTTCGTTATCCACCATATTCTGAATGCCCCTGACCTGGCCTTCAATCCGTTTCAGCCGGTTCAGGATCTGGTCTTTTTCTTTGGCGCTTTTATGATTTAACGATTGATGCTCGGTATGTTTGTCCATTTTCCACCTCGGTTTTTTTCTTCGTTATCTTCATTATACAGACTTGAAAATCCGGTGTAAAAAATTTTCAACAAACAAGTTTTACCAGTACTCCCGCGGGGTATATAATGTTATCACATATCAAGAGGGGGAAATTCATTGAAAACGATACAGGTTGGCATATTGGGATATGGTTTGTCGGGTAAAGTTTTTCATGCGCCGCTTTTGGACGTCCTTGATGATTATCAGATCAAAAAAGTCATGACGTCCAGAACGGAGGAGGTCAAACGTGATCTGCCGGGGGCTGAAGCCGTGCGCGCGATTGAAGACATTACCGGTGATCCTGACATTGACCTCGTCATCGTCACGACACCGAGCGGAATGCATTATGAATCAGCGATGAAATGTCTCCTGGCGGGAAAACACACCGTCGTGGAAAAACCGATGACGGCGACTTCAGCAGAAGCGGAGGAACTGAGAAGAACGGCTGAAGATAAAGGCGTCTTACTGAGCGTGTATCACAACCGGCGGTGGGACAATGACTTTTTAACAATACAAAAGCTGATTCGGGACGGGGCGCTTCAAGACATTCATACATATCAAGTCAGCTACGATCTATACAACCCGGTTGTACAGGAAAAATGGCGCGAAAAGAACGGACCCGCCACGGGAACGCTGTATGATCTCGGTTCACATATTATTGACCAGACACTTCTGCTTTTCGGAATGCCGGAATCCGTCACCGCACATGTGATGAAGCAGCGGGACAACAGCGAAACCGTTGATAATTTTCTGGCCGCGCTCCATTACGGCAAGCTTCAGGTCATCCTTCAATCCGGCTCCATGAATGCGGCAAGCGGCCCGCGCTATCAGATTCACGGACGGAATGCAAGCTTTATCAAATACGGAATGGATGGACAGGAAGATGCGCTTTCAGCGGGCAAAAAGCCGGTTGACGAGAGCTGGGGCGCCGATGATCCTGACAACTTCGGAGAGCTGACAACCGCAGCGGATGAAAAACGGCATACAGAAACAATCCCCTCTGAGAACGGCTCTTACCTTACGTACTACAAACTGCTGGCAGACAGCATCTTAAACGGAAAACCGCTTCCCGTTACGGCAAAAGAAGGCATCGATGTCATCCGTGTTATTGAAGCGGCGATGAAAAGCAGCGAACAAAAACGGACGATTGCCCTTTAATATGAAAAACCTCCCAGCCGTGTCAGCTGGGAGGTTTTTTTAAGATCAGAATGATTTTCCGGCTTCTTTCGCGCGGGCAATCGCATCTTCTTTAATTTGCTGTGCTTTATTCGGTTCAGCATTATGGCCTTCAACGATTAATCCGTCGAAAGAAGGAACGCCGAAGAAGTTCATCATGATGCCGATGTAACGGTGGCCCATTTCCATGTCAGCCGCCGGTCCTTCAGAGTAATAGCCTCCGCGCGCCTGAATGTGGAGCGCTTTTTTGTCTGTCAACAGACCGATCGGGCCTTGCTCTGTATATTTGAATGATTTTCCGGCTACAGCAACGGAATCAAGGTACGCTTTCATAACCGGCGGGAATGAGAAGTTCCAAAGCGGTGTGACGAATACGTATTTGTCAGCTGCCGCGAATTGATCGCTCAGCTCGTTCAGACGGCCGACTTTCGCCTTTTCGTTTTCAGAAAGCTCTTCAAAACCTGTGCCGGATTGAAGTTTTCCCCAGCCGCTGAATACATCCGCGTCGATATGAGGAATGTTCTCTTTGTAAAGGTCGATATGTACAACCTCATCATTCGGGTTTGATTCTTTATAAGAATCGATAAACGCTTTTCCTGTCGCCATGCTGTAAGATGTCTTTTCATCATGAGGATGAGCAGTGATATAAAGTACTTTTGCCATTATAAACAGCCCTTTCGTTTTCAGATTACACACACATTTATTATGAAATATGAATGTTTTTTTATACTGATCAGTTCTGTAATAATTATAGTTACAAAAAAATCATTTAGCAACAATAATATCTCGAAATCAGTATATTTTTTTGAAAAGGCTGTAATGACGGGAATGGCAAGCAGCAGAAAAAGCAGAAACCTCAGTTTCTGCTCAAAATCGGATTGGGTCTGCAGGCCGGAATATCCAATCCGAGATTCCCCCGCAGTGTATCGGCCGGATAGCTTTTTCGGTACAGCCCCTTTTCCTGAAGGATCGGTATGACTTGATCCACAAAGGCTTCAAGCATGCCCGGAATGTCAGAATGAATAATAAATCCGTCCGCCGCTTCCCGCTGAAACCATGTTGCAATTAATGATGCCACACGTTCCGGTGTGCCGATAAAATGGGTTCGCGGAAACGCGGCTTCGCGCGCCACTTGACGCAGCGTAAGATTCCGGGCTTTCGCCTCTCTTTTGATACGGTCTGTCGTGCTTTGAAACGCGTTTTTCCCGACGTCGCCCAAATCAGGAAACGGCTCATCCAGCGGAAAACGGCTCAGATCATAATCGTCAAAGAATCTGGCCACATATTTAACAGCGTTCTCTATCGGAATGAGCTCGGCAAATTCTTGGTATTTCGCTTCCGCTTCTTCTTGTGAACCGGCTATAATCGGACTGATTCCCGGAAAGATCCGCAGCTTGGAAGCGTCCCGGCCGTAATCCGCCGCCCGCTTCTTCACATCATCATAAAAAGCTTTCGTTTCCTCAAGTGAATTGGAGTGCGTAAAGACTGCATCTGCATTCCTCGCGGCAAACGACCGGCCGGTTTCTGAAGACCCCGCTTGGAAAACGACCGGCTCTCCCTGTTTGGACCGGCCGATATTCAGCGGGCCCTCCACTTGAAAATACTCGCCTTTGTGATACAGGCGATGCAGTTTGTCAGGGTCAAAAAACTGCCCGGTTTCTTTGTTGCGGACGAAGGCATCTTCTTCCCAGGAATTCCACAGACCGCGCACCACGTCCACATGTTCCTGGGCGATGGCATAGCGCCGGCTGTGGTCGGGAAGGCTTTCTTTGCTGTGATTGCGCGCGGCTCCCGCCTGCGGAGAGGTGACGAGATTCCAGCCAGCCCGGCCGCCGCTGATATGGTCAAGAGACATCAGCTGTCTTGCGATGGTGAACGGCTCAGTGAACGATGTGGAAAATGTGCCGATTAAACCAAGATGGGTTGTAGATGCGGCAAGCGCCGATAAAATAGTGATCGGCTCAAACCGATTTAAGAAGTGCGGGATGGACTTTTCAGAAATGAACAAGCCGTCCGCAATAAAAGCAAAGCTGAACAGCCCTCTTTCAGCAGTCTGCGCTTTTTGCCTGTAAAACGCCGCATTCGTGCTTGCTGTCGGATCGGCGTCGGGATGACGCCAGCCGTCCGTTGTGCCGCCGACACCGTGAATCATGGCTCCGAATTGAATAAGATCCGTCCGGTTCATTTTCTCTCCCCCTTTTTCCCCTCGTAATCGGCAAGCGCCCGTTCTACATGTTCAATGCCGACTTGAGTAACGGCCTGATACACACGACTGTCACCGCTGCCGATTTCAACGACGGGGACATGACGGATGCCGTACTTCGCCTGCAGCACGTCACGTAATTCATCCCGCTCTGTCACATCAATTGTTTCGTATGCAACGGCTTTTTCCCGCAAATATCCTTTCACTTCATCGCAATAGGAGCAGCCCTGTTTGCTCCAGACCACTACGTTTACTTCATGACTCATGTTCATCCCTCCTATAATTGTGGGGCCGGCTGCACCGCTTCGCTTAACAGCCGGTAAGACAATCGTTTTTCCTCAGCGTTTTTGATAGGCGACAAAATCACAAAATCAGTAATGCTGTATTGAACGGATAATCGTCGCAGCTCGGCGGCGGCCTCTTCTTTTGTCCCGGCAATCACACCCGTCTTTTGTGTAATCAGCTTATATGGCTGCGTGACTTGTTCAAGAAACGCTGCCGCTTGTTCCCGGGAACCGACATTCACCTTTTTGCCGTCTTCGAGAATGATTTTGACCGACTCACGCGATACCACGTGTTTTTCCGCTTCTGCTTTTGTATGCGCGGTAAATACCATCGGCGCAAGGTGAAATTCCGCCTTCGACCCTTTCGGCAGATGCTCGTCAAAGGCGTGGCGCGCTTTTTCTAACGCAGCCTCTTCACCGTTTATGAAATAGGCGAAAACGAAGGAAATGCCGAGTTTGGCCGCGGATATCGCGCTTTCCGCGCTGCCGCCGAGCAAAAAGAGGTCAGGCGCATACTCAGTATGCGGCGCCGGCCGCAATGACGCGTAGCGGTGCGAGTCCGGAAAATCATTTCGGATGAAATGAGTCAGCTCCTCAAGCTTTTCTTCAAATAAACGGGCGGGCTGAATAAGCTCCCGCTGCAGCGCATCGGTTGACAGCTGAAATCCGCCGGGCGCTTTGCCGACACCGAGCGCCACACGGCCGGGAGCAAGGGCGGACAGAACCCGGAACTGCTCCGCCACTTTATAAGGACTGTAATGCTGCAGCATCACCCCGCCGGATGCGAGACGGATTTTTTTCGTGCTTGCGGCAAGATACCCCAGAACAATTTCCGGAGCTGATCCTGCTATCTCTTCATTGTTATGATGCTCCGCCGCCCAGAAACGGTCATATCCGTATTGTTCGGCCTCCTGAGCCAATTTCACCGTTTGCCGCAAGGCTTCTTCTGCGGTTTGGTTTTCCGCGGTGACACTTTGGTCTAAAATGCTTAAACGAATCATACGACAGGCTCCTTTATGCGCTCTTTTATGTCATAACCGTAATCAGGCAGCACGCGGCGGAGGAACTTCTTCGTTCTTTCTTTTTTCGTCTTGTAAAAGACTTCCTCAGGCGTTCCTTGTTCCACGATTGCTCCTTCATCCATAAACACAATTTGGTCGGACACTCTTCTGGCGAATTCCATTTCATGTGTGACAATGATCATGGTGGCGCCGGTCCGCACAATGTTAAGCATCACATCGAGCACCTCGCCGACAAGCTCCGGATCAAGGGCTGCGGTCGGTTCGTCAAACAGCATCACATCAGGATGAATGGCAAGCGCCCGGGCAATTCCGACCCGCTGCTTCTGTCCTCCCGATAGCTGATTCGGATAGGCGTGCAATTTATCTTGAAGCCCCACCTTGGCCAGTTCCCGCTCGGCAATGGCGTACGCATCTGTTTTTTTCATTTTCCTTGCGACCGTCAGGCCTTCCATGACATTTTGAATCGCCGTTTTATGCGAAAACAAATGATATTGCTGAAAAACCATCGCCGTCTGTTTCCTCAGTCTGAGAATGTCTTTTTTGGCAGGCTTTTTGCAGTTAATGACTTCACCGTGCAGCGAAATGGCGCCCTCATCCGGCCGCTCAAGTAAATTAAGGCAGCGCAGAAAAGTGGTTTTCCCGGAACCGCTCGGGCCGATGATGGTCACGACTTCTCCTTTCCGGACACTTAAATTGATCCCCTTTAGCACGTGATGACTGCCAAAATGTTTCTGAATGTTTCGGATTTCGATCATAATGCGCCTCCTTGATATCTGGCCGCTCTTTTTTCCGCCAGACTGTTTACAGCTTCGAGAATCAGCGTTAATCCCCAATAAATCACGGCCGCCCCGATAAATGCTTCCAGAAACGCATAGTTATCGGATGCCGCAATCGTCGCCGTTCCTGTAATTTCAGGCACTGCAACAATTGCCGCGATGGAAGTGGTATGCAAAAAGCCGATGCCTATATTGGTGAAGTTCGGCAGCGATATCATGAACGCCTGCGGCAGAACCACGCGCCGAATCATCTGTCCCCGCGTCAGGCCGATTGAATATGCCGCCTCCGCCTGCCCTGTATCGACGGCCATGATCCCGGATCGGAGAATTTCCGTCATATAAGCGCCTGCCGTTAATGACAGTGCCATGATGACAAACACGGCGACCGGAATCTGATTGGCCGACCAGCCGAGATGAAACGCGCGGCTGAATTGATCGGCAATCAGCGGAATCCCTAAATAAATCAGCATAATATGGAGAATCGCCGGGGTGCTGCGGAAAAAAGACACGTAAAACGATGAGCAGGCCAGCAGCCATTTGATGCGGAATATACGCACCGTGATATTGCCGAGAGCTATGAAAAATCCGGTGATAATCGGAATGACCGTCATCGCCAATGTAAGCGGAACGGTTTTCACCATTTGTTTTATCGCAGTGCCGATAAACGGAATGTCCAGCTCCACTGTTCTCCCTCCTTTTCAGCCGTGCGCGCTCATGTCAAAAACCGTCACAAGGCGCGTCTCATCTTTCTTGATTCGTTTTTCGGCCCATCTGAAGACACATTCAAATAAAAGGGCGGCCGCATAATACAGAACAGAAAGCGAGATATACACTTCTAAAGAATGATTGCTCGATGTAATCAAGGTCTGTCCTCTGCCCGACATATCCATCACCCCGATCGAAAAAGCGAGTGATGTATCTTTTAAGAAACCGATCACCATATTCCCGATGTTGGGAAAGGCCTGCACAAGCGCCTGCGGCAGAATGATGCGCCGGAATGTCTGCCCCCCGTTCAGCCCGATGCTGAACGCCGCCTCCGCCTGCCCGCGGTCGACGCTGTTCACACCTCCCCTGATGATTTCGGCCGCTCTTGCCGCGCTGCTCAGCGCATACGTGGCGATGGCCGCATACAAAGAGTCCATTTTGGAGGTATCAATTCCGGCGAGCGCCGTGAGCGCCGGAATGCCGTAAAATACAATGAACAGCTGCACCATGATAGGCGTTCCTCTGAAAAAAGAGATATACAGCTTCGCAAACTGATTCAAAACGGGAATGCGATAGATGCGGGGCAGCGCCAAAAGCAGCCCCAATAGAAAGCCGAACAGCAAAGACACCGCCAATATATACAGCGTGACGGGCAAATACCCGAGCAATGTCGGCACAAAGGACGCGATCATACTGATATCAAACGCTTTTTCCATTGCCGATCCCTCTCTTTTTCACTTAATATTGCTCCTTTGAATAATCCGCGCCGAGCCACTTTTCACTCAGCTTTTTAAGCGTGCCGTCATCAATGATTTCCTGCAGGGCTTTATCAATGTCATCGCTCAGCGTTTGTTCATTTTTGTTAAACATAAAGAACACTTTGGCATTTGACAGCACCCCGCCGACTGTTTTTTCTTTGATCGCGCTCGTTTTGTTTTGGAAATCGACGGCAAACGGCGTAGAAATCGTCGCATCGGCGCGGCCGGATTTCAGCTGATTGGCCGCATCGTTTGAACCTTGGCCGGCATAAGCGATTTCAAACGGACTGCCGTGTTTTTCATTCCATTTTTTCAGCACAAGCGCGCCGTTTGACGTCGGACTCGTAATGACCCGCTTCCCTTTCAAGTCATCAATGCCGTGAATGTTCCCGTTTTCTTGAAGCACCGTGATTTTCAGCGGGAAGTTGTTATACGCGACTTGATTGAACAGAAATTTTTTCTCCCGTTCGGCGCTTTTCTCCATTTGATGGGCTACGATATCGACTTTATGCTGGCCGAGGCTGACAAGCAGGTTGGAGAAATCCATCGTTTTAAAAGTGAAACGATAGTCCGGCAGGCGCCTGTCAAGCTCTTTCACCAGCTCAACGTCGTAGCCCGTCAATTTGCCTTCATCATCAATAAAGCAAATATTCGGAAATTGAGTTCCCGTGCCGACCGTGATGTTCTTCACGTTTTTCTGATTGCCTGATGCCGCCTCCCCGCCCGCGCCGCAGGCTGATAACGCCGCCGTTGCGGCAATTGTTAATGACATGACCGCCAGTCTTATTTTCATGTGATCGCCCCGTTTTCTGCTTCAGTTATTTCGTGAAACTTGATTTTGAATAATCCGCGCCGAGCCATTTTTCACTCAGCCTTTTCAATGTGCCGTCCTTCTCAAGCTTTTGAATCGCCCGATCCGTATCGTCCGCCAGGGTTTGGCTGTTTTTATTGAACATAAAATACACCTCGGTATCCAGCAGCACATCACCGACCGTTTTTTGTTTGAACGCGTGCGTCTTATTTTGAAAATCGACGGCAAACGGCGTGGATACGGTGGCGTCAGCGCGTCCCGTCTCAATTTGGTTTGCTGTATCATTGCTGCCCTGCCCGGCGTATTTCAAATGTATCGGGCTGCCGTGGGTTTTGTTGTATGCCGTCATATAGTCCGCCGCGTTTGACGTCGCGCCGACGATGACGGTTTTCCCTTTTAAATCCCGGAGCGTGTGTATCGCGTCATTATCCGCCTTCACCGTGATGTACATCGGCGAGTAGTTATACGGGATCTTGTGATACAAAAAGCGTTTCTCCCGTTCCTTATTTTTCGCCATATTGTGCGCGATCACGTCAATTTTCCTGTTTCCGAGACTTGTGAGCAGATTCGAAAAATCCATCGTCTTAAAGACAAATTTGTATTGCGGCAGCTGTTTATCAATGGCTTTCATCACTTCAATGTCATAGCCGGTCAGCTCGCCTTTTTCATCCATAAAAGCAATGTTCGGAAAATCAGTTCCCGTGCCGACAATGACGGTCTGCACGCCGCTCCCCGCTTTTGTGCTTTCTCCTTGCCCGCACCCGGCCAGCACGCCGAGCAGCAGAAGCAGACAGCCGGCTCTGATCCGTTTTTTTATCATTGCGCCCAGCTCGGTGTGCCTAACAGCGACGCGTCAAACCGCTCCGGTATGAGCACCTTTCTCATCATGACTCCGATGTCTCCGTCTTTCTCCTGCTCAAAATACACTTCATACCCCCTCCGTCTGTACATATCTACAAGCCAGGGATGCTTGCGCGCCGAAGTGCCGAGCGTGATGGCCGGGGCCTTCAGCGTATCCCGCAGCACGTGTTCTTCCACATAAGTCAAAAGTTTGCTGCCGATGCCCTGCCCCTTCAGCTCAGGAAGCGTCGCAAACCACCAGACAAACGGATATTTTGACGGAGGCGTGTCACTCTCCCACGGAAAACGGATCGTAATTGTTGAAAGAAGCCGTCCGTCCCGTTCGAGCACGACGGCTGAATGATTTTCAATATTTTCTGTTACCATATCGATGTCGGCCCGCGCCGACGGCCAGTCAATCTCCAAATTGCGGATCGGCTGAAACGCGCTGTACAGCAGCTCTAAAAACTCCGGCGCATCCTTTTTCTCAGCCAATCGAAAAATGTCTTCACTCATTCAAGTCACTCTCCCCGCAAAAATATATAATTCCAATTTGTTTACTAAGCTTTGATTGTTTATACTATAAAGCAAACTGATTTATTTGACTAATCAAAAAAAGTAAAGGAAAGGTTCAAGAAAATTAATGAACAGCCGGGAGGGGATTTCGTTGGAATTACGCACCATTAAAACGTTTCATACCATCGTACAGTCAGGCAGCTTTTATAAGGCCGCCGAAATTCTGAACTACTCACAGCCGACGATTTCAATGCGGATTAAACAGCTGGAACAGGATGTAGGCGCGCAGCTGTTTGAACGGGGAAAGAAGCTGAAACTGACAAGGGCGGGGCGGCTGTTTCATGAGCGGGCCGGGCAGCTTCTCGCGCAATACGAGGTGCTTGACCATACTTTGGCCGACATCAGACAGGGCCAGGCCGGCCTTATTCAGATCGGCATATCCGAACCGACGGCAAGCCTGATCTTCCCTGCCGTACTGCGGGGTTTCTTACATGATTATCCTGACATGTCGGTCAATGTCAGCGTGGATGATGCCAATACATGCAGCCGCAAACTGCTGGAGGGCGCCATTGATTTTGCCGTATGCGGCGAGCCGGAGCTGATTCTGGAAAATTATTTCGATCCGTTTTTCCATGACTCGCTCAATGTCATCGTGTCAGACAGACATCCCCTTGCCGACAAAGCAAGCGTCAATCTCGAGGATTTAGAAAATGAATGCCTGATTTTCACGCCCGCCAATTGCCCGATCCGGATTCAAATTGAACAGCACCTGCAGCGTGCCATCGGGAGCCGCTATCGAAAAATGGAGCTGACCAGCAGCATGGCTCATCAATACTATGTCAGGGAAAATATCGGCGTCTCAATCTTTACGGCGACGGCGCACTCAGAACCGATCGAGGGCACGAAGGTCATTCCGATCAATAACTTAACAATTTCACCACCGGTCGGGCTGTTGACAAACCAAAAAGAAGAGCATTTTGACTGCGCCACAAAAGATTTAATCAGCAGGATCATCGGCCGGTTTCAGCGTGATCCGCATTAAAAAAACCCCCGCTTTACGGGGGTTTTTTTACGTTCATCTTATATAATGCTCCGCACCAAGCCGCCGTCGATCCGCAATGCAGATCCGTTAATGGCAGACGACAGCGGGCTGCTTAAAAAGGCGACAAAGTGGGCGATTTCTTCCGGACGGATCAATCGCTGAATGATCGACGTCGGACGATTTTCCTTCATAAATCGTCTCTCCGCCTCCACCGCGGTCAGGTTTTCACCGGGATAAAGCGACTCGAGCATTGTTTCGACGCCCTCTGTTTTCGTGGAGCCGGGCATGACCGTATTCACCGTCACATTCGTCCCTTCCGTGAGCTCGGCCAGACTGCGTGACAGCGACAGCTGCGTCGTTTTCGTAGCGCTGTAATGGGCCATTTCCTGAGAAGGCATGACGGCCGCTTCACTCGCGATAAAAATCACCCGCCCTTCCTTCCGTTCAATCATCCGCTTTGCATACCGGCGTGTCAGCCTCACGCCGCTCATGATATTCACCTCGAAAAACCGGAGCCACTCTTCGTCAGGAATATCAAAGTATTCCGCAGGTTCAAAGATTCCTAAATTGTTGACGAGAATATCCACATCCGGATACTGCTGAAAAATCGCGCCGCACCCTTCCGCCGTGCCTAAATCAAATGCGGCCGGATAGAGACGGGCATCCGGCGTCTGTTTCTCTAGTTCCCGGATCGTTTCGTTCACCTTTTCTTCACGGCGGCCGTTAATGATCACGGCCGCACCTTCTGCAATCAGCGAAGCCGCAATCGCCTTCCCGATGCCTGACGTAGATCCTGTCACAAGCGCCGTCTTCCCTTTCAACTGCAAATCCATCATCCATTCCTCCCTATCGCAAGTCTCTTCTTATATATGGACAGAAATCGAAAGCCTGAAACCTTCCGTCCCTATTATCGGATAGAAAAATAGATGAGGGGAAGTACGCACTTTTTAGTGCCTGTCCGTTGTCCCGGCTGACGGCTGATCGATTTGAATGACAAATCGATTCCCTAACTCTTCCTGAGCCTCTTGAAGCAGCTCCAAGACATCGTCCGCATCCGAACCCAATGCCTTTTGACTGGCCTCAAAGTTCTTCCACACCAAAGTCAGCGGAAGTTCGATCCAGCCTGTCAGACAATCCCATAAGGCATTCAGATTTTCACCATAATAGTCCGGGAAATCTAATTGATCTTTTAAGATTCGGTGTAATGCTTCTGTGCTTGTAACATCTTTTCCGTCTATGATGACTTTTAACATCAATAACACCTTCCACTATTTTATTTTATGAAATGTTTTATAATGGTCTGTTGTTTTATAGATTAACCCATCATTAGAATAAAGAAGTCCGTCCCTATTATCGGATAGAAAAATAGATGAGAGGAAGTACGCACTTTTTAGTGCCTGTCCGTTGTCCCGGCTGACGGCTGATCGATTTGAATGAAAAATTCACCATCTAATTCTGCCTGAGCCTTTTTTAATATCCTTAATACATCATCAGCATCCGAACCCAATGCCTTTTGACTGGCCTCAAAATTCTTCCACACCAAAGTCAGCGGATATTCTATCCAGCCTGTCAGACAATCCCATAAGGCATTCAGATTTTCACCATAATAGTCCGGGAAATCTAATTGATCTTTTAAGATTCGGTGTAATGCTTCTGTGCTTGTAACATCTTTTTCGTCTATGATGACGATTTCCATTCACTTTCACTCCTTGATTTCGGCATGAAAAAACCGCAGTGCGTCATGTGACGGCACTGCGGTTCCTCTGTTATGTATGGAGACGGTGGGAGTCGAACCCACGTCCAGAAACATCGATTACTTAAGCGTCTACGAGCGTAGCCTGCATATTTCGTGTTTCACTCGTCTTCGTGCCTGCGGGCGGGCCTTCCGAGAGCTAGTCTGTCAGTCTCTTCTTACGTTCTCAGACGGGAACGTAAGCGTAGCCTACTTGGATGTGCTCTTCACGGACACATAGGCAATGTCAGGAAGAGCTCGCTGCGTTTATTAGGCAGCTAGTGCTAAGTTTTGGTTAAAACTTTTAGTTTTGCCAGTTATATTTAGGTGCGTGTTAACGAGATCGCCTCTCGGCTCGCAGCTCAAGCTCGATCCATCCCTGTCGAATCCGTAACGTCCCCTTGTTAAGGGTATACGGGAGATCTATCAAGCTCTTGCTCAACTGGCTGTACTGTTATTATACCATGATCACAGGCAAATTCAATTGGGAATGTCTTCAATAAACAGCCTGTGAATCTGATGTGTGAACAGTATAGCACAGGGCATATCATCACATCAAGGCTCATGCATCAGAAGCCTTTTTGTCTGTCTCTGAACGCTCTTTCGATTTCTCTTTTGGCGTCTTTTCGTTTTAAATCTTCGCGTTTATCGTATGTTTTCTTCCCTTTTCCGAGGCCGATTAACACTTTGGCGAAGCCGTTTTTCAAATACAGCTTCAGCGGCACGAGGGAATAGCCTTTCTCTTTCGTCAGGCCGATCAGCTTATTGATTTCTTTCCGGTGCATCAAAAGCTTTCTCGTCCGGAGCGGGTCGTGGTTATAGCGGTTTCCCTGCTCGTACGGGCTGATGTGCATGTTGTGGAGGAACACTTCGCCGCGCTCGATTTTCGCAAAGGAATCCTTCATGTTTACGCGGCCGGCGCGGATGGACTTAATCTCCGTTCCCTGCAGCACGATGCCTGTTTCATAGGTTTCTTCTATAAAGTAATCATGGTTTGCTTTTTTGTTTTGCGATAATACTTTGCCTGATCCTTTTGGCATGCCTTATCCTCCTCTCTCCGCAAAAACCGTTCATGTGTGCGATACGCTTTATTTTAGCAAATGGAGCGTTCCGCGACAATGAAAATGCGGCTTGCGAAAGAAAGCAAACAGAGCATTTTGCCCCATTTGCTTTTCGCATTTACTTCTTCTTTTTGCGTTTTTGTTTCGGCGCGTTTTGGAAACCGCGTTTTTTCTTTTTCTTCTTCGGTTTTGTAAACCATTCCCCTTTTTCCTCCGATTTCGGCGGTGAAGCCGGGGTATTGCTGTTTAACACGCGTTTCCGCGCCGGTCTGCCGCGTTTTCTGCGGTCGCCTGTCGTTTCTCTCGGACGGCGGGTGCCTTTCATGCCGACAATTTCAAAGTCGATGTTTCTCTCATCTTTATTGACGTCGACGACTTTGACCGTGATTTCGTCTCCGATGCGGTAAACGTTGCCCGTGCGTTCGCCGATCATGGCGAAATGCTGCTCGTCAAAACGGTAATAATCATCCGTCATAAAGCTGACGTGCACAAGCCCTTCAATCGTATTCGGCAGCTCGACAAACATTCCGAAATTCGTGACGGAACTGATCATGCCGTCAAATTCCTCGCCGATTTTATCAAGCATATATTCCGCTTTTTTCAGATCGTCAGTTTCCCGCTCTGCATCAACGGCACGACGTTCCATCGTTGACGTATGATCAGCGATTTCCGGAAGGCGTTCGGCCCACTTTTCTTGAGTCGCTTCGTCCGATTGTCCGTTGATCAAATACGTTCTGATCAGCCTGTGAACGATTAAGTCAGGATAACGGCGGATCGGCGATGTGAAGTGCGTATAAAATTCAGTCGCCAGCCCGAAATGGCCCAGGCTTTGCGGGTCGTATTTCGCCTGCTTCATGGAACGGAGCATGACGGTTGAAATCACCGTTTCTTCCGGACGGTCCCGTACTTCATCAAGAATGCTTTGCAGCGCGCGCGGGTGAATGTCTCCGGCTTTCCCTTTGACGATATAACCGAATGTCGTGACGAACTCCAGAAACTTTTGCAGTTTTTCGGCGTTCGGCTCTTCGTGGATCCGGTAAATAAACGGCACGTTCATCCAATGGAAGTGCTCGGCCACCGTTTCGTTTGCGACAAGCATGAATTCTTCGATCAGCTTTTCCGCTACTGAGCGCTCTCTGATGACGACGTCTTTTACGGCGCCTTCCTTATCGACGAGCACCTTCGCCTCTTTGAAATCAAAATCCACGGCGCCGCGGTCCATCCGTTTCGCCCGGAGAATTTCCGCCAGACGTTCCATGTCTTTAAACATCGGGACGAGCGGCTCATATCTTTCTTTCAGCTCGGCGTCGTCTTCTGTGAGGATCCGGTTGACATCTGAATAGGTCATTCTTTCCGTCGTTTTGATGACGCTTTGGAAGATCTCGTGCTCTGTTACCTGTCCCTGCTGGTTGATTGTCATTTCGCAGGAAAGCGTCAGCCGGTCGACCTTCGGATTTAAAGAACAGATTCCGTTAGACAGTCTGTGCGGAATCATCGGAATGACCCGGTCAACCAAGTACACGCTTGTCCCTCTTTCCAGCGCTTCTTTGTCAATCGGGGAATTCTCCGTGACGTAATGGCTGACGTCGGCAATATGAACGCCGAGCTTGTAGCTGCCGTTATCAAGCTTTGTCACGGTGACGGCGTCATCCAGATCCTTCGCATCCGCGCCGTCAATGGTGACAATGACCTGATCGCGGAGATCACGGCGGTTTTTGATGTCTTTTTCATCGATGGTATCCGGCGTGCTTGTTGCCTGCTCCATCGCTTCAGCCGGAAAGTCCCCCGGCAGGCCGTGCTTATGGATAATTGATAAAATATCGATGCCCGGATCATTTTTATGGCCGAGTATTTCAACGATTTCTCCTTCGGCGTTCATTCTGCCTTCAGGGTAGCTTGTCAGTTTGACGACGACTTTATGGCCTTCCGCAGCGCCGTTATTGGCATGTTTCGGAATAAAAATATCACTCGTGATTTTCTTATCATCCGGGATGACAAAGCCGAAGCTTTTCGTTTCTGTGTATGTGCCCACGACGCGGTCGATGCTTCTTTCCAGGATGCGGATGACCGTGCCTTCCTGTCTCGATCCGCTTGACTGGGAATTGAGCCGCACCATGACGATATCGCCGTTCATGGCCGTATTCAGCTCATTCGGCGGAATAAACACATCGCTTAAAGAGGTATCCTCCGGCAATAGAAACGCGAATCCCTTTGCATGCGCGGAAATTTTTCCTTTTACTAAATTCATTTTTTCCGGAAGCCCGTAGCGGTTGCTTCTGGTGCGGACGATCTGTCCCGTCTCCTCGAGCGCCACCAGCGCTTTTACCAGCTCTTTAAATTCATCTGCTTCCGTGATGTTCAGCATCTCCTCGAGTTCCTGAACGGTAAGGGGCTTGTACGCCTCTTCCTTCATAAACGCGAGAAGACGGTCCATAAACGCTTCTTTTTCCATTATTCGACCTCCTGTTTGTTACCAATCGAGTTTCTCTAAAAATTCGTACACATCCTGATGAACGAGGTCCCGTTCTTTATCGAGCGTGATGACATGGCCTGATTCTTCATACCATTTCAGCTGTTTGTCGTCCGTTTCCACCTCGTTGTAAATGATGTTCGCACTTTCTGTATTGATCATATGGTCATGCCGTGCCTGAACCACAAATGTCGGGGAATAGATCATGTCGACGTTTTTGCGCACATCGGCAATCAGCTCTTGAAGCGATTTGAGCGTATTCATCGGTGTTTTTTCAAACTCCTTCATTTCCTTTTCAATCTGCTCCGGCTGTTTTCCTTCGAATTTTTTATAATTGCGCGCGTAGGAAAGAACTCCTTCGTACATAACCTCTTCACTTTTAATGTGCATCGGCGCACACATAGGAACAATTCCCTTTATGGGTACAGTGTAACCCAATTTCAATGAAAAAACCCCGCCAAGCGACAGTCCGCAGGCCGCAATGTTTTCATAGCCTTCAGACCGTAAATATTCATAACCGTCCATGACGTCTTTCCACCAATCTTCAGGCCCCGTATGTACCAGCTCTTCCGGCGGAACGCCGTGCCCTTTATATTGAGGCGCGTGACAAGTGTAGCCGCGCTCATTCAAGTAGCGGCCGAGCATTCTGACGTCTGCCGTATTTCCCGTAAATCCGTGCAGCAGAAGCACCGCTTTGTCTCCGCCTTTAAATGTAAATGGTTTTGGTGTCACAATTTTCATGCTCATAACCCCTTTTTTGCACATTCAATTTAGTTTTCCACAGTTTTGCGAGAAACAAACGCCGTCTCTCAACAAGAAAAAGGCCTGATATTAAATCAGACCTTATACAAACATTGCCTTATACGATATACGCCAGCGAAATCGTCAACACGAAAAACAAGACTGCCAGCACAACGGTTGTGCGGTGAAGAATCAGATCAAGGCCCCTTGCTTTCTGTTTTCCGAAAAGCTGCTCCGCCCCGCCTGAAATTGCACCCGATAAACCGGCGCTTTTGCTGGTTTGAAGCAATACGACAATAATAAGTGCAATACTGACGATAACCAATAAGGTAATCAATAATGTGTGCATCCCATACACCTCCAGACTGACTGGCCTACATTGCTTCTATTTTACATGAAAAACAAAGGCATGTCACGCCGTATCGGTGCACATCATGTCAGAAAAACGGAAATGCGTTTGAATCTTCCATCATCATTGACTTTTGTCAACAAAGTCGTAGTAAAAAAGATCTTCAAATTTCATGTCAAAGTAATAGAGCATTTTTCCGATGACCAGCTGTCCCGGCCTCCGCTCTCCATTCAGTACACGGCTCAGTGTGGCGGGAGATATTCCGATCTCCAGGGCGAGCTGGTTTAACGAGTAGTCATTATTGACCATATACTGCAGCACATAATCTCTTCTGATCTGTATCTTTTCGACCACTTTCTTCACCTTCCGTTCTGTCAAATACTTTCTTTCTTATACATAAGATACGGCTTTTGTTAACTTTTGTCAATACTTTTCCAGCCTGGCTATTCCCTTTAGTCAATAAACATACTAGAATATAAATAGACCGCGGGAGGGGGAGAGACTGTGGAAAGCTTCGGGAAACAATTGCGGACATTGCGGGAAAAAAGGCATCTGACAGTGAACCAGCTGGCAACGTATTCAGGCGTCAGCGCCGCGGGAATCTCGCGGATTGAAAACGGCAAACGCGGGGTGCCGAAACCTGCAACCATTAAAAAGCTCGCAGATGCGTTAAAAATCCCGTATGAGGAACTGATGCAGACGGCGGGATACATAGAGACCGTCCAGGAAACGAGAGCCCCGTACGACACGGGCTGCACCTTGCTGGAAAAAGCCGAAACGTATGAGCTGCATGATTTATCCCTATTGGAGCGGGAGAACTGGCGGCACCTGTCGAAAGAAGACTTGGTTCTGCTTGATAAATACTTTGCGTTCTTAGCGGCGGAAGCCAAAAAAAGAACAAATGAAGACTCATGACTTTGCACATGTGAGGCGATCTTATTGAACACATTCGGAAAGCAATTAAGAGAGCTGCGCCGCGCCCGGAAGCTTACCGTCAATCAGCTTGCCGTCTATTCCGGCGTCAGCTCGGCGACCATTTCCAGAATTGAAAACGGGCACCGCGGCATTCCTAAACCGGCGACCATCAGAAAATTGGCGGATACATTAAAAATTCCGTACGAGGAGTTAATGGCGCGGGCCGGACACATCAAGGCATTTCAGGAGGAAATCCGCGAAACATCCGAAAGCTATCAATCCATCTGCGCCATCTATCAGACCGCCGTTGACAGAGGCGCGGAGCATCTGCCGCTGTTTGACAGCAAAAAGTGGCAGCACTTCACAAAAGAAGATATTGAAAGCGTCAGCAAATACTTTGATTTTATCGCGGCTGAAGCGAAAAAGCGCTCCCCGGATTCCTCATCCTCTTTTTGATTCCCTCCCAACTTAACGAGCGCCAGACATACGTTCCCTCCGATTTTGCGGTATAATAGCAGAAGACGAGGTGAAAAAGCATGAACCAATCAGAAATGTGCCCCAGATTCGAAAAAGCGGTCGACATCCTAAGTAAACGCTGGGTGGCTCTAATCGTCTTTCAGTTATTGAACGGACAGCAGCGATTTAGCGAAATTGAAGCGGCGCTTCCGAATTTAAGCGGAAGAGTCTTGTCAGAACGTCTGAAAGAACTTGAAACAGAAGGTGTCATCAAACGGGATGTTATCCCCGAAACGCCTGTCCGCATTGAGTATTCATTAACGGAAAAAGGCTGCGCATTAGCCCCTATTTTAGAGGAAATTTCCAAGTGGTCTTCACAATGGATTGATCCTTCCTGATAAACTCTTTTCCGCATAAGCGGCTGATCTCTCAAACGGGCAGCCGTTTTTATTTTTGCCTTTCTCAAAGAAACATGGAAACAGAAAAAACAAGCCCTCATACGTGCAGGGCTTGTTTTTGTCTGACGCCTTCCAGCGGAATTCGAATCTCCGCCCGGGCTCCTCCAGACTCCTGATTTTCAAGTATTAATTCGCCGTGGTGAAGATGTACGACATGATGGGCGAATGTAAGCCCCATGCCGTGATGCCCCGCCGAATGTCTGCTTTTATCCTCCGTGTAAAAAAGCTGTGTCGCTCTTTTCAGCGCTTCCGGCGAGAACCCGCTTCCGCTGTCGGATACGGCAAGATGGAGGGCGGAATCGGTGCACAGGACGTCCACACGGATTTCTCCTCCTTCCGGCGTATAGTCGACGGCATTTGCCGCGATATTCATGACCGCCCTGTGGAGCAGCTCATGATCGATCGGCGCTTCTTTTCGGTCACTTCCCCGTTCGCTGAGGACGAGATCAATCTGCTTCGGCCCCGCAAGCGCCGCCGCGTCACGATATATGTTTTGAATCCACTCTTTGAGGTCAGTATATTCCACATGAACGGCAACTGCCTCCTCCGCTTTGGAAAGCTGGATCAGCTGTCCGACATAATGCTCGATTTTGTTTCCGGCATCCAGAATATACTGCGCATATTCCGCCTGCTCCTCATCAGGCTCTGTTAACTGAAGCAGCTCGGCATTTCCTTTAATGATCGTTGCCGGAATTTTAATATCATGCGCAAGCGCGCCGATCTGTTCTTTCTTTATCCGCTCCGCCTCCCACTGCGCCGCCAGAGATGCTTGAAGCGCGTCTTTCATTTTCAGCAGAGAGTCAATGACATCGTCAAATTCTTTTATACGCGACCTTTTTGGATTGATATTTAAATTCTGTTTTTGAATGCTTGCCGTAATGGAGCTGAGTGTGCTGAAATGCCGTCTCAGCTGATTGGCGAAACGCGTCGTCACGATAAAAACGGTCAAAAGAAGCAAAGTGATCAGAATCGTAAGACCCGTCCATTCATAATTCGGCAGATAGCGCCTTAACAGCGGCGACTGAAATTCCGACCTGAGTGAATATTGGAGAACGCCGTATTCATCTTTCCGATTTATCACCATGAATCCTTTTTGAGCATAATTAAAATACGGCTGATGCTGAATCTTTTTTCTGGCGTTGGCCGCATCTTGTTCCGTCATCGTTCCTTTCGTCATCCGCTTTGTTTTTTTATCAAAAACGGCGTATGTCATACCTGCGGGGATCATATCTTCTGTTATCTTTTCCGCTGATTTCAGGCGGGGTTTGATCTGTTCCGCCTCATGCTCGCTGTAGTTTGCGGGCAGGATCGCTCCGGCATTCATGGCAATGGCATTTAAGGCGACACATAATGCCGCCACCCCCATCGTGCTCAGACACAGCGTGATGGTAAATTTGACAAGCTCTTTGCGGATGCTGGATTTTCCTTTTGCTATTCCCATTTGTATCCGACACCCCACACCGTTTTGATCGGATCAGCCCCGTGTTCTTTACATTTTTTCCGGATGGTTCTGATAAACTCCGTAATGGTTGAATAGAGCGCATCGCCGTCCAAGCCGTACACTTCCTCGTAAATCTGCTCCCGTGAGAATGTTCTGTTTTTATGCTGTGCCAGAAATTCAACGATTTTATATTCGTTTTTCGTAAGAGGCAGTTTCCGGTCATCCATCCACACTTCTTTATTGTCAAAATCAAACATGAAGCCTGATATCAGCCGTTTCGTCTGATGCTTCTCACGCCGTTCCCTTCTGACATGCGCGTTTACCCTTGCCATCAATTCCTGTACGCCGAACGGCTTTGTGATGTAATCATCAGCGCCTGTCATGAGGCCTTTCACAATGGATTCTTCGTCAGACTTTGCCGTTAAAAACAGGATCGGGCTGTCCACCAGCGGCCGAATCCGCCGGCAGAGTTCAATCCCGTCCGTTCCGGGCATCATGACATCGAGAAGAATCAAATCATAGCCTTGAAAAAAATCCAATGACTGATCCTCCGCTTTTTCCAGAATCGTTACTGTATGCTGATCACGCTGTAAAATGTTTCTGATCAGAACGAGAATATCTTTTTCATCATCAATTGCTAAAATGTATGCCACCGGCTGAATCGCTCCTTGCCTTTATTCATATGAACGCCGCCCTTCCCATCTTCTGCACCAAAAGAGGCCGGCCAGACATAATATCACTATAGAAAAATATAACATTATTTCTCCGAATCTCATATCGTATCTTACATAAGGGAGGAACTCTTTTTTGACTTTGTCAAAATGCAGCAGTCCTGCAAGGCCTGAAAGCCGCACGCTCCATCCCCACGGGAAAAAACGCCAGATGATATCGCCAAGTCCCGTATTCATGAGCGCCGCCATTAATAATCCCGCACCCCCTAAAAGTCCGGACGGTCCCATGCCGTACTTTACGCCGACAAAAAAAGACATCATATAAAGCGGAATACTGCCGGCAATCAGCCACGCCCCTCCTTTTAAAAACGTAAGATAGGGGAGATCATTGATGTGAAGAACAAATTTCATCCCCGCCAAATAAAGACAGATGACAAGACCTATCGATAACACATTCAACAGCAGCAATAGAAGCAGCTTGCCCGCAAAACTGACGATTTTCGAATACGGAACCGCCAGCATCATCTGAAAATGGCCCGCCTGTTCCTCGACGGAGGCAGACATGCCGCAGACAATACTGATGATGAAAGGGTATAAAACGGCAATCGCGCTGAAGAAGACGCTGTACAGCACATAAGGCTCCTGAATCCTTCCATACATCATATATAACAGGAAAAATCCCGCGCATACGGCCGGCGCCGCAACATGCATCCATATGAGCGGCGTGCGCTTCATTTTTAATACATCGGCCCACATATATCGTAAAAGCACGGTCATGACCGGTTTCCCCCTTTTGAAAAAGACACTGCGGAAACAAAACTTATCGCGATAAAAGAAAGAATAGAAAGAATAATAGCCGGAATGATCACGTTTCCGTTTAATAAGCCGCTGTCTGCGGGAAGCGGAATTCCGTTCGGATGGATCCCAAGAATCGGTGACATCACCCGGACTGACCAGCTCCATGGGCTCAGCCACCACAATGAACCGGACGCCGGCACAATACCCAAAACAAAAGCGGCGATCATATTCACGAGAATGACTGCCGTAAATCCGAACTGTCTGGCAATCCATAAGCAGAACGGAATTTCCCAAAGCGTCGTCAGCCATAAAAGGGAGCCTGCTTCAACGCCTTTCAGCTGCAGCGCAGCAATTCCCGGAAATACAAGGCCAAGTAAAAACATGATGATGAAAAAAACGATTTGCGACAGGAGTGAATACAGCGCGATCAAGCTTATTTTTGAGAGCCATATGCTTTTTAAATCTGCCGGCAATGAGTACACCGCGCGGTCATTCGCAGATTTTTTCTCTTTTTTAACAGATAAACCGCACATTAGAGCAATCATGAGCGGCATGAAAATAACCGCCCACCAATTGAACGTGCCCGTCATAAAATAAGCCGTATTCAGCAGAAAAGAAAAAGCCGTGTTCAGAAGCGGAATCAGAATGATGAGCTTTCTGATAAATGTTCTTTTAGATGTAAGATGTTCCGCCTGCATGTACTGAATCATTTTCCTGTCCCCGCTTTCTCCCGTGTTGATTTGACTACCTCCAGAAACAACTGCTCCAGATCATCTTCCCGGCTGATTTCTCCCTGATATCCTAAAACGCCGTCACTGATGATCCCGATATGGTCTGCGATCTGCTCGACTTCTGATAACAGATGGCTTGATAAAATAACCGTCATGCCCTGTCCGGGGAGGGAGCGGATAAATTCCCGCAAATCCTGAATTCCCATCGGGTCCAATCCGTTTGTCGGCTCATCAAGAATTAAGAGCGACGGACGGCTTAATAATGCTAACGCAATGCCGAGACGCTGTTTCATTCCCATGGAAAATTGTCCGGCGCGCTTTTTTCCGGTTCCCGTTAATCCCGTGATTTCCAGCACTTCCGCAATTCTTGAATCAGGCAGTCCGAGCATCACGCAGCGGACTTTCAGATTTTCAGCGGCTGTCAGGTTGCTGTAAAGCGGCGGCGCTTCAATCAGGGAACCGATGCTTTTCAAGTCTTCGCGCTTCCATGTATGTCCGTCGAACAGGACCTCGCCGGATGTTTGCTGCAGCATGCCGGTCAATATTTTAAGTGTTGTTGATTTTCCCGCGCCGTTCGGACCGAGCAGGCCGTATATACTGTTGCGTTTTACTGATAGAGACACATCAGCCACTGCCTGTTGTCTGCCGAATGATTTTTGCAGCTGTCTCGTTTCTATGATGTTGCTCATTTGATTACCCCTCTGCTTTGTTATTTGATAAGTAAGACTTTACAGCGCAGTTATCAAAATTTAATCAAGAAATCAAAAAAAGCATCCTTCTCGCGGAAGAATGCTTTTTTTCATGAGGCTGAGCGTACGATCAGCTTTCTTTTTTGTTTTTTCACCGGGCTGAGGGCTCGTTCCAGCCACGCCATCAGCAGGTCTGCGGCTACCGCCATCAGCGCGGTCGGGATGGCGCCCGCCAGAATAATGGCGGTTCCGTTTGTCGCGTTCGACCCTCTGACGATCATATCGCCGAGGCCGCCAGCCCCGACGAAGGTGCCGATCGCCGTGATGCCTATGGCAATGACGAGCGCCGTTCGGAGACCCGCCATAATGACGGAAAGCGCAAGCGGCAGCTCCACCATACGAAGGATTTGGTATTTCGTCATGCCCATCGCTTTTCCCGACTCGAGATAAGCGTGCTCGATATTGATAATGCCCGTGTGCGTATTTCTGAGAATCGGCAGCAGGGAATACAAAAACAAAGCCGTGATGACCGTATTGGCGCCGAGTCCCATGACAAGCATCAGGACGGCGAGCATCGCCAGCGCCGGAACGGTTTGAATCACATTCGCCACAGCAAACACCCAGCCGGAGAGACGCCCGTGCCTTGCTGTCACAATTCCGGCCGGAATGGCGAAAACGGCGGCGAAAACGACGCCGTACGCCGACATGAGAAAGTGCCGCCAGCACTCATACAGAACATAGCTGCCGTTTTGAGCGTAATACGTAAACAGCTCCTTCATCGTGTCCATCCGCACATCTCCTTTCCGTTATTCAAAGTAATGATGTTTTTCTAAATATTCCTTGGCCACGACGGACGGCTCTTTTAATCGGCCGTCAACTTCGTAATTCATTTTCTGCATCATCTTTGTATCAATCGCGCCGATCATTTTATTGATCACGCCCTCCAGTTCGGGATGCTCTTTTAATACTTGATCCGGAACGACGGGTGAACAGTCATACGGAGGAAAGAACTGCTTATCATCCTTCAGCGTTTTCAGTCCGTAAGCGATGATTCTTCCGTCGGTGGAATAAGCGAGCGCGATATCCATCTTTCTGCTTTTCAGCGCGTCGTAAACGAGGCCGATCTGCATCGGATACGTGCCTTCAAATGACATTCCGTATGTGTTCATAAAATCCTGATATCCGTTGCCTCTCAGCTTCATCCAGTAGTTATCTACGCCGAATTTCAGATGAGACGCTTCTTTTTTGACATCGGATACCGATTCTAAATGGTACTTGCGGGCAAGCTGTCCGGAAACGGTAAAGACGTATGTATTATCAAAGCCGTAAGAATCAAACCATTTCATGTCATATCTGCTTTGAAATTCACGCTGAACGAGCCGCAGCGCTTTGTCCGGGTCTTTTTCCGGGTCCATGCGAAGCGTCCCGGTCAGCGCGTCACCTGTATAGCGCGTAGCGGCGATATCAATATCACCGTTGATCAAGGATTGCTGCTGTACGGCGTTGGAACCGAGATTTTTAATAACGGATGTTTTCAACCCGCTGTGATGTTCGATCATCTGTCCGAGCATGCTCGCGATAATTTCTGATTCGGTCATGCTTTGCGCGCCGATTTTAATGGTATCCTCCGATGCGGCGCTCAATCCCGGGAGCGAGCATCCGCCAAGGAGCAGCATGCCGATACAGGCGATTGCGAGCAGCCGTTTTTTGCATCTATTCCCCATGAGAGACCTCCTCCTTATGTAGCATCCTTTATGCTCTTCAGCCCGTCAGGCGTGACTTTCCGTTCTGTCATCCCCAGCATGTAATCGACGGCTGCCGCCAGCACTGTGACCGGAACGGCGCCTGCGATAATATACTCCGGCTGATAAAGGTTCAAGCCGATAAAAATGTAATCTCCCAGCCCGCCTCCGCCGATAAAGGAGGCGAGTGTCGCCCAGCCGATTAAATAAATCGAAGACGTTCTGATGCCCGCCATGATGACCGGAGCGGCAAGCGGGAGCTCTACAAGCCTGATCTGCTCCCATGCCGTCATGCCGATTCCTTTTCCCGATTCCAGAAGATGCCGATTGACGCCGAGAATCCCCGTATACGTGTTTCTGAGAATCGGCAGCATGGAATAGAAAAACAGCGCCGCAACGGCCGGGACCTTTCCTACGCCTAAAAGCGGAATAAAAAACGCAAGAATGGCAAGGCTCGGCAAGGTTTGAATGATGTTGACGATGCCGATGACGGCGCCGGCTCCTCTTTTCATCCTCGTCAGCAGGACGCCGAGCGGAACGGCGGCGAGAATGCCCGCCATGACGGCGATTAATGAGATGTACAGATGCTCCCATGTTTTATAAAGCATCTCTCCTCCATTTGCCTGTAAAAATTGCACGGTCTGATTCATATCAATTGAAGCCTCCTCATGACATCACCGCGAGCTGATTCTCTTCTCCCCAGATGGAGTCATAGACGATGTCAACGAGGCTTGCCCTTGTCACGATTCCCGTTAATCGGCCGGCTTCATCAAGGACCGGCACAAATTTCATGCCTCTTTTTAAAATTTTATGGACGGCGTCGCGGAGCAGAGTGCCGCTTCTGACCGTGTACAGATCCCGTTCAAGCACTTCCGCGACGGTTACCGCCTGTCTTCGATTGCGGTCAATCATCTCCACATCGACATAACCTTGGAGAACGTTCTTTTCATCAATGACGAGCAGCGAATCCACCCGCTCGGCACGCATCAGCTGAATGGCGGCTGACAGTGTTTTCTCAGGTGTTACCGTCACGGGATCGGGATTCATGATCTGCTCCACCCGTTCAATATCAGGGCTGGATGATTGGATCAGCCGTTCCTTGCCGATAAACTCCTCAACAAATTCATTCGCCGGAAATCTGAGAATCTCATCAGGCGTTCCGGCCTGGACGATTTCTCCCGCTTTCAGAATGACGATTCTGTCCGCAAGCTTGATGGCTTCATCCATATCATGGGTAACAAATACGATGGTTTTATGTAAGGTTTTTTGCAGTTTTTTAAATTCTTCCTGAAGGGAATCTCTCGTAATCGGGTCAAGCGCCCCGAACGGTTCATCCATTAAGATGAGCGGCGGCTCTGCGGCAAGTGCCCGTAATACACCTATTCGCTGCTGCTGTCCTCCGCTCAGTTCATGAGGGTAACGGTCTAAATATTCAGGCCCCATATCAACGAGCTTTAAAAGCTCCCGCGCCCGTTCCTTCCGTTTTTCGGCAGGATGCTTTAAAAGCTTCGGAACGAGCGTAATGTTCTGCTGAATGGTCATATGCGGAAACAGCCCGATCTGCTGGATGACATAGCCGATGCTTCTTCTGAGTTCCACCGGGTCTTGTTCCATAATGTTTCGGCCTTCTATCAGGATTCTGCCTTCTGTCGGTTCAATTAAGCGGTTGATCATTTTCATCGTCGTCGTTTTGCCGCAGCCGCTCGGTCCGATAAAACAAATAAATTCGCCTTTGGCGATATTCAGGTTGATGCTGTTGACGGCTTTTTTCCCGCCTTTATACATTTTCGAGACATTTTCTAATGTCAGCAAACACTCACACCTCCATGATTAAGTTTATTCAATTCGTTAAATTCAAATTTAACTTTTCAGACAATTGAACGTTTCCCATTATAAATTAAACTTTGTAAATTAAAAAGTTTACAATTTGTCCATATTATATATAAAGGTTGTGTAAGCACTGATTAACCCGTATTGACCGGCAAAGTTCTTCTTATTGCTCCGGATTACTGCCAAATTCTCTCGGAAGAGCATTTCCGCCGGTTTAAAAATGTGGTATATTGACATCGGAATTGCTGACTGAAAGGATTGAAACTGTTGGAGAAAGATCCGTTACACGTAATCGAACAAGCTGAAGATCATTTGATAGAACGAATCGCTGAAAATATGCATACATTCGGAATGCCCGCGACGGTGGGGCGCATTTTAGGCATTATTTATATGAACCGCAAGCCGATGACCTTAACTGAATTATCAGAAGCGACCGGCATGAGCAAGACGAGAATGAGCCAGGCGGTCCGTGAAATGCTTGACGTCAATCTGGCGGAAAAAGTGTTTGAAAAAGGCGTCCGCAAAGATTTATACGACGTCGAGCAGGATTATTACCAAACCTTTATTACGCTGTTTACGGCCACATGGAGCAAGGTCGTCAGCAAAAATAAAATGATGCATAAAAAGCTGAACCGCGAACTGACAGCCGTCCTTGAAAACGGCGTGCCGGAAGAAGCTGAGGAAAAAATCAACGAACTGCTGAAAGAATTAAAGGATTGGCTTGATTACTACAACTGGATCAGCCGCCTGATCGAGTTTTTTGAAAGCGAAGAAATTTTCAAGCATGTTCCGAAGCCATAAGAAAAAAACGCCCTGACCCGCAAGGCGTTTTTTTCATGCCGCATTCGGCGCTTTGGTTCGTTTTTTCTTTCTCACCGGACTCAGCGCCCGCTCCAGCCATGCCATCACAAGATCTGCGATAACGGCCATCAGCGCTGTCGGAATGGCGCCGGCCAAAATAATCGCGGTTCCGTTCGTGGCGTTTGAGCCCCTGACAATGATGTCACCGAGTCCGCCCGCGCCGACAAACGTACCGATTGCCGTAATGCCGATCGCGATGACGAGCGCCGTCCGCAGCCCCGCCATGATGACGGAAAGCGCAAGCGGCAGCTCCACCATGCGGAGCACCTGAAATTTGGTCATGCCCATCGCTTTTCCCGATTCAAGATAAGCGTGTTCAATGCTGGCGATTCCCGTGTACGTATTCCGGATGATCGGAAGAAGCGAATATAAAAACAGCGACAATATCACCGTATTGGCGCCGAGCCCCATGACGAGCATCAGCACCGCAAGCATCGCAAGCGCCGGCACGGTCTGAATCACGTTTGTCACCGCGAATACCCAGCCGCTTAATGTTCTGTACCTGGCAATGAAGATGCCGAGCGGAACCCCGACGATCGCCGCAAATAAAACGCCGTATACCGACATGAGAAAATGGCGGTAAAACTCCTGAAGCACATAGGCGCCGTTTTGAGAATAATAAGTGCCGAGCTGCTGCAGCACTTCCATTTGCCCCACCTCATTTCTTATTCAAAATAATGATGTTTCTCCAAAAATTCTTTAGCGACGACGGACGGTTCTTTCAGCTTGCCGTCCACCTCGTAATTCAATCCCTGCATCGTTTCCGTATCAATTTTGCCGATCAGTTTATTCACAATGCCCTTCAGTTCAGGATGCTGCTTCAGCACGCTGTCGGGAATGACCGGCGAACAGTCATACGGCGGGAAAAACTGCTTGTCGTCTTTTAAAATTTTCAGATCGTACGCTTTGATCCGTCCGTCCGTTGAATAGGCGAGGACGGCATCCATTTTCCCGTTTTTCACGGCATCGTATACAAGTCCGATCTGCATCGGATAGGTTGTGCCGAATTCAAAGCCGTACGTGTCGATAAAGCCTTTATAGCCGTCACCTTTTCTTTTCAGCCACGCATTGTCTACACCGAGCTTAAATTGATCCGCATGCTTCTTAATATCGGACACTTTGTCTAAATGATCTTTTTCCGCAAGCTCTTTCGTGACGGTAAAAGCGTATGTGTTCTCAAATCCGTAAGAATCAAACCATTTGTAATGGAAGCGTTTCTCAAATTCCTTCTGGACGATGGCTAATGCTTTTTTCGGGTCTTTTTCCGCTTCCATGCCGAGGGTGCTCGTTAAATCCGTTCCCGAGTAGCGCGTCGCGGCGATATCGATTTCACCGCCGAGCATCGCCTGCTGCTGGACATAGTTCGATCCGAGGTTTTTAATTAATGCCGTATTCAAGTCTGTATTGTGTTCAATCATCTGTGCGATCATATTGGCGATAATTTCTGATTCCGTCATGCTTTGCGCCCCGATTTTGATCGTATCATCGGAAGCCCCGCTCAGGCCGGGAAGGGAACAGCCGCCTAGAAGCAGAGCAGCCGACAGCGCCAGTGCGCACATCCATCTCTTTTGATTTCTTTTCAAAACAGCCAACTCCTTATGATACTTCCTTCAGTCCTTTCAGCCCTTTCGGCGTCACCTTCCGTTCCGTCGCCGCCAGCAGATAATCAATGATAATGGCTAAAATGGTGACGGGCACGGCGCCGCCGATAATATATTCAGGCTGATAGAGATTCAGGCCGATAAAAATATAGTCTCCGAGCCCGCCGCCCCCGATAAAGGAAGCAAGCGTCGCCCAGCCGATCAGATAAATGGTGGATGTGCGGATGCCTGCCATGATCACCGGAACCGCAAGCGGCAGTTCCACAAGCCTGATCTGCTCCCAGACCGTCATCCCGATGCCTTTTCCCGATTCCAGCAGATTTTTGTTTACGCCTTGAATGCCTGTATACGTGTTCCGGAGAATCGGCAGCACCGAATAGAAAAACAGCGCGACGATCGCGGGCACCTTTCCCACGCCTAACAGCGGGATAAAAAATGCCAGTATCGCGAGACTCGGCAAGGTCTGCACAATGTTGACGGCGCCGATGACGGCGCCTGCGCCCTTTTTCATTCTCGTCAGCGCCACTCCGAGCGGAACGGCGACGACAATGCCTAATATGACGGCGATGATCGAAATGTATAAATGCTCCCACGTTTTATATAACAGTTCTCCGCCGTTCGTCTGCAAAAACTTGATCATTTCATTCATTGTAAGCGTTCCTCCCCTTGTCAGCCTGTCACCAGCTGGTCTTCCTCGCCCCAGATTGAATCGTAAACGATGTCGACAAGGCTCGCCCGCGTGACAATTCCGACTAAATGCCTTTGTTCATCAACGACGGGTACATATTTCATTCCGCGCTTTAAAATTTTGCGTACGGTATCGCGCAGCAGTGTCCCCTGCTCGACCATATACAGATCAGAGCGGAGCACGTCGCCGACGAGGCTCGCTTTTTTCCGGTTCTGATCAATGATCTCGACATCGACATACCCTTGTAGCACATTCAGGTCATCAACGACAAGCAGGGAATCGACACGGTGCTCCCGCATCACCTGTATCGCCTGCGAAAGCGTTTTGTCCGCCGTAACGGTGACAGGCTTTTTGTTCATCATCTGCTCGACGCGTTCAATGTCCGGTCTTGATTGCAATAACCGTTCTTTGCCGATAAATTCTTCGACAAACTCATTAGCCGGATTCCGGAGAATGTCATCAGGAGTGCCGGCCTGAACGATCTCTCCCGCTTTTAAAATGACGATCCGGTCAGCCAGCTTAATAGCTTCATCCATATCGTGTGTTACAAACACAATCGTTTTATTCAATGTTCTTTGCAGTTTTTTGAATTCTTCTTGAAGGGAATCCCGCGTAATCGGATCAAGCGCTCCGAACGGTTCATCCATAAGAATAAGAGGCGGTTCCGCTGCAAGGGCGCGCAGCACGCCGATTCTCTGCTGCTGTCCGCCGCTCAGCTCGTGAGGATAGCGGTCTAAATATTCCGGGCCCATATCGACGAGCTTCAAAAGCTCCCGCGCCCGTTCCTTCCGCTTTTGTTCCGGCCATTTCAGCAGTTTCGGCACGAGGGAAATGTTCTGCTGAATGGTCATATGAGGGAAAAGTCCGATCTGCTGAATGACGTAGCCGATTTTCCGTCTCAGCTCCACCGGGTCCTGCTCCATAATGTTTTCGCCATCGATAAAAATCTTACCGGATGACGGCTCAATCAGTCTGTTAATCATTTTCATCGTCGTCGTTTTTCCGCAGCCGCTCGGCCCGATAAAACAAATAAACTCGCCTTTTTCGATATTTAAATCAATGCTGTTAACAGCTTTTTTTCCGCCTTTATAGACTTTCGATACATTTTCTAATCTCAGCAATCCGCGCACCTCCGAAGGGTTCCGTTATTTTTCTGAAAAGTATAATCTTTATTATAAGATGAAATTTGTAAAATAAAAAGTTTACAATGTGTTGAAATTATATACAATATACGTATTTTTTCATGTTATCCCGCTGACAATGCGGATGTTCTTACAATCGCTCCCGATAGCTCGCATATCCTGCCGCATCATCTTTTTCATCAACTGTAAAAAATATGATATATTGTCAGCATGAAAAGCCAGTGAAGGGATGATCAGCCGTGGAAAAAAACGCTCTTGATATCATCGGGCATGCTGAAGAGCATCTCATTGAGAGAATCGCCGAGAATATGCATACATTCGGAATGCCGGCCACACTTGGACGTGTGCTCGGTATTATTTATATGAACCGCAAGCCGATGACGTTAAATGAGCTGTCAGAGGCGACCGGGATGAGCAAAACGAGGATGAGCCAGGTGGTCCGCGAAATGACCGATGCCAATCTGGCTGAAAAAGTGTTTGAAAAAGGCGTTCGGAAAGACCTTTACGACGTCGAGCGTGATTATTACCAGACGTTTATCTCCCTGTTTACGGCAAATTGGACAAAGGCGGTCAGCAAAAACAAAATGCTCTATAAAAAGCTGAACCGCGAGCTGACTGAGCTTCTGGAATCGGAAAATCTCAGTCCCGATATTGAAGAAAAAGCCCGCCAGCTTTTGGATGAACTGACGGATTGGCTCCATTATTATGACTGGCTGAGCCGTTTGATAGAATTTTTTGAGAGTGAAGAAGTGTTTCAGCATGTGCCGAAAATAGAAAAAAGCAGCACCCGAAGATAACCGGGCGCTGCTTTTTAAGTCAGGAAACCAATATCGGGAACATGCCTTTCAGACCGGCGCCGATCATGCCGATCGCCACCACCGCCAAAATCAGCCCCATCAGTCGGGTAATGACGTTCATTTCGGTTTTCCCGAGCTTATTGCTGATGAAAGAAGAATAGTGAAAGAAGATGAACGTCATCGCGATGACGGCTGCAATGCCGATAAGCACGCTGATGTAATGGAAGATGCCGCCATGGCCGGCCGACAGACTCATCACCGTCGCGATCGTACCGGGACCGGCGATAATCGGAATCGACAAAGGCGTCACGGATATATCGGCTTTCTCCTTGCTCTCCCCTTTCTCTTCATGATGGAGAGACTGTACATGAGATTTCTTCGCGTTCAGAAGATTATAAGCGATGCCGAAAATAAAAATGCCGCCCGCGATACGCAAGGCATGAATGTTAATGTCGAACAGTTTAAAGATCAGATGGCCGAAGATTAAAAAAGCCGCCAAGATGATAAACGACAGCACGGAAGCCTTGCGTGCGATCGCTGTCCGTTCTTTCTCCGGGTACCCTTCCGTCAGTGAAAGAAAAATCGGCACGTTTCCGATGGGATTGGAGACTGCAAACAGTGAAATGAAGACATGAATGATGAATGAAAACATGCGTACCTCCTTATGGCTTGCCATTATTGAGTTATGTTTTGTTCTCCGCTGTTTCTTATGCATGGTTTTTACCCCCGGGGTCTGCTTTTTAACCTCAGCCGGACGATCCGGAAACAGAAAAAAACCGTCCTTGTAGGGACTGACCCCATAAGATGAGACAAACAAAAAACACCTTCAAGTTTGAAAACGGATGATTGTTAGCCGAAATTAGACTTGGAGGTGTTTTTTCTATGGGGACAAGAGTGAGTTATCCGGTTGAAGTGAAACAGAAGGCTGTAGAAATGAGATTGGCAGGCGTGCCTATGAAAGAGATCATGCAGGAATTGAATATTAAGAATAAGACACAGGTTCAGACATGGGTTAGATGGCATAAGACTGGGGATACACATCGATTCGAACAGCCTGTCGGAAAGCAATACACTTACGGAAAAGGCCCGGAGTATTCTTCCGAATTAGAGAAACTGCAGGCAGAAAATCGTTATCTGAGACAACAGAATGAAGTTTTAAAAAAGTGCAACGAATTGGAAAGGAAGCTGATAGCGAAACGCCAGTCGAGCTTGTAGAAGCATTGCGCGGCACAATGACCATACAGGATATCTGTATTCATTTAGGTATCTCACGAGCATCTTATTATCGTTGGAAGAAGAATCTGATGAAAGATAACCCTAAATACCATTTAGAAAAACAAATCGGCACGTTGTGCCGAGAACACAAGTTTCGATATGGCTATCGGAAAATCACAGCCATATTAAAAAAGGGAATGCGTGTGAATCATAAAACGGTTCAGCGCATTATGCAGAAGAATCAGTGGCAATGCCGGGTTAAGGTGAAAAAGCGCAAGAAAGATGGGCAGCCATATGCCGTGGCCGAGAATATATTGGATCGAAACTTTCAGTCTGAACGCCCTCTGGAAAAGCTAGTAACGGATATCACATATTTGCCTTATGGGCAGAAACAATTGTATCTTTCCAGTATATTGGATTTATACAATGGAGAAGTGATTGCTTTTACAATTGGCGATAGACAGGACACAGACTTTGTCTTACACACACTTGATCAGCTGCCCGCACTGCCAGAGAACTGCGTGTTACATAGTGACCAAGGTTCTGTTTATACATCTTATGAGTATCAGAAAGCTGTTAAAACAAAAGGCATTACCATGAGCATGTCCCGCAAAGGGACGCCCGCTGATAATGCCTCCATCGAATCGTTTCATTCCTCACTAAAGTCTGAAACGTTCTATCTTAACAGCATTGATCGAACTACGACGACCATCGTAGAACGCACTGCCATAGAATACATTCATTATTATAACAATATTCGTATTCAAACGAAACTAAACAGCCAATCGCCGATACAATATCGGCAATTGGCTGTATGAAGGTGTTTTGATCCCTGTCTCAAAAACAGGGGTCAGTCCCTGTAAGGACGGTTTTTTTTGTTTGCTATCTCCATAAGCCTTTTCCGAATTTCAACAGCCGATAAAGCATTTTCAATTTTTTTAGCATGCGTTAATTTCCTTTTTCACTCTGAATCAATGCGCCGAGAGACATGATATCTATCAGCTCCATTAAAATTCTACCATAATGGGTACTTTTTCTCTATTATCAATTCATAGAGAAAGTGATTTGTATATCTTTAGAAAACTCCGTTACATCCGCCCTATTTTCTTTTATAATGTAAATATTGAACAAAATCCCTATATTACTTGTAAAAGGAGTTTTAGAATGTATTGTTCTCAATGCGGCCATCATACTGATGGCGGAAAGTTTTGTGAAAAGTGCGGGGCGCCCCAGCCCGGGCAGGGAGGCGCAGGCCAAACGCAAGGCCAGGCCGCTCAGGCTGGCGCCGCGGCTAAGCAGGCTTCAAAGCAATTTGCCTTATTCGTGCTTGATGTGTTAAAGAGACCGTACCAAACATGTAAAACGACAGGCGGCGAACAGCTTGTCAGCAGCATCATCAACATGGTGCTTTTCTGCCTGGTGACGCCGATTATGTTTTATATTCTTCTATCAGACGGCTTTCGTGACGTCAGTTTTACCGCGGTTGTGATCAAACCGGCGCTTACCTTTGCATTATGCGTTTTCTGCCTGTATCTCTTGATTTTTATCGCTTTGAAGGCCGGCGGCGCGCAGGTGTCATTTAAAGATTCGCTGTCCAGATTCGGAGCATTTTTGATTCCGTTTACAGCTATTTTGCTTCTTGCCCTCATTTTTATGCTGCTTCATACAACCGTCTGCTTTACCATTCTGGCTGTCGGTCTTTTAGGAGCGGCGTTTGCCGTGCCTCCGCTCATGCTGGCGAGCTATCAGCATCAGCTCACGGCTAAGGCCGATATCATTTATTCTGTTATCGTCATCTATTTGATCATTTGTGTAACGTTTCAATTCACGATCAAGCATTATATAAAAGAACTCATGAATTATTTCTTCTTTTAAAAACGGAAACCCCCGCCGCCTGATTGGCGCGGGGGTTTTTTATTGAATGGATGTTAAATAAATTCTTCCGTCTTTAACAACGCCGCCATACGTCCAATTGTATGTTCTGAGCTTCGGACTGCCGCCGGCTTTCGTAATATAAAACTCCTCGTACGTATGAATCGTCAGATGAGAGCCTTTCTGTGAAAAGCTTTTGACATTCACTTCATTAAATACTTCGGTCGTCCCCTCGCTGTGCAGTTTTTTGACCAGTTTCTGCTGATCAGCATACAAAGGGCTCCCCTCTTCTAAATTGCCCGCCATGATGGCAAAATTGTTAAGGCTGACGGCGCTTGATTGATTTGTCAGGTAATCAGTCATAAACGATGTGACTTGCTCGTTTGTCACGCTGCCTGAAGCTGTATTTCCTTTGGATGATGCCCATGCGGATGTATAGGTATTCGGCTGGTCATTTTTTATTTTTTTTACATTTGTCCCGGAAGAATCTGAGGCAGGATCAGCTTTTTCGAAAACCCATTTTTTATGTTTTGTATCATATGAGAGTACATAGTGAAAACTCGGCTCAGCCTCTTCCATATCAGGCTTCGTATTCCCGTCGAAATAAGCAGACTCATGAAGCTCTTTACCCGTAACAGTTACTTGCCAGCGGCCGTTCTCTTGAGAAATCGCAAATGAATCCAGATCAAAGCTTGTCTCTTTATACTGATCCTTCAAAAAGGTGCCGGAACTCTTCATGCCGGATACCGCTTCTTTCGTCTGCTCTTTCCAGGCGGAACCAGCCTCGGTCATCTGATCGGTATTTCCGTCTGCCATCGCTTTTGTATACTGTTTCGTTGTTTTGACAATCGTGTCCATGATTGTTTGTTGTGTATCTTGATCCGGAATAAGCGTTAATTCCATATCAGTGCTGTTGATCGGAACATCGGCAGTTTTCATTTTCCCCCAAGGAAAATCAGCCTCCACGGCGGCTGTCATGGAACCGTCAGTTAAGAGCGGACCGTATGTAACGGATGTAAACGGATCTTTATGGACGGACTTGCCGTTTATCAGCAGATCGCCTTTCGCGCTTTTGAAGCTGTCTGCCGGAATGAATGTCACATCCTCGGCGTCTAACGGCAGGTCAAACTCAACATTCCGGCTGCCGGCCGCCTCTGCCTCTTGTTTTTTGACAACGTCAACCGTCTCATTTTTAAGCTTGGCTTCCGCCGTGTAGACACCGGGTGCATACGGGCCGAAGATTTGGGTTTCATCGGCTTTTTTGACCGTACCTGTTTTCTCGCTGTTGATATAAAGATCGGCGCCTTTATAATTGCTGGTGACGCGGAAATAAACCGGATCGACTTTCAATTCGTAATGGTCAAACAAAAGAAGGGTTTTACCCTCTTTTTTGACGTATACCGCATCTTTTTCTGATGAATTGCCGCGAAGCGATGCCAGCAGTTCATCGTGTTTCTTTGCGTATGCAAGGAGCGGTTTGACATTGGTCTCATTCAGCTTCAGTTTTTTGTCTGAAGGAGTGAGCAGGGCTGCGAGCTTTTTCGTGTCCCCGTCATGAACCGCCTGTTCGAATTGATCCGTGAGCCTTTTTTCAGATGTCAGCCAGGCTCCGGTTTTATATGCGGCAATCAATAAGATCAGCGCTGCGGCAATGCCTCCCCATAGGAAGAGCGTTTTTTTAGGGATCGGCTTTCTCGGCTGTGATGCGGATTCAGCCGCCTGCCGCTCCAGCCGGCTTCCTTTCCCGATCGGTTTTCCGCATTCTTTACAGAAATGCGCCTCTTCGTTGTTCTGCTGGCCGCAATACTTACAAAAAAACATGACTTTCCTCCTATTCAATCTGCAAAACTTGTATAACTTTTCCTATGTTTCATATTTTATAATAAAGTAGAATGATTTTGGAGTTATTTTGAAAAATAGCTGTCGATCATAACGGAGGAGGAGAAACGGACATGCAAAAACTGAGCATCCGAAAAGCCGCGGAGCCGGATGAAGCGCTGTATGAACTATTGCTGCTGGCCGATCCGTCGAAAGAGATTGTCGATGATTATCTTGTAAGAGGAGAATGCTATACGGCTTGGACGTCAGACGAGCTTGCAGGGGTCTTCGTCCTTTTGAAAACAAGACCAAAAACAGTAGAAATCGTCAATATTGCGGTGAAAGCATCAATGCACAACAATGGCATCGGCAGAAAGCTCATAGAAGAGGCCGTGAATAAGGCAAAACAAATGGGAGCGGCGACTATTGAAATTGGAACGGGCAACTCCAGTATAGGCCAGCTTGCCCTTTACCAAAAATGCGGCTTCAGACTTCAAGCCATCGACCATGATTTTTTCATCAGGCATTATGAAGAGGAGATTTTCGAAAACGGGATACAGTGCCGCGACATGGTAAGGCTTTATGCAGATATATAAAAAAACCTCCCCATGGGGAGGTTTTTTCGATTACTTATTCAAGTTATAGAAAGAGTTGATACCGTGGTATTGAGCAGTTTCAGCCAACTGATCTTCGATGCGAAGAAGCTGGTTGTATTTCGCAACACGGTCCGTACGGGACGGAGCACCTGTTTTGATTTGTCCTGCATTAGTTGCCACAGCGATGTCAGCGATTGTGCTGTCTTCAGTTTCACCTGAACGGTGAGAGATAACGGCAGTGTAGCCCGCGCGTTTCGCCATTTCGATCGCATCGAATGTTTCAGTCAATGTACCGATTTGGTTTACTTTGATCAGGATAGAGTTGCCTACGCCGTTTTTGATACCTTCAGCAAGCTTTTTCGTGTTTGTAACGAAAAGGTCGTCACCGACAAGCTGAACTTTTTTGCCAAGACGCTCTGTAAGAAGTTTGTGGCCTTCCCAGTCGTTCTCGTCAAGTCCGTCTTCGATAGAGATGATTGGGTATTTAGAAACCATTTCTTCGTACCAGTCAACCATTTCAGCAGATGTTTTCACAACGCCTTCGCCAGACAGATGGTATTTGCCGTCTTCTTTGTTGTAGAACTCAGAAGATGCAGCATCCATAGCAAGTTTCACTTCTTCGCCAGGTTTGAAGCCGGCTTTTTCGATTGCTTCAACGATTGTTTGAAGCGCTTCTTCGTTAGAACCAAGGTTCGGAGCGAATCCGCCTTCGTCACCTACAGCTGTGTTCATTCCTTTAGCAGAAAGAACGGATTTCAGGCTGTGGAAGATTTGAGCGCCCATGCGAAGCGCTTCACGGAAGTTAGGCGCGCCTACAGGCATAATCATGAATTCTTGAATGTCTACGTTGTTGTCAGCATGTTCTCCGCCGTTTACGATGTTCATCATCGGTACAGGAAGCGTTTTTGAGTTGAATCCTCCAAGGTATTGGTAAAGAGGAATCTGTAAGAAATCAGCAGCTGCGCGCGCACAAGCCATAGATACGCCAAGGATTGCGTTCGCACCGAGTTTGCCTTTGTTTTCAGTTCCGTCAAGCTCGATTAAAAGCTGATCGATTGCGTTTTGTTCAGTTACGTCAAAGCCGAGAAGCTCTGGAGAAATGATTTCGTTTACGTTGTTAACAGCAGTTAACACGCCTTTTCCAAGGTAACGGTCTTTGTCGCCGTCACGAAGCTCAACCGCTTCGTATTCACCTGTAGAAGCTCCGCTTGGCACTAATGCGCGGCCGAAAGCTCCTGTTTCTGTATATACTTCAACTTCAACTGTTGGGTTGCCGCGGGAGTCAAGGACTTCGCGTGCATAAACATCAACAATGTATGGCATGAGTTTGTCTCTCCTTTTGATTTACGCTTATTTTTGAATTAAAGATGTTCCTGTCATTTCTTTCGGTTTTTCAACACCGAGAAGGTCTAATAACGTTGGTGCGAGGTCGCCTAGGATTCCGCCTTCGCGCAGCGTCACGCCTTCTTTCGTCACAATGACAGGGACTGGGTTTGTCGTATGGGCAGTGTGCGGTTCGCCTGTTTCTGTAATCAGAATGTCCGCATTACCGTGATCAGCGGTAATGATGGCATGTCCGCCTTTAGCGATGATGGCGTCAACCACTTCGCCTAAGCATTCGTCCACTGCTTCAATTGCTTTAATCGTCGGTTCGACCATTCCGGAGTGGCCGACCATGTCAGGGTTTGCAAAGTTCAGGATGATCGCGTCGTGCTTGTCAGCCGCGATTTCTTTTACAAGAGCATCCTTCACTTCATACGCGCTCATTTCAGGCTTCAGGTCATATGTCGCGACCTTCGGCGAGTTAATGAGGATGCGCTCTTCGCCCGGGAATTCTTCTTCGCGGCCGCCGCTCATAAAGAACGTAACGTGCGGATACTTTTCAGTTTCTGCAATGCGAAGCTGTTTTAACCCGTGCTGTGCTAATACTTCACCCACCGTATTGTCAAGGTTTACCGGTTTAAAAGCCACATATCCGTCAACAGATTCACTGAAGTGAGTCAGGCAGACGAAATACAGGTTTTTCGGATGATTTTCACCGCGGTCGAAATCGCGGAAATCTTTGTTGGTAAACGTGTTTGAAATCTGGATAGCGCGGTCCGGTCTGAAATTATAGAAAATCACAGAATCGCCGTCATGAATTTTCGCAACGGGTTCACCGTTTTCTTTTGTGATGACGGACGGAATGACGAATTCATCATGAATGCCGTTCGCATAAGAATCATCGACTACATCCATCGCGCTGCGGTAAGACGGGCCTTCGCCGTAAGCCATTGCGCGGTACGCTTTTTCCACACGGTCCCAGCGTTTGTCGCGGTCCATGGAGTAGTAGCGTCCGGAAATGCTGGCGATTTCGCCGACACCGATTTCTTCGATCTGCTCATTCAGCTGCTGAATGTAAGTTTTCGCTGTTTGCGGACCTACATCGCGGCCGTCGAGGAAACCGTGAATATACACCTTCGTCAGTCCTTCACTTTTCGCAAGCTTCAGCAGCGCGAATAAATGATTGATATGACTGTGTACGCCTCCGTCAGAAAGAAGGCCGAACAGGTGCAGCGCTTTGTCGTTGTCTTTCGCGTTTTTGATGGCGTCAAGGAACGTTTGATTGCGTTCGAATTCGCCTTCGCGGATGGCAACGTTCACGCGTGTTAAGCTTTGGTACACAATACGTCCTGCGCCGATATTCAAATGACCGACTTCAGAGTTCCCCATCTGTCCTTCAGGCAGTCCGACTGCTTCGCCTGATGCCGTCAGCGTCTGATGAGGGTATTGGTTCCAATAACGGTCGAAATTCGGTTTTTTCGCTTGTGCGACTGCGTTTCCGACTGTTTCATTGCGTAATCCGAACCCATCAAGAATGATGAGTGCAGCTGGTTTTTTACTCATATTGACCTTCCTCCAATAATTGAACGAATGACTGCGGTTCAAGGCTTGCGCCGCCGACCAAAGCACCGTCAATATCGGACTCTGCCATATATTCTTTAATATTTGCAGGTTTTACGCTGCCGCCGTATTGAATGCGGAGCTTGTCAGCAGTTTCCTGGCTGAAGCTTTCAGCAACGACTTTACGGATATGCGCGCAGACGTCGTTAGCATCTTTCGCTGTAGAAGATTTGCCTGTTCCGATTGCCCAGATTGGCTCATACGCAATAACGGAAGCGGCAACTTGCTCTTCAGAAAGACCCGCAAGACCTTTTTTCACTTGATCGGCAACAAGATCATTTGTTTTTCCGGCTTCGCGCTCTTCAAGCGTTTCACCTACGCAAATGATCGGCACAATGCCGTGTTTGAAAGCGGCATGCGCTTTTTTGTTAACTGTTTCATCAGTTTCAGCGAACATTTCACGGCGCTCAGAGTGGCCGATGACGCAGTAATCCACGCCAAGGTCTTTCAGAGCGACCGGGCTGATTTCACCTGTGAACGCACCGTTTTCTTCAAAATGCATGTTTTGGGCGCCGACTTTCAGGTCAGTTCCTTTAACAGCAGAAGTCAGCTTTTCTAAGAAAAGAGCTGGTGCGCAAACAACGGCTTCCGCTTTGTCTGCTGCTGGAATGGAAGATTTCACTTCTTCAACGAAGCTGACAGCTTCGCCGAGTGTTTTGTTCATTTTCCAGTTACCGGCTATAATTGGTTTTCTCATCTGTTCCACTTCCTTATAGCAGTTTTTATTTATCGTTCAGCGCAGCTACACCCGGAAGCTCTTTGCCTTCCATGAATTCAAGGGATGCGCCGCCGCCTGTTGAGATATGGCTCATTTTGTCAGCAAGGCCGAATTTTTCAACGGCTGCCGCAGAGTCTCCTCCGCCGATGACAGAGTATGTATCGTTTGCCTCTGCCAATGCTTCAGCCACTGCTTTTGTGCCTTGAGCGAACAAGTCGATTTCGAATACGCCCATCGGTCCGTTCCATACGACAAGTTTGCTGTTTTTGATAACTTCAGCATACGTTTCGCGGGTTTTCGTTCCGATGTCGATCGCTTCTAAATCACTTGGAATCTCAGAGATCGGCACGATTTGAACGTTTGCATCGTTAGAGAAATCATCAGCAACGAGCACGTCTTCCGGCATATAGAATGTAACGCCTTTTTCTTTCGCGCGGTCCATGAATGATTTTGCAAGTTCGATTTTATCTTCTTCAAGCAAAGATTTACCGACTTCATAGCCAAGCGCTTTTACGAATGTGTAAGCAAGACCTCCGCCGATGATCAGGTTGTCCACTTTATCAAGCAGACTTTCGATTACGCCGATTTTGTCTTTTACTTTCGCGCCGCCGATGATTGCCGTAAACGGGCGCTCAGGATTTGTCACGGCTTTGCCGAGAACGTCAAGCTCTTTTTCCATCAGGAATCCTGCAACCGCCGGCAGATGCTCGGCAATTCCGGCTGTAGATGCGTGAGCACGGTGGGCAGCACCGAATGCGTCATTGACATATACATCCGCAAGCTCAGCAAATGCTTTAGCAAGCTCAGGATCGTTTTTCTCTTCACCAGGGTAGAAACGTACGTTTTCCAATACAAGAACGTCTCCGTCCTTCATATCAGAAATTTGTGCTTTTACAGCATCGCCGTAAGCTTCATCCGCTTTTTTCACTTCTTTGCCGAGCAGTTCGCCTAAGCGTGCAGCGACAGGAGTTAAACGAAGCTCCTCAACCGTTTCGCCTTTCGGGCGGCCTAAGTGGCTCGCAAGAAGGACTTTCGCGCCTTGGTCTGCAAGGTGTTTGATTGTTGGAAGCGCAGCTCGGATACGAGTATCGTCTGTTACTTCCCCGTCTTTCATTGGAACGTTAAAGTCAACGCGGCAGAATACGACTTTGCCTTTTACGTCGATGTCTTTTACTGTTTTTTTATTCATGCCTTAGGAGATCCTCCTTCAAAATGGTTTGCATAGCACGAAAAACGTGAAACGTGAAACCGCCTCATGATGCTTCCGCCGCGGGGCAGATTGCAGCTTCCGGGCACGGGGCAGATCGTCTTCTGAGCCAGGGCAGGCGGCTCAGAAAACGAAAGTGCCGCGGAAACTTCAAAACGCGGACGTTCTGCAGCAATCCGGCGCTTTCTGAAAGCCGGTTCTCATGGAAAAAGGGAAAGGGAGTCCGTCCCCTTCCCTTGTCCGCTTTCATTATAGCGTTTCTGTCCGAAAGAACCAAGTCCGGCCCTTTCCGGGAGCTATGAATTAAAGACCTTGTTTTGCGATGTAAGCTGCAAGGTCAACAACGCGGTTAGAGTAGCCGCTTTCGTTATCGTACCAAGAGATTACTTTTACCATGCTGCCTTCCATAACCATTGTAGAAAGAGCATCGATTGTAGAAGAGTTAGCATTGCCGTTGTAATCTCCGGATACTAATGGCTCTTCGCTGTAGCCGAGAATTCCTTTAAGATCGCCTTCAGCCGCTTCTTTAAGAGCTGCGTTTACGTCTTCAGCCGTTACGTCTTTGTTAAGTTCAGCAACTAGGTCAACAAGAGAAACGTTTGGAGTCGGCACACGCATAGCTCCGCCGTTCAGTTTGCCTTTCAGTTCAGGAAGAACAAGGGAAACTGCTTTAGCAGCACCAGTTGATGTAGGAATGATGTTTTCAGCTGCTGCACGCGCACGACGGTAGTCTTTGTGCGGAAGATCAAGAATTTGCTGATCGTTTGTGTAAGAGTGAACAGTTGTCATCATACCGCGTTTGATGCCGAATTTGTCGTTAAGTACTTTTGCAAACGGCGCAAGGCAGTTTGTTGTGCAAGATGCGTTAGAGATAACATGGTGGTTAGCCGCATCGTATTTGTCTTCGTTAACACCCATAACGATTGTGATATCTTCTTCGTTAGCAGGTGCAGAGATGATAACTTTTTTCGCGCCTGCTTCTAAGTGTTTCGCAGCGTCTGCGCGTTTTGTGAAGAAACCAGTAGATTCAACTACGATTTCAACGCCTTGTTTGCCCCAGCTGAGTTTCGCAGGATCGCGCTCAGCAGAAACTTCGATTGTTTTGCCGTTAACAACAAGGTTGCTGCCGTCAACTTTAACTTCTGCATCTAATTTTCCGTGTACGGAATCATATTGTAAAAGATGAGCAAGCATGTTAGCGTCTGTTAAATCGTTAACCGCTACTACCTCAACTTCAGGATTGTTTAATGCTGCGCGGAATACGTTACGTCCAATACGACCAAAACCGTTAATACCGACTTTTACTGCCATGATTATTTCCTCCTTTAAATAAGTGAGAGATATTTATATTGAGGGACTGTTATCCCTTAATAACTTCTTTGCGGCTCCTTCGTCCGTGACGAGAACCGTGTTTCGCTGCTTTTTAAAATAAGCTTCGATTGCTTCTGCTTTTGATGATCCGCCCGCTACCGCGATAATGTCGGGAATGGCATCGAGGTCATCAAGCTGCATTCCGACTGAATGCACCTTGTGAACGACTTCTCCGTCCGCATTAAAGTAGTAGCCGAATGCCTCTGTCACCGCATGATTGTCATCTATTTTCTTCAAATCTTCCAAAGGCGTGTTTCTTCGCTCCGCCATTGTTCTAGCTTCGCCGATTCCGTGAACGAGCATACTCGCTGATTTAATCGTGTGAAGCACCTCTTTTACGGAAGGCTCTTCAATAATAGATGAGTAGGCGCCTTGTGACAGCTGCCCGGGAACGAACAAAAGCCGGTAAGTGCCTGAAGCCTTTTCCGCCATATGCGCGCATATGGTGTTCGCCTGGTTTTTCACATCTTCGCCTAAACCGCCTCTTGCGGGCACAAACAGGAGCTCGCGGTTTTTTGAATCCGGCGTCATCATATCGGCGACGGCTTCAATTGTCGTACCGCCGGTTACAGCGACGATATTTTTGCCTGAAAATCTCTTTTTCATACATGCAACGGCCGCTCTCCCTAATTCTTTTTTGACCCAAGGAGATTGGTCGCTGTCTCCGGAAACGATAATGGCGTCTTTCAGATTAAGCCGCTCTTTTAATGTCTTTTCCAAAAGCGTCAATCCTAAAACATCCTTCATCGTATCTTCCAGAATCGAAAGCAGTGAGTAGCCCTCTTCCGTCATTGTCATGCCGTTTGTTTTAATATCGATGAGATTCTGTTCTTTCAAAAACTGAACCTCGCTTCTGAGAACGCGCTCGGTCAATCCGAGACTGGCTGCAAGACTTCTGCGGCCGATCGGTTCGGTAAGCCTGATATACTGCAAGATTTCAAATCTTTTCTGCATCACAAGCAAAAGATCAGGCAATAATTTTTTTTGAGCTTGTATTAACTGGTTCATGACTCAAACGTTCCTTCCTATTCATACTGGACAGAAAATGTCCCGCTATGACAAAAAACGTCCCATCATAGCCAAAAAAAATTATGTCTGCTTTCTTTAATTATTTTAACAGGATGACATTGTTAATTCAACTGTTAAAGGTCAATTCGTCGACATTCTTCGCAGGATTTCCCAGTATCTCCTTGATACAGTCATTATATACAGAAACGGAATGAAGGTGACAGACAAAAGCCCGCCGGAGCGGACTTTTGTCGTAAAACGCTTTCATTTTATCCAGAGTTTTTCTATTTCTTCTAATGATTTATTTTTCGTCTCAGGGCAGATCGTCACGACAAACAAGAAACAGAGAATATTAATGACGGCGAATATCCAGAAGGTGTACGCGAGCCCCAACCCGCTGATCATCATCGGCACGAACTGGCCGATCGCCCAGTTGGCCCCCCATAAGAATATCGTCGCAATACCGGCGGCGCGTGCGCGGAGGTGGTTCGGAAAGATTTCCGAAATCATGATCCACGTAATCGGCCCGACTGATACGCAGAAAGCGGCGACGAATCCCAATATGATGACGACTAAAGCCGGACCGCTCGCCAGCTGAAAATAAAAGGATGCCCCGATTAAGATCATGAACAGCGCCATAAAGGCTGATCCGACCCCCATCAGCTTTTTCCGGCCTACCTTATCGACTAAAAGAACCGCGATAATGGTGAAAATCACTTCAACGACACCGACGATGCATGTCGTGATAAACCCCGCATTCTGTCCGAAGCCCATCATTTTGAAAATTTCCGGCCCGTAATACGTAATTGCGTTCATGCCGATGACCTGATTGAATAAAGCCAGCAGAATCCCGATCACAAGCGCTTTTCTCAGCCCCGGTTTAAACAGCTGAGACAATGACCCCATTTTTTCTAATTGTAAAGACGTTTCGATTTGTTTGATTTCTTCTTTCGCGGTCTGCTCGCCGTTAATGCGCGTCAGCACGGCGAGGGCTTCATTCCGGCGCCCCGCTTTCGCAAGCCAGCGCGGGCTTTCAGGCACGATAAGCAGCACGATAAAAAAGATGACGGACGGAATCATGCCGTAAGCGAGCATCCAGCGCCAGCCGGTGTGCACTCCCCATTCATACGAGCCGGACTGCTGAACGGCGAGGTTAATAAAATAAGTGCCGGAGATCCCTAATATCGTAAACAGCTGATACAGTGAAGACAGACTGCCGCGTATGGCCGGCGGAGCGGCTTCGGTAATATACGTGACAGAAAGCGAGGAGCCCATGCCGATTCCCAGACCGCCGATGACTCTGGCGATCACTAAGGAAGACACACTTTGCGAAAGCGCAGAGACAACCGCTGACACCGCAAACAACAGCGCCGCTGCCATCAAAATCTTTCTCCGTCCGAAACGGTCGCTCAAAAATCCGGAAATCCCGACGCCGAAAACACCGCCGATCATTATGCTTGAAATCACGAGCCCTTCCATAAAAGGACTTAAGCGGTACAAATCTTTCAGGAAACCGATGGCGCCGGAAATCACCGCCGTGTCATAACCGTACAAAAGCCCTCCCAGTCCGGCCGCGCATGAGATGAGAATGACAAACCACTTGGAATGCTGCCGAGTGACAGGTACATTTGAGCCAATTGGTGCCGGGTGATTCTTCATGAATTTTACCCTCCCGCGAATAATAGAATAAAAACGCTTACAAATCTGAGTGCGGCGCTTGATGTTGCTTTGTTTTCTTCAGAACCGCCACATTTGTACGTACTTATAAAGAATTTTATCTAAAAATAAGGAAAATTAGTACGTACAAATAAAGAATAAGCAGTTTTTCATAATCTGTCAATTATTTTTACAGCTTGATGAAAGGGCTTACTATGTTATACTGGAATTTGTCCGTATACATTTTGGAGGAATTGATATGCTACCGAAATATGCTCAAGTAAAAGAAGAAATTTGTTCATGGCTGAATCAAGGAAAAATACAGCCGGACGAAAAGCTGCCTACGGAAAATGAGCTGATGCAGCAGTTCGGCGTCAGCCGCCATACCATCAGAAAGGCGATCGGAGATTTGGTCTCGCAGGGGCTGCTGTACAGCGTTCAGGGCGGAGGCACCTTTGTCGCTTCACGCACGGCGAAATCAGCCATGCATTCAAACAAAACGATCGGCGTCATTACAACGTACATATCAGACTATATTTTTCCGAGCATCATCAGGGGAATTGAATCTTATTTAAGCGAACAGGGCTATTCCATGCTGCTGACGAGCACCAACAACAATACAGAAAGTGAACGGCGCGGCCTTGAAAACCTGCTGTCCAAAAATATAGACGGGCTGATTGTCGAGCCTACAAAAAGCGCGCTGCAGACGCCCAACATCGGCTACTATCTCAATCTGGAGAAAAACGGCATTCCGTTTGCCATGATTAACGCCTCTTATGCGGAGCTGGCCGCACCAAGCTTTTCCGTCAATGATGTCAAAGGCGGCATGATGGCTTGCGAATACGTCATGTCCCTCGGCCACACGCACATTATGGGAATCTTTAAAGCGGATGACACGCAGGGCGTCAAACGGATGAACGGCTATCTTCAGGCGCATCGGGAGCGCGGGATTTTTCCGTCTCCGGACATGATCGTGACTTACACGACTGAGGAAAAAGAAACCGTGCTTCTCCAAAAAATTAAGCATACCCTTGAGCAAAACAGCGGGTCACATCCGACGGCCATTCTTTGCTACAATGACGAAATTGCGCTGAAGACGATTAATCTTCTCAGGGAATTCGGGTTAAAGGTGCCTGATGACGTATCGGTCATGGGCTATGATGATTCACATTTCGCCCAGATTTCCGAGGTGAAGCTCACCTCTGTCAAGCATCCGAAATCCATTATGGGGAAAGCGGCGGCAAAATACGTCATCGACTGCTTAGAACATAAAAAACCGAAGAAGGATGACGTCGTGTATGAACCGGAACTCATCATCCGGAATTCAGTCAGGCGGATCGGCGAATAAAAAAGCAATGTGCGCGGCACATTGCTTTTTTTGCTCAGCTGTTTTTTAATTCGGCGATGATTTCAAATGATCTCATTCTGTCGGCATGCTCAAAGCTTTCTGAATTCACCATGATTTCATCCGCCTGTGTTGTCCGGATGAAGCTTTCCAGCTTCTCCTTCACACGCTCCGGTCCGCCGACGATCGTTGAACTGAGCTGTTCATTGACCATCGCTTTTTCATACGGCGACCAGATTTGATCCATGTCTTCAACAGGAGGCTTCAGCTGGTTCGGCGTGCCGCGGACGAGGTCTAAAAATCTTTGATAATGCGATGTTGCCAGATGCTCCGCCTTTTCATCCGTATCGGCGGCAATGACGGTGACGCCGACCATCGCGTACGGTTTATCCAGTACATCTGACGGACGGAAGGAGCTGCGGTACAGCTCAAGGGCGGGCACGGTGTTTTTCGGTGAAAAGTGAGCCGCAAAGGCGAACGGAAGCCCGAGCTCTCCCGCAAGACGCGCGCTGAAGCCGCTTGAGCCCAGAAGCCAGATCGGCACGTCCAGCCCTTCGCCCGGAATGGCGCGGACTAGATTGCGCACATTGCCTGACGGTTTGAAGTAATTTCTCAATTCTTCAAGCTGCTCCGGGAAATCCTCCCCGCTGTTTATGTTTCTTCTTAAGGCCCTCGCCGTTAATTGGTCGGTACCCGGCGCACGCCCGAGTCCGAGGTCAATCCGCCCTGGATATAACGTTTCAAGGGTTCCGAATTGCTCCGCGATTATAAGTGACGAATGATTCGGCAGCATAATACCCCCAGAACCGACGCGGATTTTTTTCGTGCCGCCGGCGATGTGGCCGATCAGCACCGCTGTTGCCGAGCTGGCAACGCCTTCTATATTATGATGCTCCGCAAGCCAATAGCGGTTATAGCCCCACTCCTCGGCGCGGCGCGCTAAATCCATGCTGTTGCGGAACGATTCAGCAACCGTTCCTCCCTGTACGACCGGCGATAAATTCAATACGGAAAACGCAGTATCTTTCAATGTATGTTCAGCCATCGTTTTCTCCTTTGCGGTTTAGTGTAAGCAGATCTTAAACAAGGTCTCTCCACACACCTTACCACAGCTTTTCCCGTGAGTTAAACAATTTGATTCGATGATCTTCGAACAATCAGTCAGCGGCGGTTTTCTTACGGATGAACAGCTCCTCGGCGACATCAATAAAAAGCTTGGCGGCAAGTGATGCGTCTTTCATGGAAGGAACCGCCAGCTGCACCTCCCTGAATACATCCGGCGCAAACTCTTTAATCACCACTTCTTCCGGGAGGGGATTGCCGGCCATGGACATATCGGATAAGATTGCCATGCCCAACCCCTCCCGCACCATATTGATGGACGTGCTGACATTAAACACGGTAAAGGCCGCGCAAAGTTCGGCACCGGCTTGTTTAAACAGGCCTGCAAAAGGTGACGTGTAACCGCCTTCGCAAACCACCATCGGTTCACCGTCCAGATCTTTTATCGTTACGGTTGAGCGTGCGGCGAGAGGATGATCTTTATGCATAACCGCTGCCATTTTGTCTTTTTTCAGCAGAAAGTAATCCATATCCTCTGTCGGGAACAGCAGAATGCCCGCGTCAATCATCCGGGATTGCAGCCATTCTTTTACTTCGTCCGCCGTTCCTTCATGAAGCACCAGTTCAAGCTTCGGATACCGTTTTTTAAACACGCTGATCAGCTTTGGAATGAAATAAGCGGAAGCGGCCGGAAATGTGCCGATGTGAATCGTTCCCTGTTCAAGACCTCTTTCCGCGGCCGCCAGCTGCTCGGCTTTTTCTATGCCTTTGAGCACCTCTCTGATATGGACGAGAATTTTTCCGCCCGTGTCCGTGAGCCTTACGCCGTTGCGGCGCTCGCGGATGATCAGCTTGATGCCGAGCTCTGACTCAAGCGCAGAGATGGCATGGCTGACGGCGGGCTGCGTCATATTCAGCGCCTGCCCCGCTTTTGTAAAGCTTCCCGTTTCAGCGATTTGAACAAAAACCCGCAGTTGTGTAATCGTCATAACGTTTTACTTATGCTCCTTATAAAAAAGATTCATTTTATTTATCTTACTGATTACCGTATCATATGATGGAATTGTTCTACAAGGAGTGAACGACGTGAAACAGCTTTCGAAAATACAGACGGCTCTTATGCTGGCGTTTCTAGTCACGGTATGGGGAATTAACTGGCCGCTGACAAAGGCCGCGCTTGCCTATTCGCCGCCTCTTCTGTTTGCCGGAATCCGCACGCTGATCGGCGGACTTCTATTATTAATGGTGGCGCTGCCCCGTTTTAAAAAGCTGCGTTTTAAAGAAACGTGGCCGATCTATCTTATTTCTGCCATTTTAAATATTACTTTATTTTACGGCCTGCAAACGGTCGGCTTGAATTACCTGCCTGCCGGCCTATTTTCAGCCATCGTGTTTTTCCAGCCGGTGTTAATGGGCGTTTTTTCTTGGCTGTGGCTCGGGGAATCGATGTATCCTTTAAAAATAGCCGGTCTTATTCTGGGCTTTGCCGGTGTCGCCGTCATCAGCGCAGCCGGTTTCGGAGGCCATATTTCCATCGCCGGCATTCTTTTGGCCTTAGGCTCTGCGGTCAGCTGGGCGCTCGGCACGGTATATGTGAAAAGAACGGGCGGACGCGCGGATTCTATCTGGATGGTCGCTCTTCAGCTTCTGATCGGCGGCGTGCTGCTTGTCAGCTCCGGCCATTTTTCAGAAAGCTTTTCAGCGATTCAATGGAAAGCTCCGTTCATTCTGAGCCTTCTGTTCATTTCAGTTTTTGTTATCGCGCTCGGCTGGCTCGCCTTTTTTACGCTTGTCGGTTCAGGGGAAGCAAGCAAGGTTGCCTCTTACACCTTCCTGATCCCGCTCATATCCATTGTCGTCAGCTCGATATTCCTGCATGAGCCGCTTACCGTCAGCCTTTTAGCCGGACTGCTTCTGATCGTCACAAGCATTTGTTTTGTGAATATAACACCGAAAAAACTGAAAACACCTGCTCTGGCCGCAGAAAAAAAGGCCGTTCATTAAAAAAACTCTTGCCGCGGGGCAAGAGTTTTTTTATTTATTGACGTCTCCCTTTCACAAGATACGCAGCCGTAATGAGGAGATAGATGGCCGCAGTGATGCATGTGATGACGATGGATGTCGTCGCAATTACGCCGATCAGGATGGCCAAAAGCGCAAGCACCGCGAACCATGTCGTGTATGGGAACCATTTGACGTAATAAGCCGGCTGTTCTGTTGAATGTTTTCTTGATTTCAAATGGGCGAAGCCGATAATCAGCCAGATGAACAGCACCGTATAGCCGAGTGAACCCATCAAATAATTAAACGTCCGGCTTCCTGCGAATAAAGAAATCAGGACGCCTACATATAAAAATGACGTACAAGTCAGAATCGCATAGACGGGAACCTTTTTCTTCGATAGTTTTGAAAAAACTTTCGGCACCCGGCCGTCAGAAGCCTGCGTAAACAAGACGCGGGATGATCCGTACAGTCCCGAATTCATAGACGAGATAATCGCAAGAAGAATGACGGCATTCATAATATGGTCGGCACCCGGAATTCCGATCATCTTAAATACTATGACAAACGGGCTTTCGGGAACGCTGTTGACTTGATTCCAAGGAATCAGGCTGGCGATGATGAAGAACGGCAGCAAGTAAAAAGCGACAATCCGCGTTAACGTGCTTCGGACAGCTTTCGGGATCACCTTTTCGGGATTTTTTGTCTCCGCCAGCGTGACGCCGATGATTTCCGTTCCGCCGTATGAGTAGATCACGACGAGCATCGCCGTAATGACGCCCCCCGCTCCATGCGGGAAAAATCCTCCGTGATCCGTTAAATGAGACAGCCCCGGCGCCGTGTGATTGCCGAATGAGAAAAATAAAAGCAGAATCCCGCATAAAATAAAGATGACAATCACTGTAATTTTAATAAGCGCGAGCCAGTACTCCGTCTCGGCAAACAGTTTCACAGAAAGCATGTTTACGACCGTCACCACGATGGAAATGATCAGAGCCAGTATCCATATCGGACATTCCGGCAGCCAATATTGAATGAAAATGGCGGCTACGACCGCCTCCGCGGCAATATTGAGCACCCACATTTTCCAATAGATCCAATCTAAAAAGTATGCAGCGTACGATCCGAGCGACTGCTGAACCAAATCACGGAACGTCCTTGCATGTTTGTTTCTGACTGCCATTTCGGCCAGCCCTTGCATAATAAATAGCAGAATGATTCCGCCGAGGAGGTAGGCCAGCAGCACGGACGGCCCCGCCTCATCAATCGCCGTGCTGCTGCCTTTAAAGAGCCCGGCCCCGATCGCGCCTCCAAGCGCCATCATCATAATGTGTCTGGACGACATCGTCCGTTTTAACGTTTGCTTGTCCTTTTCCATCTATCACACGCCCTCTCGCAAAAAGTGTTCATCACATAAAAAAGCACGCCGCCTCTTTAGGAAAAGAGACGGCGTGCCTCAGGCAGCCGCGGTACCACTCTTGTTGATCCCGAATATCCGGAATCCAGCTTAAAAACCTTTTAACGAAGGTCAGCCGTTAGGACATAGGGAATATTCCGACAATTCCGTTCCGCCCTGCCACTTCCGGGCGAGTTCAAAGAACAATCAGTCCGCGTTGCACCAACCCGCGGCTCTCTTTTTTTGACTGGATTCTTTTACTGCTCCCGTTCACAGTGTTTTATGTTAAATGAATCTCTTGAGTTTTTATTTTCTGAATATAGTATCATAATATACAGTCTTCTATTTTCAAAGTCAATACTAATTTTTGCCGCCTATTGTCCTACCCGGTGATTCGGAAATTTCAGCTGAAATCCGGACACAAGGCTTTGCTTTCCGGGCGCCGCGCTTTCCGCTTTCACCTTTGTGTTTGCGTATAAAAACAGCGCAAGCGCAATGCCGAATGATATGACGAGAATCCATACTTTTTTCATTCAGGTGCCTCCTCACTTTCTATCATCGGCGGCTTTTTCTCTTTTTTTATATACAAAATTGAAAAAACAATTTTAAAATTCTGTTTTCCTTATATTGAAACTTGCTTTATCATAAAAGTATGCGTTTACATTCGAGTAGGGAGGTTATAGCATGACCCCTGTGAATTCAAGCAGCATCGGGAAGATTCAGGCGGCCAGCAAAGGTTTGTCGCCAAAATTGAGAGCGATTGCAGACCATATCGTGAAGGAACCGAAAGACGTGGTTCACCTTTCCATCATTCAGCTGGCGGAAAAAACGAAAAGCTCTGAAGCGACGATTTTCAGGCTGTGCAAACGGCTCGGTTTTTCCGGCTATCAGGATTTAAAAATCGCGCTTGCTCAGGAGATCGTTCAGGAGCCGGTGCAGCACATTCATGAAGAAATGAGCCCCGACGACGATATCGAAGTCATCATCCAGAAAGTTTTCCGCACAAACATTTCCGGTCTGACCGATACCTTTCATTTATTAGATCCGGCCGACGTTGAAAAAGCGGTAGAAATGATCCACCGCGCAGACAGAATCGAATTTTACGGAAACGGCGGTTCCGGGCTGATCGCCACTGACGCGTATCACAAATTTATGCGTACGGGTATAAATTGCATCGCACACACGGATTCTCACTTTCAGGCGATGTCAGCGGGTCTTCTCGGTCCCGAAAGCGCAGTCATCGGCATTTCTCATTCGGGAAGCAATAAGGACGTGCTTGACGCGGTGAAAATGGCCAAATCGCTCGGCGCTGGCACGATCGGCATTACAAGCTACCAAAAGTCGCCGCTCACCCAGATTTCCGACGTGGTGCTGTATACGTCAACAAGGGAGACGGCTTTCAGAACGGAAGCAATGTCCGCAAGGCTTGCCCAGCTGTCGGTCATTGATACACTGTATTTCGCCACGGCCCGGCTGCGGCAGGAGAAAACGCTCGCCAACTTGCAGCAAATCAGAAAAATGATCGCGCACAAACGTTTGTAATCGCTTTCTGAATATTTATTTTTCAAAAGAGAGAATGCCGATACAGCGGGAATTGAGGCAATTTTATGAAAAAAATTTTCTTCTTCATCGTTGATTTATAAAAAAATTATTCCTATAATTGACTTTGTAAGGGCATACATTATCAATCTATCTTATTATTCAATCAGATTAGGCGGGATATATTATGAAGGAAACCCAAGCTGTTATCGGTCTGGATATCGGCACAACCAGTACGAAAGCCGTTCTGTTCGGACCAAGAGGCAAAGTGTTAGCCAAGCATTCGGTTCACTATGATTTAATACAGCCAAAGCCGGCATGGGCCGAGCAGGATCCTGAGCACATTTTGGAAGCGGTTATCGGAAGCATCAGGGGAGCCGTCACAAAGGCCGGACTGAGTCCTGACAATCTGCTTGCAATCGGCATCAGCACCGCCATGCACTCATTGATAGCTGTCGATCAAAACGGCGGCCTGCTGACCAAAAGCATCATTTGGGCGGACAACCGCAGCGCCGAGCAATCAAAACGGATTTTAAAAGAGATGAACGGTTTTGATATTTATAAAAGAACGGGTACGCCGATTCACCCGATGTCTCCGCTTTCCAAAATTGTCTGGATGAAAGAACAGGACAAGGAGACATTCGCGAAAACCGCCAAATTCATCAGTATGAAAGAATATATTCTGCACGAGTTTTTCGGAACTTATGTCGTCGATTATTCGATCGCTTCGGCAACGGGGCTGTTCCGTTTAGATACGCTTTCCTGGGATGAAGAAGCGCTCCGGATTGCCGGAATCCGGGAAGATCAGCTGTCGGACATCGTGCCGACCACTCATCAGCTGCGCGGCCTTGCGCCGGAAATCGCTGCACGGATGGGCATTCATGCGGATACACCGTTTATTATCGGCGCAAATGACGGCGTGCTCGCCAACCTTGGAGTCGGCGCGATCGGCAAAGGCGAAGTGGCCGTTACGATCGGAACGAGCGGAGCCGTGCGTTCGGTGACGGATGCGCCGATTACGGATGAAAAAGCGCGGACATTCTGTTACGCGCTGACTGACAAGCATTGGGTCATCGGAGGCCCGACGAATAACGGAGGCATTATGCTGCGCTGGCTTCGAGACGAATTCGCTTCTCCGGAAGTCGAAACGGCGAAGCGGCTCGGCATTGATCCGTACGATTTAATGATTGATATCGCTGATAAAGTGCCCGCAGGCTCTGAGGGATTGCTGTTTCTGCCGTTTTTATCAGGGGAGCGCGCGCCGTTTTGGAATCCGAATGCCCGCGGAACGTTTTTCGGCATCAGCCTCCGCCATAAACGGGAGCATTTTATCAGAGCGGTGCTGGAAGGCGTCATCATGAGCGTCTTTTCAATCGGTGTCGCACTGAGAGATTTGGCGGGCCCCGCAAAAGACGTGCGGGCTTCAGGAGGATTTGCGAGATCGCCGCTTTGGAGGCAGATTTTGTCCGATACGATGGGACGGGAAGTCCTCGTTCCGGAAAGTTACGAAGCCTCGGCGCTCGGAGCGGCCGTTCTCGCTTTGCACAGCCTTGGCGAAATGGAACGGATCGAGGATGTTCAGGACTGGATCAGAATTTCTCACCGTCATGAACCGAACGTCAAAAACAGCGAAACATATATTGAGCTGTTTTACTTATACGAGCGGCTGTATGACAAGCTCAAAGATGAATTTGACGTCATCAGTGAATTTCAGCTCAAACAAAGCCGTTAATTCTTCTTTGAAAGGGTGAAAAGGTCATGTTACTGTTTATTGTCATTGCCGCTATTATCGTTTTACTCTTATTGATTACGGTCGCTAAATTAAATCCGTTTATCAGTCTTTTGATTACATCCATCCTTGTCGGTTTCGCAACGGGCATGAATCTGCCGGACATTATCGCTTCGATGAAAACCGGGCTCGGCAATACGCTGTCGCTGCTTGCGATCGTGCTGGCCCTCGGTACGATGCTCGGAAAAATGATGGCTGAATCAGGCGGTGCGGAGCGTATCGCCCACACCCTGATCGGCCGCTTCGGCAAAAAGAAAGTGCATTGGGCGATGATGGCCGTCGCTTTTATCGTCGGCATCCCGGTCTTTTTCCAGGTCGGTTTCGTCCTGCTCGTGCCGCTTTTGTTTACGATTGCGATTGAAACCGGCGTTTCATTAGTGACGATCGGGATTCCGCTCCTTGCGGGACTTTCCGTCGTGCACGGATTGGTTCCGCCCCACCCGGCGGCGATGGCGGCTGTCGGCATTTATCACGCCAATGTCGGAAAAACGATTTTGTTTTCTTTAATCGTCGGCATTCCGACTGCCATCATCGCGGGGCCGCTTTACGGAAAATGGATTGGTAAGCGCATTCATAAACCCGTTCCCGAACTGTTGAAAAAACAATTTATTGAACGGAATGAAAAACGCAAGCTTCCGGGATTCGCAAATACATTGTTTACGATATTGGTACCGGTGATCCTGATGCTTATGGCAACGCTTGCCGAAATTGCGCTTCCGGAAAAAAGCGCGCTCTATGAAACTTTTAAATTTATCGGCGACCCTGTCACGGCGCTTTTGATCGCCACGGTGTACTCCTTTTTCAGCCTTGGTTTTTATCAGGGCTTTGACAGAGAAAGCATTTTAAAATTCAGCAATGACTGTCTCGGACCGATCGCTTCCATTCTGCTTGTGATCGGAGCCGGCGGCGCTTTTAACAACGTCCTGATTGATTCAGGCGTCGGCACGTATATTGCTGACATTGCGAAGCATTCAAGCTTCTCTCCCGTTCTTTTAAGCTGGACGATCGCAGCGGTCATCCGTGTCGCCACAGGTTCAGCGACTGTCGCCATGATGACGGCGGCCGGCATTGTTGCACCGATTGCATCTGTCATGCCGGGCGTCAGCAGTGAGCTTCTCGTTTTGGCAACGGGAGCGGGCTCTTTGATTCTGTCACATGTCAATGACTCCGGTTTCTGGCTCATTAAAGAGTATTTCGGAATGACAGTAAAAGAAACATTCCTGACATGGACGGCGATGGAAACGATTATTTCTGTCAGTGCGATCTGTTTTATCATGATTATTAACGCGTTTATATAAAAACAAACCCCGGCCGAAAACCGGGGTTTGCCTTTTTTATCGGTCATTCACAAGGATATAAGCGGCTTTAACGGGTCCGTGGACGCCGACAACCAAATCCATTTCGATATCGGCCGAGTTGCTCGGTCCAGTAATATAGTTGATGCAGGAAGGAACGGTGACGCCGTCTCTGATCTGCTGTTTCAGTATATCGCTGGCCTGTGTCATTCTCGGCACAATGGAAGATTTCGGGATGATTGCGATATAGGTGGTCGGAAGCAGGCTGACAGAACGGCCGGCATGCTCTGACGCATACAAAACGACGGTGGCTGATTCTGCAAGCGTAATCTCGCTGAATGTGATGCCCACATTCGCTTGTTCCGCTTTTTCAATATTTTTCGCTCCTTGTTCCGCGTCCCATTCCCAAACTGGAATCCCTTCATCCGGCCACTCTTCTGTCATAAGGGTCTGCAAGCCGTACGTTTCAAACCGGCTGTCCTTCGGAATGATGACAGGCCCTCCTTCAAAGCGGTTCACCTGCGTGCGCAAAGCGTCGTAAAGCCCGGCTGCATCCGTTTCGATCAGTTCGGTATGAATGTTGACGCAGTGGTCTTTCAGCATCGTGACAAGATCGTCTTCCGTACAGTCCGCATGCGTTTGATATTGAGGCTGATACTTCCATTCAGGCAGGGACACGCCTGATTTCCTGCGCTCTCTGCCCAGACTTTCGGCGATCCGGTTTAAAAAGGATTCCTGATGTGTAACCGTCCCTTTCATCATCATTCTTCCCCCTTTTGTTTTTCCCGGTCTTTAAACCAATCTCTGAATCTCGATTTATGCGGCGCCGGGAAATCCCGTATTGCCGTCCATTCTTTTAACGGCCCCGGCCCTTTTGATATTTTGTCATCTTCCGTAAACGGCGTCATGGCGGCAGGCGCCCATTTCGATCCCATTTTATAAAGGGACGGGGATGACGAGCCGAGCCCGAAGGCTTTCATCGCCAGTTTTTCGCTGATCGGCGCTTTGCCCTCTTTTTCCACGATGTTCTGCCGATGCTTGAGCAGCAGCTCGTGCAGCGGAATTTTAACGGGACATGCTTCCGTACAGGCCGCGCATAAGGAAGATGCGTACGGGAGCTCCTTGTATTCGTCATATCCGCCGAGAAGAGGCGATAAGACGGCGCCGATCGGACCCGAATAGATGGACCCGTACGAGTGTCCGCCGACATGCCGGTACACGGGACAGACGTTGATGCAGGCGGCGCAGCGGATACATTGCAGCACCGATTGGAATTCCGTGCCGAGTATGCGGGAACGCCCGTTGTCCACAACCACAAGGTGGAATTCCTCAGGCCCGTCAGCTTCTCCTTGCTGACGAGGTCCCGTCAGCGCCGTAATGTAACTTGTAAGCCGCTGGCCGACCGCGCTTCTCGTCAGCATGCTGACAAGCACTTCAAACTCAGAAAATGACGGAACGATCCGCTCCATTCCCATCACGGTGATCTGCGTCTTCGGCAGCGCGGACACAAGGCGGCCGTTTCCTTCGTTCGTCACGAGACTGACCGATCCGGTATCCGCGATTGCAAAGTTGCAGCCTGTAATGCCGACATCCGCTTCGAGAAATTTTTTCCGGAGAACGCTGCGCGCGTGCATGACGAGCTCTTCCGGTTTTTCCGTCTGTTTGTATTCGAGTCTCTCTTTAAACACGTCACGGATCTGCTCTTTGTTTTTGTGAAGAGCGGGAGCAACGATATGTGACGGCGGATCGTGGTCGTCAATCTGGAGAATGTATTCGCCGAGATCCGTTTCTGTGACTTCACAGCCCTCTTCCTCAAGCACTTCGTTCATATTGATTTCTTCTGTTACCATGGATTTGGATTTTACGATTTTTTTGGCGTTTTTCTGCCGGATGACATCGCGGATATAGGAGGACGCTTCTTCCGCCGTTTCGGCGAAAAAGACGTGTCCGCCTCTGTTGGCGACGTTTTCGGCGAGCTGTTCCAAATAGAAATCAAGATTGTCCAGCACATGCTGTCTGATTTCTTCCGCATGGGAACGCCAATCCTCCCAGTTTCCCAATTCCTCGGCCGCCTGAAGCCTTCTTGTCCTGAGCCGTTCCTGCGCACCGGAGACGGCTCCTCTCATAAACTCATTATCTATTCCTTCTGATACCCGCTCTTTAAAAGCGGCGGTACCGATTTTCATCGCCATGATTTTCCCCCCTTGTTGTTTCTCGTGTTATCTGCTGTTCAGCACTTCGGCGATGTGCATGACTCTGACGTTTTTATCCTTACGGTCAAGACGCCCTCCGATATTCATCAGACATCCGCAATCCGCCCCGATCAGCACCTCGGCCTCCGTGTCTTCCACGCAGGCGACCTTCTCATCCACCATTTGTTCAGAGATTTGCGCCATTTTCACAGAAAACGTTCCTCCGAATCCGCAGCATTGGTGCTTTCCGGGAAGCGCGGTCAGCTCGAGCCCCTTGACATGGCGCAAAAGCTTCATCGGCTCCTCCGACACGCCGAGCAGCCTCGTCATGTGGCACGATGTATGGACTGTCGCTTTTTTTTGCAGCACCGCCCCGACATCCTCCACCCCGAGAACGTTGACGATAAAATCTGTTAACTCATATGTTTTGTCCGCAAGCTGCTGCGCTTTTGCCGCCCACTTCGGATCATCCTGAAACAGATGCGGATATTCACGGAACATCGTCGTACAGGAACCTGACGGACTGACGACGTACTCCGCTTCTTCAAACGCGGCAATCATCCGCTTCATCGCTTTTTTCGCATCCGTCACATACCCGCTGTTGTATGCGGGCTGCCCGCAGCAAATCTGCCCCTCGGGAAAATCCACCTCACACCCGAGCCGTTCCAGCACCTCAACCGTCGCCTTTCCGACATTGGTCTGGAACATATCCACAAGGCACGTGACAAATAATGAGACTTTCATGATGAACCCCTCTTTCATCCTCAATATGTGATCCGGTCATCTGATGACCTGTTTTTGGGAAAGCTCTATGAATATCCTACACTATTCTGAATATGGATTGGAAGGTTTTTCTGAAAAATCCTTTCGCCTGATGTGCTGAAGGGGACAAAAAAAGAGAAGCCCGAAAGCTCCTCATGCTGCTCTACATCCCGTTTTCCAGCAGGCGTCCCAGTTTTTGCACACCCTCTTTTATCGCGGCTTTACCGGCATAACTGAACGACAGGCGAAGATATTCCGCACCGTCTTCCTGATGCAGAAAAAAATATTTTCCGGGGACATAGGAAACGCCGTGAGAAAGAGCCCTCGCCAGCATTGCGGATGTACCCGCCCCAGGCGCTTTCACCCATACAAAGTAACCGCCTTCAGGCACGTGCCAGGATGCGGATTCCGGAAGATATCGCGCTGATGCGGCGAGCAAAACGTCACGTTTGCTTCGATATGCTTCCCGCAAGGCGGCGAGCCGTTCTTCCACATTCGTTTGTTCCAGATAGACGGCGGTCACCGCTTGGGAAAACGGGTGGCCTAAGTCTTTTTTTAACCATGACAATGCCGTGATGAATGCGGCGTCCCCTGCAATCCAGCCGATCCTCATACCCGGGGCGATGACTTTTGATAATGAACCGGCGTACAGCACCCGGCCGTTTTGATCCATAGCTTTCAAAGGCGGCGGAATATCAGTGAATCCGAGCTCACCGTATGCATCATCCTCCAAGATGAGAAAATCATACGCTTCGGCAAGTTGAAGCAGGCGGGTTCTCCGCTTCGCTGACATTACGGTTCCCGCAGGATTCTGAAAAGCGGGTATCGTGTAGAGAAGACGGGGAATCAGAAGCCCTTTTCGTTTTCTTTCCTCAAGCATGAACGCTAATGTTTCTGTTTGCAGGCCCTCTTGATCTGTCGGAATGCTCATGATATGCGGTGTGTAATTTTTAAAAATCTCGAGCGCTTCCATATAGACCGGAGCTTCAACGGCAGCGGCGGTTTGTTCATCGAGGAAAACCCGGGCTGCCAGATCTATCGCCTGACAGGCGCCTGACGTCACGAGCAGCTCATCGTCCCGACAGTGAATGCCGCGGGTGGCTAACCGTTCTTGAATCTGCTTTTTTAAAACGGCCGTCCTCGGGCTTCCCATATAATGCAGCGGCAGATCGCGCTCCTCATCCAGAAGGTGGGCGGCGGCTTCTTTCAGCTCCTTATCAGGAACGAGTGCGGGATCGGGATAGCCGGAATGCAGGGGGATGCACGCTTTCGGAACTGCCGGCATCCATTCCCCGGGAGGATCGTTTGTCAGAGCTTTCTTTACATGGTCAGAAAAAAAAGATTCGGCCTGCATGTGATGTTATCCCCTTTCACAAGTCAGCTTCTATACATTTTCTTCAAAATAAGCCCCCAGCACTTCTTCCACATTCGTCAGATGCGCCGTCATCGCCGCTTCCGCTTCATCCGCGTCTCCGGCGGCGACGGCGCTGTAAATGCGTTCATGCTCTTCATACAATCGCTGCACGCTCGTTCGTTTAGAAAACAGCCAAATTTTTCTCGTTTCTCTCATTGTTTCCAAAAGGAGCGCGGAGACATGATTCATGAGATGCTTGAGCAGCCCGTTTTGTGATGCTTCCGCCAGCGCCATGTGAAAGGAGAAATCCGCTTTTTCGCCCAATTCTTCGTCTCCGTCAATGCCTTTCATCTCCAGGAGAGCTTGGCGGATTTTTTGTAAATCGTCTTCGGTGCGTTTTTCAGCGGCCATGGCGGCGACGCCGAGTTCAAGCAGCTTTCTGACTTCGAGCAGCTGTTTGACGTCCTCTTTTTTCATCAAGAGGGCGGAAGAAAGCGGCTGGGAAACATGAGACGGCTCAAATTCTCTTATGTATGTGCCTTCTCCCTGCTTCATGTCGACGAGCCCCATCGCTTTCAAAGCCGACAGCGCTTCTCTGACCGCCGAGCGGCTGACCTGAAAACTCTCAGAAAGCGCCTGAACGGAATCAAGCTTTTCACCCGGCTTAAGCTCGCCCGCTTTTATCTTCTCCAGCAATGCGTCAGCGACTTCTTCGTAGATTTTTTTCGTTTTAATTTGTTTATATTTCAACGCGATCACCCCGTCACTTGTGAATCTTGATGTTTATCGTCTATTATACTTCTTTTTTCGCACCGCCGACAGGTTCAGACAATTTGTTCAAGAAAAGTATTGTACTTTCAAAACTTTCAAAATATAATGCTAATTAACCCGGTCATCAGATGACCTTATCATAAAAAGTAATCGCTCACATGACATAAGGAGGGGTTTTTTAGGGATGCAATGGACACAGGGGTACGCTCCTTTAGGGGGAAATTTGCTTTTATCGGCAGCTTGCGCGCTCGTGCCGATTATCTTCTTTTTTTGGGCGCTTGCGGTGAAACGGATGAAGGGGTACATCGCGGGGCTTTTCACGTTAGCCGTTTCACTTTTAATCGCTGTATTTGTTTACGGCATGCCGGCGGAAAAAGCGGTGATGTCCGCTTCTCAGGGAGCGGTGTACGGGCTGCTTCCGATCGGCTGGATTATCGTCACATCGGTCTTTCTGTATAAAATCACCGTGAAAACGGGACAGTTTGAGATTATCCGGAGTTCGGTGCTCTCAATTACAGATGATCGGCGTTTGCAGGCGCTGCTCATCGCCTTTTCATTCGGGGCGTTTTTAGAAGGCGCCGCCGGTTTCGGCGCTCCCGTCGCGATCTCGGCCGCTTTGCTCGTCGGACTTGGTTTTCAGCCGCTGTATGCGGCGGGGATTTGCCTGATTGCCAATACGGCGCCCGTTGCCTTCGGTGCGATCGGCATTCCGATTACCGCTGTCGAAGGTCCGACCGGGATACCGGCAATGGAAATTTCTCAAATGGTCGGCCGGCAGCTTCCGTTTTTATCCGTCTTTATTCCGCTTTACTTAATCATTTTGATGAGCGGGTTTAAAAAGGCTTTTGAGATATGGCCGGCCATTCTTGTTTCCGGCGTCTCCTTTGCGGCCGTGCAGTACGCAAGCTCGAATTTTTTAGGGCCTGAGCTGCCGGATGTGCTGTCGGCGCTTGTTTCCATGGCCGCGCTCGCTGTGTTTTTGAAATTTTGGAAACCGAAAACGGCCTTTCGTTTCGCGGCAGAACGGGAATCAGCAGCGGCCGCTGACCGGGCGCCGATCAAGTACGGGGGCGCCGCGGTGTTTAAAGCGTGGTCTCCTTTCCTTCTTCTGACGGCCATGATATCCGTCTGGGGGATTCCCGGCGTGAAGGCTGCCTTAACCGGTCATTACGAAGGAACGTCAATGTGGCTTTCCTGGCTGAATGCAGCCGGGCGTGCATTGACCTTCACGCCTCCCGTACCATTTGTAAATCAGCAGATTCTTCAGGCGGACGGCACGCCGATTGAAGCCGTGTACAAACTTGAGCTTTTCGGTTCAGCGGGAACGGCGATTCTGATTGCCGCCGTCATCTCCAAGTTCGCCCTCGGCATGTCGTGGAAGACATGGGGCGAAGCGTTTATAGAGACGGTGAAAGAGTTAACGCTTCCGGTCGTCACCATTGTTTCTGTTGTCGGCTTTGCTTATGTGACGAATGCTTCCGGCATGAGCACGACACTCGGTCTTGCGCTTGCCATGACAGGCGCGATGTTTACCTTTTTTTCGCCGGTGCTCGGCTGGCTCGGCGTATTTATTACCGGCTCTGATACGTCGGCCAACCTATTGTTCGGCGGATTGCAAAAGGTAACGGCGCTCTCTGTTGGGATGGACCCGGTTCTCTCCGTCGCCGCCAATTCATCGGGCGGTGTCACCGGAAAAATGATTTCTCCGCAATCCATTGCGGTTGCCTGTGCCGCTGTCGGTCTGGCGGGCAAGGAAGCCGATCTTTTCCGCTTTACGATTAAGCACAGTCTGTTTTTGCTTCTGCTCGTCTGTCTCATTACATTTTTACAGCATCATCTGTTTTCATGGATGATCCCGTAACACGGAGAACCTCCCCGGGGTTTGGCTCGGGGAGGTTTCAGCTGTACCGTTTTCTCGCCGATGACGGCGGAATATTTAATTGGTCACGGTATTTGGCGACGGTGCGCCTTGAGATTCGGATGTCATATTGTTCATGCAGCAGATCGGCAAGCTTTTGGTCTGAAAAAGGTTTCTTTTTATCTTCTTTATGGACCAATTCCTCCAGATGCGCTTTTACGGCATAATTGGAGGCGCCGCCGTCCCCCGATGATTCAGCTTTCGCCGAGAAAAATGTTTTCATTTCATACAGTCCGTACGGCGTCTGAACGTACTTCCCTTTGATGGCCCGGCTGATCGTTGATTCGTGGAGCTCCAGCGTTTCCGCCACCTCTCTTAAGGTCAGCGGCTGCATTCCGCTTTTTCCTGTGAGAAAAAAGGATTCCTGCCGTTCAGTCAGGACGCCGATAATTCTCGTGATCGTTTGTTTTCTTTGCGACAAAGCCCGGTTCAGCCAGCGCCATTCCTGATATTTTGCCGACAGATAATTTTTCGTGTCACGGCACCCGGCAGCTGACAAGAGCGGCTGATAATGGGTATGAAGCTGGATGTCAGGAAACGAACGGCTGTTGAGCCGCGCTTGAATGATGCCGTTTTTCACTGTGATGAAAATATCCGGTTCCACGTAAAAACCCGGCTCCTCATGCGCATAACGGAGCCCCGGCCTCGGATCAAGGGCGCTGATCATGTCAGCGATGTCCTGAATGTCTTTAAGCGGAATGCCCGTTTTTGTTGTAAGCGCTTTCCAGTTCTTTCTTGCAAATAGCTCAAAATAGGCTTCGGCAATCCATTCCGCCTGTTCGTTCCGCTCAGGAAGACGGCGGAGCTGAAGAAGGATGCATTCCTGCAAAGACCGGGCGCCGATTCCCGCGGGCTCAAGGGATTGAAGCTTTTTCAGAACCGCTTCCGTCTCCTCTTGTGAAGCGGATACATGGTCGGCGGCAGCTGGTATGTCCTCTTTTAAATATCCGTTTGAGTCCAATGAATGTATCAGATAATTGAAAATCTTTTTCTCATCATCGGACAGCTTCATGTCTAAGGCTTGCTGTTTGAGCGAATCCTGCAGCGTTTTGCGGGTATGTCTGATCTGCTGGCTTCCGTCCCGTTCTTTCATCCTGTTTTTATTTGTTTTATGGTAAGATAGTGGCGGCGTGTCTGTTTCCTTTCGTTCAATCAGAGGGTTTTCCAGTGAGAGCTCATCAATATATCCGGCCAGTTCCGCGGAATTGTATCCGAGTAATGTGATAGCCTGTTTAAGCTCTTGCGTTAATTGAGGCTTTAACATTTGTGTTTGCTGAAGTTTGATATCCATCATGCTCACTCCCCTTTTTTCATTGTACATGATTGGTTTCATACCGTATATACTTATTAAAAGGAGTTGCTTTATAGATGTCAGAACTTTTTTCTGTTCCTTATTTTATTGAAAACTTTACACAGCACATTGAAATGAATCCGAATGAAGACCGAATTCATGCGATGAACAGCTATTACCGCTCCGTCGTCTCAACCCTTGTTCAGGATCAGCTGACGAAAAACTCGGTTGTGCTCAAAAGAATTCAGCATTTGGATGAGGCGTACAACAAAGTAAAACGCGGAGAAACAAAATAAACCTTCCGCTTATTCAAAGCGGAAGGTTTTCCTTCGTGCCGGCGGTTTCCCCGATCAGACGGACGTCCGGCGCTTCGTGCATCCAGGTGTGATAATAGTTGGCGTTTTTCCCGTATGAATTATCAATGACGGTATTCGGTTTCCCGAGAAGCGAGGACAGAATGTGGCCGTGAAGCCTTGACGTTTCCACCGATTCGTACCTGCTGAAAAACAGAACCGCTTTTTTCGTCAAGAAATCGGAATAGCGTTTCCAAAACCGCGCAATCGGCAGCGGGTTTCCCGCTTTTTTATTCAAAACATTCAGTGTTTGGAAAAAAGCGATTCCCCTGCGGTCGCTTGCTGACAGCACATCCTGCCAGTCGCAGCTTTTAACGGAAGGATTGTTTTGCAGCTTCGGATTGATTTCCCCATCCGTGCGGCTAAAATGAAGCCTGCCGCGTGACGGAGCCGCTGACGCCGCGATCGGATACAGCTGATGGGCCATATCAGGCATAAGCCCGATATGATTCGCCGAAAAAAAGCGTTTCGCGGTCTCGTATGACACACGATCTCTCGTAAACAGGTGGAGATCCTTGTGCCCCGCAAAAAGCGCCGATGTCTTCCCAAGCCGTGTCTCATCCTGATAATAAATGGATTGCGGCAGGATGACGATCCTGTTTTCCGGAAAGGATTTGACGATTTTTTCCCTGAACGTCTGATAGTACGGATAGAGATCCCCGAAATTTCCGCCACCCTGACAGACGATGATCGTCTTTTTGTCCGCCCGGCGCCCGAATGGAAAATTGTCGGGATTCCAGCGCTGTTTCACGCGGATGCCGTGTGCTTTAAAAAACGCCTCCGTCCCTTTCATTATCAATAAATCCCCAACATTTCCATAGAGGGGATAGTCGGCATATATGATGTCAGATTGCGGCGGTATAACGCTGAGCAGACCCGTCAGCGTTTCTTTTAATCGGCTCATAACATGGCGGCTGTCCATGTTTTCTCCCCTTTCGTTTCAAACAGTTGCGCAAGTGCGTCAATGACACGCTGCTGATCCTCAGAACACAAGTCAGACCCGGACGGCAGACAGATGCCCCGGCTGAAAAGGTTCTCAGAGACACGCTCATGTTCGCTGTGAGGATAAAAGACGGAAGATGAGAAAAGCGGCTGCGTATGCAGCGGTTTCCACAGCGGCCGGGCCTCAATATTCTGTTCCGCAAGACAGGCGACGGCTTCTTCCGGCGTCACACCGTTATCAAGCGTCAGAGCCGTCAGCCAGCGGTTTGAAACCGTTCCTTCAAGCTCCGGCATCATGCGGATGCCCGGATACGTTTCCAGCGCTTCCCGATACCTGTGAAAGATTTCTCTCCTCGCCCGGACGCGATCTTCAAGCACTTCCAGCTGCGATATCCCCACGCCCGCGAGAATGTTGCTGAGCCTGTAGTTATAACCGAGCTCGCTGTGCTGGTAATGAACGGCGGCATCTCTCGCCTGTGACGCAAGAAACCTCGCTTTTTCAATCGCGGCTTCATCGTCAGATACGAGCATGCCGCCTCCCGATGTTGTAATGATTTTGTTGCCGTTAAAGGAATAAATGCCGAAACGGCCGAACGTGCCGCTCTGCCTGCCTTTATATGTTGATCCTAAGGACTCGGCAGCGTCTTCAATCAGACAGACGCCGTATGCGTCACAAAGGCTCATTAATTCATCCATTTTCGCGCTTTGGCCGTAAAGATTGACGGCGATCACCGCTTTCGGGAGTCTGCCGCGCCGTTTTGCATCCCGCAGCGCCCGCTCAAGCGCATCAGGCGACATATTCCACGTCTCCCATTCCGAATCAATAAAAACGGGCTCAGCCTGCTCATACACAATCGGATTCGCCGTGGCGACAAATGTAAAGGAGGGGCAAAATACAGCGTCTCCTTTTTTCACACCCGCAAGCCGCAGGGCAAGATGGATGGCCGCCGTTCCCGAGCTTACGGCCGCCGCGCTTTTCACTCCCGCATATTCCGCGAGCCGCGCTTCAAACGAATTGACGAGCGGACCGAGCGGGGCAATCCAATTGGATCGGAAGGCTTCTGCGATGTATTCCTGTTCTTTTCCGCTCATATGAGGCGGAGACAAATAAATCCGTTTGTTTGTTTGCATGAAATCATCCTTTTTCATTATGGATAGGGGAGATGACGCGGGCCGGAACGCCGACCGCCGTCACATGGCCGGGAATTCGGCTGATGACCGCAGCCCCCGCGCCGATAACGGACCAAGGGCCGATGTCAATCTGCGGTATGACGGACGCGCCGATTCCGATGTGCGTTCCTTCCCCGACTTTCACTCCGCCGGCAAGCGCCGCGCGCGGTGAAAGATGGACGTAATCTCCGATTGCATTGTCATGATCGGCAACCGCGCCCGTATTGATGATGCAATGGGCGCCGATGTCAGCGCCCGCCTGAATGACGGCGCCCGCCATCACAACCGTTCCGTGTCCGACGGAAGCCGTTTCACTGACGATCGCCCCGGGGTGAATGAGTGCGGCATAATCGTCATCTTCAAGCCCAAGCGTTTCAGCGAACTGCTTTCTGACGCCGTTGCGGCCGATGCATATCGTGAACACGGCCTCGGGGACGAGTTTCCGAAGCATGTGCACGTCTTTCGTCCGGCCCGTATATAAACCGTTCCGAACGGCAAAACCGCTGAATCCGTCATCCAATATGCCCGCAAGCTCCATATCGGAACGGGCCTGCACGATTTCCTTCACGACTTTTCCGTGTCCGCCGTTTCCGATCAGCACGACCTTTTTCACGATGACATATCTCCGCTGCCTGTGAAGCGCTTTGCCGTCACATGGCCGGCTTGATGTATGCCTTCTGACACGAGAACTTTTTTCACTGTTAAAAGCAGAATCTTTAAGTCGAGAAGAAATGTGCGGTTGTCGACGTACCACACGTCGAGCTTGAATTTTTCCTCCCATGAAATCGCGTTTCTCCCGTTAATCTGCGCCCAGCCCGTAATCCCCGGCTTCACCTCGTGGCGCCGCGCCTGCTCCGCCGTGTAAAGCGGCAGATAATCCATCAGCAAAGGGCGGGGGCCGACCAGACTGATATCTCCTTTGAGCACATTAAAAAGCTGGGGAAGCTCATCGATGCTCAGTTTTCTGATCAGCCTTCCCGTTTTGGTCAGGCGGAGATGATCCGGAAGCAGCACACCGTTTTCATCACGCGCATCCGTCATCGTCCTGAGTTTATACAACGTAAACGGACGCCCGTTATGCCCCGGTCTCGTCTGTTTGAACAATACCGGAGACCCGATGGCGCATCTGACGGCGGCCATGGCGAAGAGAAGGATGACGCTTGCGCCGCACAATAACAACACCGCGGCCGCTATATCAAATACACGTTTCGCCTTCAAATCTGAACAGCTCCTTTCACTTTTCGGCATTTCTGTAAAGCAAGCCGCCTTTCTTCTTTCGTACAAATGAAGAAAAAAGCGAATGCGGCATAGCTTATGCATACGGCAAGCCCCGTAGCGATCAGGCCGGCCCAGCTGTCAAGCGGTGAAAACAGCCGGATACCCCGGCAGACAGCCCAGGCAAATACGGCCGCCGCCAACGGGCCGAACATTCCTTTGTAAAACGCGGTTTTCTGAAAACCGGTAATATGCGAAACATACAGCGGCGTGAAGACGGCATTTTTCAAAATGAGCGAGACTGCACCGGCGATGGTGATGCCGTACAGCCCGAGATGAGCCGGTCCGCTGAGAACCACGGCCAATATGACATTCAGTCCGCCTAAACATAAAGTAACGACGGCGGGCGTTTTTTGTTTATTAAAAGCCGTCCATACGTAAAAAAGCGGCATGACAGAGAGACTGACCGCCAAATACGCGGCGTGAATGTATAAAAGCGGCGCCGTCTGCACAAACGACGGGCCCAGCCAAATCGCCAGAAACGGTTCGGCGAGCCCTCCTAATAATGCGGCGGGAAGCGCGAGCAGAAGCCCGTTCAGCCGCACGGCCTTATTGGCGTAAGACAGGAGGCCTTCCATATCGCCTTTTGAATAGTAGGAAGTCAAAACCGGCGCAAACAGTGAAGCAAGCGTCCCGGCAAGACTTCTGAGCAGGAGCGGGAATTGAATAATCGCCGCATAGACACCCGCTTCAGACGGCCCCAGCACGAGGTTGGCCGTCATGAGGTCAATCTGCAGAAACAGCAGCACGCCGATCTGGTTGACAGAGCTCCAGGCACCGGCCGAAAACAGCACTTTGCTCGTCTGTAATGACAAGGTTTTACGGCTGAAAGAAAACCAAGGAATCAATTTCTTAAAGAAGAAAAAAGTCAGCACGGCCGCACAGACAGCTCCCGCTAATGCCGAAAGCTGGATCTGCCAGATTTTCGGCGGCAGGCACGTAAACAGAGCGAGCACACACAGCACCCTGACCAGCATTTGCACGGCCTGAATGGAGCTTGTGATATAAAGCTTGTTGGCGAAAAACGGCCCCGTCGCGAACCCCGCCATAAAAAACGTCAGCATAAACAGCACGCTGCCGATCACGATAGAGAGCCTCACATCCGTTAAGAGCCCGGCCGGTACATTCATAATCTTGTCAATAAAAAAAGCCGTCCCGGCGAGCGGCACAGCGAGCAATAGAGATATCACGACAGACGCGGCTAAATAATTGCTTACATACGCATTGGCCTCGTCCTTGTTCCCCCTGTGGGCGGCGACGGAGAAAAACCTCACAACGACAGAGCTCAGCGCAACGGTAATTATAGAGAAATAGTTAATGATATTCTGTGTCAGATGGACAAACCCAAAAGCCTCCACACCTAATGTTTTCACAATAAAGGGAGTCATCCACACTGATAAAAACACCGATAGTAAAAACGCCGTCACATTGGCGCCGAAATTAATGGCAAATTTCATGCTCCTTCCGCACTGCCTTTCTCTTTCGATTTCCGTTCGAAAAACGCATGCAGAAGAAGAGGAAGGCGCATTTTGCACAGGCCGAGCACCACGCGCTCCCCCGCCAGCAGCTGTTTATGGCGGCACGGCGTCCTGCGCACCGCCGTTTTTACCATGTCATACGTTAAGATTCTGCCGATGTGCGCCGTAATCTGGTGTGACGGCTGCGGCGCGGCGCATGCGTTGGCGATCAGCATCGGAATCTGATGCTTGCACAAATATGTATCGATATCGCTCCGGCAGGCGTCCGTCAGCCCGTTTTCCTCATAAAAAGCCATTTTCGCTTTATATTGCTTTTGCAGTTCTTGATCTAAGTGGGGCTTAAACGGTGTTTCTGTAAGACTTTGCGGATTTTCCCGGTAGATATACAGCCCTTCGTCTATCACTTTGACACGCGCGGCTTGGCGGAACGCTGCCAAGTTAAACGGAGAGTCCTCGGCAAAACGGATATCTTCATGGAACAACAGTCCTTGCAATGCTTCTCGCCGGTATATATAGCGCCACACATACCAAATAAACCGATGTTCGTGCGCGCGGGTCAGCAATGCAGTCATTTCATCCGCTGTGAAGACGCGGCCCGCCGGAATGGACGGCGGCATATATGTTCGTTTCTTAGACGGCGTTTCCTTATAATAGCCGCATCCGGCGATATCCAGCCGGTTCTTCTCTGCTTCTTCATAAAGCCGCTCGAACATCGTTTCCGTCACATAGTCATCGCCGTCCGCAAAACCGATATAACGGCCGCGGGCGGCTTTTATTCCGGCATTGCGGGCCGAGCTGAGGCCGCCGTTTTCTTTATGAATCACCCGGATTCTCGCATCTTCTGCGGCGAATTGTTCAGCAATCCGGCCTGACTGATCCGGTGAACCGTCATTGACGAAAATGATTTCGATGTCTCTCAGCGTCTGTTTTGTTAAAGAAACCGCGCATTCTTTAATAAAAGGCTCTGTCTTATACATCGGCACGATCACGCTCACAAGCGGCGCGGTCATTGGGCATCACCGCTGATTTTCGAGCGCAGCCCGGCAAAATAAACACTTCGCAATGAACCGCCTTCCTCATGCTTGCCGCTGAGCAGCCGGTTTACGGCGGCCGTTACAGCTTCAGGGTCTGGACGTTCAAGCAATATCATGTTCGGTATGTTTTTCAGCCATTGATAGCCTTCCATCACCTTATGATCAAACGAACGAATGACGACACAAGGCGTTTTCGTCAGCGCACAAAAAATCATCCCGTGAAGCCTGTCAGTGACGACGGCTTCCGCGCCTTTCAGCGTATTCCAAAGCGCTTCCAGCTCCTTTTCACGTGTATGGCGGCTGACCCTCCGGCCGACCGTCGTGGTAAAGGAATGCAGCTCTCCGTACTCTTTTGCCAAAGCTTCTTTTACCATCGTTCTGTCCTCAGCCGTCAGCGCACTCTCCTTATCCTCCCGTAAACAGAGGTAGATCCCTTCCCGCGGGGTGCGCCGCTCGCTTTTATCCAAATATAAGACCATGTCAGGCTGTTTGAGCACTGTTTTTCCGGGAAAATGACGCTTCATCCATTGATACGTCGTCTCATCTCTCGCCATTAACAAAAGGTCGGGATGCGCATTGTACACTTTTCGGGCGCGCTTCAGTTCCTTCCGTCCCTTTTTTGATTCAGAAAAGTGAGCCGTCGCCGGAAGCTGAACGATCCGATATTCCCGGAATGTTTTGATAATAAAGCGGCGCGTCCATTCCTCATACCGGTACAAATCCCCCATGTTCCCGCCGCCGATGATGAATACCATATCATCGGGGTGGCGCTTTTTGATCAGCGCCTTTGCCGATCTGTATATATCCTTCATATCCACTTCAATGATGTCAAAGTCGGGATACTCCCGTTCAAGAAACGTTTTGCTTGCGTAGGCGATGGCGTGATCACCGAGATTATCGTGGGACGGGAGCAGCGTCAGAATGATCTTTTTTCTTGCCGCTGAAAGCCCCGCCCCATCCGCTGCCGTTCCGAAATGAAATTGGGACGGGTATTTGACCTTAAGCAACAGCCATTCCGCGAGATTGATTTTTAAAGATTGTATCGACATGTCTTCACCCTCTGATTTTCATTTTGTACTCGATTGCCCGCTGATATGCGGCTGATGCCAGCGACACAAACGGAATCAGCTTCAGCTTCGCCAAAAGCAGAAGGCATGAACGTTTGGCGTCAAACGGCGCCGTTCCGGTTTTGGAAAGGCTCAGGCGAAACACGGGATCAGCGCATATCCGGCTGATATTCTTCCATTTCTCAGAAAACCGGCCGCCGTTATTCCGCTTCCATTCATTCAGCAGGCAGACTGTTCCGTGCTGAACGATGAAAAAATCCAGCTCCTGCCGGTATTCCTGTAAGCAGCCGTTTTCACGCAAAAAAGCCTCGTTCAGCCGATAGAGAACGAGACCTGAGTCAAACAGCTTTTTCTGATAGCTTTGCACAATGGAAGTCAAGTGAATCCAATAATGATAGAGCGGCTGATCCACGTACGAGACCGCACCTGCGAAAACATGCGCCCTGAGGCTGAAGTACTGATCCTCCACATGCTCCAGCTCATCACGAAGCGGAAAGCGCAGCTGATGATGCTCGATCATCGTTCTCTTGTACAGCTTGTTCCATGAAAAACCGCTGACTCTTCCTTCAAATAAATCTTTCAGGTACCGTTGTTTCGGGCGGCCCGCGTACGCTGAAGCGATCGTTGAAACGGCGGTTTTCCCCGTATCCGCAAATTCGGCCGCATATTCGCAAATCACGAGATCCGCCTGATCAGCCTTCGCTTTTTCATACATGCTGAGGCAATAATCAGGTTCAACCCAGTCGTCCGCATCAATAAAAGCGATAAATTCGCCGCGCGCCGCCTCGATTCCCCTGTTGCGGACCGCGCCGAGCCCCCGGTTTTGCTGATGAATGACCCTGATTCTCTCATCCCGCTTCTGATAGGTTTCAAGAATCGCCGGGCTTTGATCCGTTGACCCGTCATTAACGGCCACGATTTCGATATTGGCGAGCGACTGATTGAGCAATGAATCTAAGCATCTTTCTAAATAAGTTTCCGTATTATACACAGCAATTAATAAACTGACCGCGGGTGTTTCCATATAAACCTCCAGTGTCCATTACCGGGAAAAAATCGTTCTGTACGGAAGCACAGACGAATCGACCGGCATAAGCAAGTAACTGTAAAGAAAATAACAGACAATAATGGCGATATAAATCAGCGCATTTGATTTTTCATCAAAAATCCTCACAAAATAAGGGATCAGGATCATTTGGTACAGGCCGAAATATATATTAAACCGGGCAAAAATAACATCCTTTGTCGCCAAAAGACCGAAGAGCAGGCCGAGCAGACAGAAATTCACGATGACATCAATGTCAGGCCAGAGCTTCCGCAGCCGCTCCCGATAGCAGAAAGCCAAAAACAGCGGCAGAAGCAGCACCGCGATTTTTACGACGTTCATCCCGTTCGTATTGGTCATCAGCCATTTCTCATAATGGCCGTACGAGCTGTTTTCCAGCACGACGACAAACAGCGAAATGAACTTCTGATACAGAAACGTCATAAGAAGAAACAATGCCGACAGTCCGAAAATCGCGGGCGACCAGGCTCTTTTTCTGACGAGAAAATAAACCGGAATCATAATCAGCGCTGAAGAATGAAAAAGCGAACACAGCAGCACGATTGACATATAACGCTTCCAGCTTCCGCTGATCACGTAGCGGACGGCCCAAAACAAAACGGCCGCCACCATATACTGCCTGATCCCGTTAAAGGAAGCGTAATAGTGATACGTGCCCAAAAACAAAAACACACTCAGCTCAAACGGACGGCCGAATTCAACGAGCCCCTTTAAAATAAAGCTGCACGTCACGACCGCCACGGTGAAATACATGATTTGCGGATCTTTCGTGATAAAATTCATGAGCCAGATGAGAGCCGTAAACCCCGGATCAACGGCTGCTTTTTTCGCTCCGAACCCGAAGATCTCCCAAATGCTGCCGTAATTTCCCGCCAGCTTGTACATCAGCGCGTACGTCTGAAAATCCGTCCCGACTCTGTAGCGCAAGCCGGAGACCAATACGAGCGATAGCAGCGGAACGATCATGACGAGCTGATTCGGCCGGTATCCGGTCGAAAGCGATTGATCACGCCCGCCGCACATTTTCGCGAACCATGACCAAATATACACAATTCCCATATTGACTACGTATACAATCATTCGTTACTGTTCCTTTTTCCAATTCATATTGTAAAGCTTCATAACAGCCCCCGCATTTTCTCCCGCGTCATATCCCTGCCGTCTGAGGGTTTCTTTAATGCGCTCCCCGTCAGGCTTTGCCGCCTCTGCTGCCCGTAAAACCGCGGATGCCCATTGTCGGGGCGGTTCTTTAAGGCTGAGCCTTTTGACCAGCCCGAGCCCGGCATCGGCTTCTTCCGTTATGCCGTCTGATATCACGCACGGCACCCCGGAGGCCTGCGCTTCAACGAGCGTGACGGGCAGCCCTTCATAAAGAGACGGCATGACAAATACATCCAGCGTTTTCAGCAGGGCATGAACGCGTTCTTCTATGCCGATAAAACGCACATCATCATCAAGCCCCAGCTTCGCCGCCAGATTTTCCATGTCGGTGCGAAGCGGACCGTCCCCGGCGAGAACCAGCTGTAAACCGATGCCCCGCTCTTTCATATCAGCGGCCAGCCGGAGCAGAAATTCGTGGTTTTTTTCTTCTGTAAAGCGGCCGATATGGCCGATCACCAAACGGCCGTCTGCAATGCCCCGCTTCCTTTTTTCAGCTTCTGTGTCCGCGCACCCGCCGGCAAATAAGTCGAGATCAATGCCGTTCGGCAAAAGATGCACGTCTTTTTCTTTCCCGAATAAGAAACGGCCCGCGTCTTTTCCGCAGGCGCACAGTGCCGTGGCGTTTGCCGTAATCAGCCGTCTGAACACAAACAGCTGCATCCCGGCAAGCCGCGACGCCCGCCCCCGCCACGACGTACTGTGCGAATGGCAGATCCGCACCGGGACGCCGGCTAAACGAGCGGCAAGCGCGATGAACCCCGACTGAAAATCGGTATGGGCGTGCACGGCGGCAAACGGGCCTTTTTCCTGAATCACCCGCTTGACCTGTTTTACAAATGTAATCGGGTTTGTGCTGCCGATGCTCGGCACATAAAAAAGCCGTCCGCCGAGAGCGAGAATTTCCTCATCATAAGCGCACGGATCGTTCCTATGGGTTAAAAAATCAAACTGCACCTTCGTTCTGTCCATCTTCCGGTACAAATTCATCATCATCGTTTCTGCGCCGCCCCTGTTCATCCCGCTGAAGACGTGCAGCACCCGCATCGGTTTGTCAGTCATGTTCGGCAAGCCCTTCTTTTTGGCGGATGTCCCTGTTTTTATGATAACGGTTCATGACCGCGGGCGGCGTAATGGCGCGAATGAGCGGTTTTGCGATATACGCGTAATGGGAAAGCGGCAGCTTCAGCCGTCTGCACGCCTGAAAAACGAGCACCGCATTATCAATGGAATACGTAAACGATCTCCTTTTAAACGCATCACTGTCTTCTCTTACTTTATACAGCGTTTCTTGGAGATTGTACCCCCGGAAACCCGCTTCAAAAAAGCGCAGCCACAAATCGATATCCTCCATCCGCCGCGTCCGCCTGACTGACCGGTAGCCGCCAAGCGCTTTGTACGCTTCAGCCCGCATCATAATGGTGCCGTGGCAGAACGGTGTGCCTTTCGCCATAATTCCCGGTTTCGGCACGGGCGGCAAAAGCCGGGCGCCCCTTACACCGAATTCGTCAAATACGAGCATGCCCGTGCCTACGACTTGATAGTGGGCGTGCTTGTTTAAGAAAGCGGCCTGTTTTTCCAGTCTCCTCGGGTTGGAGATGTCATCACCGTCCTGCCTGGCGATATAATCCCCCGTTGCGTATGTCAGACAGCGGTTAAGCGAAGCGGCAAGCCGTTGATTTGCCTTATTTTGAATCAGCGTGATCCGGTCGCCGTAATGATCCGCGTAACGGCGCGCAATCTGATACGTTCCGTCAGTTGACGCGTCATCACACATGATCAGTTCCCAATTCTTATACGATTGGCTCAGGATGGATTCTATACTCTCCGCTAAAGTCTCTTCGCAATTATAAATTCCCATGATGACGGAAATTTTCGGTTGTGCTCCTGCATTCATACGCTTTTCTCCTTTTTATCCATATAACCGGCGTAAATGTGCGCCATTTCCTTTACCGTACGTGTTTCTGAAAAACATTCCGCCGTCCTGCGCCCTTCTTGTCCCATTGCTTTTCGCAGCCCCGGGGAGCGGTACAGCTTTTCAATCCGATCGGCAAACGCCGCGCTGTCCCCGGCCGGCACGAGAAAACCGTTCACGCCGTCTTCGATGATCTCGCGGTGCCCCCTGTTGTCCGCGGCAACGGCGGGCTTTTCGGCAGCCATTCCTTCAAGCAGATTCATGCCGAGCCCTTCGCGGATGCTTGAGGCGACGGACAGATCGGCAAGCTGAATCAGTTCATGAATGTCACGGCAAAATCCGTAAAACCGCACAATGTCAGATACCCCGAGTGATTCAGCCTTTTTTCTGTACGGTTCTTCCATCGCGCCTTCTCCGGCAAATACGAGTTTCAGCTCCGGAATGCGGTTCTTCAGCAATGCCGCAGCCTCAATGAGAAGTCCCTGGTTTTTATTGCCGTTTAATTCAGCAGGGTATATGAGGATAAATTCCCCGGCGCCGAAGCCGTGTTTTTCTCTCAGCCGTTCACTCTCTGCCCGGCTCACAGGGCGAAACCTGTCTGTATTCACGCCGATGCCGTGTATTTTCTTCGCGCCGCAATCCGTTTTTTTCATTTGCTTGGCCCGTTCGAAATCTTCTTCATTAATGGTAATGAGACAATCCGTATAAGAAGAGAGAAATTTTTCGATCGGGTAATAAAGAAGCCAGTTTTTCAGGGGCGCTCCATCGCAGAAGTGAAAGCCGTGCGCGGTGTACAGCACCTTTGTCCCTTTTTGGCGCGCTTGTCTCGCCGCAAGGCGTGCAAGCACGCCGCCGACCGGCGTATGACAGTGAATCATGTCGTAGCCGTTGTCCTGAATGAGCCGTTTCAGCCGCCTGTAAACAGAAAGATTTTCGGGATGAAACGGCGAGCGCCGGATCGGAATGGAAAACTTTTCATCAACGAACGGAAGATTCATATTGCCGCCTGCCGCGACGTGCACTTCCCACCCCATATCCTGAAACCATTGAAAATACGGAAGATGAAAGGCTTTAAAATGATAATCGACAGTGGCGCAGAATAATACTTTTTTCGTCATCTTTCTGTCCTCCCATCACACACCTGCGGCCGCTTCTTCATGTACTGATTCGATCGCCTCAAACAGCCGTTTTCTCAGCTCATCTTCAGGCAGACGGCTGAATTCCTCCATAAAACGGATGAGCACGGCCCAATCCCCGTCGATCGCTTTCCCGATATGGATTTTCGGAAAAATCTGTTCCGTATGTACTTCATTATGATTCAGCAGTTCTTCATACATCTTTTCACCCGGGCGGATGCCGGAGAATTCAATGGGAATCTGTTCTGTCGTATAGCCTGATAAATGAATCAGATTTTTTGCCAAGTCGACGATTTTGACGGGTTCTCCCATATCCAGAACGAAAATCTGCCGCCCTTTTGCAAGCGCCCCCGCCTGAATGACGAGTCTTGACGCTTCGGGGATCGTCATAAAATATCTTGTCATCGCCGGATGCGTGACGGTGACGGGTCCGCCTTTTTCAATCTGCTTTTTGAAAATCGGAATGACGCTGCCGCGGCTTCCGAGCACATTCCCGAAACGGACGGCGGCGAATTTGGTGTTGCTGACCTTTCCGAGGTTCATGATGACCATTTCCGCAAACCGCTTCGTCGCGCCCATGACATTGGCCGGATTGACCGCTTTGTCAGAAGAAATCAGCACGAATGTTTCCGTTCCGCACATATCGGCGGCTTCGGCGACATTTTTCGTGCCGATAATATTGTTTTTGACGGCTTCTTCCGGATTATGTTCCATTAACGGCACATGTTTATGGGCGGCCGCATGATAGACGACGTGCGGCTCGTATTTTTTCATCAAGGTAAAGATTTTATCTCTGTCCTGAATATCGGCGATCTCCGCGTGAAAAAGCACCTCTTTGCCGAAGCGTGCGGACAGTTCGTTATGCACCGAATAAATGCTGTTCTCCCCGTGGCCGAGAAGGACGATTTCATGCGGAAGAAACGAGCTGATCTGGCGGCAGATTTCAGAACCGATAGAGCCGCCGGCGCCCGTGACCAGAATCGTTTTCCCTTTGATGCTGTCAGAAATTTTGCTCGTATCAAGGGTGACCGGCTTTCTGCCGAGGAGATCTTCGGCTTTCACATCCCTGATGTGTCCGGCAGCCTGCGTTCCGAGCAGGATCTCATCAAATTGCGGCATGATTTTAATATGGGCGCCCGTCTGTACACATTCTTTGTACAGCGTCTGGAGCTCATGGGTGCAAAGAGACGGAATGGCGATGATAATGTGGTGAATTCTCAGCCTCTGCACCGCCGGCATAATGCTTTCTTTTCCGCCGATGACGGGCAGGCCCATAATTTTGAGCTTATGCTTCGTCTGATCATCATCAATAAAAGCCACAGGCATGATTCCAAGATCGTTTTTCTGGGTAAGCTGACGGACGAGCAGCGTTCCTCCTGCGCCCGCGCCGATAATCAGCGCCCGGGAAGAGTCATTTTGCTTCCTGCCGATCGTTTCTTTCAGCACGCGCGAAATCATCCGGCTTCCTCCGATGAACAATAGCTGAATCATCCAGCTGACGGCTAAAAGCCGGAATAAAATCGTGTGGAACACCCCGTATTGGACGGCGGCTGTCACAGCTGCGGACAGCGTGATCCCCTTCAGCAGATCAAGCAGCTCGCCTATTCCCGTATACGTCCATACCTGCTTATACTGGTGAAACATAAAAGCGCATACATGATGGCTGATCAGCATGCTCACGGCGGTCAGCAGCAACGCTCCGGAGTCATAAAAGTGATAAGAATCCTCAAAAAATTGATATCCTATAACAACGGAAAGTAAAACGAGATACGTATCCAATGCAAAAATCATTGAAAGTCTTCTCCGGTAAGTCAATCTTTCCCCTCCTCATTTATCGGTTTAGCTGATACGGTTTTCGTAAAAACAGACATAACAGCTAAGCCGATAACAATGCATCATCTTAAGATAAATTGGGCATTTAACCCGTCCTCACACCCCGCCACCGACGACCAGCATCTAAGGCAGCGGAAAACGCCGCCCACAGCAGAGCCGAGTGCCTCCGTTGATAAAGGTAAGGAGACATCACCTGCACCGCTCAATACGAGTAGTGCTCTGTTTTTTTGATTTTCTTTTTATTCAGCAGCGCCCCCAAAAGCTTTGCCTTTGACTGCTGGAGCGCGTCTTTCGCCTTTTGGACGGTATCCATTTTCGTTTTTCCGCTCAAGACGACGAGAACGCTTCCATCTGTCTGGTTCGCTAAAATCTGTCCGTCCGCCACCGCCAAAAGCGGAGGTGAATCGAAAATAACCAGACTGTACCGGCTGTACATCTCCTGAATCAGCTCTCCCATCGCCTTTGAAGATAAAAGCTCAGCCGGATTCGGCGGCGTCGGCCCGCTCGTTAAGACGTAAAGGTTATCAATCAGCGTTTTTTGCACCGTTTCGCCGAGGGAAGCGTTTCCGACTAACACATTCGTAAGGCCTTGTACATTTTCAAGCTGATAGGTCTCGTGTATCGTCGGTTTTCGTAAATCCGCATCGACGAGCAGCACCTTTTTTTCCTGCTGCGCAAATACCGCGGCAAGGTTGGCGGCGCTGAATGACTTTCCTTCTCCCGGAACGGAGGAAGTGACGAGAATGGAGCGCAAATGGGTCTGAACAGAGGAGAACTCAATATTTGTCCGAATGGTGCGGTATTGTTCAGCCACCAATGATTTGTGATGTAAAACGGATATTTGAGCCAGTCCCCTTCTTGATTTCTTTTTTCTGAATCCCAAACGCCTCACTCCCCGAAATGTTTTTCATCAGACCGTGTCTGCTGATTTTTGATGTCATACACAACCCCTAAAACAGGCAAGTCTGTTTTTTCGCTGAGCTGCCGCTCGCTTTTAACGGTTTCATCAAGAAAGTGGAGAAAAAACGCAAGCGTCACACCCGCCATGAGAGCCGCACCGAACGCCATCATGATATTCCTGATGCGCGAAGGCTTGACCATCGGACTTTCCGATGCTTTTGCCTCGGACAAAACAATGACGCCTTTTATATTCATCCTGTCACGGACTTCTTTTTTAAATGTCTTCATCAGCGTGTTCGCTATAGCGGCGGCCTGTTTCGGGTTCTCGTCCTGCACCGCTACGGTAATGATCTCTGAATCGGTTTCGCTGCTTGTCGTGATCTTTGCTTTTAAAGCGGATGCCGTCTCAGAAAGATGCAGCTTCTGTTTCACTTTCTCAAGCACAACCGGGCTTTTCATTATCGTTTGAAACGTATTGTTGTAATGAAGATTCAGCTGAACGTCGCTGAGATTCGAATTTTTTTCACCGCTTGTTTCATGAATGAGCACTTGGGTCGATGCCTGATAAACGGGCGAAACCACCCGGAATTGGATGTATCCCGTCACCAGCGTTACAACTGCTGTCATGATAAAAATCAGTAAAAGTCTGTGTTTAATAATGTCAAATAATTCTTTAAAACTCATATTCTCATTCATGTAATTACAGCCTCATCCTTATTGCATCAGGCTTAAACGCCCCCTTCTGTTGATGATTGGATTATAAAAGAAAAGGTCGAAATTTGAAAATTTCAAATTAAGCCATTTGGTTCTTTTTAGAGAACGTTATCATGATTTTCCTCTTATTTACTGCACTTCCCTTATAATTTTAAATTTTATAAAGAACGAAAAATTTCTTATAATGAACAAAAAAATGCCAGTATACAGGGGAGAATTCAGCACAATGATTGGAAGAATAATTCGTTTATACCGCAGAAGAAAAGGCTACTCTATTAATCAGCTAGCAGTTGAAGCAGGTGTCTCTAAATCTTATTTAAGCAAGATAGAACGGGGGGTTCACTCAAATCCGTCCATCCAATTTCTGAAAAAAGTATCCGCCACCCTTCAGGTCGATCTGACGGAGCTTTTTGATGCCGAAACGATGCTGCATCAGATGGGAGACACAGAAGATGAGTGGCGCATCCACCTTGTGCAGGCCGTGCAGTCGGGCATGCCGAAAGAAGAACTGTTCACCTTTACGAACAAACTGACTGAAAAACGGCCGGAGCCCGCACCCTACCGCAACAGAAAACTGACTGAATCCAACATTGAAGAATGGAAAGCGCTGATGCAGGAAGCAAAAGAACTCGGCTTGTCCGTTCAGGAAGTCAGATCATTTTTAGAACGGAAGCGTTACTGAGGATATGCTGATGAAAGGGCTTTTATTCGCTTCATGTCTTCATCTCTGTTTATAATGAAAAGAAAAAAGGGGATGAAATCATGACAAAACTTACCGTTCAAACCCGCTGCGGCGCACTGAAAGGAACTGCCGGCCGCGGTGCCCGCACATGGAAGGGCATACCGTACGCGAAGCCGCCCGTCGGAGAGCTGAGATTTAAAGCGCCGGAGCCGCCCGCACCTTGGGACGGCGTAAAACATGCCGATTCGTTCGGACCGGTTTGTCCGCAGCCGGATGATATGCTGTCCATATCGTTTTCCGGGGATATACCGCCTCAATCTGAAGATTGCCTTTACCTCAACGTTTTCGCCCCCGATTCAGAGGGCGAAAAAAAGCCTGTCATGGTATGGATACACGGCGGGGCATTTTATTTAGGTGCCGGAAGCGAACCGCTTTACGACGGATCTGCCCTTGCCGCTGACGGAGATGTCATTGTCGTGACACTCAATTACAGGCTCGGACCGTTAGGCTTTTTACATTTGTCTTCTATTCATGACGCGTATTCCGCCAATATCGGGCTGCTCGATCAGATCGCCGCGCTGCGCTGGGTGAGGGACAATATCTCCGAATTCGGAGGAGACCCGGATAACGTTACGATATTTGGTGAATCGGCAGGCGGCATGAGCATCGCTGCGCTTATGGCAATGCCTGACGCAAAAGGCCTGTTTCATAAAGCCATTTTAGAAAGCGGCGCCTCTCATACGATCCCGGCGGATATGGCAAAAGACATCGCGGCGGCATTTATTCATGAAGCCGGCACTGATCAATTGCAGGAGCTTTCCGTTAATGACCTGCTTAAGACTGCGGATAAAGTGCGGCGCTCACTGGATCAAAACATTTTTCAGCTTTTGTTTCAGCCCGCCATCGATCCGGCCACATTGCCTGCGGAACCGGTGAAAGCCATAGCTGACGGGGCCGCAGAAGGGATACCTATGATCATCGGAACCAATCGTGATGAAGCATATTTGTTTTTCACCCCTGATACAGATATTCATTCCGAGAAAAAGCAGCAAGATTATTTGCATTATCACCTCGGAGAAAACTGCACCGAGCAAGCGGCAGATTTATATCCGCATTCATTAAAGGGACAAATCGATATGATGACGGATCTGATTTTCTGGCGGCCGGCTGTCGCTTTCGCACAAGGACAGTCCCAGCATGCACCGGTCTGGATGTACCGCTTTGATTGGCATGGCGAAACACCGCCGTTTCATAAAGCCGTTCACGCTCTGGAATTGCCGTTTGTGTTCGGAAACTTTGATTCTTTGAGAAAGACGCTGCAAGAACCGCTCGGTGACGACGCAGAACAGCTTTCCAAACAAATCCAATCCGCATGGCTCGCTTTTGCAAAAACCGGAAACCCGAACACCTCTCACTTCAATTGGCCTGAATATGAAACCGATTCACGCGAAACTTTGCTTTTCAACACGGATACCGCTGTCGAAAGTGATCCCGATGCAGCAAAACGCCGCATCCTGTTTCAAGCATAAAAAACGCCAAGGGAGCCGGCTCCCTTGGCGTTTCGTTTTCATCTTACTTCAGACATCGCAGAATATCCGTTTCCACATTACCCCTGATATGTTATATTCTAACCCAATAAGTTAAACAAACATTCATAAAGGAGTTTTTATATGGAGAAATCAAGTATTATCGGCACAGCTGCCGTTATAATTGGGGCGCTTATGACCTTAGTTTCATTTATCTTCCTGCGCGACACTGATTTCTATGCTGTGAGGTGGATAGGGGTTGTTATCATGGTTGCAGGGTTTTCATGCGGGCCGGCCCACACCATTTCAAAACATAAAAACAAACATGAAAAAGAAACCCGGTAACCTTTACTGGGTTTCTTTCATACACTTCATTTCATCTCACTTCATAATGCAACTCCGCAAATTGCTTATAGCGCCTGACATCAGTCAGCTTCAGCCCTGTCTCCCGGTCTCCGGGTTTGAACAAAGAAATTCCGCGGCCGAGCAGAACGGGAGCGATCTGAATGATAAACTCATCGACAAGTTTTTCCTCCAAAACCGGGTGCAGCAGATCACTCCCGCCGACAATCCAAATCCGCTTGCCTTCTTGGCGTTTCAATGCTTTTATAAAATCGGCAGGCTCTTCATGAATAAACCGCACATGTTCAGTGCACCCGGTCAATGTCCGCGAAAACACATAGCATTCTTTACCTTTGTACGGAAATTCCTCAGGCAATAAAACCAATATTTCTTCGTATGTTTTTCTGACCATGATGATCGTATCGACAGATTCATAGAAAGCTTCATAATCGGTGCCGTCTTCACCTTCAGTTCCGATTAACCAATCTAAAGAGTGATTTTCCCGCGCAAGATAGCCATCTGCGCTGACAGCTCCGTAAAAAACGAGCTTTCTTTGACCGCTCATAAAAATCCCTCCCCCTTTTTTATTATACCTTGAACATGCGGATGAAATGAAAAATGATAGAACCGGATAAAAACCCCTGCTACCGGGTTTTCGTTTCTTCCTGCTTTGGAGATGCTGTTAATATGCCGTCTATCCATCTTCCGGTAATCGGCATAAAGAAATGAAGGATGATCCCGCCTAAACAAACGGTTAATAACGTTCCGATGCCTACCGGACCTTTTAGCATCACGGCCAGTATGAAAAATATGAAGTAAATGACCGTTCTTGAAAAAAAGATGCTTCTCCCGGTTAAATCGCGGACAATTAGCGTTAACCGATCAACCGGGATCGGGGCGAAATTTGTGTGCAGATAGGTTGCGGTTCCTATCCCTATCACAACTAAACCGATTGCAAAACAGCCCGCTTTTCCGTACCATAGTTCAGGCGTTATGACTCGATGCAGAAAAAAAAGCCACATATCAATCCCGATTCCCGTTATAAACGCCGTAATCATCCCTGAAAATTCCGGTCTTTGCCTTTTTAACATTGAATTACAGCAAATTAACAGGAAAGCGATGATGATTTCCCAGCTTCCCACGGTAAGCCCTGCATGGACGGACAATCCCACAATAAGCGCATCAAAAGGCGACGTTCCAAGATCTGATTGAATCGTGACAGAAATACCAAAGGTCAAGATCATGATTCCTAAAACATAAAAAACATATTTCACTTTATCGTCCTCATTTTCTTAATTTATGTTGCAAATACAACAAAATTACGGTATGTTTACTATACGGTATTTTCATTGCAAATACAACAAAAAATCAGCTGATATGATAAATGAAGAAAGGAGCTGTATGACCATGAGTATTCAATTAAAAAAGTGCAGCCTTAACGATATTACAGAGCTCCGGGAGATAAGCATTGAAACATTCAATGATACATTTAAGGATCAAAATTCACCTGAAAATATGAAAGCTTATTTGGAAAATGCATTCCGCTCTGAACAGCTGAAAAAGGAATTATCCAATCCGTCTTCTCAATTCTATTTTGTTTATTATCATGATGACCTTGCGGGGTATGTAAAAGTCAACATGAACGAAGCACAGTCAGAAAAAATGGGGGAAGATTCTCTTGAGATTGAGAGAATTTATATAAGAAAAAGCCATCAGAAACACGGGCTTGGCAAATATCTGCTGAATGAAGCTGTGAAAATCGCAACAGCACACAACAAAAAGAACATCTGGCTGGGCGTATGGGAAAAAAACGAAAATGCAATCGCCTTTTATCAAAAAATGGGGTTTGTCCAAACCGGAGAACACTCTTTTTATATGGGGGATGATAAACAAGTCGACTTTATCATGACCAAAACCCTGTCGTAAAAGGATACAAAAAACCCGGCCAAGCTGCCGGGTTTTTCTCTTATTTTAATTTTCCCGCACGGATATCATCGGTCATTCCTTCGTACGGCGCTTCTGAAATCAATGTTTCGTTATTGATTCCCGCATTGTTGAGATACGTAATGTCCGCAAACTCGGGAACGACATATTTCGGGTACGTTTCATATTTCTCACGTGACTCTTTCATCACGTCAATGTAATCATTTTGGTAGCACACCGTGATTTCCGGATGCTCATGCACCCATTTCGGGAAGAAAATAATTCCGTGCATCCGTTTTTCATTCGGCATAAAGTTTAAGGAAACGTCTGTGCCTGTCGGTTCAGTCCATGACACTTTGTATACGCCTTCTGTCAGCTTGACGATATTCACTTCCTGGTCGCGCACCCAGCGGCCGCCTACCATTCCGCTATGAATCCGATAGTCGATGGTATGATCATTTTTAATATAGATTTCATACTCCCAGCCGTTTTCATACGTGTAAATCATATGGCTTCCGATAAAGTTTTCCATGTTGACTCACTCTCCATCTTATTAGTGAATTTCATAAATATCTAACCGAATGTCATCCGGCAATCTGACCGCAGCCCCGATAAACAGCCGGTCCTGCAGATGCTGATATGCCTCACTGCTTGTTTCAAACACAGGCACAGTGCGGAAATACACGTGCTCGGGATCAATGATGCGCCCCTCTGCAGCCTGTTGGCGGAACGGTTCACTGACTTGGCGGATGCCGTTGTTCTCTACATAGATGACTTCATGCTCCTCCGTCTCCAGCGCATATCTGGCAGAAAGATCAACCCGGCCGTTCGGACGGATGATCTGGGCATCTGCCCCGCCCGGAAGAACACGTCCCTTTACGGCGCCGCTGACCGTTCCGCCCCGTATCGGAATCAACTGCCTTTTCCCTAATCCAGTCTGCCCCGCAACGATCGGTTCATCCACTTCAATCTGCAGAGACATCACTTTTTTTAAAGAAGGTTCCTTCAAGACGTATCACCTCCCGAGTTATTATGTTTACTTGAACATGTAACTATTTACACGTTTAATTGTAACGCTGTTAAAATGGACTGTCAAATAATGAGCTGTTTCCGGTTATGTTTTACAGTGTTCAATAAAAAAGACAAGGGCGGCACATGCCGAAACCCTTGTCTTTTTCATTATGCTCATATATAAAAAATGCCAGACGAGCGTCTTCTTAGTAATCGCAATCTTTATCTCTGCATTCTTTCTTTCTTACAGCGTCTATTGAGTGCCCCATGATCTTGTCATTTGCCTTATCGTAAGTACCATCGAATTTATTCGATGTATCACCGTTGTAATAGCCAAATACCTCTATCCCGCCCATTGGATCTATTTCGTATTTATCTTTAAATGTAACGTTATGTATTCCTTCATAATTCAATTTGGTAAATTTATCCATTCGTTCTTGAGCAATCTTTATCTCTTCAGCCTGAACATTTTTATCATTCATACTCTTCATTATAAAACATCCGGCTGCTATAAAAATAACCATGAAGATAATAATGTTTTTTTTCACAGAATCATCCGTCTCATGAGTTATGATGAAGCTCGCGGACTGGAACAAATGGTCGGTGACATCCGGAGCATTTAGGCGTGTTAAGATTTTTCTTCCGCATCCACAGAGGAGCTCCCTATTTTGTCTCCTACGGGATCATATAAGCCGTCAAATTCTTTAGTTTTATCGCCGTTTAGATATCCTTCAACTGTAATTCCGCCGGTTGGATCAATAAAATAATCATCATAAGAAATTTTCTCTATACCCTTGTACTCACTACGCAAGTACTCGGTCATTTTACTTTTGGCTTTTTCGAAAAGAGCATTTTCTTCCTTTTTCACATCATATTGATGCTTCATAACCAACCCTCCAACGGTTATAATTAACACTAGAACAATAATAAGGTATTTTTTCAAAAAAAATCATCCCTTTCCCTACCCTATTTTACATGACAAGAAAGGTGCTGTATATCTTGAGCAAGAAAATCAGGACTTCAAACCTGACAGATGAAACATATTACAGGATGAGTCAACGTGCTTATAACTATGACTATCTTAAACGGAAATTAGAGAAGAACGATTATATACGTATTAATTCTTCCATTTCAAAACCTACTTACTGGTACGTCGATCAAATAAAATCAGACGATAATACAGGACTTGATGCGGTTGTATTAGTACAAGCAGTGAAGAATAACAGAAAATGGATAAAATCAAAAAGCCCCGAAAACGTGGTCGTCGCCTTTGCGGGAACCGATATCGCAAAAGACCCGATCAATGACGGCGTAAAAGCGGACGGCGGCAATATTGTTTTCGGAAATAATCCGAAAAAAGAAGTGTATTATATTGTGAAAAAAGACGCGGAGGATACCTCGAAAACACTCGGGACCTATCACGGCACACCTTCTCAAGACGCCATGCTCACAACCGGAAAGTATAAGCTGATGACGAAAACATCGCAAATTGATCAAGCCGATCAGCTGGTACGCAGCGTAAAGAAAAAGTATGCCGGAACGTCAACGATTATTTCAACAACCGGCCATTCACTCGGCGGCGCTGAGGCCGAATACAGCGCGGTGAATAATGATGTGTATGCCGTCGCGTTTAACAGTCCTTCCGTCGTGAAGCTGCACGATGAAGAAACACAGAAAGAGATCAACAGCGGCATATATGATCCTTACATCCGGTCAATTATCAATCCGGACGACATGGTCGGGGCAGGTTATTGGAACGAATATGACCGCCACAACGGGACAACGATTTACACGAAAAACCCCTCTCTCTCACAGTTCAGCCGAAAGCAGCGGCTTGATGGGAAATTGAGCGAGCAGATCGGAAAAAATCTCGCTTATTTCTTCACTACCGTCATTCTGAGAAATCCGGATACACACGGCTTAAACGAAGCAAATTTCGTGTTCGACAGAAACGGAAATATCGCAAATCCGAACGGAGATGAATTAGTCTTTGATAAAAACCTCGGCGCTCTTCTGCCGGCCGGTGCAATCGGAAGCGCAGATACAATAAAAGTAACGCCGACAAACGCAAAGAAGCTGGCTGAAAAGGTGCAGGCAATGACTGAGGATTTGCGGACGATGAAAAAAGAAGCGCAAAACGCCTATCAGGAGCACGATGAAAAAATTGCCGAACTGAAAACAGAATTCTACGGTCAAGTCGGACACGGCTTGTATGATCAGCTTCAAGCACAGGACGTGACCAATACCATTGAAGATATTGCGCTATCTTACGATAAAGGCCCGATTTTTTATGACACTCAGGCTGAGCAGGCGTTTATTGATTCTTTGCAGGCAGCGATCACAGACCTTGAAGAGATCGGCGGATTCTTACATAAAATAGCAGACGAATTTCAGGAAAAAGACCAGATGCTCGCAAACTGGTTAAGATGATAGAGGTGGATACATAATGCCGACATTAGACGAACTTTTAGAACACAAGGACGATCCAATGAAGAAAATGCTGCAGCGGCAGATGCTGAAAACAGGGATGACGCAGGCAGCGGGGACAAAATTGGAGACAGTGCGCCGAACGCTGAAACCGACATTCGAAATGGATACGTTGAAAGATGAATTATATGAAGTGTATTCAGCACTATTGAACAGCTTTGAAGGCAAGGCGCAAAAAGCTCTCGCGCAGCGGATCAGTGAAAGTGCGCGGCTGATTGCCGGCACCGAACATAACAGAGACACATTCGTTAACAGTTTCAAAACAAGATAAAATAAAAAAACCTCACAGATTTAACATCTGCGAGGTTTTTCCTATCGTCTTAACTGAGACGCGCTCGGAGGGATTCGAACCCCCGACAGACGTGGTACCGGAAACCTATAACGATATTTCATCCGTTCGAGCATCCGTAACCTTTACGGACACTTAATGCGATTAACGGTCCCGAATTTAAGGACGCGGATACCGCATGTACTTGTCCGTATTATATACCGAGTATTCTCCGCACGTCAACACGCTGATAAATAAAAAAAACGCCCCATCCGATTAAGGACAGGGCTGTTTATTATTTCGAAATTCCCTCGCGCGCTTTCATCAGGCGGAGGTCGTTTTGTATTTCTCGAATGTAACTAGAATCGGATTCCTTGTGGTGTAAAATACGAGCCAGCCCGATGAGCACGCTGCCGAAGAAAGCCGCCCCTAAAAAGGAGGCCGTAGCGTAAATCCATCGTAGCGGGTGCGGTTCGGCATACGTATAGCCTTCCGATAAGCCCGGTGTATATGTTTTCAAGCCGAATCCAAGATACAAAAACGCGATAATACCTACTGCAAGTATAGCAAATCCAACGTATTGAATAAATTTAACCAAATTCCACGCCTCCCCTATTCGTAGTTAAATTATACTATCCGACCATCTTTTTCCGCAATACCTGTTCGTTATGTAAACGGACACCTACGTATTCATACGCAAGCGCCCGCAAAAAGTTCCGTTATTTTATTTCGTAGTTCCCTCTCGTTTTGTTCCGATTTCAAAAAGACCCGTCGCGGCCAGACCCGCAAAGCCGCCGGCCCACAAACGCAGCACCAAGTCGAGGTCAGTAAACGGATAGGCAATCGCGCCCAATCCGATGCCGATGACGAAACTGAGAGCCGGCACAATATTCGTCGGTAGCTTAACCGTTTTCTTAACGAGCTGAACGAGCGCCGTTAAGATGGGCGCGAGGATAGTCGCGAAAATTAATACTTCTTCCATAATTATCGTCTCCCTTTTCGTTTACTTTACTGTTGCGCCTGTGGACTTCGCGGCATAGATATTTACCTTTCCGAACTGGTCCGTCTTGATCGTGTACACGTCGGTCTGTGGATTGCCAAGAACCTCGTACTTCAGGCCGCCGAATTTCTTAGGACGCAATAATCCGCATTCGTTCCCTTTGACCGGCGCTTTGTTGGTCGGATAGATGCGCCATGAGTCGGCAGACGCCGGAAGGTAAACGTATTTTTTACCGCTGGATGACGGTTTAGAAGAACCGGCCGCCCCCGTCAGTTTTAATACTTGGCCGACCGAAATCTTATTCGCATTCTTAATGCCATTGTATGCTTGTAACTTCGCCATACTGACGCCAGTTTTCACCGCAATTTCGGACAAAGTGTCGCCTTTCTTAACGGTGTATGTCGATCCGGATGTTTTGGCCGGCTTGCTTGCGGAGGACTTGCCGCCGAGTGCTTTGAGTTCCGCAGCGATTGCCGCTTTTACGGATTCCCAACGGCCTTCCGCTAATACGCGATGCGGGCAGTATTTGCCGGACCAATCTTGGTGTTTGCGCAGACGATCGATGCCCCATCCGCGTTCCTTCAGCAATTGCGCGATAAATTTGATCGCCAGTTTTTCGGCCGCTTCATACTTAGAACCGCCGGATTTCGAGTAGCACACCTCGACGCCAATAGACGTCCGGTTTCCGGAATTTACGCTGCTACCATCTCCGCAGTGAAATGCGTTACGGTCCGTTGGAATACCTTGAACGACTTCCTTATCGTCTACTGCGAAATGGTAAGACACTTCGTTGCTGTTTCCGATCATATATCGGATCTCTGCGTCTGCTGAAGCATCGTTGGCCGTATTGTGGAACGTGATGTACTTCGCATCCATTGAATACGGACACTTAATCGAATACTTACTCGCAGACACTAGGTTCTTACGTACTGAAATCGCCATTAAATCGTCCCCTTTTCGTATTTTTCGCATTAAAAAAGCCCGCCGGGACTCTCACCTGACGGGCGTGGTGCGTTTATTCGGTTATTCTCTTCCGCGGAATTTCTCTTCGAGTCTATCGATCTTATCGATGATGACGTCGTACTTATCGCTAAATTTATCGAGTAGATCTTGTAGCCGCGATTCACGCTCACGGTTCGATTTCATTACGTAAATCAGCAGCCACGTAAAAAGGACCGCGAACGGCCCCTGCGTTAAAAAATATTTGAGTACGTCTAATTCGCCGCCGCTCAATAACTACGCCTCCTTTTCGTTATTTACTGAGTTACGATAGAACCGTCAGTCTTCTCAGAAGGCTCATCCCCGGGAGTCGGATAGACCTCTCCGGTAATTTCCTTGTATTGTTCCGACGTAATCTTTCCATACCGAACAGCATCTGCAACCATTTCTTTCGTCCAAAACCCTCGCTCATACCAACCTTTGATACTGTTATACCAATCCATTCAAGCACCTCCCGTTGTTGTAGTCATCATTTCGTAAGCTAACTGTGCGTTCTCTTTTTTGAGTTCTTCATATTTTGCCTGCATAAGCAATAACTCGTAAGCGAGCCCCGAATCCTGAACCAGAAGATCTTCCAGAAAAATAGTGGTGTCTTCCACGTGTCGCCCTCCTTTAAGCTAATGGAATCGTTATATTTACAGAGATTTTACTAATTCCTGTCTCACTATTTACGGTTCCGCCAGCCAGATACAAGTCGCCGTTGACTCGGTAATCCATTCGCAAGTATCCGTATGTTCCGACAGTTGCAACAAGGAATTCGATCGGATTTTTTATCTTCGGCAATCCTGATGCGATGATCGTATTAAACGTAGACTTAAATCCTCCATTAAGCTGAATTTCATCTCCTCCATTTTTAGTTCGGAACCGCAACGGGGATGCAGCGTCAGTGATTGCACCGTTTATTAAAGGAATGACCGTCCACACACTCGTGAGTTGCCCCACTTTTGTGTCTGCATAGGCTTTAGCGTCTGTCAGTGCTTTATCTGCCTTTGATTGCGACCCTTCTACCGATTCGAGTTCGCGCCACGACGTCCATGAATCTGAACTCGCGACCTTATTACGCATAAATTTCCGCCGGCCCGAAGACGTAGAATCGTTGCTGCTATAGGACGTGTATTCCTGATACGCGTACGTGCTGTAGTTATTAACGATAAGATAGCCGTTGTTATTTACCGGGGCGTTTAATGCCGTCGTTGCGCCGCTCATATAATAGAAGCCGGTATCTGTAACCGCATTAAAATCGATGTCTGTCATGTACTGTGCCGCGCCAGTATCCTGCGTCAATTTAAACAACTGCGATCCATTCCACTTTTCCTTCTCAACTTTTGATGTGTGGCGTTCTCCGTTGTTGTCGTGTTGGCGAAACGCATAGTAGTCGGCCTGTCTAACATTTTCGACGTTACTAAGTCCGATCTGATCCTTTGTCACTGAGTGCGGATTATCAGTCCGGCCTGCGTGTGTGTCCGTGTACGCTTTGCTGTCCGTTAAGGCCTTGTCGGCTTTTGCCTGAGCACCGTCTGGCGTCTCCTGCTTCACATTCTCAACGTTCCCCAAACCGATTTGTGATTTCGTTACGCCATGCGGATTGTCCGTCCTTTTCGTATGAGTGTCCGTATACGATTTCGCATTCTTTTCCGCAGCATCCGCTTTTGCTTGCGCCCCTTCTTTCGTTTCAATATTTTCGAGGTCTTCGAATTTCTTGCGCAGCTCTTCGACTGTTTCGACCACTTCGTCATATAAGTCGTTGATTTGTTGGCGCAACGCTTCAAAGTCATCCACGTAGTATTCCGCCAACGGTACGATATCCGTATCAATCAGCGCCTTGTCGATGGCAAACGAAAACTTATGGATGGAAAGCGCCTGCTTATTAGCGTAATACAGATAAAGTTCCGCCTGCACATCGCCGCTGTGTCGGATCTCTTCGGCTGACAGAACGTACTGCGCAACCCCTTCGACTTTATCCGTAATATCTACACTTCTTATGAACCGGCTGCCGTCCGCCATAAACATGACGAGCTTTCCGGTAACGGCAGACAACGGCAATGGGACGCCATCCTTTGTTAACGAGAAGATTAAACGCGCCGTATCGATGTCTTGCGTGCTGAACTGTATGGCGGTTTTAATATTCGTTTTTGTCCGGCTCGTCACCTCAAACGCAAGTGGTGCGTTATTGTATATCACTGCAAAACCTCCTTAGTGCTGCGGCGTAACGATCATTTGAGCTACACCGTATCCTTTTTCCGCATCATACGGGGATTTGATTCTCATAACAGTCCCATAGCCGCCGTTTTCTGCCTTTGTTGCGATGCCTTCGATTGCTGAAACGCTATCCCCTACAGCCACTGTTTCGTCAATCCTGACAAAGACTTGACCGATCAGACCGATGACATGCCATTCGTCCCGAGAGTCACGCGGAACATATTCAAGAGTCGGATCATAGTCGGGGTTTAATTTTGGAACGCTTAACTCTTCGCCGCCATCGATAACCGTTTCGTAAACCAAGCCGCCGAATTCGTTTCTCTCGTACTGCTCGTTCCAATAGAACGCAGCACCGCCGAGCACCACGCCCGCAGTTTCCGAAACCACTCCGAGAATCTTATCTCCCTCGCCTGCTTTTCGTATCTTTTCGCCTTCTAGCGCGACGAGACAGCTTGAATCAATCTTCTTACCGTCAGCAGATTCGAAATACTCCGCGAAGTCTTTGAAATCTGAGACGCTCTCCACTCGCCCTGTGCCGCGAATATGGCCGCCAGTCGAATCGAGTTCCCATCTCGTATTTCCGACCGAGGCGCTTCCGCTTCCGTAGCCCCCTCTGACGCTGTATCCGTTATCGTTGATAACCCCGTTGGCAGCGAGTACGACCCTCGACGGCCCGTCACCTTTTGTATGTGAATTGTTTGACGCTATAACCGCTTGACGAGAAGCTGTTGTGGATGAGCCACCGCTGGCGCCTAAAACGACGTTTCTAGGTCCTTTCGTTGTACATCCGCCTGTGGTCGCAATGACTGCGCTTGTTTTGTCTACCGGATGTCCTGATGTCGAAGCTGCCCGAAACCCGCCTTTAATGTTATTGGGAACGAATGAATACTTTTGCCCTCCGAGAATTGCCGCATCCTTATAACCATACGACCGGACCATTGAAATATTTGTTTGTGTATTCGGAGACGTAACACCAGCCGTACCTCCCGACGTGTGCAGAATTCCGTTATCCAGATTGACGTTGTACACACCGCCTCCGATCTCGATGCCATTATGAGCCGAATCGTGAATAACGAAGTCCGAGATGAAGACGTCATCCGTCCGTTGATCGCCGCCAGTCACCTTAACATCGCACCCTGCATTTTTAAAGCCCGACACTTGGAGGTTCGTGACGCTGATTTTCCGACTTTTATACTGAAACGCGATTACTGAGTTGCCTCTGTAGTCGTATGTCGGGTCGCCTATAGCCGTAAACCCGATTATCTTAACGCGTTGATAAGCCGATACGACTAGCGCCCTTGGGCCTATTCCTTCGTATAGAGAATTAAATACAGGTTCTCTGGCTGTACAATCGACCAGCGTCACATCACGAGCCGTCTCGCTCCACGGATCTGATACGAGGTGGTGCCCGATGTGACGCAAATCAAATGATCGAACGTCTCGAAAAGATTCGTGACCGCGGATATGGACATTACATGGAGCTGGCCACTTAGCATGCGCTTTGACTTCTACGCCCCGAACATTCCCTTCTGTATAATTATCCACAACCCATACATGCTTGGAGCCATCATCCACTTCAATTCCGTTTGAATTTGAGGCCCCTTTATCGTGGGCTTTTCCGCTTGGATATGTCATTACGTTGTGAGTAATGAAAATATATTCGCTATAATGCGTGGTGATTCCGTCATCCCCATATCCAGACCCGATGCAGCGATCAACCCATACGTATTTACTACCTTTTGCGGTGTAATCATTCGTTGAAATATTGTAGGTAGGTGCCGTTATGTCAAAACAATGAAGACCCGGATTAATCCCCTCTACTTCCCGGACGATACCGAATTTCACTTGCGCAAAAGTTAAGCAGCTCGAATGGATACCTCCCGTCGCGCCTACCCCGCCTTGCCGCTCCGGATTCCAGTCGAGGGACATTCCTTGGACTACGATGTTCCGGTTTCCGGACTCCGGGTCCGCGTTAATAATGACCCACTCACTGGCCGGCGTATCCTCGTGCAGCTTCAGCGTAGTAACGCCCATACCTTGGCCGATCAAATACGTCCATGACGGCAGTTTGACGCCTTTAACGATATACGTCCCGGCCGATAGATTTAGCCGCACCTTACCGTTCCCGATCGCCTTTTTAAACGCTTCTGTACTATCGTTAACACCAGTCGGATCGGCTCCGTAGTCATCAACGTTTACATCGCGCTCAATTTTGCGTAAAAGCTTGTTATACTCTTTGTCGAGTCGCTCTTTCAATAAAGGCGCGATGTTTCCTTCCGCGTCTACACGAGCGTCAACGACCTCTTTTACGTTTGTACCATCCGCGTTAAGGATCAGATTCCTAATACGGTTATACAGGCCGTCGATATATGTGCGCAAAGAAAAACCGCCATGGTCGATTTGCTCCGACGTGTGGGCGGTTTTCGCGTTCTTATGTGCGGCCAGTTCCGTATATGATCCTTTAATATCGTCCGCAATATCATCGAGGTTTTGGTTGTGGTCGTTACGAAAAACACGGTCCCACGCTGCCCCGGCCTTTCTGTACGGAAATTTCGGCATTGTATTCCTCCTCGTTATTTATTCTCCAGCGCGGTCAGGCGCTTGTTTATAGATTCGAGCTGTTGCGAAAGTGTCGATATATCCACCGCAGCCGTACCGACCTTGATGCGCTTCAGCTTTGCGAAGTCGGCTGCGCTCATTAAGCCGTCAGTCGTTTCGGTAGCCAGCGAGACAGAAACTTGACCGTCGGGCCCTAATACGATACTCGCCAGCTTCACGTAGTCCGACGAACTCATAAGACCGTCAGTGGTTGCGTTTGCCCGGCCGTACGTAGGAATCGTCAGCTTTGTCGGATCGTATCCGTCTTCGTAAATCGCGTCTTTTCCGATGGTTATGTTTCCGCTTATGGCGCTGCCTTTCACTTTCCCAGTTGACGTATCGATAAGCTTGGAGAGCGTGCTCTGTGTACGACCTAGTTTTGCGACAGTTTTACTGATATTCGGCCGCAATTTTCCGAAAGTAAAAACAGACGGTTTATTCGGATTGGAATAAGATTCGACACTGACAACGCGTAGCTTGGTGCGAAGATCAAATGGTTCTAATATGCACCACACGTAATCGCCTTTTCGGATGTCCTGCATTTTCAAAGCTTCGACTTCTACATATGTCAAACTGATAGATATTTCAATCTTATCGGTCAGTTCTTTCTCTAGCCGCTGCTCAAGTTTCCCCTCGTCCTTTGCCGTGTAAGAGTCGTCGAATATTGGATTTGCGTGTTTAATTCCGTAGATTGCAGCCAAAGGGCTTTTGTATTCAGCTTCGACCGCATATTTCCCTGTCTTGTCGTCTTTCTTTCCGAAGCCCTTGATAAACGTTTTTATAGAAGAGGTGTCGATTTCCTGTGTCGGATCTTTTACATTTACTCGATCGCGAATAACATAGTCTGTATCTCTCGCTATCTCCTTCGCGAAGTACACTTTCTTTCCAATACATTCATATTCCGCCGAGTATTTTTCTTTTATATCGTTTAACAGTCCGAGCGAGTATCCATTCCCAAAATCCTCTACTTCAAATGAATCACCAAGACCATCCGGTACAACTTCGTAAGAATACCCGGAGCCTTTTAATGCGATATCCAGCATATCTTCGAGGTAAAGTTTTTTCTTTTTCCCCGAAGTCTCGTACACGTAATTTTCTCCGAGATCTGAAAATGATCGGTGCAGGGCCGTAATGTCGACCTTTAGTCTCTTGCTCCCGATCGGTACGTACCGTGTCTTTCTGATAACAAATTCCTCATCTTCATAAAATAGAGAACCCTCATTTTGTATCAGTGGAAAGGAGTGCACGTTCCGTTCCGTCTGTATAACTGATACATCTAAAGATCTACCGTTATCGATTTCATCTTTCTTTGTCACGCTGAAGTCCGTTAATGCTTCGACTTGATTAGCGAGATTTTTCACAAACAGACTCGACATGGCACACCTCCCTACGCGTAATAGTGGAATCTGAAATCAAACGCAATCTCAAAATCCCCGTTCGACCCGCTTAATTCGAATTCATTCCATCCGGGCTCTAGCGTGATAAGCCCGAAATTTGTCTGACCGAAGATGCTAACGTTCCCCTTTTTCGCAGTAACCCCGGAAATTTGAATCGCTTCCTTCGCGGTAGATTTGCCCGAAAACGTCCATAGATCGCCCGTCGTTCTATTTTTGATCGACAATTTATCAGACGCGCCCTTATACGTAATTTTCAAAGGCATGTATCTCGGATCTAGCCGGACGGCTCCCGCGTTGAAAATACGAAAAGTCTTCGTCTTGTGTTTGTACGAAGGGATATCGTCCGTCAGCCCTTCGCCTATCTGCCATTTGTTCACATCAAACGTAAACGCATCCAGTGTGGTGCCGACTGATTCGCAATAAGTCGCGGCGCTTTGGAAAGTCAGCGTAAAGTCTCCGAAGCTGCCGATTCTGTCAGGCGTGAATGATGCGCTCAGCTCGACTCGCCATCGCTTTTTCGGCGTCGCTTCCGAAACTAAAAAGAACTCCTCCTCGCGATGAAGCGCGTGAAAGAGTTCCGCTTGTAATAAATGAAAATCAACGTCATCCGCTCCGAGCAAGAGACATTCGGCAGTCAACGTTCGGGCCCCGAAGTTTTTTCCTACTCGAACTAAGCCGTCTCTCCCCGGAATCGTTTCGTAATCGATATCGGGAGTGGGCGAAGCAATCTTGAAACTCCGTACAAGGACCGATAAATCGCGAGCCATATCGATTATGCGTCCATCCTTGTAAAGTATCCGGAAGTTGCTATCCGTAATAGGGACACCGGATGGAGGCGTTGTATAAACGCTTGAAAAAACATCGATAGATACCTCAGGCTCCTCAACGACAACCGGAGCCGGGTTGTTTGTCTCCGGCGCAGAAGGAGTAGATGGATTCGACGGTGATGGGGCGGTGTCATACTTCGTCAGGTTGTACGTTTCAATAATTCTGTTAAGCTTTGACGCGTAAGATGGGTCCGTTGCATAACCGGCATCTACTAGCGCAGCAGTCGCTTTCTTGTAGTTTTTCTCACCTACGACCGCCTTATAGTGATTCGGGTCCCAACTGACGCCGTTTACGTAAAGCTTCGCAAGGTCTTGCATCGACTCATACCACGTCGGGTACTTCCGGAACTTGGCGTCCACTTGAACGTTCCTTCCGTTTATTACTTCCCACGTTTTCATGATGACGTATTTTCCGTTATATTCGCCCTTCACTCCGAAAAGATTCTTTCCGTTAACGGCAAGACCACTGGTACCGTAGGCGCTTTCTAAGCACCCTTGCGCGATTACAAGACTGGCGAGAATTTTATAATTCACGTATATTTTCTGCGCATCCGGGGCGATTTTCTTTATGAAGTCCGTATTTCCCATTCATAATCACCTCCCGCTCCTTAGACTTTCTATATCGAGGCCATCTTGCTGGATCGCGCTTATATGCGGCTCAATGACGTGGCCTAGTTCGTATCCATCTACGATTATGGAAGCGCCACCCTTCGTCTTAATCGCCTGCTCAATCGAACTGAGCGCGCGCAACATATCCGAGGATAAGCCAGACTCTCCTCCGAGCCCTGACGTATGCCCTGCGTCTATCATTCGCATAAGATTCGCCTGCTGCGCTTCAGTAAGCACCATTTCGTTACGCAGGGCCCGGATATCGACTTCGTGGCTCATCGGATTAGCGAATTGAGACGCTAGGCCGCCGATGTGAAGTTTATTGATCTGCCCGAGGCCGATGACGCCGCCAGTGTGGTAGGCGCCGGCTACTTCCTGCCCTCCGTGGCCGTGCGTTTTCTTAAACGTTTTCTTCGAAATCTTAATCTCTTCGCCGGCCGAGTTATACGTGACTAGCACTTTTTTGTGTACATCTTTGCCGAGCTCGCTGTTCATCCGTTGAGCTTCTTCGGTGATATCTTGAACGCGTCCCTTAGCTGTCCGGAGGTTAGCGATTTCGTCGTCGATCGCTTTTACGGCATCCTTATATTTCTTCTTCTTTCTGTCCGCCGCATTGGTGTTATTGACAAGGTTTGCTCTTGCAGCCTGTAGACGGCCGATTTCTTCGTTGAGTACCTTAACACCTTCGCCCTTTTTCGCGGTTAATCCAACTTGCCGGAGCTCAAGGTCGATCATTTTCTGACGAATAGTATCCAGCTTAGATAATTCTTCATTCACCTTACCAAGCTCGGTCTTTTTAGCTGAAATTTTCTGTAAGCTGGTGTCTAATTGGCTTCTTAGAGTCTTTAAGGTCCCTTTCTGAACTTCAAGGACAGTCTCTTGTGAAGCTACTTCTTTCGTGTTTCCTTCGAGTTTAGCGTCTCTTATATTCCCTTCAGTTTTTTCAATTAGAGCAAGCTGATCTGCTACCTCACTCTCGCTTTTGTGCCTCTCTTTTGTCAGGTCTTTTATTTCTCCTGTAAGCTGCTTCTGCTTACTTAGATTGTCTTCATAATTTTTATTTGCGAGGTTTTTCTGCTTTTCCAGATCAAGTCGCAGATCCTCCGCCTTTTCCTCAGTCAGCCGCTTTAACGCCTTAGTATTTTTCGCGAACGCATTACCTTGATCGGTGATCGCAGCGCTTGTTTGCGGTGCCTTCTCTAAAACCTTGTCGTTAAGCGACAGATAGCGATCAAATTCACTGTTTGTCAGTCCGGATTTCTTACGCAGTCCTTCCTGCTCTTCCTTCATACGCTTAATTGCGTCGGAATCCGTTTCCGCTTTAATTCGGTCGTTCAAATCGAGGTAATACGAAAATTCATCCGCAGTCAATTTTGTCTTAGTCTGAAGTTTTTCAAACTCCGCAGATAAATCGTTAAGCGATTCAACTTCCTTCTGCTTAGCTTCAGCCGATTCTAAGCTCACGGTATTCATTTCGTCATAACCGGACTTAACACCGGTTAATAAACCGCCAAGAATCGAGAGCCCGGTGATCACCCATCCGGCCGGCCCCATCGCAACGAACAAACCGCGTACTGCGATTCCGAGTTTCATCATGGACGACGCTACCAGCGCCACCGCTGCCGCCGCGCCTGCCATTTCGAGGCCAGTCGTAATGATCCCCGGATTCAGTTCGCTAAGGAACTCGACCACCTTCGTACCGGTTTCGACAATTTTTCGGAAAGTAGGTAAAAACTCGTTTCCGATTTTGATGCCGAGGCCGTCGAGCGCAGACGTAAACTGTTCGAATGACCCTTTGAGGTTATCCATCTGCGTTTTCGCTACTTTGTCCGCTGTCCCGCCGGCTTCCTTCAGCGTCTTCGAGTAGTTGCGCAGTCCCTTTTCCCCCACGCCCAAGAGCGTAACGAATCCGGAAGCCGCTTCAACTCCGACGAGCTGTGCCGCCGCTGCCGTTTTCTGCGCCGACGTCATCCCTTCGAACTTCTTCGAAATATGGCCGACGAGCTCCGGTATCGGCTTTAGATTTCCGTGTGCGTCCTTTACTTCGATTCCGTACTTTTTCATCGCCTTGGCCGACTGACCGACCGGATTCGTAAGGTGTAAGAGTGACGCACGAAGCGCCGTACCCGCCATCGATCCCTGAATACCGGCATCTGACATTTTCGCAACGGCTGTCGCAGTATCTTCGATTGAATATCCGAGAGAGTGCGCAACAGGGGCGACGAATTTCATTGCATCCAGTTTGTTATCCTACCGGCTCTTTATCCGGTAGTTCTTACGGTTTCCCGCAAGCTCAGACTATATCTTCACCCGCGTCAAAGACGTTAGGGTGCCACGCGCTCGTGGGTGTTTCATCATAGCTAATACGCCGTAGACTACTTCACCTAGTCGTTACACGTTCCGCAAGTTTCCTATGCGGCTTCGCTCGGTATTCTCATATCACTTAAAAACTCCGAGACTACAACCTCAACCCTATTTAGATCCCAATAGGGAATCCTTAGTAACGGAATGCGCTTCCGTTCACAGTAGTCGTTTTTGATTCCATCTCGAATTTTAGTTAATCTCAGTCCTTCTTTCCCGCCGAAAAAATCAATTGCTTTAAAGTGTTGTCTGCCGTCGAACTCGATTAAGCCTATAACCCTCTCGCCCTCTGTAATGGCGAAATCAAAAAGTAACGGTTTTTTGTATTTACAATCAGAAAATGAATATTGGATTTTAAAAGAGATTTTCCGCTTAACCAGCAAGCGCTCGATTAAATTTTCTCCCCGGGAAATGGAGCACTTCGGGCATTCATTCCTTTTTGTTAATAGATTATTAGCCGAGGGCTCAAAGACGTGGCTGCAAATGTTGTGCCTAACTCGTACTTTTTCCCTACTGGTTTTGTACGGAGTAAGCAACGCATAGTCATTACCGTACATCTCCTGAAATCGCTTTTCAAATTCGTCAGGACTTAGTCTTTTTGACAGTCCTACACGAGCTTTAGCGCATACAGGACACCCTGTGTTCTTTCTGATGAAATCTTTAGGGCATAGTAGAAACTCATTGCCGCAAACTGTACACAAGGTCTTAACACGCGTTACATTATTCACGTAAGTTCCAAGAATTCTATATTTTCCTTCCGTACGGTCATTAACAATTTTCAAAAATTCTTCATGTGTTCTTTTTTTCGGCATAAAAAAATCCCCCTCTTTAACTGCGAAACTTTTTAAAGAAAAGGACTGAGCGTTTACTTATTATTTAAAGTGACTTAGAGTTCACCGAATTCACGTGGTGTTACGCTGCTTGTTCCCAAGCGGCCGGGCAATTTTGTTTACCCAATTGCGGCAGATCCGTATTGGCCGTCGTCATCGCTTTTACGAGTACGTCAACGGCGTGTCCGGAGTCTTCTGCTTTAATGCCGAAGCCGGTCATGATATTCGAAACGATATCCGCTGAACGGCCGAGTCCTTCGCCTGAAGCCGCAGCCAAGTTAAGCACGGCCGGCAACGATCCGACTTGCGCTTTTACGCTGAAGCCCGCCATCGCGAGGTATTGAAGACCTTCGGCCGCCTCGACTGCGGTGTATTTTGTTTCGGCGCCCATCTTAGCCGCGATGTTCTTCAGATCTTCGAAGTCCTGACCGGTCGCGCCGCTGATCGCTTTAACTCGCGACATGGCCTCCTCGAAGTCAGCCGCTTTCTTGACGGAGACACCGATGCCGGCTACGACTGCGCCTCCGACCGCAAGCGAAGCCTTTTGGACGAGGGCCATTTGCTTCGAGAGATTCGCAGATGAACGGCCCATTTGCGCCATATCATTTCTAATCTGTGCCTGCCTACGCGTCCAGTTTGACATGTCTAATTCAATACGCGCCCGGATTTCTCCGACTGTTGTTCCGGCCATCTATTTACCTCCTTTCCGAAAATTCCCCTGTAAAGCCCGTAGTTGTTCGAATTTATCACGGTCGAATTTCACTTCAGGGCGAAGTCCTGCCGCCCGAATCAACGTATTCATGAGCTGTTTATACTCGTCGTCCTCACTTGCCCGGCTATTCGTTGCAAGAAGTACGCGAATGTCTTCTATCCGCCTTACCGCGCCTCGCTTCGTCTTGGCGCGCACAAATTTCGGGATATCTACCATATAAAACTCGTTTTCTATCTGATACTGAGTGGCGCCTAAACTGATAGCCGCTTCGATTAGATAGTCGTCAATCGTATACGGATCGCCCTCTTCGTCTACTTTTCGAGTTTCGGAAGAAGGCTCTTCACGTTTTTTGCTTGTGAATCAAGGCGGTTCTTTTTAACGGTGAGCCTGATGTACTCGATAATTTCGTCTGTACCAACTTCTTCATGGATGTACTCAGCATCTACGCCGCTCAATAATGCCGTAATCTCGACGATCTCATCCATGCCGACCTCAATTGCGTTCACTAAGTACGAGTAGAACTCCACTTTAGGTGCGCTAAAGACTTCCAGAACGAGAAACGGAATTTTATCGAGTGCCGCGAAAAGCTGTTTCCATTTGGCCGGAGTAAGTTTCGCAACCTCGGCCGGATACTTTCCGAGCTGGACCGAATCAGTCTCCTGTTTCTTTTTGAAAATGTTCATGCGACTCTCCTTTCGTTAATTAAAAAGACACCGCCTCTCGACGATGCCTTTCGTTTGTTATTCGCTGCCGGTTCCGGAAGAGGTCCCGGCCGTTTCGTCGCCCATAATAAAAAGATCGCCGTCTCCCATCGTGTCCGGATAACCGGTAAACGTTAGGTTAGCGATCCTCTCATTATCGGAATCATACGTATATTCGATGTCAGTCGACGCACCAGCTAACGGAATCGTGAGCCAGTCGTTGGCCGTCGCTTCCGGATCTGTCGGCTTAATTCGTAAAGGCTTCGCATCCTTCAGTAAGTCATATCCGGCTTTTCCGCTGACCACCAGCTTCTTTTTGTCTCCGTCAGACACGTACTTACTGTTCGGCACCGCCTTATGAATCTTTTCTAAATCATAGATCGCAAACGGTACGGTACATTCGCAGGTTCCGCCCTTTGTCCGTGAACCTACGATCGAGTCACCGTATTGGTCGACCGTTGTATCCTGCTTAGACATCTGCGCCTTAAAAACGATGCCGCCCTTCGTGATGTCAAACGTCACCATATCCTTACCCTCGCCGTATTCGACGATTGCGGGGCCGATAGGAACTTGAATCGTTTTAATTCCAGCCATCCGTTTTCCTCCTTTATTTTTGCATTAAAAAAGCGCCCGGTTAGGGCGCACTACACAATCGAAATTTAACGAGTATTGGGGACGATCATTGTCGTCGTATCCGATAAATAACGGCACCGAATTGGCCGCGCGGATAACAACGATTGAGCTATTACCGATAAACACTTCACGGAGATTCGTTAACGCTTCCTGAAGCTGATACGCTTTCTCTTCGCAGTCAGCGTCACCGCGGGCCTTGCCTCGTACGATTATCTGAAACGAAGGCTGACTCTTTCCGGTCCATTGAGACGGAGGAAATCCGCCCGTAAATCGCACATAAGTACATTCATCTGCCGCATTCCGCGGGAATCCGTTTGCGTAATAAACGCCGTCAACCCGCGACTGTATAAACGAGATTAATTCGGTTATCTTCAACGAGTATCACAACTCCCTTCTTACCGCGTCTGCTACGTGATTAATGTATTTCTGCGATTCACCTTTCAGCGGACGTTCCAGATATTTGTTGCCGACTGGATAACCGTTGATTCCGCCTGCACTTGCCGAAACTGGTCCGAGGTTGTAATCCGCTTCGTGAGTCCATAGCGCATAGTTAAAGCCTTTATCAACGGCTCGGAACGATACCTCACCGATCAGGCTATCGCGTTTTAGCGTAACCTTCTTTTTCATGCCGCGACGGAGCGTAGCTTTATCGATCGGGGCGATATTTTGCGCAAGTCTAGCGAGGTCATCCGTGTTATCATGCATCGCTGTCTTCGCTGCCTGCTCAACGGCTGCCTCTCGGCTATCCAACAACGATAGAAAATCGCCAGCATCCAACGTAAAACTCATACGATTACCTCGGTCAGAATCGGCTTACCGCTGACATGCCGTTTCACATTTATTTCCTTCGGTTTACGTTCAATAGTTTCGCCCAGCTCGTTCGTGAACGCGAGTGTATCCGTATACCTGATGTCGGCTAATGTATCGACCAATATACGCGCCGTGGCTACGACTTCCTCGCTCTTCACAACGCCGGAAGAACGTGAATTCGCAATAGTAGATCCTTCGTCGATTCGGCACTTAATTTCGAACGGCTCGACGTTCACAGGGTTTCCCCATACGTCTATTTCGTCTGAAGCACGAGTAACGGTCACGACCTGACGCATTGGTATGATCGCCAACTACATCACCGTCGCTTTTACGGTCCGGCCGCTAAGTTTTACGTCGTTCTCTTCTTCGATCAGGTCGATTGTCTTTTTGGGTATGAGAGACTCATCGTCAGCTCGAAGCGTTTCCTTATACGTAAACGACCCGACGCCGGTGAGTGAGAAAGACGCGATGCCGTGCTTATTCAGACGGTTCGTATCGTTATAAGCAGTCGCAAGCACATTCGTAAACTCGTAAACTGCGTCGTCAGGAATGACGTACTTACGAAACTTTCGAGCCAAGACGTCCTCGGCTACGTTTAGTACACGCTGCTGCTTTGCGAAGTCATAGTCGTTCCAATCCTCGTTATCGATTGTCATTCGGTTGATATATTCGTTTGCAGCTTCTACGCTTAAAGCCATACGCACAGCCCCCTTATTTTCCGGAGGACTTACGTGCAGGCTTTTTCGGCGCCTTAGCCTCCGGGGTGATGTCTGCATATCCGAAATTATTTACGAGATCGTCTCGTACTTCTTTCGAGTCGATTTCAGCAACGCCGGAAGAAAAAGAAACACCCGCAGTAACGCCGTTATAATGCTCATTTGGGGCCTGGATTTTATATTTCATTATCTTCCTCCTTAAAAGAATAGGGCGGACTATACCGCCCCGTTAGTCACTGCGATTAGATTTTACGCTGTACACCTTTAAGACGAGCAGCAGATGAAGAGTTCTGAACAACTAATCCGGCGTAAAACTCGATACGTGTACGGTAAGCTGGTTTTTGTTGCAGCTCGCCTAGATCGTATACTTGAACGCCACCGTTAGTAATGCCCGCAACGCCGTCAGCTTCGTCAACACGGAGCGCGTAGATAGAACCAGTGTCCGTAGAAGTTCCTTGCGTTTCATTAAAACCGAGAATTTCAGCGTTGTTTGTATCTTTGCCGATAGTACGGATAGGAACGCCGCCATACATTAATACAGGGCGACCAAACGCGTCGTAGCCTTCGGTTTCAAAATATCCGTTTTCGGCTTGGATAAGTGCTTTTAAATTTCTTCGCATTTCCTTAGACATCAACAAAACATTAGGGCCGCCATCGACCGCGTCTAGCAACTCATCAAGCATTGAAAGCGTTAAAGTATTACCGTTCTCGCCGGCGTCCACAACCGATGTGGTAAGTTTTTTCAGTCCGTCAAATCCGTTAGGGTTAGCTCCTACATCTCCGTCAATGAAGTTCTTTTCGAAAAAACGCGCAAATGCTTTTACTTTAAGAGATGTTTGTACCATTCGTTGGTCATTGATATTGCTTCTTGTTTGAGCAATAAATTTATCAACATCTACGTCTCCACCAAGAATCGCTAAACGAGCGACTTGGTTGTTCACTGTTCCTGAGCTTTCTTTGTAAGCTTCATTTACTCCACGGAAATCGATACCGGGCAGCGCACCTTCACGGTTATAAGAGAACGCATTACCTTCCATTTCAATAAACGGTAAGACCTCCAATGCTGCTGAGTTCTGCGCGTACTCTGTAATAACACCCTTCTTCAGTGCGTCTTGGGTTAGTTTTGCTGATTCCACTAATGAGATTGCCATTTAAATAAACACTCCTTTGGTTTTCATGTAGGTTACTGGTTTTTCGCGTATCCTCTTCTGATCATCTCGCGCGGCGATAAGTTTGATAGATGCTCACTTGTATCTGGTTGCGGGTTACTTGGTTTTCCTAGCGGCGTCTTAGCTTTAGAGGCAAATAGCCCTTTTTCTTCAGCTTTTACAACCCAATCTAGCCGCTGCTCGATAGGTCCGTCGCTAGGGATAAGATCACGAAACTCTTCCGGGATGCCTGTAATTTTGGAATCAAATATCTTGGTAAGTGTTCCTTCCAGGACGTCCCTTCGCGCCTCGACTTCGGCATATTTTTCTAAAGTCGAGCTGTCCGCCTTTGTCTTGTCTTCTAGCGCAGTTACTTGGGCTTTTAAATCCTCGTAATCTGCATACTTCTTCTTCTCCCGATCAACTCGTTCTGCTACAATTCTGTTAAGCTCTTCCTGAGTGAACGTCTTTTCCACCAGTGGTGCTTCCTCTGAGCTTGTGTCCGCTTTAGGTTCAGCGAGATCGCTCGACGCCTCTTCGGATGAATCCGAGAAAAACTGAAGATTCTTCATTTGAAGAAAATCTAATTTGCTCATACAGTCCCTCCACCGCTTAAAGCCCGTCGGCTATTGAGTGATGCAGCCGTTTCTTTTAACGTCATAACGTTCGGACAAAATAAAAAAGCGCTACACGGCGCTTGATGGGTTTCTTATTGTAGAAATTACGTGCTTACAACGCGGGTGAAATATCTCCCCGGTCGCTTTGAGTTCGTCATATGTCGGATAATTGCCGGGAGCATCGTCAGTCAGCTTAATGATTTGTCCCTCGTGGAGACGGCATAGATCCTTCGCTCCGTGCGACGAAATTTGCGCATAATATGCGCCACGACTTACCGCCTCATTCGTATGAGCTTCCCGGTAGGTTTCCATCATCTTTGTACGGACGACCATGTCCGCATACACTTCCGGCTTCCATCGATTTCCCCTCGCGTCGATAATGCCGGTATTCACCGAAGCCCGAAGAGACTTGCGCACCAGATCCGTTATGCTCCGCCGTCCGTTCGTCCCTTTGGTCATATTAAGCCGCATCGAATCCGAAACGGCTTTCCTCACGGCGGCCCGCGTCTTCCTATCGACGTTTTGCGTAATTGCTAATAAATCCGACTGCGTATCCGCTACAGCAGCCGCAACCATGTACTCGTTTACCTCGTTAAAAGCAACGACCTTTTCCGCGTCCGCCACCGTCTTTGCTACGTCCAGAGCGACCAGTGCCCGCGCAATACCATCGGTGGCCGCCTTCGGAACATTCTTTTTGATCCATGCGGAAGATTTTTCGTCTAAATCGCTGAGGATCTCGCTAATAGATTTCAAGGTCGCCAACGCGTTAGCCCTTCGAAAATTATCGAGGTCAATTCGTTCAAGCTCCGCCAAAATGTCTCGTACTGCTTCCTGATAATATCCGGCAAGCCGATTCGTCTGATAATCGTATTGAGGCTCAGGAGAACGAGGCATTAACTATCGTCCTCCTCTGCGATTTCCTCTTTATCCTCGTCCGAAGGGGTCTTTTCTGGTTCTTCCTTGTTGAAAATCGATCCGTCAACAAAGCCGCTCGTCGTTTTTTCGTCTTCCTCAATGCGGCGAATAATTTCGTCAGCTTTTTCGTCGTCCACATCGTCCTGCTGCTTAATGGCTCCGCGAACGTCAATCGTAGGCTTGCCGCCTGTACGGATTTGCATAATTTCAGCGAGCTCTTTTTCATTCTTCGGAAGGCCGTCGCTCCAAATAGCCTTTGGATAGACTGCCTCTTCCACGTTTAAATCGCCTATTTTTTTATCCAACAACATACACGTCCACAATGCATCTCTTATTGCCTTATCATAGTGCGTCCGAACACGCTTTACCTTCGAAAGAATCGGCATGAAGCGAGCTTTGATCGCCGCGCCGTCTGTGTGAGACGTGCCTGTGCCGCCTGAATTATCTCCGGAAATCGTCGTGCCGAATAACCACTGCGGTGTCTCGGCCATTTGAAAGACGTTACTGAAGAGGACGTCAAGCTCTTTGAACGCTGCGTCAAGCTGCGCCTGCCAAACCATATAGCCCGGAGTCGGATCGTCTTTATTTACCGGAATGTACTTGCCGCCAAACTGAACCGAATCTCCGGGCCCTTCTAAATCCGGGCCGTACGCGGTCGGGTCGCTGTGTTTCCATAGGATGTAATCGATCTGCACCAGACGGTCATTAATTGCCGAGAGAACAGTTTCGAGCTTCTCTATAACACCGATACCGAAAAGCGAATCATCGACACTTTTATAAGGTGCGTGAAAAACAGGAATGTGCGTCAAGCCTGTTTCTTCGTAGACTGTTCCACCCTCGTTCGGAATCAGCTCACCTATACGGAACACTTGGATAGGCGTACCTGTAGAATTGTCATACCCATTTTCGTAGAGACGGAATTTAGAGTATAAAATATATCCCGGGATATGCCTTTCAACAAGCAAGTATGGGATCTCTGTAGTCTCGGTTTCTACCCACTGGACTTGTGCTATATTTAGTGCTTTTAATGATTTTACGTTGCTATCAGATACTTCAGGGAAAACACAACTAGCATTAACGTGTTCAATGATTGGTTCCATCTCTACACCTTCCGGCGCGTCCCCATCGATTAAGCCAAGCTTCTTAACTTCCGAAAAGTCTTGCCTATAGCCATATCGAACTTTGAACCAAGCGTCGCCTCTATATCCGCTAGAAATAGCACTCTCATGAATTAATTGATTAATGTCGTTTTCTTCAACGTATTTGTTGAGCGCTCTTTGTTCTTTACTTGTATCCGGTTTGCCCGTCTCAAAACGAACAGGTTCCCCTACCAGCAAGTCGGCAGGTTTTGTGACGAGAATATCTGCTAAATTAATTGCAATATAGAGCTTCTCAAGTTGGTCTGCTTGTGGAGATGTTTTAAGAATTTGTGTTGCCCTTTCGTAGACATCCCTTTGTCGCCCTTCAAAGAACTTCTTTGCTCGTTTGTATTTCGCTAGCCTTTCAATTGAATCAGCAGGCGGAAACTGCGCACCTTCACGGATAATTCCATACGTTTTGATATGGAGACCTTCGTCGGGGGCATGGTCACGATGTTTAAACCATCCTAAAACACCCATTTACGCTATTCCTCCTCTCCGATAATGTCAGGCAGTTCTTCGATTTCCTTCTCGATATCTTCGTTGCTTCGGGCGCCTCCGTCTGCTTCAGCGGTCGTTATCTGACGATCGGTCAGCAAGCCGTGGCGACGCATGAACAAGTCGATAGCTTTAACTGAAGGCTGCGGTCCTTTTATCAGCTTTAGGAGCTGCCCGTATACTTCGGACCGGTGCCCGGAAAGCATGTCGTCCGCTAATAGGTTCATGTATTCGATGAATATCGGGTTTTGAAACCGCCATCGATAGAGCGTCATACGACTTACACCGATTTCTTCGGCCAACGCGTCCTGACTTCGTTTGTTCCCGTCTTCGGGCGTGACTTCATTACTCGCAACGACTTGCGCTGCCTTGCGTTGCTGAAGCGTTAGTTTTGCTTCGAGCTCTTTCATCCGCGACATTTTATCGCCTCCTTTCTTATAGCCATCCCGGCTTCTTCACTAGCCTTGTTTTCGGCCTGAATACGGATTCGAGCGCCTGCTGAAGCGCGTCGAGTGAATCAACGTAATCGCCGAAAGGATACTGCGCCATCTGATCGAGAAGCATCGTGTGCCTATCGTTCAGAATCAACGTTTTGTTATGCAGCATCGGCTCCATCGACTGAATACGCTCGTCTTTCGAAGATTTATGCGATTTCACATCGTTCACGCGGCACGTATAAAGACCTTCCTGCCGGACCCGCTCCTGAAGCTGACGATAGTATTCGTGTTGCGCGTTTATTGTTTCGACGTTGAAGGAACGATGTCGGTATTGTTTGATCTTCCGAATAATGACGTCAATGTATACGTGCGCCGGTTCCTTCGACGCGTATTCATCGAGTACGAAAATGTATCCGGTCGGCTCGTGTTTGCCGAGCGTAATAACCGAGTTATAGCAAGACCGCGCATTCTTACCCTGCGCGATATCCCACGCGCCAACAATTAGAAGATCACTGACCGGTATTTTCAATTCGTTGTACACGACGTATGCTGTTCCGTTCTCGTGATAATAGTGGTAATAAGCGTAGTTATCCGGGAAGAAGAACTGCTCGTCTTCGCTGAAAGCCAAGTTTCGGAATTCCGAATTGTATGCGCGCGTTCCCATGTTTACTTTCTCGTGCATGAGCTCGCGATAGGTCCAGCGCCAAGGCCACGCCAGTTCGACGCCGTCCTCCAACGCCTCTTTATGCGCTTCGTAGAATTCGTCAGCCTCTTCGATCGTTTCCGCTCTCGCATAGACCTCGCAGTATTTGTCCCATAATTCCGGGTGTGTTGGCTCGCTTATGATCGCTCCGTGAAAGCTCGCCTTGAAATCCTTACGCTTCAGAACGTGGTTAAGAAGCCCGGTCGCCGAAACCATTGTCCCGACTAACACGATCGCAGTCGCCTTGGACCCGATCGGAACAACGACCGAGTTAAACCAATGAACGAGCTTTTCCCGCGCTTCCTTGGTTCCTTCGTTGTTTGTCGATGACGGGTCGTCAATTATTACGAGATCCGGCCGGACAGCTCCGTGACGCTTACCGCGAAGCTGCTTACCGGAGGATGACGACTCGATAAGGATATTCGTCGTTGTAATGAACGCCTCTTCGTTATCCTTTTCGTTGCGGCTTGCCGACTCGTGCATCATAGGCCCGAAGTCTTCCCGCAGCTTGGCATTAAATTTCATTTGCTTGTTAACCCATCCGATGAGCTTTTTCGATAGCGAATCCGTCTCTGATATCACGAGAATGTATTTGCGCTTTCTATAAGCCGCCTGATGTAACGGCAAAGCGTTCGAAAACATTCCGGATTTTGAGTGGCCCCGGGCTGCCGCGATTGCAAGACGCGCATTCCTTTTTTCTTCGTTGACGTAATCGCAAAGCTCAAAAAACTCTTCGTGTATCTTCGCGATATCTTCAATGCCGTCGTGGGGCGTCCCGTCATCCGAGTTCCTTACGACATTATCCTCGTTTTCCGGATTTAGGCCGTCGCTCAAATACTCGTAGGTGAAATATGCGATATCCACCTCGGCACGATGAACGCGCTTCAGTTTAATTAATTCGGCCTTGTTCTTCCGGAACATATCGATATGGTAATCGGTGGCTTTTTTCGCTTTAATGAGGGCCGCTAATCGACGCACACTCTCGATCAATAAGTCGATACGTTCTTGCCGCTCTTCACGATCCAACCATTTTCCGTTAATGTACGCCAAATTACCGCCCCCCTTTCGCTTGACTTTCGTTATTATTTTCGTTAATATGAATTTAACATATTGAGAACGGAGTGAAATTCGAATGAACGAAGTCCAACCGATTAGAGAAAAACGCCAAATAAACGCAATAAAAAAAGCCCTTCGCGGGCGTGATCTGCTTTTATTTACGATCGGCATTAATTCCGGCCTACGCATTTCCGATATACTTGCGCTTAAAGTCGGTGATGTGCGCGGAAAGGACTTCGTTGCGATTACGGAAGGGAAAACGAAGAAGTCAAAACGTTTCTTCTTCAATTCCGCAATCAAGAAAGCCGTTGCCGACCTGATTCCGACCGAAGCAAACGATGACGACTGGCTTTTCCCTTCTCGGAAAGGTTCGAAAGCCATTACCCGTGTTCGTGCCTACGGCATCCTTAACGAAGCTGTTGAACGCGCCGGCCTCTCGGAGAAGCTCGGCACAATCGGCTGTCACTCATTGCGTAAGACTTTCGGCTACCACGCGTACAAGAACGGCACAGATCTTACGCTACTTCAATCGATTTTCAATCATTCGAAGCAGTCGGTCACGTTGCGGTATATCGGAATCAATCAGGACCGGATCGACGAAGTATACGCGAATGTTAATCTATAAGACGACGGGCGCCCCAACGTTTGAGCCGTAGCCAACGTAGGTGTGCTCGTCTTTTTTCGTATACGCCGGCTGCAGCCCCGACTTCTTCCTGCCGCTTCCGTATTTCGGCTCCATACCGCAGCAGACACATCGACTTGCAATCGCATACTTCGAAATGGCGCGAACAATTGGATGGGGCGCAGTGGGATTCCGTTTGCTTATTCGTCATAGCTTCGTCCACCACCGTGTCTCGCCTGCTCCTCGCGCAATTCAGCCAGCGCCTGCGTCGCCGCCTTTGCTTCGCGCTGAAGCGCTTTGAGGCCGGTTATAGCTTCTGATACCTCTACGGCTACTTTTACGCTAACGTCGCCTGTTGCGTAAATATTTCCGGTTTGAGATTCTAGGCTGAATTTTGTAGTACCCACCTTCGCCATTTCTGAATTTACTGTTGATTCGCGTTTATCCGCCATTCACATCGTCTCCTTTTCGTTTCTTAAAGCGCGCTCCAACATGAAACCCGCTTTTACAGGGGCGGCAGGGATCGAACCTGCCCACGCGGTTTTGGAGACCGCATCGCCACCGAGGAACATGCGCCCCTATTTGCCACACCGACCGGGGTCCGCATTGTTAAGAGGCGTGTCGGTGGGTGCGCTAGCGTCACCGGAAGGCTCGGAAGCACATTCCGACTGATCAGTAAAACGCAAGCACAAAAAGACCTCCGCCGTAGGGTGCGGAAGCCTCGTTCTGATTGCGTACAAAACAAGAAAAATTTACTAGAAAAATAGAATATTTTGTAGTATTATGTTTATGTAAGGAAAATAACAAGTTGACACACATTTCGACCTAGCGTTGCTGAGGGGGCGAGGTCTGCTTGCTCAGAGTTCGTTACATACGTTCTTTGAGCCGGCGGACTTCTAACCGGGCTCGCAATCCGGATAGAGACGCCGGGGGAGGAGGTTCGAAAGTAGTGTCGTCATCTAAACTTGTTACTATGATTCCGACATGTCCGGATTGCGGAACGTACAGTAAGAACGGAAAACCCGTTACTCCTGATACGTGCTCATTCTGCCAAGATATGAACGCATAAGGACATATGCTGGTGGCGATAGCGAAGAGGTCACACCCGTTCCCATGCCGAACACGGAAGTTAAGCTCTTCAGCGCCGATGGTAGTCGGGGGTTTCCCCCTGTGAGAGTAGGACGCCGCCAGTGTATTTTTTGTTTTAGGTCTTCTGAAATAAATTCACTTTTTCGTTTGACAAATATATATACAAATAGTATAATTATTTTAACAAGTTTAGATAACGGCATTACGAAAAGAGCTTATTCAGATTGCGACTGGTAAGCTCTTTTTTACGTTTATTCAACGCCTACCCCTTCGTAAGTCTTTTCGAAAATGTCCGGCTTGCACAGGTAAAGTTCGCCCTTAATGCCGCGAATAATGTAATCGCCAACTTGCGCGGTCATATCTCCCTCTAAAGTCTGAATCGTTAAAGTCGGATATTCACTCTGGTAACTGTATACGATCGTCCTTCCGCCGGCCAAGTTCGAAATATCAGTGATTGAATGCGCCGTATCCTCGAATTTTACCGCTTCTATTTCAATCGGCTTTTTACGATATTTTGCCACCCTTTAGCTCTCCCTTCGAAATCACACGAAATTAGCATATCTAACGCTTACCCTACCGAATACCCTCCGTCTGGATTAAAACGGCTGGGGCGTACTTATTTCGTGGTAGAATCGTTATGTTAAGACGCCATAATAACAAGCCTCGTAATATTCGTCCCAACACCGCTCGCACATATGACGATCGTTAATATCATCGTAGTCTACTTCGCCATCTTTTTCGCAAACGTCGCATTTATGGGGCAACGTCTACCCCTTCGTTTATCATTTCGTAATCGATTCGAGGATTTCGAAGCTCGTCGTTCTACTTACCATGTCGTATATGGAGGGTCTTCCGCAATTTACAGTGATCTTTATCGCGCCGTCTCCTTCGAGCATCTCCGCAAACCTTCCCGTTAATAGCGCCTTCTGGTCGTCTGTCAGCCGTTGAACCTGAATGAACAACGCGATCACCTCCGTTTAGTTGACGCCCCGAGTTCGAAAAATTGTGCGCAAGTTCCGGACAGCAGTTGCGCCGGTATTTTTGGGGGCGGTTGGGGGCCCGGCGTTTCCGCGATTCTTCGTTTGGGTCATCGTATATTAAATACATATTTATGAATAACGAATTTAACAGAAGTAAATTGAGTTACATTCGAATCAATAGACAAACGTTGATATGATAACGTTCGTCATCGTTTACTCATCGCAATTAATCGTATGTTCTTTATGCATTCGAGAACCCGCGCCACGCCTGCACCCTGCCGTATGCCATGTGCCGTATGCTATGTATAGGATCGTGCATATTGCGTTGGTCATTCGGTTTGACCCCGTGAGTTTCGGAAGGGCTCATCCTCCGGCAGTGGCTCGTTGCTGTCCGCCTCATCACGCATCGCAACCGGACGCCTCTCCGCCGCCTTCCTTCCTATATAACTATACGTATGCCTATACGGTGTTACATATAGCGTATGTGTGCCGGCTATTTCCCGCCTGCCTATCGCTAGGTTATACGGTATGTTACGTCCTTCTATTACGTATAGACAGCTAAAGCCATATAATGTGCATGCTCCTTCTCATAACGTAAGACAGCATATCGGGATTTTGTGTGCATATCATTCTCATAAAACATAGATAACTGAGGGACTGGAATGTGCATAAAAAGAATAGCGCCCACTACGTCGCTTACGCTCCTTCATGGACGCGGATATTAATTATTTAGTACCTTAATCGCGATAGAAGTAATATTAAATGAATATCCCCGCCGGAGAGAGTGAAACGAACGGCAGGCGGGAGGTGTTTATTCCCTTTAAGACAGGGTTTAATATAGATAAGAGGAGATTTACACTTAAAAACATGACAAACCCATACGCATCAACGCCTCAACCCACTTTCATACCACGTCATATTTGATACGCAACTTGCCGACTACACGCCATATTTGATACGCAACTCACTCCGGACGGTCTAATTCACGGAAATGGCCTCGGACCGTGTTCGTGTATTCGGTCTCTTTTTCCGCCCGAAACATAACGTCAGGGTTTACAACGATCGCTGAATTTCTCGCCCGCATCTTCATTACGAGGTTTGCCCGCATAAGCGCGCTCATATGCCGTTTGACGGTCGGTAAGCTTTCGCAAATCACTTCCGATAGTCTCTCCTGCGTCATGTGCTCAATCGTTTCGCCTTTAGACGTTGGATTCTCGCATAAGTAGTATTCGGTTTGGTGAAAATACGGCAGCATCTTGTATAAGAGGCCGCATTCTGGAAGCGTCAGATCACGAATACGACGCTTTGTCTCCTGCTGATACAGTTTCGTATAGGTTGCGCCGGCAATCGTCTTCCCGATGCTGTGAAAGCTCTCTGAAACGTAATACTGCGTCCCAGCGCCGTGCCCTTTACGGATAATCGCGCCCGTTTTTGTCAATGCGGCCAGCGTGCGGCTTGTTTGGCGCTTCTTCTTTCCGATTATCTCCGCAATCATATCGAGGTTCATCGGTTCACCCTTATGGAAGAGTAAGCCACGTTTCTGAAACTTTAGGTACGGAAGCAACTTTATAAGCGCACCGAGCTCCGAAAGAGATAGCGCTGCGGTGAGGGCCTTTACAGGCTCATCGTAACAATTAACATAATACTTCGAAGAACGGTCCTCATTTTGGCGTTTAATATAGCTATACCGACGGCGACTTTCGATCTGTTCGGTTGTTATAAACCGGCCGGTTCTTCCGTGCTTATCCATGTAGAATGGCCCGTTGATACGGTGCAGCTCCGCGTCAGGCGCTTCCGTCTTAATCTCTGCGAATTTACGCTGCCAGTCCTTCAATTCCGGTTTCGTCAAGTAATTTCCTCCTGTAGTTTAGTTTGTTGTCGCAAATTGCGACGAGCAAGCCGGCAGGCCCGCGTTTATTCAAGGGACCCGCCGTTCAACTCTTCAATTGTAACAATATTCTGTAAAGATTGGATAATAATCGGTTTTACATCGTAGTCGGCGCCGAGGTGCTCTGACATGATAGCGCAGGCAAGCATAGATTTCGCAAGCTGTTTATTGGGTGCCGTAACCGTTTCTTCTCGTTCGCCCGACACCGTCCCATATCCGGTAAATTCGGGCATCGGAAACGCGTGGATATCATAAGGATCTGAAAGCTTAAATAACGGCTTTATCATCGGTTTATAGACGATTTTGTAAGTTTTCATATTACGCTTCCCCCTTAATTGCATTCATTAGTTCATTTAACGGCATGTCTCTTTCGTAATAATCAGCAAGCTTCCCATCCAAGCGATCGTGTGATGCTACGCTTATACCAGCGAGGTATAACGCCAGTGCCTCGATCTCCTGAACGTCGAACAGCAGCTCGATATGGCTCCCTTCACTTTTGACGAACAGGTTTTTAATTGCTTCAAGAACCGCTACTAGGTAGTTATCGAAATCAACCGGAGTATCCCAGTCGCTCAATTCGTATACAATATCGACAATTTCCTCTAACGTCTTGACTCCGGATAAGAACTCATCTATATCGGCCGCAATGCCCTCGTGCCACACAACAAGTCCGGATAGTACAACCCCCTCGACTTCCCTTAACTCTGCCGCTATGCTTACGCAGTTTTCTTCGGACTTCGCGTTCAGCTTACGGACAGACTCAAAGAATTCGCGTAAAAGCAACTTCCTCTCGCTGACTTTATTTTGCTCGCGGTCGGTCAGCTCGATCGCTTCTTCCACGTCCGGGACGTTTTCCCAATCGCCATTAACTGCGGCTTCCAGTGCGTTAATCATAACTTCGAAGCTAACATTATCGCATTCTGTTTCGTACAAAAGATCGTAAATAATCTCGGGAGCTCCATCTGCTCCAAACAGCGCATCGTCCAACAAAAATGTGCGGCCTTCTGCAAGATCAATAGTAGCGTTACGTCCGAACACCTTTTCAAAATCATGCTCTTTTTTGTAGTCATTGCGACGACCGTCCAAGATAACTGTAATAAGATTGCGCTCAATTTCCGTAAATTTTTTCATTATAAATTCCCCCATTTATTTTTTATTGTTAATCTTTTGTACATCATCCTGATTTGTAGGATGTTAACTTGCGCAGTATCCCTCGCCGCGAGCCGCCCAATATGCATATACACTCGCTATTTTTCCGACGGCCGCCGTTATGTGCTTAGAAACGACACTTCTGTCAATGCCGAGATATTCAGCGGCCATCTGTTGCGTAAGATCGTCGAAATAGATAAGCTCTAATGCCCTACGCTGAAGCGCTGTAAGGCCTGCCGCATCTATAGCATCCTTTAAATCCAGAAGTATGTCTGACGCGGCTGTATCGCCTACAAATCGCCGAGAATCAATGGCGTTATAGTCACGCAATAGATTGCGTACGCCTTCCGCATCATTTAATTGATATGTCGCCTCATATCGGCGATGGTAGTCCGGCCTGTTGGTCGCTGATCCCATTGCGTTCCCTCCATTTTTGTGGTAGTTTTCAATTGGGTATTTCTGCGTTCTTATCTTATTTCGATATAATGATCACCACCTTAAAGCCACGAAGAACTCTGTTTAATTTACAAGTTCTCGCAAACTGTCATATTTTTCTTTGTATTCGAGAAGACTCTCTGTAATCTCTATCCGTTCAATAATTCGGTGTTGCGTACGCCTTGATACCGAGCGTTCCTTCCTTTCAATTGCACTGACTGTCTTTTTGCTAATCCCTAATAACTCCGCAAACTGTTCTTGTGTCATGTTCTTGTGTCGTCGAAGTAGTTCAAATAATTCGCTAGTGATTTCCATAAGCAGGCTCCCTTCTGCGCTTAATTAGCTGTTTCTGGCCGAAAGTCTACATCCAGTGTAAATTGGCCCCTCTACTTTATAACGGGCAGGCGGCCTTCATTTGTGCGACAACCTAATTTTTTACAATTTTCTTCTGAGCCTTGCCACGATTGAGGTTTAGGGACAAAAAAATTTTTAAAACCAACCGATAATATGCACTATTTTTGAAAATCGCGCATTTATTTTCGAAAATCCAAAGATGTTTTCCAGATCAACTAGAGCACCCGGCAGCCTCCTCAAGAGATAATACCCGTGACTCTTTTTTAGACTGCACAATTCAACGTGAATTTGTTCCCTCGCTATTAACTGCGTATCAACTTTCAGCTTGGCACAACTTTTTATCGGATTTTCTTCCGTCATTTATAACTGCGAAAGCACTTCGGAAATTGGACAAAAAATAAACCGGCGTTTAACCGGCTTTTACTGCGGAGCCTTCGTCAATCAACTTTTCCGGAACATCGTGAACGGTTCCCGACTGTCCCTCGATCCTATAACTCTTTTTTACGGGATGCTGTTCGAGTATCGTACCCATCATTATTTCTGATGAGAACCACGTCAGGCCGCCCACCTTAACGCCCCAATAACGCACAGTTTCGCCTACTCTATACATGGCTTTCTCCTCCCGTGAAAAACATCCGCATGAACTGCGCGACACTCATATCTGCTATTTCGCGGCCGTCGAGCTTCTTTAGGGCCGCCGTAGCCTTAGCGAACTCAAATGAGAACGATTCCGGGTGAGCATCGTCGTATAAGTGGTATCCGTCATTCTTACGCGTTAGGCCGCCCGTGTCGTAAAACGCAAACCTGCCGCCGCCCCACGCATCAAAGTCGCACAATGCTATCGTATCCGCTGAGATTAAATAGGCGTCGTGGGTTTCTTCATATGGAAAATCCGCCGATCCGTGTCGGACCAAATGCACCTTCTGCGCTTGGAACTCGCTCATGCCGGTTGCGCCTCCTTTCTGTACTTACCGGCCAAGAACAACATAAGCTCGACTGCGGACATGGCTGCGATCTCCTCTAAGCTCGGAACAGATCCGCTTTCCGGCACCGTATACGCTACGTCTTCGTGAACTTCAGAGAACCACCCGATTTCCGGTCCGTTTAAGCCTTCATACAGTGAGTAGAGGCAGACTAGTTGCTCGTTTTCCTCAGCATTTGTCATGGTGATTACGTGACCATTCCCGATATTAACTGCGTCAATCTCTTCTTCAAAACGCTTTCCGTCCTCGACCAACCAAAGATGATTTACTTTTACTTTCTCCATTTCGTTTCCCCCTCGAATTTTAGTTCCGTCCGCAATCTTAGATATAAGGTACAAGAGCACGCTCTAAATCAGTCCGTTCTTTTCTGAATGCTGATCTATCTTCGTGCAGTCGCTTATTATCTGCGCAAAGGTCCGCTAAACGGCTGTTTAACGCCGCAGCCTCTTCGGTACCTGCGTCAATTAATTCGAAGCGCACTTTAGCGATTTCGTAACTATTTTCATGGAAAGCGAGTTCAGATTCGCACCATTTACGGTGGGTTTCGTCTCTTCTCGCAATCAAAGTCTCTTTAGTCGACTCCATAAGCGATTGTCGTACCTCTTCCGATAAGTTGTGCGGTGACTGTAGCGCGTAATCAAGGGGGAAAACGTCCAAGATGGTGCCATTCTCAGCGATAACAAGGCGCACTCTTTCTTTGTAATTATCGTAAACGGCTTGGCTGCCGCTTGTAGAGTCGAGCGCCCAAACGAACGCGGCGCCTTGTGCGTATTTAATTAAGGCGTTCGGTGCCTGCGCATTTGTAAGACTGAGACGAGCTACCGCGTTTTTTACTGCTGATCGAGAAACGTTATATTTATTCATTATCGAACCCTCCGAAGTTGTTGTTTTGAGCGTCGGAATCTGTTTTCCAAACCGCCCATACCATGCAGCCTAAGATAAACACTACGATTACTGCGGATATTGGAAATATCCATGTGAAATCGACTGGCATATCATTGACCTCCATTCAATTTCCCGAAGGTGTTCGCATACTGTTCGCCTTGTAAAATCCGGTGACAACGGATAAAATACAAAATAAGTAACAAAACCTTCGGGTTCTTTTGGTTGCTTAAAAAGCTGTTATGTGCAAGTAACAGCGATTGACAAATACGATTACTCCGCCAAGAGTGTAAATGTCGTGTTTGTTGTATCTTCTAACTGAGATTTACGGGTCGCCCGCGCCAACGGGTCGGCCTTTTTGTTATGCGTTCGCCAAAACGCGTTTGCCTTTAAGAAAAATATACCACTACTCCACAAAAGAATTTGAATTTTAAGCCATTTCATATTTTTTAAATTTCCCTGAATTTTAGGATTAGCCCGCCGACAAGCGCCAGCGGGCAAAAGCATTAGGCTCCGGGATTAAGCTCAGCTACTTTAAACTCGTCTTTTGCACTGTTTGTTACAGGTTGTTCTTTTTGGCTAAGATACCCGGCTGATACCAACACGATCCCAGTGATTAAAACAGCTAATAACTTCTTTTTCAAAACTAATCTCCACCTTATCAATTAATTTTATCGACTTTAAAGCCTCAACTTGCTCACCGTCGACACCAAATCGAGCAAGATCATCGGCAATTAAATAAGCAAATAAAAAATTCTTTTTACTGAAGAAATAGCTTATACCTTCATAGATCGATGACAGACTATTTTTTGATATAAAACCAAAGTATTTTATGAAATCAGCCTCATCTCGTAATGTCATATTCATTAAGAAGCGCTTCATCTCAGGAATAGACATCCCTTCTCGAACATCGAAATACAATTTAGCTAGTTCAAAGTTTGTTTTAGTTTCAGCGATAAGATCAGTTCTTTCGATTTTGCTCATCGCCTGATAACTGCGTTCAAGATACCTCAAACATAAAGATTTATTGCTCAGTAAGTAAGACATCCCAAGCCCGTAATACCCATCCGATAGCGCTTTGTAGCTTATATTGGAGTGAATTAAAATTTCCGCGTAACGTCGCGCTGCTTCAAAATTAGAGAAGTGAAGATGTACCGGCATCATAACCTCAGATAATCTGTAAGTATAGCATTGCTTAAAAAAAGATCTTCTGCCATTTCCTAGTTTTTGAATTTCTTTCTCGATCTTCTTAGCTCTCGTTAATATCCCAAGGAAGTCCTTTTTGTAGTAAAGCATGTAGCAGTTATAGATATTCACTATGATCGACAAGCTTTTGTCCTTCGACGTTCGGACACTTTTAAGCTCATTATATAGATCGAGAAACGGAATCTTTCCCCTCATAAAACTGTAGATTAATCCATACACACTGCGATACAAATCTAGGTATTCATCGTTTTTCGTTTTACACAACAACTCTCCGAGAAGATCCACGTCCCTCTTAACCGCCGCATACTCGAAAGCATGTTTAAGTGATTCGGTCGTGAAGAGCACCTGACACCATTTCCTCATGACATCGTGATACTCAGATCCTTTGCAAACTTGCGCTATCTTAAGCATTGAAATGAATCCGATGGTATCAGACTCTTTCAAATCAGACAGAGTAGTTCCTGATATCCCAACCATTTCTGCTACTTTTGTCGGTTTTAGATCGCTATCTTCAATCAAATTGAAAATTTCGTCCGATAAACTTTTCAAACCCTTCCCCTTCTTCCTCCAAATTATTGTGCATCCAGAAACGAATAGAAAAACAGACGGCAATAGTTTATAATTTCCTTCGTAAAGCCCGATAAAAGCTTTGCGGAGGTGTTTAATCGGTGAAGTACAGACCGGGACGGTGTCTACTTCGCGACTTGTTAGTCGAATGTGGCTTTACACAAACGATGCTTGCGGACAAAAGTGGTTACGATAAGAGTCATATCTCTAAGTACGTACAGGGTAAACAAGAAATGACTCTCGGAACTGCTCGAACGTTTGCGCAGATCTTAAACTGCACCATAGATGATCTGTACGAATGGATTCCGCAAGAATAGACAGTCGCTGGCGGGATTAAGCATCACCCGTCAACCGAGAAGTGGCTTATGTAAGCCACCTGAATTTTCACCCGTACAAGTGTTCTCTTGTTGTTCACTATATTACCTGACTATTGAGAATTTTTCCGTCGAAATATGTCGAAAGTCACAAAGTTTTTAGAGGTAATTGTTGACAAACGAGTCTAAACTACTTGAAAAGCCTGCCGATGGCTTTTCCGGCCGCCCTCCGGACAATTCTTTGACCGATTTTCCCGCGTTTGACTGCGTTGACATCACCGAGAATTCGCGCAATTAGGTAAAGTGTACTACGGATATTCATGAAACCACTGCCTTTTTCTTCGCTTTCCTTTCGGCAACCGTGAGCATGAATTCAAGAACCGACATACTCGCGAGCTTTTGGATCGGGACATCGGAGAGCCAACCATCATCGTATATATCGTGTAAGACGTGGTCATTGTCTCCGATCTCCCACGCACCGGGATCGCCAGCCATTTCATAAAGCATGATACCGCAACCATCTTCGTAGCCAATCGCTAAATTACCGCCTAAGTGAACGAGCTGTTTGTCCTTCCGCAAGTCTTTTCCTTCTCCTGCGAAATTATATATAACGTACTCAGCCGGAATAAGGCTGTTTTTATTGATAACGTTTGTCATAACGGATCATCCTTTCGTTTAGTGACGTCCGACGACTTCGCTGCCGCCGAACGCCGTTTTGTTATTCATCGGGACAGCAATTTCCACACGATCAACCCGCAATATACGACCGCTGTGCCAATTCCGATGAAGTCTAAAACAGAAAGTGCTGTAAAATTCATGCTTGCGATCCAGAAGCAAAGGGCAACAATTAGAAACAATTCGATTGTATTAATCTTTTTCATATGTGGTATAATTGATTGAACAGCCGGGGCTTTCGCCCCGTCTTGGTTACTTGCGACGTTTCTTCTTGGAGGGAGAGCGTCGCTTTTTGCTTTTCGTCTCTTTCCGCATCTTGCGAAGCTCTAGCGTGAGTTTCAGTATCGTTAGCCAAGATGCGGCGATAACGGAAAGCTTTGTGATTAGTTCAATCAATCTTCCGTCCTCCTTTCTGTTTTTGAAGGACTGTTGTTCCGTCCTTCTAATACTATAATACACTTTTGTGTAGTTTAAGTCAACACATTTATGTATTTTTCCTACACTTTTTTGTATTATTCCTATGCATATATGTTATAATAAGTGCATAAACATAGCAAGCATTTTCGGAGGTATTAGAATGACGAAGAAATCATTAACCTTAAAACCAAACTATAAACCGCTAGAGATGACTTTATTAAAGAGAGACATAACAAAGAAACAACTAAAGGATGATCTACGCATCTCGCCGACAATCATGGCGAAGTTCTCAGCCGGCGAATTTGTTTCATTGACTACAATCGCTTATATTTGCGAATACTTAGATTGTCCTATTGAAGAGGTCGTCCAGTTCGAACGCCAAGACTGACCTGCCCTCCACACAACGCCTTTCTACGCTGATATAATTGACGTAGGGAGGTGTTTTTAATGGCAAACTTAAAATGTGCGGCTTGTGGATTCGAAGAAGGTGAGCAAAGATTTACCCCCATTCAGATAGGTAATTCTTCAGTTTCCCTTAAGGAAAGCCAAGGATTAAACTCAGCATCATTCAAACTTACTCCGGTTACATTGGTTGTGTGTCCGGAGTGCGAAACAGTCCGCACTCGATGAATTACTGACGCTGAACAATCAGCGTCTTTTTTATGCTTCCAAGTCATCGAATCGATCTGAAAGCAAACGGTCAAGCATCCGGTCTAGTACGCCGTTATAATAGCCGGCCAAGTTGCGGATAGGCTTCCGTTTAGTCGCTATAAACGTTTGACGAACGGCTTCCAGTCCGATTTCTTGAAGCGCACCGGCAGCATACACGCCTTTTAAATACGACGTATGCGCAAGGTATATGCCGTACAACTTGCTCGTTAATTTCCGATCGCTGATAAACGTATTGACCGCAGACTTAAACGCAGCATACGTATTACGTAGTAACTTTAATTTGCTTTGAGAAATAACAGCTTCGTTCCCCCGTTTCGGCGCTTCCGGCTTTGTCTCCGTTGGCTTTTCGGCTTCTTGGCGGGGTAACACGGACGGGGTAACATCGGCCGCCGGCAGGATAACGTACATATTTGCGCCGTTGCCGCCGGATACTGGCCGGTATTTAATTTCTTTGCGGATAATGCCGAGATCGACTAAACGTTTAATGGCCCGAATCACAGTAACGCGGTGCCGGCCGATTAATTCCGCGATAGATGCGAGCTTCAGGTACGCCACGCCCGGCGTTTTGACGGCATGACGAGACAACACCTTTAGAACCTCGATTGCGGCAGGCGTTAGATCGGATTTATTGCGGTATATGTGCGTACGGATGGCGCCGTTAAGCTCATCCACTGAACGGAATGACGCCATTTTAGAGGCTTCTTTCGTATACATTCGGCTCTCTCCTCGATAAGAGACGCCGGTCCGTCGGAAAAACGGGCGCACTTAAATAAGCGTTGACACGTACGCTTTTTTCCGATAAGATAGACGTAGGTTAGGGCGTCTTATCTATCGGATTTATTTCCGCTGGATGGCGTTCTTTTTTTGTTTTTATATCTTTAACGTGTCGTTTCGACTTGCTTTTCTGTATTGCTCGATTACGATATCGTCTACATAATCGAGATATATTTCTGTAGAAGCGAGGTCAGCGTGCCCCATTATTTTTTGTAGGGAACGTATGTCACCGCCGTTCCGTAGATAGTTAATCGCAAAGGAATGTCGTAAGCTGTGAAGGCTCGGTCGGCATTCTTTTTTTAAATCCGCCATTTCCCCGTACTTCGCAGCCCTCTTCCGCAAATGATCTTTCGCAATCTTATCTCCGTACTGATTAACGAAAACATGCGTAAAAGTACCGAAATAATCCGTCATTTCCGTTAGTAATTGCCGCAACTCTTCCGCGACTTGTTCAGTCATCGGTACCATTCTGTTTTTACGGTTCTTGTTGACGGCGCCCGGAAGCACAATAACGAGGTTGTCAAAGTCGATATCTTCCGGCTTGAGTCCTTCAAGCTCATTCGAGCGAAGCCCGCACTTCAGCGCAATAAGGAACGCTACATAATCGCGAAAGCCCGGAAATGTATCTTTATCGATCATTTTAAAGAAACGCCGTACTTGACTATCCGTGAGCATTTTTATCGTCTTTTCATCGACGCGAAGCTTTGTTACTCTTTTCGCTGGATTCTCGTTTAGAAGGCCGCGCTTAGTCATTCGGCTAAGGATCGATTTAATACCGCCTAAACGAATGTTTATCGTTACAGGCGAAAGAGCTCGTATGTTTAGCATCGTTGTAATATAAGAACGCAGATGATCTTCCGTGATGTCCGTCACGTTATCAGACGGCATGATTCCGACTACCTCCGTGAATTCGGCCCAATACTTCCGATAATCATTGATCGTTCTATCGCGATAGTTCTCCGTTACATATAATTCGCAAACGATTTCCAACGCTTCATGAACGGTCTTCACCGCTTTGAAGCTCTTCATTATTCCGTCAGTCTCGCGCCGATTCCGGACGCCTTGCCTCCGTTTTAAAACCGCCATAACAAAAAAACCTCCCGGATTTATTTATCCGCGAGGTTACGTTTGCTGAATCGGACTATTTCGTTTTAGGAGAAGCGAGCCGACCGATTAAAGCCGGGCCCGTTCTTTACCGGTTCGCGCCCTTCCGGACACTTTTCGTACACTTAACGCTTAACGGACCGTCGGAAAACGTTGATATGACGGGGTTATAACGTATTGGACGCGCTCGGAGGGATTCGAACCCCCGACAGACGTGGTACCGGAAACCACCGCTCTATCCAACTGAGCTACGAGCGCACGTTTTTTCAATCAGATACCTTTATATTATAATAAAGAAACGCACAGAAAGCAACTCTTTTTTGATAATGCAACAACAGGATTATGCAGCTTCCTCATGCAGCATAATCCTGCATCGTATAACGGCATTGATTTTCACAAAAAAACCATTTCAGGCGGACTGCCCCCGGATCGGTACATTTCCAGCCACTTCAGAAAAAGCACATTTCAGCTTTTTTTCCAAATGTCCTTTAACGTCCAATAGGTGAATTCCTCAACCTTTACGGCGCCTTTCTCAGAAAACAGCTCAATCCCCAATCTGCCTTCATTCGGATAGATACGGCTTGTCATCGTTGTTTCTCCATGATTGGCGAATACTTCAATCGAGGATCTGTCAATAAAGATACGCAGCGCCAGCTTGCCGTTTGTATCCGTCTGCACCCTTCTCACACCGTCTTTCGCTTTCCCCATCTTGGTGCAATCAAGTGTCAGCTTTTTATCCGTCAGATTGTATGTCAGCACAAGTTCTTCTTCGTCAAGGCCGCGAATCTTAAAACCTGCCGTTTCGGCATCAGAATCGTTTATATCAAACACGACTCGGACTTCAAGCAGGTCTTCGGACGTCTTTGCCAAGTAACTCCCTGAAACCGATCGTCCGGCACATTCCCGATATTCCATTTTCCGCAGCTGCTTGGTTTCTTCCACGGGATTCATCAAAAGTTTATGATCATCACGCAAAGTCAGTTCTCGCGGCAAAGTCAGTGCACCGCACCATCCGTCCGCTTTTGTCGGCATCTCAGATTCCCACATATCCATCCAGCCGATGGCAATTCTGCGTCCTTTATCATCTAATAATGTTTGCACGGCGTAAAAGTCATGGCCGTGATCCAGTTCTTTAAAAGCGCCGTGTGTAAATTTGTTTGTTTCATCATGATAGTCACCGATTAAATAACCGGTTTGATGTAAATTTTGATAGGAATCACCGTCCGCCTCGATCCCCTGGGGCGAAATCAGCAGGACATGTTTGCCGCCTAATTCAAAGAAATCAGGACATTCCCACATATAGCCGAGATTACCGTCACTTTGGGCGAGAACCCCCGCGTATTCCCAATCACGCAAATCAGGTGAACGGTATAAAACGACCCGTCCGACGTTTTCTTTTGAGGAGTTGCCGATGACCATATACCAAACATCGCGATGCTTCCATACTTTCGGATCGCGGAAATGACGGGCGCTGTCTTCCGGCGGTTCCGCAATAACGGGGTTTTCCTGAAGCTTTTCAAACACGGTTCCATCTTGGCTGACAGCGATATTTTGAGTTTGATAGAATAGGTCTTTCTCTTGATCAATTATATTATGTCCTGTATAGATGAGGGCCAATCTTCCATGATCATCGACCGCGCTTCCCGAAAAACAGCCGCTTTGGTCGAATTCATCCCCCGGAGCTAAGGCAACCGGCAGGTGCTCCCAATGAATGAGATCTTTACTTTTTACATGTCCCCAATGCATCGGCCCCCAATGCTCATCATACGGATGATGCTGAAAAAAGACGTGGTATTCTCCTTTAAACTGAATAAGTCCGTTCGGATCATTGATCCAATTCGCCCGGGGCATAATATGGTACCCCAATCGATATCTTTGTTTCACTTTACCCTCGGCTTCCTTCAAAGCTTCTTCCGCCTGCTGAATTCTATCCATTTGTAACATCCTCTCTATCCGATTTTTTGCAGACGCTGGACACGCCTGCTGTTTTGTTTCGGGCCCAATAAAGTAAATATGGAGATGACGGTAAAACCGAAGACGACGATTCCCATGATGAGATAGGTTTGACGGAACCCCGCACTGTCATATAATCCTCCCGCAAGCGGCGACAGAATCGACGCGCCTGCCTGAGATGCGAATTGAAAACCGACGAGATAAAGGACGGACGACAGACGCGTATCAAAATTGGCAGCCAAATATTTAAAAACAGCGATCAGCATAATCGGCAATTCCAGTGCGTGGATGAGTTTCATTGATGAAATGCCTACAGGCTCAACTGCAATTCCCGACCCGACGATGCGGAAAGCCATTAAAAACCCCGCTAAAATCAAACTGTTTTTCGCCCCGAACTTATTGACGATAAAAGGCGCAAGAAACATCATGCCGGCCTCCAAAAACACTTGGAATGAATTAAGATAGCCGAATACTTGGTTACCCGTCGACACTGAAGGAAACAAAGACGCATAGTAGATCGGGAACTGCTGATCATATACGCCGTAAATGCAAGTCACCCCGATAATGTACATCATAAAAAACCAGAAATCTCTTAGTAAAAAGAGCCGCCCCACATCTTTTAACCGGACCGAATCCGCTCTGTTTTTCTCATGATCGGTCATTTCAATTTTTACAGACATGATGATGGCCGTTAATATGACGGCTGAAACAGACGCGATCCAGAAGTTGATATTGGGATTAATATTGAAAAGCTGACCTGCAAAAAATGCAGCCGCCGCCCAGCCCAGCGAGCCCCACATTCTAGATTTTCCATACTCGAAATCATATTTACGGCTGACCTTTTCAATGTACGTTTCAATCGCGCCTATCCCCGCCAAAAAAGCGGCTCCCAAATATAAGCCTCCGACAACGGCGCCAAGAAAGACGTTGTATTGTAAAAGCGGCCCATAGACGAAGATATAAAACGGACCCGTGAATATGAGAAGACAGCTGATCATAAACAATATCTTTTTCTTCAGCCCCAATTTGTCAGAGATAAAACCGTAAAGAGGCTGCATGCACAGGGCAAATACGGCGTTTACAGAAAAGATAATGCCTGTCGCTGATCCGTTTAAATTGATTTCCTGCCCTAACCAAATCGCAAATAAAGAATAGCTGGAAGACCAAGTAAAAAAGAAAAAGAAGAAATAAGCACTCAGTTTCCAATACAGACTTTTTGAGCTTTTCATTTGCACCGCTCCTTTAATAGGACCTTTTAATAGCCGTTTTAGAGCCGCATACTTCCTTCTTCATTTTCATCACATACATGCGTGCTCCGAGTAAGCGCTTACTTTACATCGCTGCTTGATTCTTTCACTTTATTGCCGCCAGCCATCTCTCCATACCCGTCACTTCCCCTCACTCCATAAATAAAGCGCTTTCAAAGAGAATTGTATGTCAACCGGTTTCATATGTCAATCGGTTGACATAAAATTTTCTGATTATTTCAATCAAATCAAACACACCCTCTTTATATGAAAACAGAAACATGGAATGTCCTTGCACATGTCAGCCTGATTCTCTAAAATAAGTGCGTGACGGAAATTGTAAGCCATTTCAGTAAGCAGGAGGGCACGGGAATGAAGCCTAACATTCATGATGTTGCGAAAATAGCGGGAGTTTCATCTACAACCGTTTCGCGGGTATTAAATAACCGCGGCTATATCAGCGAAAAAACAAAAGAAAAAGTGTACAAGGCGATGGAAGAAATCAATTACTTTCCAAACGATCTGGCCCGCTCTTTATTCCGAAAACGAACCAATTTAATAGGGCTTATCATCCCAAACTCCAGCAACCCATTTTTCGGCGAACTCGCCTTTCATATTGAAAGCATTTGTACGTCCATGGGCTACAAACTGCTGCTTTGCAACAGTTTACATCGAAAGGATAAGGAAGAAAAATATTTGGAGATGCTGATAAGAAACCAAGTGGACGGCGTGATCGCCGTGACTTACAACCGGGGAATTCTCAATGATCACAAGCAAAATCTGCCGATTGTCGCCATTGATCATTACTTATCGGACACGATTCCAGTCGTCGGCTCAGACAACTATGACGGCGGAAAAAAGGCGGCTGAACTGCTGATTGAAAAAGGGTGCCGGCACATCGTCCATCTCAACGGCCCGATTGAACTCGAAACACCGGCAAACCTCAGAAGAAAAGCATACGAAGACGTCATGCATGAACACGGACGGAAGCCTATTACATATGAAGTACCCTTTTATCAGCATTACCATGATATTATTTCAACATTATTCGATGAACAGCCTGACACCGACGGAATTTTTGCCAGCGATGATATCATGGCGGCTGCCGTGATGAACGAGGCTAAAAAACGGGGGAAAGACATCCCGAGTCAATTAAAAGTGATCGGTTATGACGGCACTGAAACCGTTCAATCGGTTCTGCCGGACTTGACAACCATCCAGCAGCCGATCGAATTGATTTCCAAAACAGCCATCGAGATTTTAGCAAAAGAAATTGAAGGCGAATTTGATGATTTGCCGCTGGAAACGTATTTGCCGATACGGCTTTTGGAAGGACGGACAACGTAGTCAGACCGTTCAGCCGTATGTACCGACGCGACTGCGGTCTATTTTGAGCGCTCCGGCCATATCATTTTCTCAAGGCTCCGGCGCTGATCATCCTCATTTTCACTTTGCTGTTTGAACTTTTTGTTTTATGGGAAAAATGGTGTTAGAAGAAAAGGTTGGCATTTTGGTCAGCGTTTTGTTTGACCTTTATTGACCAAAAATGTATCATGTAAATACATACTTACCTAAAAGGTGAAGGAGGAGCATTATGAATTTAATACCTACAGTCATTGAACAAACGAACCGCGGAGAAAGAGCTTATGACATTTACTCCCGTCTTTTGAAGGACCGTATTATCATGCTTGGATCTGCGATTGATGACAACGTTGCGAACTCCATCGTGTCACAGCTTTTATTCCTTGAAGCGGAAGACCCTGAAAAAGATATTTCCATTTACATTAACAGCCCTGGCGGATCAATCACTGCCGGTATGGCAATCTATGATACAATGCAGTTCATTAAACCGAAAGTATCCACGATCTGCATCGGTATGGCCGCTTCTATGGGAGCATTTTTACTTGCAGCCGGAGAAAAAGGCAAACGTTACGCGCTTCCTAACAGTGAAGTTATGATTCACCAGCCGCTTGGCGGAGCGCAAGGACAGGCGACAGAAATTGAAATCGCCGCAAAACGCATTCTCTTGCTTCGCGACAAATTAAACAAAGTGCTTGCTGAACGTACCGGCCAGCCGCTTGAAGTCATTGAGCGCGATACAGACCGCGACAACTTCAAATCAGCTGATGAAGCCTTAGAATACGGCTTAATCGATAAAGTGCTGACACGCAATACGGAAGACCAGAAGTAATGCCTCAGAAACCTGCAAGAGATGATGTCTCTTGCAGGTTTTTTTCACTCTCTGATGCTTTTTAAAACCTTTCCCCTATACTGCTTCCATTCTTCCTTCAACAGCTCAAACGACAATTCACCGGTTTGCCTCACAACCAGATCAGCACCAAGCATCGACTGTTCACGCCCGACACCGACCGCGAACATCCCGGCAGATTTAATTGCAGATATTCCTGCTTCAGCATCTTCTATTGCCGCGCATTCAGCCGTGGAAACACCGAGCAGCGCTGCAGCTGTTAAAAAGATTTCGGGATCAGGCTTCCCCTTCGCAAGAGCCGCCGGGTCAACAATGGCTTGAAAATCATCGATAATCGCCAAACGTTTTAAGATCGCGCGGGCATTGCGGCTTGAAGATGCTAACCCGATTTTTATATGTTCATTTTTTAATTCACAAAGAAGCCTGCCGATTCCCGGCAAGAGATCTTCCGGCGTCAATCTGCTGATCAACGTTTGATAATATTGGTTTTTTTGATGCAGCAGTTCTTGTTTCTCCGCATGTGTAAACCTTTTTTCCGCTCCGCCAAAGATCAGTATGCTTTCCAGTGACTCTTCCCGGCTGATTCCTTTCAGGCCTTCATTCACATTCCTGTCAAAGGGAATATCAATTTGTTCTGCGATGTGCTTCCAAGCGAGAAAATGATATTCAGCCGTATCTGTTATCACTCCGTCTAAATCAAAAATAACCGCTTTCATATGCTGATGCCCATCACAGCTTCATAAGGTTTGAGGCTGATACTCTTCAAGTCAGCCCGCTCCTGCGGATAGTTCGAAATCAGGATTTTCCAGCGCTCATGGATCAGTTCCGGAGGCGCTTCGAACCGGGCCTTGTCTTCCGACAAATTCACAACGACGAGAAGCTTTTTCCCTTGATATTTACGGATATAACAATAGATTTGCGGATCATCTTCCAGCAGCAGCTGATAATCTCCGTATACCATGATCTTATATTGCTTTCGTAATTGAATGAGCTTCTGATAGTAATAGAAAATTGAATCTTGATCTTCCAAGGATTCTTTCACATTGATTTCTTGATAGCGGGAATTGACCGCTAACCAAGGGTCTCCGGCTGTGAATCCGGCATGTTTTCCTGCATCCCATTGCATCGGCGTCCTCGCGTGATCCCTTCCTTTTATCATCACGGCTTTGACAAACTCTTTTTCTGACATCGTTTTGTTTTCGATGACTAGTTCACGGTATGCATTTTTTATTTCAAGATCGTCATACATCTCCAGCGGCATATCACTGTTGACCATGCCGATTTCTTCTCCCTGGTAAATAAACGGTGTGCCTTTCATCCCGTGGAGAACCGTTGCGAATGCTTTCGCACACTGTTTCCGCAGCTCACCGTCATTGCCCCAGCGGGAAATCACCCGCGGCTGATCGTGGTTCTCAAAATACAAGGTATTCCAGCCGCTATTCATCAACCCGGTCTGCCACCTTGTCATCGTTTGTTTTAAAGCAATCACATCAAACGGCTTGATCTGCCATTTCTCATTTGGCGAGTTTTGTTCTGTATCGATATCCATATGTTCAAATGTAAAGATCATATTCAGCTCTTGCCTGCCTGCATCCGTATATTTTTTCGCCTCTTCAATATCAGAACCGTTTGCCTCTCCGACTGTCATGCAGTCGTAATGAGAAAGCACTTCCCTGTTCATCTCTTGAATAAATTCATGCAGGCGGGGGCCGTTAGAGTGATAACGGCCGACGATATGGGGGCGGCTGTTATCTGTTTCATAGTCCGGAAAATCAGTGTGCTTGGAAATGGAGCCGATCACATCCATCCGCCAGCCGTCAACGCCTTTATCCATCCAGAACTTCATCAGATCATACACTTCCCGGCGAACGGCTTCATTTTCCCAATTTAAATCAGGCTGTTTTTTCGAAAAGTAGTGCAAATAATACTGTCCTGTCCCTTCATCGAACGTCCACGCCGAGCCTGAAAAAATCGATCCCCAATTATTCGGCTCAGAACCGTCCGATTTCGGGTCTTTCCAAAAATAATAATCCCGGTAAGGATTGTCCTTCGACTTGCGGCTTTCAGCAAACCAGGCATGTTCATCCGACGTGTGGTTCACGACCAGATCCATGATGATTTTCATTCCGCGCTGATGCACTTCATCAATTAACTGAAACATATCTTCATTTGTTCCGAATTTTTCGTACATGTTTCTGTAGTCACTGATGTCATAACCGTTGTCATCCTGCGGAGAATCAAACACGGGCGACAGCCAGATCACATCCGCGCCAAGTCTTTTGATATAATCAAGCTTTTTGATAATGCCTTGTAAATCCCCAAATCCATCTCCATTGGAATCATAAAAACTGCGCGGGTAAATTTGATACACGACAGCTTCTTTCCACCATTCACTCATCAGGCATTCTCCTTTCACATCGTTCATTCAGCACCATCGGTTCTCCATAAACTGTGATGGACACCGGTTCGCCTTTGACAAGCTCAAAAATGGCGCGCCTTTCTTCGACCGTCACCTTGATCAAGCGGTTTCGATAATTGATATGGAACGAGTAACCGTCCCATTCATTCGGCAAAAATGGGGTGAATGAGAGCGTTCCTTTTAAAGTACGCATGCCGGCAAACCCTTGGACGATCGCCAGCCAGCTTCCCGTCATTGAAGTAATGTGAAGACCTTCCTCCGTATCGCGATTGTAATTGTCGAGATCAAGCCTTGCTGTACGCTTATATAATTCAAGCGCCTTCTTTTCCATCCTCAATTCGGCAGCGAGCACCGCGTGAATGGAGGGCGATAAGCTTGATTCATGAACCGTCATCGGTTCATAAAATTCATAGTTGCGGCGTTTTTCGTCTATAGAGAAACGGTCAGGAAATAAATAAATGCCTTGCAGCACATCGGCTTGTTTAATAAAGCTGGAGCGGAGGATTTTGTCCCATGACCAATTTTGATAAAGAGGCCGTTCAGCTGGATCTAATTCGTCAACTGATTGCAGGTCTTTGTCCAAAAATGTGTCATGCTGAACGAAAATTTGCAGTTCTTCACTATACGGATAGTACATGTGCCGGATGATTTCTCTCCAGACTTTCAATTCTTCTTCCTGCACATCCAGAAGGCGGCGTTTCTCCGCTGAGATCCTTTCGAGACTTTGCAGAGTATAATCCAACGTCCAAGCCGCAATGACATTCGTATACCAATTGTTGTTAACGTTGTTTTCATATTCATTCGGCCCTGTGACGCCGTGGATCATATACTTATTTTTTCGTTTCGAAAAGTGAACGCGGCCGGCCCAGAATCTGCTGACTGCCACAAGAACGTCTATCCCATATTCCTCCATATAGGCGCGATCCCCTGTATATTGGACATAATTGCAGATCGCATAGCAAATCGCGCCGTTGCGGTGAATTTCTTCAAACGTAATCTCCCACTCATTGTGGCATTCATCTCCGGTAAACGTCACCATCGGATAAAGCGCCCCCTTCATCCCCAGCTTGGCGGCGTTCCGTTTGGCAGCCTCCAAATGATGATAGCGGTACAAAAGCAGGTTTTTCGTGACTTCCGGCTCGGCTGTCGCCAAATACATCGGAACGGCATACGCCTCGGTATCCCAATAGGCGGCACCGCCGTATTTTTCGCCTGTAAATCCTTTCGGTCCGATGTTCAAACGGGCATCTGCCCCGTAGTATGTCGAGAATAACTGAAAAATATTGTAGCGGATGCCTTGCTGAAGTTCCTCATCTCCCTTTATCTCTATATCCGCTTTTGCCCATCTTTCCTTCCACTTGGCAATATGCTGCTGTCTCGCTTCTTCATAACCTTGCTTAAGAATAGCCGCCAAAAGCTCCTCCCCTTTCGAAGTAAGCTCTGCTTCTTGAACATCGCGTGAAGTCGTGACAACAATAAACTTCTTCAATGAAGCTTTGTTTTGGTAGCTGAAGCGATTTTCAGCATACATGCCGGAAGTTTGAAAGCTTTGACTGACATAGCCTTCTGTCAAATTTTCCATTAAGGCTGAGACAGTGAAACGCGGCGTTCCGAACGGATTGTCGAGCGTTTTTGCCGTTATATGCCCGCGGCGGTAATCCGCTCCTGTCTCTTTTTCCTGCCAAAACCGCTCTTGATAGTTTGAATCTTCGTTTACAACATTGCCATCAAGATAAGGGACAAGCGTAATAACGGCGTCCCCTGTCAGACACTCCGCTTCATAATGAATCGCACATAGCTCTTTTACGGCCAGGCTGAGAAATCGTTCTGATTTGATTCGCACGGTTTTATCCTGAATACGGACAACAGCGCTCCTCCTCAGAATTCCTTCTTTCATATGAAGCTCTAACTCAAATGATTCGAGTCGGTTTTGATAGAGATCGACTTTTTCACCGTCAACATACACATCTATACCAATAAAATTCATCGCATTGATCACTTTTCCGAAATAGTCCGGATACCCGTTTTTCCACCAGCCTACCCGCGTTTTGTCAGGGAACCACACGCCCGCAATATATGTGCCTTGATGGCTGCCGCCTGAATAGCCCTCTTCGAAATTCCCCCTGATGCCCATATAGCCGTTGGCAAGAGAAGTCAGGCTTTCCTGCAGCCGTATATACTCTTTTTGAAATGTATTGGTTTTGATTTTCCATTCATCAATCTCAAACAACCGCTGATTTATCATGTCTTCCTCCCGAATGAACATTTTCATTATGACGGCGGGTTTTGGCCATATATCTGAATAAAAAAGCAATCATCAACGTGACGCCGCATGTATGAACCATTAATACAGTAATCAAATCAAAGCGGATCAGCCCGATAGCAGCTGCCGCGAATGCAGGCAGAGCCGATGCGCATATCGCTGCAGAAGCTGCTTCCTTACATGACGCGATATCGATCATTTTTGATAATTTTGCCATCCAGATGCCTCCCGCAAGCACAGCTGTAAAAAATAGCTGGATCAAAAAAATCACTGCGCACCCCAGCATCATGATCATCGGCTTATACTGTGCCAGCCACAATTGACCGATAAGAGCCTCCGTCTCATATACGCCCGGGTCCGTAAGACTGGCGTCCGCTTTCCCATAGCGAACTGAAAACCCCATTCCGTTTTGGTCGGTAATAATCAGCCGGTCAGGCTGGAATATGACCGCGTTGTCATATCCTTTTACACGCAAACGCCCATTTTCACCGTTTGGTTTCCATTCATGCTCCATATCGACTGCCATCAGATGGTTGCCCTCTTCAATTTGATCAAAACGCTGTCCGCCTGTCAGTTTTCCGTTCCTGATTTGAATACCGTTTAATTGTTCGGCAAAACGATCATTCACTGCAGAAAGCGCCGCAGGCATAACCAATTTGAGGCTGAAGCGGTCCATTTTCAAAAACGACATCGTAAACGGCGCCATAAGGCAGGACGTCAAAAACATAAAGAGAAAGGAAAGCTGAAGCCAGCTGAATGTTTTCCCGTAACGGCAAATACCTGACGGAGACACCGACGCTTTAAGACTGCGGATCATAAAGCTTTCATTTTGCACATTCTTCATTGAACTACCCCTTTGTTCCGCCCGCCGCCAGCCCGGATACAAAGTTCTTTTGGAGAAAAAAGAACAAGATGCATATCGGCAGTGCGGCAAGTATAGCCCCCGCCGCAAACAGGGCGACTTTTTGCTGCTGCGGATTTGAAATGAACGACTGCAACCCTACTGCAATGGTCAGCCTTTCCGGCGAGCGAAGCAAAAACTTCGCCAGCAAATAGTCCCCGAACGGCGCCATAAACGCCCAAAGCGCTTGAACGGCAAGCATCGGCTTCACAAGCGGCAGCACAATGGAGGCAAATATCCTGAAATGCCCCGCTCCATCCATTCGCGCAGCCTCATCAATTTCTCTCGGAACTGTATCAAAATAACCTTTCATCAGCCACGTGTTCATCGGAATTCCGCCGCCGATATAGATCGCTGTCAAAAACCAGTATTGATCAAGAGCGCCTATCAGCATGGCCAATACATAAAAAGCAGTCAGCGCTGCCATTGTGGGCACCATTTGAATGATTAAAAAGAAAACAAGACTCTTTTTTCGCCCCGCAAACCGATAGCGGCTGTACGTATACCCGGCAAGCGTTACAATCGTGACCTGCAATACCATGACTGACAGCGCGATAACCAGCGTATTGCTGTACCAATGAAGATAGAGCGTCTCTTCAAACAGCCGCTTAAAATGATCAAAAGTCCAGGAACCTGAGAAATCGAGCTGAAAAGCCGTCACATTTCCCGCACGGAAAGCGGAGGAAGCCGTAATCAGCAGCGGATATAAAATGACAATGCTTAAAACCAGCAAAAATAAATAGGTGCAGATTTTCGTAAGCATTCCGGCCGTTCTGGAACCCATCTACATCACCTCCTCATTGCCGAAAGCATTTGACTTTTTAAAAGCAATCAGTGAAATTCCAATGACGACGAAAGAAATTAACAATGTCACGGCCGCTGCCACAGCATATTGCGGAGAAGTGCCGGTTGTCAGTTTATAGATCCAGGAAATTAAAATATCGGTCGACCCGGCACCGGCTCCCGCGCTTCCCGGACCGCCTTCATTAAACAAATAGATGATTGAAAAATTATTAAAGTTAAATGTGTACTGTGTAATCATCACCGGTGCCGTCGCAAATAAAATCATCGGTAATGTAATATTGCGAAAACGCTGCATAAAAGAAGCCCCGTCAATCTTTGCGGCTTCATACAATTCACCCGGAATCGACTGCAAGACCCCCGTTACCATGACATAAATATAAGGAAAGCCAAGCCAGGTCTGAATCATAATCAGAGCGGTCTTCGTCCAGAAAGCATCAGTCTTCCACGCGATCGCCGGCAGTTCCACAAACGGCAGGTGGTTAATTAATGGAATCACCTGCGTGTTCATCGCCCCTATACTGTCATTAAAAATATTGGAAAAGCTCATAATTGTGATAAAGGCCGGAACAGCCCATGGAAATAAGAAAATCATTCGGAATATCCGTCTGCCTTTAATAAAATCTTGATTCACAAAAAGTGCCGTCACGATCCCCAAAATGATTTGCAGCGTTGTTGCACAGATTGTCCATATCATGGTCCAGCCCAGTACATTCACAAATGTTTCCCGGTAGGAACCGACAAAAAAGATATTCAAGAAATTTTTAAAGCCGACCCAGTCAATCAGACTGTTAGGCGGTATATGATAAAAATCATAGTTTGTTAAGGCAACAAACAGAGTCACCAGAACAGGAAAAATAATCACAAACACCATCATGAGATATGCCGGCAGTGTAAATAAATAAGGAAACCCTTTATCTCCCGCATGGCGGATGATATCCTTGGCCGCTGTATTCACCTTCAAACCCGCCGCTTTCATAGCGGCGGTATGACGGAAATCATAAACTGAAAAGATATAGAACATGAGAAAAATCAACGTTAAGATCAATTGCAGCGTGCCTTCAATCAGCATAAATAATGAGTGATCTTCACCGGGAACACTTCCCAAGGTAACCAATCCGGTCAGCGCCTCAATACCGAAAACGCATAATTCAACAGCAAACAAACTCGTAATGACCAGAAATAAGATCCCCTTTGATATCTGCTGATTCGCGATCTGTCCAATTCCCGGAATGATCGATAAAAACCATGGCGCCTTCCGTTTTTGGTGTAAAAGTGTATCATCTTTATTCATTTTTCGCCCTCTATTCTTACGGACACTTCCCCTCCGATTTTATTTCACATACTTTTCTTTGATGTTTTCTTTTATGACGTTTACCGCATCATCCGCCGATTTTTTTGCTGTTTTTTTCCCCGAAGCCGCATCAAACATTAAACTTTCAGCGCCAGTCCATACCTCGGCCATTTCAGGAATATTCGGCGCAGGTGCCGCTGACTCATATTGTTTAATAACAGCTGACGCCAGCTCATTTTTTTGCTCCCCCGCTTTCTTCCTTGCGGCTGTGTTGGCCGGAACTTCATTTGTATCCTCATAAAAGGCGTAAGCATTGGCATCATTTGTTGCATACTCAAGCCATTTTTCAGCCAGCTCGGGTTCCTTTGTATATTTTGAAGCAACCCAGCCTTTGCCGCCCGCAAACGGAGCATATTCTTTTCCGTTTGGCAATGTCGGAATAGGAGCGGCGCCATAGTTCAGGCCGGCCTCTTGAAAATTGGCAGCCGACCAAGGCCCGCCGATGATTGCAGCCGCTTTCTTATCCAAAAACATTTGCTGAATAAAATCGTCTGCGCTTGAGTTATCCTGCATGCCTTTTGGCCAATACGTTTTAAACCATTTCTCCGCATATTTCACCGCTTCTGCAGCCCCTTTATTGTTCAGGCCGATATCCCCGGGATCTGTGCCGTTTTTCCCGAATACATATCCGCCGTAACCGGACAGCAAACCGTACGACATATAAAAGTCAGTCCACTTTGCCAAAAATCCCGTTGACTTTCCTTTTTCAGAAGCAAATGAAAACCGGGGATCCTCTGTTAATGTTTCAAGGTCTTTAAATGTTGCCGGCGCTTTTTTTATAAGATCTTTGTTGTAATACAGAACAAGCGTCTCAATCACCAGCGGCATTCCATACACCTTTCCGTTAACCGTTACCTGCTGCATCTCTTTATCTCCAAAGCTTTTTGTATCAGCAGGTTTTAGATCAAGCAAATGGCCTTGCTGCGCCAAACTGCCGATCCGGTCATATGCGGCAAGCATAACGTCAGGCGCATTGCCGGCCGGGCCGTCCAAAGGAAGCGCCTCCAGCTGATCGAACATTTGCTTTTCTGCAATGTTGACTGTGACGTTATTCTCTTTTTCAAACTCTCCTTTAATGCTTTCAATATATTTTTTATAGGTTTCTTCAACGGACACGGTCAGTACCTTTTTGCCGTCAGCGCCGGCCGATTCCTTTGAATTTGAACAGGCGCCGAGACAGAATGCCAAAACTGATGCCGTCAATAAAGCCAATCCCTTTTTGACGAACCCCGCCATATCTTTTCCCCCTTTTATTATGAATCTATTACAATTCTACTCTGTTAGAGAAAGCGGTTTCAAAGCCTTTCAGCCTGTTACCGATAACAGAATTCAGACAGGGGCGTCAGCGCTCAAAATCAAAAATTCTCCCGGCTGAACAGCAATAGCGGCATCATGTTGAAGGATCTGATCCGTCCACGCATCGTAAACTTTTCTGCTTCTCTCCATATTAAAATCTTGCAAACGGACATCCCAGGCCAGGTTCCCCTGATTAAAATAGAAAATCAATTGCCTGCCATTGAAAACCCTCGAAAAACTGATACAATCGTTTTGATCATCAAGCAGATGCCACTCAAGACTTCCGTACGTCAATAAAGCGTTTTCTTTTTTGCGTAAGGTGATTAAGCGTTTCATAAAGCTGAGCATTTCCCGGTTTTGCTTTTCCTTTTCCCAAACCATACACTTCCGGCATAATGGATCTCTCCCGCCGTCCAGACCGATTTCCGTTCCGTAGTAGATGCAGGGCGCTCCTGTCTGGGCAAACATAAAGGCCAGCAGAGCGCGGGCTGTTTTCTCATCATTTCCGCACCTTGTCAGAAGACGTTCTGTATCATGGCTGTCCAGTAAATTAAACATCACCTCGTTGGCCTGCCGCATCCCATTCATCAAGTGCGCGTTTAATCGATAGGCCATGGATGAAGCAGAAATCTCCCGGTCAGCAAAATAAGCAATCATCGGCTCTGTGAAAGGATAATTCATCACAGCGTGAAACTCATCTCCTCTGAGCCAAGGTTCGGAGGAATGCCATATCTCTCCCAAAATATAAAGATCGGGCTTCTCGGCCGTTACAGCCTGCCTGAATGCCTTCCAAAAAGCGTGATCCACTTCATTTGCCACATCTAAACGCCAGCCGTCAATGTCAAATTCACGAATCCAGTACAAAGCAATCTCAAACAAATACCTCTGTACTTCCGGATTAGCCGTATTCAGCTTCGGCATATCAGGCGTAAACGCAAACCTGTCATAATTGTCTTCTTTCACAGGAAAAGAGTGAATATGGAACCAGTCTTTGTAGCGGGACCGGGCCCCGTGTTTTACAACATCCTGCCATTGCGGAGAAGCGCTGCCTATATGATTAAAAACAGCATCAAGCATAATTTTCATTCCCCGCTCATGAAGCCGGCTGACCAATGTCCGGAAAAGCTCCCGATCCCCAAAATGCGGATCGATGGAATAGTAATCCAGCGTGTCATATTTATGGTTGGATGGAGAGGAGAAGATCGGAGTTAAATAAATTCCGTTCACCCCTAATTCTTCTAAATAATCGAGCTTGTCGATAATCCCCTGCAAATCTCCGCCAAAAAAATCATTAACGTCCGGGTCCTTGCTCCCCCAAGGCAGTGCAGCTTCCGGTGACAGGTCTTCTCTTCCATTCGCAAAACGTTCCGGAAAAATTTGATACCAAACCGTTGATTTCGCCCATTCAGGCGCTTGAAATGTATCCGCCTCATGAACAAACGGAAGCTTAAAATAATAATGAATCGTTTCCAGCGTTTTTTTATTTACAGGACAGACCCCTGACGCTCCGAAAAAGATGTTTTCATGCTGGTCTGAGACAATAAATGCATATTGCAAACGCCTGAATGGCGGTGACACTTCAGCAAACCAATAATCATGGTTTTGGGTTGCGGCTGTTTTTCTCATTGGCTGCTCGGCTGCCGACCACCTGCCGCCGCTGTATTCATAAGGATCGCCCCAAACCAATCGAATCTGATCAGCATCACCTTTTTTCGTCCGGATTTTGATATGCACCGTCCGCCCGTCATATGAATAAGCATCAGCACTGAACGGCTGATGATGTATTGCGGCATATTCCATCATGTTTCCCCCTTTTTTATAGGCTGGCTTATGCTTTGAAGGTAGCATGATGAAATCGGGAGAAGCAATCGTTTTTCTCTTGTTACCGATAACAGAATCAAGCTTTCACAAAGTTGATTCCCGCACAATTAACTCCGGTTCAAAAAACAAATGACCTTGAGCTGCGCCGCCTTCATTCATTTTTTTCAGCAGCATTTTCGCACAGGCCTCTCCCATTTCCACAACCGGCTGTCTGACCGTAGTCAGCCGCGGGGAGGAAATGCGGTCAAGAAAAACACCGTCATTTCCAGTAACGGCCACATCTTCGGGAATTCGTTTTCCGAGTGACTGCACCGCACGAATGACCCCGAGCGCGATTCGGTCGGTGGCGCAGACAAACGCGGCTTGCCGGCCGAGCGTTTTCAAAACTTCTCTTGCCAGGCTTTCACTTTTTTTTGAACTGTTAGCGATCCGAAACAGCTTCGTTTCTCTGCAGCTCTCTTTCATCGCCCGAATATACCCCTGTTCTCTTGAGCGTTCGAATGGCTCATCCAAATCAATGCCGAAAAAGACAACCTCACGCTCCCCCAGCCCCATGACATGGCGGGTTGCCATAAAAGTCCCTTTTTCGTTATTCACATCGACGAAATCATAGCCCATTTCATTTTCTCCAAATACGACTAACGGCTTTTCAAAAGCTTTGATGACAAATTCAAAATCGGCCTTTCTCAAGCCGGTGGCAATAATGCCGTCGCATTGCCCGATATTGAGTGAATTTCTTGTCACAAGCTGCAAAGCATAATGATGGCGATCCAGCTCCCGGCTGATTCCGGTCAGCAAGTTCATGTAATAGGGTTCGGTCGTATCCATTTCCTCGAGAATCAGCAATTTGACAACCTGTGTTCTGTTTTGCACAAGCGCTCTTGCCGCATAATTAGGGATGTAATTCAGCTCTTTCATTGCGGAATGAACGAGCTTTTTCAGTTCATCTGTTACCGTATCAGGGTGATTAATCACACGTGATACCGTCATTTTCGAAACATTCGCTCTCTTAGCCACATCTGACAACGTCGCCATTTTCCGTCTCCTTCCGCTTTTGCTTAGATAGCCAATCCGAATTAGTTAAATTATACTACGATGGTAATCTGGACATAAAAAAAGATTTCCCTAAGGAAATCTCACATTGTCAAATACACTCGATTTTCATGAAGTCCGCCCGGCACTCACACACATGTCAGATGGCTCTTTTTTTATATTTCCGTCCATTTTTTCTGAAGGATCGGGTACGAGTAATTGTTCATCTGCTCAATCAGCTCATCCGGCCGGGAGGAACTGTGTATCAGTTTTAAATGAGACTCATTCGAAAATCCTTCCTGAATGCTGTACTTGACCATCTTCATCATCGGCTCAAAATACCCGTTCACATTGTACAGTCCGATCGGTTTTTGATGAATGCCGATTTGCGCCCAGCACAGCACTTCAAATAACTCTTCATATGTTCCGAAACCGCCGGGCATGGCAATGTACCCATCGGCAAGTTCACTCATTTTCGCTTTCCGCTCATGCATGCCGCTGACTTCAATCAGCTCCGTCAGATTCTGATGAACAACCTCTCCGCTGAACAGCCCGCTCGGCATGACGCCGACAGCTTTTCCGCCGCCTGCCATTAACGCATCGGCGACGGTTCCCATCAGACCGACCCGTGAACCGCCGTAAACAAGGCCGATTCCCTGCTCCGCCATATATTCACCCAGTTCGGCCGCTTTGCGTTTGTACTCTTCATTTACCCCCGGGTTTGACCCCGCAAATACACAAATGGTTTTCATTTTTTCATCTCCACATCTATATATGTACATCAATAAATCAAAATACACTATATATTGTCCCATCTCTATATGATAATATCAATAAGAATCATACAGGACATAAGGAGTGTTTCACATGCAGATGGCTGAAGCAGAACGATGGACGAAAGATTTTTACGAAAAACGAGGATGGACGGCGTACGGGCCATTTATCAGAATCGGCTTTTTAATGGAAGAGGCGGGTGAGCTCGCCCGGGCGGTAAGAGCATATGAAATCGGCAGAGACCGGCCGGATGAAAAGGACGCGACCCAGGCTGAACGCAGGCAGGAGCTGATTGAAGAAATGGGTGACGTCCTCGGAAATCTGGCCATCCTTGCCGATAAGTACGGAATCACGTTAGAAGATGCGATGAAAGCCCATCAGGAAAAACTGATCAAGCGCTTTGAAACCGAATAAAAACACGGCCTGTCCGCTTTTTCATGGACAGGCCGTATCTGAATTTATCCCGTTATCTCGTCCTGATGCTCAAAGAAATGCTGTTTCCCGATTTTATGAAACAGCCCTGTCTTCCGGATCAGCTCTCTCGGCTGTGATTGCAATCCGACGATCATCAATCTCCCGTTATGCCGTTTGATCCGGTTCATCACATTCCCCAGCACCGCTTCTGCGGAGGTGTCCATGTAATGTACATTATTCATCAGCAGAATAAGCGTCTTCGGCTTTTCCTGAAGCCTCTCCAGCAGCGATGATTCCAGTGAATCAATTGAACCGAAAAACAGCGGCCCCTCAATGGAATATGTGCTGACGGACGAATCATTTTTAACCGATTTGACAGCGGCATGCGGTGTTTTGATGCTTGTTGATTCGCTCATTTTTCTGATAAAGAAAACAAAAGCGAGCACGAGACCGGCAGAAACGCCGATGATTAAATCAAACAGAACCGTCAGTAAAAAGGTTGCCGCCAGTACGAATGAATCAGTGTTTTTCAGCCGCATCATATTGGCGACTTCCCTCCGCTCACTCATGTTCCAAGCCACAACCATCAACACCGGCGCCATGCTTGCCAGCGGTACATGAACGGCAAGCGGGGCGAAGACGAGCAGGACGAGGAGGACGGTGACTCCGTGGACAACACCGGAAATCGGAGAAACTGCGCCGTTTTTAATATTTGTTGCGGTCCGCGCAATCGCTCCCGTTGCCGGTATGCCGCCGAAAAGCGGCGCTGCCATATTGGCGATGCCCTGCCCGACAAGCTCCCTATTGCTGTCATGCCGTGATCCTTTCATATTGTCCGCGACCATCGCCGATAATATGGATTCAAGACCGCCGAGAAGCGCAATGATCAAAGCAGACGGGAACATCATCACCATGTTATCGATTGAGAAATCCGGAAGCTGAAAAGCCGGGAGCTGCCGCGGAATCTCCCCGTAAGCAGAACCGATTGTCGCCATTTTGTCAGGAAAAAACATGACCGCTGCGGCTGTAGAGACAAGCAGCGCCACAAGCGCGCCCGGAATCTTCGGCATCAGCCTGGTTGATAACAGCAAAATGGCCAAAGCAATTCCCGCGATGAGGATGCTGTACAAATTAAAGGTTCCGATCTTCTTGCCTATTTCCGCAATGTTGAGGATAAAGCTTTCATGCTTTTGGATATCGCGCAGACCGAGAAAATGGGCAATCTGCTCCGAGAAAATCAGCACCGCGATCCCGGCCGTAAATCCGACGATCACCGGCTTCGGCACGAATTTCATAATCTTTCCGAGCTTAAATACGCCAAACAGGACGAGCATGACGCCTGCCATAAAACCGGCTACAAGTAAATTCTCAAAACCATACTGCATCACAATGGCAAATAAAATGGGAACAAACGCCCCCGTAGGCCCGCCGATCTGATATTTAGAGCCGCCCAACAGCGAAATCAGAATTCCGGCCACAATAACGGTGTAAAGCCCGTATTCCGGGCCGACCCCCGAGGCGATGGCAAAGGCCATTCCCAGTGGAATCGCTACAATTCCGACCACAATTCCCGCGATTAGGTCTTTCTGAAATTTCTGCAAATTGTATCCCTGATATCTGCCGGTAAATTGCATCGTCAACTGCATCCTCCTTTGACTGTTTCATAACCGTCAACGACTACATCCAGCGTCCCCGTCCCCGGATCGATCACCAGCCCGTGCACCGGCACCTCTTCAGGCAAGAGCGGATGATGCCTGACCATATTCACGCTGTGGGCCACGCTTTCTTCGACGCTGTGAAAACCGGTCAGCCATGTTTCCAAATCGACTCCCGCATGCTGCAGAAGGCTGAGACATTTGTCCTCCACGCCGCGCTCTTTCGCTTTATTTAATATGGAAGCCGCATTTAATCCCGACATTCCGCACTCGCGGTGACCTATGATGCAGACTTCCTCTGCCTGCAGTTCATAAACGGCAACCAAAATGCTCCGCATGACACTTCCAAATGGGTGAGAAACAATGGCTCCCGCGTTTTTTATGATTTTGGCATCGCCGTTTCTGAGTCCCATCGCCTGCGGCAGAAGCTCCGTCAGCCTTGTATCCATACAGGATACGATGACAAGCTTTTTTTTCGGGAATTTTGTCGTTTGGTAAGGTTCATATTTCCTTTCTTGGACAAACTGCTGGTTGTGCTCCAAAATGCTTGATAAAGAAACCATTTTTCTATTCATCTCCCATCCGATTGTATTGCAAGCCTTCTTACCCAGCTTACAGTAAGGAATTATAGCACAGAAAAAGGCCTCAAAAGCGCTTTCAACAAAAGACACGATAATTTGACTGTAAATTCAGAATATGTTCATTTATATCTTTCAAAAATAATAAAATTTATCTTTACACCAACCTATAAAGCTTTTGAAAACAGCGGTTCCGCTCATTTTGCCTTCAGAAATATAGGCGGATTCTGTTATTGTTTGGAGAAATCAAGCATGTACATTTCTTTTCCTTTCATTTTAAGTTCAAAAGAACCAGAAATTTATCGTAATGCGTTTGAATATTTCTCACGTTACCGCTTCTCTTATATAATAAAATAGAGAAGAAAGACAAAGGAGGAGAAGCCCGTTGAAACCCTATGTATTCATCGCGAAACCGATACCGCCGGAAGTCGAACAAATGATAGGCGAGCATTGCCGATATGACATCTGGAAAGAAGATACCATTCCAAAAGAGGAACTGTACGAAAAAATGAAAGATGCTGAAGGGCTGCTGACATCCGGAACGGCGATTGACAGGGATTTACTGGATCACGCGCCGAAGCTGAAAGTCGTCAGCAATAATTCAGTCGGCTATGATAATTTTAACATTGAAGAAATGAAAAGACGCGGGGTTGTCGGCACGCATACGCCGTACACCTTAGATGACACTGTCGCTGATCTGGCTTTTTCATTAATCCTGTCTTCCGCCAGACGGGTTGCCGAATTGGATCGGTTCGTCCGCGCCGGCAAATGGGGAACCGTTGAGGAAGAATCTCTTTTCGGTATGGATGTCCACCATCAGACATTAGGAATTATCGGCATGGGCAGAATCGGTGAACAAGCTGCCAAACGGGCAAAATTCGGCTTCGACATGGACGTGCTGTATTATAACCGCAGCAGAAAACCGGACGCTGAGAAGGAACTCGGGGTTACATATGCCGACTTAGATACACTGCTGAAAACATCAGACTTTGTGCTGTTAATTACGCCGCTTACTGACGAAACGTATCATATGATGGGAGAGCGGGAATTTAAATTGATGAAAGATACGGCATGTTTCGTCAATATTTCCCGGGGAAAGACGGTTGATGAGAAAGCGCTCATCCGCGCATTGCAGGAGGGCTGGATAAAAGGCGCCGGTTTAGATGTGTTTGAAAAAGAGCCGATCGCCGAAGACAATCCGCTCCTGCAGCTGGAAAACGTCACATTGCTTCCGCATATCGGGTCAGCAACGGCAAAAATCCGCTTGAATATGTTCAAGCAAGCCGCACAAAACATGATTGACGCCGTATACGGAAAAACGCCGAAAAACCTCACGAAGGAATTTCAATGAGATGAAAAATCCCGGCCGTTTCAGCCGGGGTTTATTTTTTTGCTAGATCAAAAGTACTGTTTTTAAATTCTTTCTATTCCTTTCTCTCGATGCTGATACAATGAAAAGGAATCAGCTTCACATGATAAAAATGGGAGGTATTGCTTTGAAAAAACGATTATCGTGGATTTCCGTTTGTTTGCTGGTGCTGTTCTCCGCGGCGGGGATGCTGTTTTCCACGGCCGCCAAGACGGATACATCTTCTCACAAGGCGCACACTGAAGCACAGGTTATCAACACGTTTGACGGGGTTGCGGATTATCTTCAGACCTATCATAAGCTTCCTGATAATTACATTACAAAGTCAGAAGCACAGGCCCTCGGCTGGGTTGCATCAAAGGGGAATCTTGCAGACGTCGCTCCGGGGAAAAGCATCGGCGGAGACATCTTCTCAAACAGGGAAGGCAAACTCCCTGCCAAAAGCGGACGGACGTGGCGTGAAGCGGATATTAACTATACATCAGGCTTCAGAAATTCAGACCGGATTCTTTACTCAAGCGACTGGCTGATTTATAAGACGACAGATCATTATAAAACCTTTACAAAAATGAGATAAACACATACAAAAAACGGCTTCCCTGCGGAGGCCGTTTTTTTTGCAGAGAACCTGCGAGCTTCATATAAAATGAGCAGTAAATTTTTCTTCAAACTCTGACCGGTCTATTCTGCTGTTTTCCGCCGTGCCATCGTGTTTTTTTATTGTTATATTGCGTTCAGACAGAACCATGTGCCCTTCCGGTGTCCGCTTTGAAGCAAGCAGGCGTTTGTTGAAAGGAGAGCGTTCATGTTCAAAGATTGTTTGTTTCATAGACTTGAGGTCCTTTTCATCGATTTCTTCAAGCGAAAATGCGTAACCTGTCTGCCAGCCGTCCCCTTTGTTCATTTCAAGCAGGTATGTCCCGAATTCCGTCTCTTCTATCCTCACGCGGAACGCTCCGGCCGCTGATACCGTCTCGTCTCCCGACATCGGCACAGGCTGCATGGCGAGATTGAGGCCGAAGCCTGCATCAGCGATGTACTCATTCCCTCCGGCGGAAAGAAGTACGGCCGCATGTGTGCCGGGCAGCGCCCAGCCGTTTTTCCAGACCGTTCCGCGGATCAATTTGACATCAAATCCGGCATCTTTCAGGATGAAATAAAGCAGTCCGTTCAAGTCATAACAAAGGCCGCCATGAGGTTCCTTCACCATGTGCCGCCACAGTCCTTCTTTCGTGACGTCATATTCTTTTTTGGACAAAACCGCGCGATTTTCAAACGGAAACCGATACGCGAGCGCCTTTAAAAACTCCGGCAGGTTGCTGAAATCGAGGGAATCCTTTTCCCAGCCTATCGTTTGATAACAATCTTTCAGAAACTCATTCATCTTTCCGTCCCCCTTACAAAGTGTTTACACTTCTTCCTGCACATAAGCGGACAACTTTTCCAGCGCTTCCTTTTCATCATCGCCTTCAGCGATCAGAGTGACTTCCGTCCCCGTGCTGACCGCCAGGCTCATTAATCCCATAATGCTTTTGGCATTCACTTTCTTGCCGTTTTTCTCAAGAAACACATCTGATGCAAAGCGATTTGCCTCCTGTACAAACAATGCAGCGGGACGCGCCTGCAAACCCGTCTTTAAACGCACTTCCACTTTCCCCTGAACCATAAGATCTCCCCTTTTCTGTACGGTTATTTCAAAGTGATGCTTTGTCCTGTACGCAGCTGTTCTGCGATTTCATCGAGCTTTCTCAGCCTGTGATTGATGCCGGATTTGCTGATTTTCCCGCTTGCAACCATTTCCCCCAGTTCTTTCAGCGTGACCTCCTGATAATCAATCCGCAGCTGCGCAATTTCGCGAAGCTTTTCCGGCAGCGCTTCAAGACCGATCCGTTCATCAATGTATTTAATATTTTCCACCTGTCTGAGAGAAGCCCCAATGGTTTTGTTTAAGTTTGCTGTTTCACAATTGACGAGGCGGTTCACTGAGTTTCTCATATCTCTGACAATCCGCACATCTTCAAAGCGCAACAGTGAATTGTGAGCGCCGATGACATTCAGAAATTCAGTGATTTTTTCCGCCTCTTTTAAATACGTAATATAGCCTTTTTTCCGTTCAAGCGTCTTACTGTTCAGATGAAATTCATTCAGCAGCGCGCATAATGAATCGTTATGTTCCTTATAAAGCGAGAAGATTTCCAAGTGGTACGACGAGGTTTCCGGGTTATTCACAGATCCCCCCGCCAAAAACGCCCCTCTCATATAAGAACGTTTGCAGCACCGTTTCGCCACCAGTTCCTCAGAAATATTCCGTTCAAATACAAAGTTCTCTCCGAGGATTTTCAATTCCTCTAAAATCAGCTTTGCATTTTCAGAAAAGCGCACAATATAAACATTATTTTTTTTCAGCCGCATTTTTTTTCTGACTAACAGTTCGACCGATACATCATATTGTTTCTTCAGCAATGTATAAATGCGGCGGGCAATCGCCGCATTTTCGGTTTGAACGTCAAGCACGAGATGGCGGTTTGAAAATGACAGGGAACCGTTCATCCGAATCAGCGCGGACAGCTCCGCCTTGGCGCAGCAGTCCTTCACTTCCAGATTCGTCAGTTCTTTTTTTGTTTCCGATGCAAATGACATATTAGCCACCTCATTTCAAAAGGCCTCTAGTCCCTTAATAAATCGACAAGAAGAGAAGCCACTTTATGTGTATCGTGACGGATTACGCCATTTTTATACGTGATAATCTGATCCCTGATGACCTCAAGCCCCATGGATTTCAGCTTTTCAATATTGAAGTCGACGGGCCGGGCCAGCTCTTTCGCATATTTGCTTTTGATTTCGTCAGGGATCTCCTCATTGTTGATTAAGATCGTGTCGATAAACGGCTGCTCCATATGATCGTTCAGCGCCTTGACATGGTCGGCCGCGCTGTATTGCAGCGTCTCGCCGGGCTGTGTCATGACGTTGCATATATATACTTTTTTGGCCGCAGCCTTGACGACTTCTTCTCCGATTTTCGGCACGAGCAGATTCGGAAGAATGCTTGTGTACAGGCTTCCCGGACCGATAATGATTAAATCGGCCTGACGGATGACGTCAATCGTTTCCGGGAGCGGATCAATTTTTTCAGGCGTAAGAAACACCCGTTTAATCCGCTGGCCGTAAGAAGGGATTGTCGATTCTCCGGAGACGACCTGCCCGTCCTCCATTTCAGCGTGAAGAACGACACTGGTGTTGGCAGCCGGCAGCACTCTGCCGCGGACATTCAGCACCTTGCTCATTTCGGTGACAGCGTGAAAGAAATCACCGGTTATATTTGTCATCGCTGCCAAAATCAAATTGCCGAGCGAATGTCCGGTTAAGTCGCTTCCTTTGTTGAAACGGTGCTGAAACAGATTTTCAACGAGCGGCTCAACATCTGACAAAGCGGCCAGTACGTTACGAATGTCACCCGGCGGCGGAATTTGAAGTTCATCCCGCAGACGGCCTGAACTTCCGCCGTCATCAGCAACTGTCACAATCGCCGTAATATCAACGGGCTTATGCTTTAACCCCCGAAGCAGCACGGACAGACCCGTTCCGCCGCCGAAGATTGCGATTTTCGGCTTCTTATTCATTTCCGGCTTCTCTTTTCAATGTCCCGGTGAGTGACATGAGTATAGAAATCTTTTTTAAAATAGTCAGCCAAATACTCAGCGAGCGTGACGGAGCGGTGCTGGCCGCCCGTACAGCCGATCGCGATGACAAGCTGGCTTTTACCTTCCCGCTTATAAGACGGAAGCATAAAGCCGAGCAGATCAACAAGCTTTTCAATAAACTTTTGTGTTTCGTTCCACTTCATCACATAGGATGACACTTCCTCATCTTTCCCCGTAAGCGGCCTCATGCTTTCAATGTAGAACGGATTCGGCAGAAACCTTACATCAAACACGAGGTCGGCATCTATCGGAAGCCCGTATTTGAACCCGAATGACATTACGTTCACTGTAAATGTTTCACCTTGGTTCGTGGCGAAATGCGCCACGATTTTTTCACGCAGATCACGCGGTTTCATATCCGATGTGTCATAGATCAGCTGAGAGCGCCCTTTCAATTCTTCAAGCAGCTGGCGTTCCAGCGCGATTCCTTCGAGAGGAAGCCCGGTAGCGGCCAGCGGGTGAGAACGCCTCGTTTCTTTGTATCTCGTCACAAGAATGGAATCCTTAGCGTCTAAAAAGAGAATGCGCGGTGTAATCCACGGATTTTCCGCCATTTCATCCAGCGCCTCAATCAGCCTGTCAAAAAATTCGCGTCCCCGCAGATCCATGACAAGCGCGACCTTGCTCATTTTTGAACTTGATTCTTTCATCAGCTCCAAAAATTTCGGCAGCAAGGAAGGCGGCAGATTGTCGACGCAAAAATAGCCGAGATCCTCAAAGCTTTGAATGGCGACGGTTTTCCCCGCTCCGGACATTCCCGTAATGATGACGAGCTGAATATCATGGTTTTCATTCATACTCATCTTTCTCCCCCCTGCGGTCTTTCTTTTATTTGATAAGCTGCGGATCTAAACGATAACTGAGCAGCTCGAAGTCCGGCGTATACGTAAAGGTGCCGTGCAAAAGCCCTTGGCCCTTGATCATAAAATCAAGGATATGCCCGTCTCCGGGGGCCATCGGAAGGCTGTGGATATCTTTTACGTCATGCCACTTCAGAACGCCTTCCTCTGATTCAGCGACATTCCGCCCCGTGTACGAGTCGGCGACGAAAGTAAACATCATCCACTCTGACACGATTTGTTCCTGTTCCTTAATAATAAAGGTAAACACGCCTTTTAACTGCGGATTTAGTATATAAATGCCCGTCTCTTCTCTGTACTCTCTGATGACGGAATCTCTGACGGATTCGCCGCTTTCCATCTTCCCGCCGGGCGCGACCCACCAGCCCCGTCTCGGCTTTTGGAGAAGGAGAACCTGATCATCTGTCTGCAGCACACAATTTGTCACTCTTTGCACAAGTACGTCACCTAACCTTCTCAACAAATCATCGTCTCTTCATTATACCGTTTCGGCATGTCTCTCACAATGCAGAGACACCGACATCCTTTTCTTTTATTTGACAGAAAACAGAAAATCGCAAAAAAAGGGCACGGATACTGGAATCCGTGCCAAAGTGTATTCATTAAAAAGGGGGTCAATTACTACATTCATCTTAAAACATCAGTATTTCACCCGTGTTACAGCGTAATTAAAACACAGTAACGATTCAAAAACTGAACATTACAGTGATTATTTAACGGTTTTGAGCGTTTCCTCAAGCTCTTCCACATAATGCTGAACGCTTTGAGCCGCAATACTTCCGTCGCCTGTCGCCGTTACGATCTGGCGGAGCGTTTTTTCACGGATGTCTCCCGCAGCGAAAATCCCAGGGACTTTTGTCTCCATTTGGGCATTTGTTTCAATGTAGCCTTCTTCATTTGTGATGCCCAAGTTTTCGAACGGTTTAGAAAGCGGAAGCATACCGATATAAATAAAGACGCCGTCAGCTTTGAATTCTTCCTCTTCTCCCGTCACGGTATCCACAAGAGTAAGTCTGCCGACTTTTCCGTTTTCCTCATGGATTTCTTTTACGGTTTTGTTCCATTTGAAGTCAATTTTCTCATTGTCAAAGGCACGCGCCTGAAGAATGCTTTGCGCACGCAATTTGTCACGTCTGTGAACGATGGTGACTTTTGAAGCGAAGCGTGTCAGATAGACGCCTTCTTCAACGGCGGAGTCTCCGCCGCCGACAACGACAAGCTCTTTATTTTTAAAGAACGCGCCGTCACAAACCGCGCAGTACGATACGCCGCGGCCGCCCAGTTCTTTTTCGCCGGGAACGCCGATCTTTTTGTATTCCGCTCCGGCAGAAATGACGATGGCGCGCGCTTTATATTCTTTTGAACCGGCTTTGACCGTTTTATATTCTTTACCGTCAACAATTTCTTTAATATCGCCGTACGCATATTCCGCACCGAATTTTTTCGCATGTTCAAACATTTTATTTGAAAGTTCAGGGCCGAGAATGCTTTCAAAACCCGGATAGTTTTCAACATCCTCCGTGTTGGCCATCTGGCCGCCCGGAATTCCTCTTTCAATCATTAATGTGGATAAGTTCGCTCGTGATGTGTAAACAGCAGCGGTCATCCCCGCCGGACCCGCGCCGATAATGATCACATCATAAATTTTTTCTTCTGACACCATGATTCACTCCTTTTCGAAATGGGGCGCACCCTATATGACTAAGAATCCCCATCAATCGTATTCCTTACCCATATCCTATTAAATCTGAGGGCAATTCGCTATTTTTTTGCTCATTTTTCTGAGAAACCATGATTAGTCGGCTCCTGAGCGGGTATACAAATAAAGAAAGAGCCTTCCGGGATAGAAGGCCCTTGTCTTATTCATTATTGCACGACACGTCTTACATTGCCGTTGAATGCTTTCTTCCAGTAAGGGTTGCTCATAGAATCAATGGATACACCGTGTGATGTATTATCGTTCAGGAACGTTCCGTTACCTAAGTAGATGCCGACGTGGCCGTTTGTTTTATACGTATTGAAGAATACTAAGTCTCCGCGTTTCATGTCAGACGCGCTTACTGCTTTACCTCTTCCGATTAATGTATCTGTGTTTGTGCCGCTTGCAGGTCCGAGGTTAACGCCTGCGTTAGCATAAGCCCAGCGTACGAATGAAGAGCAGTCAAAAATACGGTTGTTAATATCAGATTGAGTGCGTCCGCCGCCGAATTTGTACGGGGATTGACCCACAAGGCTTGAACCTACGCTGATCGCGCCTTCAATACCGCCTGAATTTGAAATAACAGATCCGCCGTCAGAATCATCTGAACCGCCGCTGTTATGAGATGATCCGCCTGAAGTGCTCTTCGGTTTGCTTGAGCTGTCAGATGAATCAGATGATGTTGAAACAGCCGCTTTTTTCACAGTTTTAACCGCCGGTGCCGGCTGGCTGTCATCTTTTTGGTTTTGGTCTTCAGAAGCTTTTTGCGCTTCTTCCTGTTTTTTGATCAGGGCAGCCGCTGCAGCCTGCTCAGCTTTAATGCGCTTCTGTTCTTTTTCAGTGTCAGCTTTTTCGTTTGCAAGCTTTGATGCTTCTTTTTTCAGATCAGAGATAGCGGAAGCCGCTTTTTTCTGTCCGTTTTTCGCTTCGTCAAAAAGCTTGTCTTTCTGATCAAGCTGTTTATTCAGGTCTTTTTGCATAGACTCGAGTTTCGCAAGATCATCTTGAACTTTTTTCAGCTTCACGTTAAGTTCAGCTTCTGCGTCTTCGAGTTTCGCTTTATCCTGCTCCTGCTGTTTGATCAGCTCTTTATCCGCATCAACGATAGAAGATACCGCAGTCGCACGGGAAATGAAGTCTCCGAAGCTTGTCGCCCCTAAAAGAACATCTATGTATCCTTGAGAACCGCCGTTTTCCTGTAAAGAACGAACGCGTTTTTTCAGGATTTCATTGCGTTTTTCAATACGCGCTTCTGTTTCTTTGATTTCTTTTTTCAAATCAGCGATCTGCTTTTTCGTTTTTTCGTTTTCAGCTTTTTTATCTTCGATTTTATTGCTTGTATCCAACGCTTTAGCGTTAATGTCTTTCAGTTCTTTTTCAATCTTAGCCTGCTTGTCCTGAAGCTTAGACAATTCTCTTTCTTTTGCTTCAAGGCTTGAAGCCACCTCAGATTGTTTGCTTTCAATTTTCGCTTTTTTGCTGTCTAATGTTTCCGCCGATGCAGTTTTTGTAAACGGGATCAAAAAACTGCTTGTCCCGATGACGGAAGCCAAACCAAGTGTTAATAAACTCTTTTTCACTTTTTCTTTCCTCCCTTTTACTTTAAACCTGTTCTCATTTGGAATTCTATTATGAACATCAAAGTTACGCTCCCTCACATACCCGTGAGGCTGATGATTTTTATGTATGAATCTTTAAATCTTTTAAATTGGTATAGATTATACAGCACATGTAAAATAAACTAATCTCTTATGTACGAGACTCATTATACCATCATGTTTCGACAATTTTTATTACAGTTATATTTCAATGTGATTGCAAATCTCATATTTTGCAAAATAAACGGTGATTACAGCCCGATTTCGATTCAAAAAGCAAAAAAATACGTATGAATACCTCTTTTTTCGGCGGTAAAGTTCTGTTTTGCCCCTTTCTGATAAAAAAAGAACCGACTCTTTATATAGAAAGAATCGGTTTTATTCTAAAATATCATCTATTTGTCTGATGTATTTCGAAAGTGTTGCCGGCGTTATACCGTAAACGGCGGCCGTTTCTTTTTTCGTCGTTTTTTCGCCGTTTGCTTCTTTCCATACATATGCGATGGCTGCGGCCCATGCCCGCTCATTCTGTACGGCAGCGGCGGCGCGGATGTGCTGAATGACGTGAAAAACCCAGCAGCTCATGACGTCAGTTTTTAAACTGTCGGCTTCCGCTTTCTCCAGAAGCTTGACCGTCCGATATGTGAACAGCGCATCACCGGAAACGCCTGAAGCGCCTTTTTCACCGGAAAGCAGCAGTCTGACGAAATCTTGTTCAAACGGTGAAACGGCGCGTTTTGCCGTCAGAACTTTTTCAAGCTGGTCCCGCTCTCCTTCAGCGCTGCTGATATAATAGGCGGCAAGCCGCTGTTCAAGTGAAGCAGGCAGCGGTTCCTGCCGCTCCGCCCAAGGCGCGGGCCGGTCTGATTCGGGAAATTCGGCTTCTGCCTTTTTCCAAATGGTTTCCGCAAATTCTGTGCGGCCTGTCCCGTAGGCTGAGGCGGCAAGCCAGTAATAAAACGTGTCGTCGCCTTCGAACCCGCTTTTGTAAAGAGAACGGAGCCATTTATAACCGAGATCATGTCTGCCGACAAGCGCAAGCGTCGCCCCCAGCTTATAGCGCTGTTCGAATAAAATCGGATACACATTAGCGAGCCTTTCGCTCAATTCTCCGACTTTTTCATCTTCCCTCTCGTAATAGCAGAATACAAGGAGGTTGCACAGGGCATGGAGATTGCCTTCATTTTTCTCAAGCACTTCGAATACCGTTTGTTTCGCTTTTGTGACATTGCCTGAGTAAAAGTAAGCGAGCGCCAGGTTGTTGTATGCAGACCAAAGCTCGGGGTAATCGGCCGTAATCTCTTCAAGCATGACAACCGCTTCATGAAGCTGGCCGCTCTCAAGAAGCGTTTTTGCCCGGTCCTGCCTGATCAGCAGCTCATCCTGGTCATAGAGCGATTCGTTTTCACCCGCTTCGCCGAAATCCAAAAGCTCCATCAGATTTTCAATCTCTTCGCTGAATTCCCCGTCCGGATCGGCATCTGAATAAGCCGCCGCTTCTTTGTATGCTTCCTGAAAGAGCCCCAAATGCGCGAAATTATTCGCTTTAAAGTAATGACACTCGGGCATTTCTTCTTTCAGGTTCACCAAAATAAAGTCGAACAGCTCATTTGACTGCTGGTAGTGGCCCATTTCAGAATAAATGACGGCCAGCCGGGACAGCATTTCGGAATCATTCGGCTCGAGGTGGACGGCCCGCTGAATCAGTTTGCTGGCCCGTTTTAAATTCCGCTCTTTATATGCTTTTAAGCCTTTATGAAAAAAATATTGTCCATCCTGAAGCAGCTGGACAATTTGCGCGTGCTTTTTCTGTTCAGAAGTGTGTTTTCCCACAAATATCCTCCGTTTTATACGTATTACCGTCAGTAGTATACCATAAAACGGTTTCGCCTCAATAGTTCAAAAGACAGGATCGGCTTCGTTTTTTACTGGCTGGTTCGACCAGATTTTAGCTGTTTTTTTCACGAGGCTCGGCTGGAAGAATGACGCGGAAAAGGGTTCCTTCGCCGCGCTTGCTCTCAACCTCTATCGAACCGCCGTGCAGCTCTGCGATTTTTTGGGCGATGGACAGACCGAGCCCGCTTCCCCCTGCGTTTCTCGCCTTGTCCGCTTTATAAAACCGTTCAAATACACGCTCCGCCTGTTCAGGCTCCATTCCGATTCCGTCGTCGGCGATTTCGACAGCCGCCGCTCCCGGCAGATCTGCAATTTTAACGGAAATGCGGCCGCCTTCACCGGTAAATTTTACGGCATTGTGAATCAGATTCATCCATACTTGGCTGAGCAGCGCTTCATCTCCGTACACATACGACTCCTGTAAATCAATGAGAAACTCAATCTGTTTGGCGGACCATTCAGGCTCACAGGTCAATATGGTGCGCCGCAGCTGTTTGTCAATGCGGAACGGTTTTTTTTGTATCGGTTCGGTTTGGCGTTCGAGCGCAGTGAGCTTCAGCAGATTTTCACTGATTTTTGATAATCGTTCTGTTTCTGTTTCGATGATGTGTAAGTAGCGCCCCCGCTCCTCATATGATAAATCCGGTTTTTTCAGAAGATGCGCGTAGCCCTTTAATGAAGTGAGCGGGGTTTGGATTTCATGGGAAACGTTCGAAATAAATTCTTGTTTCAGTTTTTCCATTTCACTCAGTTCCGCGGCGAGTGTCGACAGTTCATCAGCCAATTTCGTCACGGGGTGGTTCCGCTCAATCTTCTCCATTTTCCGGGAAGCGGCCGCTGTGAAGTTGCCGCTCGACATTTGCTTGATCGTGGCGGTCAGCGAATCCCAGATCGCATGATGTCTTTCACGTGCTGACTTTGAAAAAATAAACATCGTTACAAACAGCAGGCCGAAAACAAGCCAAAGCGTCAGAATCTGCTCGGCGTACGGCACAAGCAAAATCGGCCATATGAGACCGAATCCCTGAACGATCAGGTGAGCCGCCAGCCATAAGATTGCGGTGACGGTGAGAAGGATGATGATTTTCCCAGCCGTTCTGAAGATCCGTTTCATCCTGTCACCACAAACCGATACCCGAGCCCCCGAACCGTATGGATGGCAAACGGATAGTCTTTTTCCGGAAACCGTTCTCTCAGCCTTTTAATATGCACATCAACGGTCCGCTCGTCACCTTCATAATCAAAGCCCCAAATATCTTCTATTAATTGTTCTCTTGAAAACGTCTTATTCGGATAACCGGCGAGCTTAAATAAAAGCTCAAATTCACGCCGGGGCAGTGTCAATCCCGCTCCGCCGCCGCGCGTTACGGTGCGGGATTGCTTATCTAATGTGACCGTTCCGATGGTCAGCAGTTTTTCAGCGGTGATCCGGTACCGTTTCAGCAATGCTTTGACCCTTGCTTCCAGCTCAAGCGGCTCAAACGGTTTGACGAGATAATCATCCGCTCCGGAAGTAAAACCTTGCACTTTGTCCAGCGTTTCGCCTTTTGCCGTCAGCATCAAAATCGGAATGTCCGTAAAGCTGCGGACGGCTTCACTGACTTCAAACCCGTCCATTTTCGGCATCATCACATCCAGTATGATGAGATCTATAGGTGCGGATTCGATCAGCCGCACCGCCGCTTCCCCGTCTTCCGCTTCTGCGACGTCAAAACCGCTCTGCTCCATCATAAGGCGGACAAGCTCACGGATATGGCGGTCGTCATCCGCAACTAATATGACAGCCATGAAAATCCCTCCTTCTGCTTTTTTGCCTGTCTTCTTTTAATGAATCGACATGATGTCTATTAACCGTCTTATTTTTTCATTGTCTCCTGTATCAACAGACACTTTTTTTGTATGGCGGATCATCTCTTCCGTCACTTCTTTCATTACGCCTTGATCAGTATCTTCACGAGACTCCCAGCGCAAAGGAACATTGTATACCTGAATGGTGCCGTCGCCGTTGCTGCTGTAAGTGACTGACCCATCGATTAACCGGGAGCCTGCTAACTGCGTAACATCTTCCGGATAGCGGGCGCTCGTGTGATCGTCAGGGTTGACGAGTGCTCCGGCCGGAATGCGGCGAACGTTCAATTCATCTATCTGCTGATTTTCCCCAAGCTGCAGCCAGATGCGGGCATATTCAATTTGCAGAGGAGAATAATCTGTCGACATGTTATCCGGTTCGCTTTTGTCCGCAGAGACGTGATGTGAATCTTTGTTTACGGGTTCGTTTTTTTCTGCCGCTGATGCTGTTTCAGCCTTGTTGATGCTGCTTCCCCCGGCCGGACTTGAAGAATGGCCTGGCTCATCATCGTTACCGCCCGTACACCCGGCAGTCATGAATACGAGCAGTACGGCCGCGTGACAATAAAAAATCTTTGTGCGTTTTTTCATGATTTAACCTCCGCTTTCTATGAACAGAACTCCGTCTACAAAATAAAAAGCAGCTTTTTCAGCTGCTTTTTATTCATAAAGTCTTGCTTTACACAGCTTTGTTTTCTAAGTCGGCATTCAGCTTCAGCTGCTGCTCCGCAAAATCGCGGTACAGCGAATGGGATGCCATTAATTCATGGTGTGTGCCCCGTCCGGTGATTTCACCCTGTTCGACAAAGAGAAGCTGATCTGCATCCACAACCGTGGATAAACGGTGGGCGATCACGATGGTGGTGCGGCCTTCCATTAGAACTTCCAGCGCCTGCTGCACCCATTTTTCAGATTGGCTGTCCAGACTTGATGTCGCTTCATCAAGCATCAGAATGCTCGGGTTGCGAAGGAGCGCTCTGGCAATAGCGATGCGCTGGCGCTGTCCGCCTGACAGCATAATTCCCCGCTCACCGACCTCGGTTTCAAATTTCTTCGGTAAGTCTTCAATAAATTGCAGGGCGTAGGCCATGTCAGCCGCTTGCCTCAGTTCCTCATCAGTCACCTCGCGTTTTAATCCGTAGCAGATATTGTCGCGGATGGTGCCTGACATTAACGGGCTTTCTTGCGACACGTAGCCGATATGCTCCCGCCATGACTCAAGGGAATACGCATCAATCGGTTCATTTCCGAGCAGGATGCTGCCCGCAGTCGGATTGTAGAATCGTTCAAGCAGCTTAAATAACGTTGTTTTTCCGCCGCCGCTCGGTCCGACGATCGCGGTGACTTTGCCGGCCTCAATCGTAGCCGTAATGTCTTTTAAGATGGCTTGATCTGTTTTGTAGCCGAATGAGACTTGTTCAAGCTTAATCGGCTGATCTGCGTTTTCAATGGCTTTTCCGGTTTGGATATCTTCTTCTTTTTCTGCAAGAATATGAATCATCCGTTCCGTTGCGCCGACGGATTTTTGAAGCTGTGTGAAAAATGAAGTGATCTGGCCCATCGGCATAATGATCTGAAACAAATACAGGATAAAGGCAACGAGTGCGCCGGCTGTCAATTCACCGGATGACACCTGCATCCCGCCGTATCCGATGACAGCGACCAGCGCCGCCATTAATACAAGTGTAATAAGCGGGCCTACGAGCGACTGCACCTTCGCTTCACGCAGCCCGAGTTTAAAGAGCGCCATGATGCCTGCTTTTCCGCGTCCGTATTCCGCTTCTTCAGCGTTTGACGCTTTTACAAGCCTGATTTCCGGGAGGATGTGGTTTAATAATCCGGTGAATCTCGCCGTTTCATCCTGTGTTTCCCGAGAAATTTTAAACATTTTCCGGCCGATCGGCACTAAAATCACCGCAGCCAGCGGCACGACGATCAGCACGAGCAATGTCAGCTTCCAGTTCATGAAAAATAAGATCGTCAGTGATCCGATAACGGAAATGATTCCGGTAATAAATCCGCTGATATTGTTTGTGATCAGCTCTTTTACCACCATTGTGTCATTGGTGACACGGCTGATCGTTTCTCCCGTGGCGTTTTTGTCAAAATAAGAGACGGGCAGTTTAATTAATTTCTGCCACAACAAATCACGCAGTCCCGAGATGATTTTCTGGCCGCTGTAGTTCAGAGCGTAGGTGGCGTAGGCGCTTAATGCGGCCTGTACGATAAACACGGCTGCGATGATTCCGATTTGCACGCCTGACAGCGACGACATGGAAAAGCCGTCAACGAGCTGCTTTGTCAATAGCGGAATCAGCAGGCTGACGAGCGTTGTCACAATACTGAGAGACAGCGCGAAGGCCAGCATACCGTATGATGGTTTTGTTTTTTTGACTAATGAAAAGAATGAGCTGAATTTCCCTTTAGGTTTTGGTTGTTTATTCGGCATATGTTTTCCTCCTATATCACTGTTTATACTATAACGGATGTGCATGAACGGAATATGAACAAAACGTACATTTTTGACAAAAACCAAAATAAACTCTATTAGTCAATATTATCAAATTCATCTGCCTCCGGTTGCGGAAATAAGGAATATTTAATTGAATGTTTAAGTTTGACAGATTAAAAACCTCACGGATCTCTCCGTGAGGTTTGTTTTACTCAGATGCTGAATGGCGTTTTGCAAGGACGTCAAGCACGTCGTCCAAAGGAAGCGACTGCTCACGCAGAAGAACGAGCAAATGATACAGCAAATCTGCCGCTTCCCATTTTAATTCTTCATGGTCGCGGTTTTTTGCGGCGATAATAACCTCTGCGGCTTCCTCGCCGACTTTTTTGAGGATTTTATCGACGCCTTCCCGAAACAGGTACGTTGTGTAGGCTCCGTCAGGCATCTCCGCCTGCCGTTTGGCGATTACGCTTTCCAGTTCGTTTAAGATGCCGAAACGATCCTGCGCGTCCGCTTTTTCCGGAGAAAAGCAGCTGTAACTTCCTTTATGGCAGGCGGGTCCTGAGGGCTCCGCAAGCACGACGAGGGCATCTTGATCGCAGTCATAACGGATGGCTTTCACCTTTTGGGTATTCCCTGATGTCGCTCCTTTATGCCACAGCTCCTGCCGTGAACGGCTGTAAAACCAGGTTTCTTTCGTTTCTATCGTTTTTTCGTAGGATTCACGATTCATATAAGCCAGTGTCAGCACTTCTTTGCTTGCCGCATCCTGTACGATGGCGGGAATCAGTCCGGCCTCGTCAAACCGCAGTTCATCTGCCCGTTTCATCTCACATTCACCCCGTGTTTCTTCATATAATCTTTCACTTCTTTTATAGATGTCTCTTTGTAATGGAAAATGGAAGCTGCAAGCGCGGCGTCCGCTTCACCGATCGTGAAGGCTTCAAGCATATGGCGCGCGCTGCCGGCTCCCCCTGACGCAATGACGGGCACCGGGACGGCACGTGTGACAAGCTGTGTGAGCGTATGATTAAAGCCTGTTTTCTCACCGTCTGCGTCCATGCTTGTCAGCAGGATTTCGCCCGCTCCCCGGCTGACGGCTTCTTTTGCCCAGGCCGTGACTTCCCAGTCGGTTTTCTGTCTGCCGCCGTGTGTGTACACTTTATAGCAATCCGAATCTTCGTCATACTTTGCGTCAATCGCCGCGACGATGCATTGCGAGCCGAAAAAATCCGCTCCTTCCGTAATCAGCTCGGGGCGGAGGACGGCCGCTGTATTAACGGATACCTTGTCAGCGCCGGCGCGAAGCATTCGTTTCATATCGCTTAATTGATTAATTCCGCCGCCGACCGTAAACGGAATCGCCAGTTTTGCCGCAACCTGTTCTACAACGTCTGTCATCGTCTTGCGGCCTTCGTGAGAGGCGGAAATGTCGAGAAAAACAAGTTCGTCAGCGCCCTCCCTGTCGTAAGCTTCGGCCAGCTCGACAGGATCGCCCGCATCTTTCAGCCCGAGAAATTGTATGCCTTTGACGACGCGTCCTTCTTTCACATCGAGACACGGAATGATTCGTTTCGTGATCATGCGTCCTTCACCCCGCTGAGCGCTTCAGCCAATGTAAATTGTTTTGTATACAGCGCTTTTCCGATAATCGCTCCCGATACGCCCGCGTCTTTGAAGCGGGCCAGTGCTTTGAGATCGGCGACTGAGCTGACTCCGCCTGAAGCGATGACGGTTTTTCCCGTTGCTTTTGCGAGCTGAACGGTGCTTTCGATGTTCGGTCCTGACAGCATGCCGTCAGTTGCAATATCCGTGAAAATGAAGGTTTCCGCTCCTTCGGCCGCCAATTCACGGCCCAGATCGGCCGCTCTTACCGAGGATGTTTCCAGCCAGCCTTCCGTCGAGACATATCCGTTCCTTGCATCAAGGCCGATCGCGATTTTGCCGCCGTATTGTTTCAGCATGCTCTTCACAAATGCCGGATCGGATACGGCCGAGCTGCCGAGAATGACGCGATCAACGCCTTGTGATAAATAACCGTACACATCCGCTTCAGAACGGATCCCGCCGCCGATCTCGACTTTGACATCAAGCTGCCGCGCAATGTCAAGAACATGCCTGTCGTTTACTTTCCTGCCTGCTTTCGCGCCGTCAAGATCCACGAGATGAATCCATTCGGCACCTTCTTGTGCAAATTGCGCCGCCATGTCTAAAGGAGAGTCACCGTATATCGTTTCCTTGCCGTAATCGCCTTGGATGAGGCGGACGCATTTGCCGTCTCTCATATCGATTGCCGGATATAATGTAAAAGCGTTCATTTCTTCACCTTCTGTTCCGCTGCCATTTTTGTAAATTGCGTTAAGATCGCCATTCCGGCCGTACCGCTTTTTTCCGGGTGAAACTGGGCACCGAAGACATTGCGTTTCCCGACGATGGCCGGAACACGAACGCCGTACTCAGCGCTTGCCAGAAGATCGCCGTCTTCCATCCCGTCTATATAATAGGAATGGACAAAGTAAACGAAGCCTTCTTCCGCTTCCGAAAGCAAAGGAGACGTTTGGTGAAACGTCAGCCGGTTCCAGCCCATATGCGGCACCTTCAGCTTTTTTCCTTCGGCATCTCTGTCTTTGAGTCTCACAGCTTTTCCGGCTAATAAACCAAGTCCTTTTGCAGAACCGTTTTCGGTGCTTTCTTCGAAAATGAGCTGCATGCCGAGGCAGATGCCGAGGAGCAGCTTCCCCTCTTCAACCATACGGTGTATGAATTGATCAAGCTTCGTGCTGCGTAAATTGTCCATGGCGTCACTGAACGATCCGACACCGGGAAGAATAAAAGCATCCGCTTTTTCAAGCTCTTCCGGCCGGTCTGATACGACATACGGGACGCCGACGCGTTCCAGCGCCTTCGACACGCTGAATAAATTGCCCATACCGTAATCAATTACACCGATCATTTACAGCATTCCTTTCGTAGACGGCACACCCTTGACGCGCGGATCAATGGATGACGCTTCATCAAGCGCTCTGCCAAGCGCCTTAAACACGGCTTCTATCATATGATGGGTATTCGTGCCGTAATGAACGATGACGTGCAGATTCATTCTCGCTTCCAGCGCCAGTTTCCATAGAAATTCATGTACCAGCTCGGTATCAAACGTTCCGACTTTCGCTTGCGGAAATGCAGCGCGCATCTCAAGGTGCGGCCGGTTGCTCAGGTCTACGGCGACTTGGGCGAGCGCTTCGTCCATCGGCACAAGCGCTGATCCGTACCGTTTGATCCCTTTTTTATCACCGAGCGCCTCCAAAAAAGCCTGCCCTAAACAGATGCCGATATCTTCAGTCGTATGGTGATCATCTATCTCCGTATCGCCTTTTGCGTCAACAGTTAAATTGAATTGCCCGTGCTTTGTGAACAAATCAAGCATATGAGTCATAAACGGCACATCCGTGCTGATGTCGGCTTTTCCTTCTCCGTCTATTTCGAAAGCCAGCTTAATATCGGTCTCATTTGTTGTTCTGGCGCGTTCCGCTTTTCTCATCGGTCATTCCTCCGTTTCTCGCTTCAATCGATCTTGCGTGCGCTTCAAGCCCTTCCAGTCTCGCAAATGCGGCAATGCTGTCTGCGTGTGTTTCAAATGCCTTCCGGCTGTATGAGATGATGCTCGATTTCTTTTGAAAATCTGTTACATTCAACGGGCTTGAAAACCGCGCCGTTCCGTTTGTCGGCAAAACGTGATTCGGTCCGGCAAAATAATCGCCGACCGGTTCAGCGCTGTATCGTCCTAAGAAAATCGCCCCCGCGTGTCTGATGCTTCCAAGCAAAGCCTCCGGCGAATGCGTCATGATTTCTAAATGCTCAGGCGCCAGCGCATTCACCGTGTCCACTGCATCTTCCATCGATTCCGCGATATAAATGCGGCCGTGATCCCTGATCGATGCTTCGGCGATTTCTTTGCGCGGCAGGGTCTGAAGCTGTTTATCCACCTCATCTGATACTGCTTCGGCAAGCTTCCGTGAGTCGGTGACAAGCACGCTTGAGCTGAGCGTATCGTGTTCGGCCTGTGAAAGCAGGTCAGCAGCGACTTCTTTGGGCACCGCCGTATCGTCTGCCAGAACCACGATTTCACTGGGTCCGGCAATCATGTCAATATCCACAACGCCGAAGACTTCCCGCTTCGCGAGTGCTACAAATATATTTCCGGGGCCCGTGATCTTATCTACAGGCTGTATCGTTTCCGTTCCGTAAGCGAGCGCGGCAATCGCCTGCGATCCTCCCGCTTTGTAAATTTCCTTTATGCCGAGCTCAGAGGCCGCCGCCAGAACGCCCGGCGAAAGGCGGCCGTCTTTCCCCGGAGGACTGACGAGAACGATCCGTTCCACTCCCGCAGCGAGAGCGGGGATGACATTCATTAAAACGGAAGACGGATAAGCGGCCGTCCCGCCCGGCACGTATACGCCCGCGGAATCGAGCGCCGTTATTTTCTGCCCGAGCATCGTGCCGTCTTTGCGATGGTAAAACCAAGAAGATTGCAGCTGGCGTTCGTGATATTCTTTCATATTGGCAATCGCCTGTCTGATCACTTCCAGCAGCTGATCATCAAGCAGACGGTACGCCTCGGTGACTTCCTCTGCGCTCACGGCCATTTGATTCAGGCTGATGCCGTCAAATGTTTTTGTATAGGCCAAAACGGCTTTGTCACCGTTTTGTCTGACGTCTTCAATAATCCCCCTGACGGTTTTCCGCTGCTCTTCGGTTCCGCTGTCGATGGAACGCTTCAGTGAGAACCGCTCGCTTCTTTTTACTGCGGTTATTTTCATTGTGCCGTTTCTCCTTCCACAACCCTGGCCAGCCTGGCCGCCATTTCGTCGATTACATCATCCTTCATGCGGTAGCTGACCGGATTGACGATAAAACGCGATGTGATGTCACAAATATGTTCTGATTCAACGAGACCGTTTTCCTTTAATGTCCGCCCGGTTGATACGATATCGACGATTCTGTCAGCAAGGCCGATTAAAGGCGCCAATTCAATCGAACCGTTCAGCTTAATGATTTCCACCTGCTCGCCCTGCTCTCTGAAATAACTTGACGCAACATTCGGATATTTCGTCGCAATCCTCGGGGCGACTCCGTTCCAATCCGCTCCGGGAAGCCCCGCAACGGCGAGATGGCATTTGCTGATTTTCAGATCGAGCACCTCATACACGTCACGCTCTTCCTCAAGCATGACATCCTTTCCGGCAATACCGGCATCAGCGACGCCATGCTCGACATAAGTCGTCACATCCATCGGCTTTGCCAGAATAAAGCGGAGATTTTCTTCAGGAACGTCAATGATCAGCTTTCTCGATTCTTCAAACTCCTCGGGGAGCCTGTACCCGGCCTGCCGCAGCAACCCGGCCGCTTCTTCGAATATCCGTCCTTTTGGCATTGCCATTGTGAGTACCTTACCCATTCTGCTCTTCCTTTCTTGCACCGATAAAGTATGTGACGTTTACGAATGATTTTGTCATATGATCGATATTTTCAATGCCCGCTAAATCCTGCAGGACGACTTTTCTGCCTCTCGCCCTTTCTTCCTCCGCGAATAAAATGGCCTGCGCCCGCTGCTCCTTGCTGAAAATCACAGCGTCCGCTTCACTAGTTTCTTCCTGGATGCCGAGCGCTTCAATCAGCCTGTCGATACGGAGCCCGAAACCCGTGGCGGGAGCGGGACTGCCGAAATGGCCGAGAAGATTGTTATAGCGTCCGCCGCTTCCGATGACGAAACCAACATTTGCCGCGTACACTTCGAATAAAATTCCCGTGTAATAACTCATATGGCTGACCATATTCAGATCAAGGCGAATATGCTCGGCACACCCGTAATCCTCAAGAATGTCCCACAGGTCTTCCAGCTCCTGAATCAAGCTTTGTCCGGAGATGCCGATGATCTCCTCCGCCTTGGCGCAGATTTCTTTCCCGCCTCGCAATTCCAGAAGTGCGAGCAGCCGGCTTTTGTCTATTGAAGAAAGCGGAAGCGATTTGACATGTTCCCTGTATCCCACGTAATTCTTTTCAAAGAGAAAGCGCCGCAGAACATCCGCCCGCTCGGCATTGCCCAAAACCTCGACAAACAGCTCATCAGCGAGTCCGGCATGGCCGATCGCGATTTTAAACCGGTGCAATCCCGCGTTTTTCAAAGCGCCGGCCGCCAGCGCAATCACCTCGGCGTCCGCGCTTGTTGATCCGTCGCCGATCAGCTCCGCGCCGACCTGTTCAAATTCTGCCGGACGTCCGCCTTCCCGCTCCTGAGCGCGATAGACGCTTGCCGCGTACCCCGCTCTGAGCGGATGATTGTGTTTGTGCAGCTTAGACGCCGCCACCCTGGCAATCGGTCCGGTCATGTCAGGCCGAAGCACAAGCGTTTTTCCGTCCTGATCGAGAAGCTTAAATAGCTGCTGTTCTTCAATAGCTGACTGGACGCCTACTGTTTCATAAAATTCAAGGGTCGGCGTCTCCATAAACTGATAACCCCATTTATCAATTAAATCCGTCAGTGTGGAACGGACTTTTTTCTTGGCTTCGTATAAACCGGGCAGCGTATCTCTCATGCCATGCGGTTTCTCAAACATAAACATTTGCCTTTTACACCTCCGCTTTATCTGAAGGAAAATTCCGAATCCTTTAGTTCGCTAATATGATAATATGTTAGCAGATAAAAGAATGAATTGCAACGCCCAATGTCCGCCTATTCTTTTCCATAAACATGGCTAAAGAATGAACAAACCTGTAAACATACCGGAACGATCGAATCATATTGAGCAGAAGTGCTATAATACATAGAATAGCTTCATCAGAAACAAGGGAGAGTAATAATGAAGACGCTTGGAACATTATGTGTGCTGATTCTGACAGCCATCCTTGTCTATCTGGGATATAACATCTATACAAACGATATTCATTTGAATTTTTTTAATCAGCAGTCCGACGAGCCTGATGAGAAAACACCGTTAAAAGGGAGCGCGTCACCGCTGAATGTCGTTCTGTACAGACAGATGGATTCTCCCAGACTGTACAATGGCTGTGAGGTGACAAGCCTTGCCATGATTTTGAACAATGCCGGATATCATGTGTCAAAAAATACATTGGCGGATAAAATCAATAAAGTTCCGCTCACATACAGCAGCGGGCTGAAGGGAGATCCGAGTGAAGGATTTGCAGGAGATATGGAAAACGGCCCGGGTTTAGGCGTTTATCATGAGCCGATTGATAAACTTGCCAAAGAATATGCGGGAAACAAAGTATATGACCTGACGGGAAAAGACATTTCTTCAGTGTACCGCCAGCTTGAAAAGGGACGGCCGGTCTGGGTGATTACCACCACATCCTTTAAGCCGGTTGATAATATGCAGACTTGGAATACGCCGAACGGAAAGATCGACATTACGTTCAGCATGCATAGCGTGGCCGTCACCGGTTATGATCACGATTATGTATACGTCAATGATCCTTACGGCTATAAAAACAGAAAAACAGACCGATCTGACTTTGAAAAAGCCTGGAAGCAGATGGGCAGCCAGGCCATTGTGATCAAGTCATAAAAAAACCCCGCTGACCTTAATCAGCGGGGTTTTCCATTCGTTTTTTCATTTCTTCGTCCGTATAGATCACCTGCATCGGATTTCCTCCGACAAACGCCCCGGCCGGGACATCTTTGTGCACCAGCGTGCCGGCTGATACAACGGCTCCGCTCCCGATGGTGACGCCGGGCAGAATGGTTGTGTTTGCCCCGATCATCACCTCGTCACCGATTGTGACAAAACCGGTCCGGTACTCATGTATTAAATATTCATGAGCCAAAATCGTCGTATTGTAGCCGATGATGCTGTTTTTTCCGACAGTGATTTTTTCGGGAAACATGATATCCGGCATCACCATCAGCGCGAATGACGTCTGTTTTCCGACATTCATTTTCAAAAAGGTTCGGTACAGCCAGTTTTTCACGCTTAAAAACGGCGTATACCTTGCGATCTGAATGATGATGAAATTTTTCATCACCTTCAGAAAGGGAACCGTCTGATAAACATGCCACAATGAATTTGCACCTGCAACCGGATGGCGGTCTGTTTTTCTCACGGATTACTTCACTCCGGTGATGTGCAATAAATCACTCATTTTCTCGAGCATATAATCGGGTTCATAGGCGGAAAGCGTCTGTGCGCCTTTAATCGTCCACGCGACGCCGGCTGTTTTCGTGCCGGCGTTTTTTCCCGCCATGACATCGTGATAATTGTCACCGACCATTAGGGCTTCCGACGGATCGCACCCCAGCCGGCTGAGAGCAAGCCGCACAGGCTCGGGGTCAGGCTTCGGATGCTTAACATCATCAAGCGTGACGACAGTATCGAAAAACGCCCCGATGCCTGTCAGCTTCAATCCCATATTCACTGTATCCCTCAGCTTTGTGGTGACAATCCCGAGCTGATAGCCCGCTTTTTTCAATTCATCAAGCGTTTCATAAACCGTTTCGTACTCCGTGACGAGCTCATCGTGCTTTTCATGGTTGAATGCTCTGTACATGCTGATCATCTCATCGCACTTTTCAGCATTAATGCCTGAAAACGTTTCATACAGAGGCGGGCCGATAAACGGAAGCACATCTTCCCTTTTGAACTGCCCCGGGCAATAATGATCAAGCGTATGAAGGTAAGAAGCGATAATCAGTTCATTCGTGTCAATCAGCGTGCCGTCGAGATCGAATAAAATGGCGGTTACACGTTTATCAGTCATCTTATGTCCTTTCCGATTTCAGGCGTCAGTCCGTGTCGGCATACCGCTTATCGGCATACCCCTTCATGCGTCTGAAAATCATTAAAATAATCGCAAGTACAATCAGCACAATGGAAATGACCTGCGCGATCCGAAGCTGGCTCGTAAGCATCAGGCTGTCCGTCCGCATTCCCTCAATAAAGTATCTGCCGATCGAATACCAGATCACATACGTCAAAAACAGATCGCCCCTGCGCAGGTTCACGCGGCGGAGCAGAAGCAGAATCACGACGCCCGCAAAACTCCACAGCGATTCATACAAAAACGTCGGGTGGTAATATTGTCCGTCTATGTACATCTGATTAATGATGAAATCCGGAAGATGCAGACTTTCCAAAAATGACCGGCTGACCGCTTCACCGTGAGCCTCCTGGTTGATAAAGTTCCCCCAGCGCCCGATGGCCTGGCCGAGCAGAATACTCGGCGCGGCAATATCCGCCAGCTTCCAGAATGAGATGCCTCTTACTTTTGAAAAGACAATTCCCGTTGCGATCGCGCCGATTAATCCGCCGTGAATCGCAATGCCGCCTTTCCAAGTTTTAATGATTACCCCGGGGTGTTCCGAGTAATAGCTCCACTCGAAAAGCACATAATATGCCCTTGCGCAAATGATTGCGATCGGGATGGCGAAAAGAACAAGATCAATAAAAATGTCCTTATTCAGCCCCCGCTTTTCACTCTCCCTCATGGCCATCCAAAGCCCTAATAACGCGCCCGCGCCGATAATGATTCCGTACCAGTGCACGGATAAAGGCCCGAGCTGAAAGGCAATCGGATTGATTGGTGTTCCTGCTTCATTCATATCATTGCCAACTCCTATTCGTCTTGTTCGCCGTCCTCAATGACATCCGCCAGCTTATTCGTGAATTGCTCGGCAGCATTCAAGCCCATCCGCTTCAATCTGAAGTTCATCGCCGCAACTTCGATAATAACGGCGAGATTCCGCCCCGGGCGAACGGGAATGGTCAGTTTTGTAATTTCCGTATCAATGATTTTCATTTTTTCTTCTTCAAGTCCGAGACGGTCGTATTGTTTCCCTTGCTCCCAAAGCTCAAGGTCCATGACGATTGTAATTCTTTTATTGCTTCTGACGGCGCCCGCTCCGAACAGCGTCATGACATTTATAATGCCGAGCCCCCTGATTTCGAGCAGATGCTCAATCAGATCAGGCGCGTTCCCGACAAGGGTATCCTGATCCTCCTGCCGGATTTCAACGCAGTCATCCGCGACAAGACGATGGCCTCGTTTGACAAGCTCCAGCGCCGTTTCACTTTTACCGACTCCGCTTTTTCCCGTAATGAGCACGCCGACGCCGTATATATCCACAAGCACGCCGTGAATGGCCGTTGTCGGCGCGAGACGGCTCTCAAGAAAATTCGTCAGCCTGCTTGACAGCCTGGTTGTTTTCAGAGGGGATCTGAGCACAGGCACACCGTTTTGCTCGGAAGCTTCTACAAGCTCCGGCGGGATCGGCATATCTCTGGAAAGTATGATAGCCGGCGTCACATCGGTGCACAGCGATTTCATCCGCTGTTTCTTATCTTCCTCGGGAAGCTGATCAAAAAATGACAGCTCCGTTTTTCCTAAAAGCTGCACCCGTTCTCTCGGGTAATATGTAAAATAACCGGCGATTTCAATACCGGGCCGTGATAAATCACTCATCGTAATCGGGCGGTTAATCCCTTCTTCTCCGCTGATCAATTCTAAATGGAACTGCTCCATTACGTCTTTGGTCCGAACCTTTGCCAAGATATGTTCCTCCTGTTCTGGGATGTTCCGAGCTTTGAACAGTTATATTTTATCACTTTACCGTCTGAACCAAAACAGATTTATACAATTCCGGCATAACTGGTCTAGATAACTAGTCTGAAAAGGAGTAAAATAAAACTAACAACTAACCAGAAAGGCGTGTTTTAAAGTGGCTGAAAGCTTGTTAATCAGCGGTGCGGACATCGTAACAGAAGAAGAAATCATCCGAAACGGATTTCTCGGTATAAAGAACGGCATCATTTCTTACGCGGGGAAAACAAGACCGCAAGAAACGTATGAGAAGGAATGGAAGGCGCCCGAGGGTTCGTATGCACTTCCCGGAATGATTGATATCCATATTCACGGCGGATACGGCGCGGATACGATGGATGCTGATGTTGCAGCTCTTGATACAATGTCCGCCCGGCTGCCCGAAGAAGGAACAACCTCTTTTTTAGCGACAACGATCACACAGCAGCACGAAAACATTGAAAAAGCGCTCGTCAACGCCAGAAAATGGGCGTCTTCCTCACCGCAGGCCCAAAAAGGCGCTGAGTTGATCGGCATTCATTTAGAAGGACCGTTTGTCTCTCCGAAAAAGGCGGGAGCACAGCCGAAACAATGGATTACTCCTGCTGATGCCGGGCTCTTTCAGAAATGGGAGCGGCTCTCGGGAGGGCTGATCAAAATTGTGACGCTTGCGCCGGAAGAAGATCCTGATTTCAGCCTGATCCGTTATTTAAAAAAACAAAACATCATCCCGTCAATGGGACACACAGACGCGGGAGCCGAGCTTTTACAAAAAGCGGCGGATGCCGGGGCGGTGCATATGACGCACCTCTTCAACGCCATGAGCTCCTTTCATCACCGTGAGCCGGGGGGCATCGGTACGGCTCTCGCCTGCGGCCGCATCACGGCGGAGCTGATCACTGACGGCATTCATTCCCATCCTCTGGCTGTAAAGCTTGCCTATTTGGCGAAAGGAAGCCAAAACCTGATCATGATTACAGACTCCATGCGGGCAAAAGGGCTTAAGGACGGAGAATACGAGTTCGGCGGACAAAAAGTCACCGTTCGCGGGGACACGGCGCTTCTCTCTGACGGGACGCTGGCCGGTTCCATTTTAAAAATGAATGAAGGCGCAGCGCTCATGCGCAGGTTTACAAACTGCTCATGGCCGGATATAGCAAATATGACATCGGCAAATGCGGCCCGCCGCCTCGGCATATTCGACCGTAAAGGAAGCATCGCCGAAGGAAAAGACGCCGACGTTGTTCTGACGGACGGACAGTGCGGCGTGCTGGCCACGATTTGCCGCGGAAACACCGCATATATCTCAAGGGAGGCTGATTGGACATGAACGTTATCACATGCAGACATTATGAAGAATTAAGTGAAAAAGCCGCATCGATTATCGCTGAAACAGTGAAACAAAAGCCGGATGCCGTTCTCGGCCTTGCGACGGGGGGCACTCCTGAAGGCGTATACAAAGAACTTGTGCGGATGCACCGCTCAGAGGGCTTGTCATTCCGAAATGTCACGACGATCAACCTTGACGAATACGCCGGGCTTTCTCCCGAGGACAAAAACAGCTATCATTATTATATGAATACACATTTTTTTGCACATATCGACAGCCGAAAGGACCGCCACTTTCTCCCTGACGGACGGGCAGACGATCTTGATGCCGAATGCGGACGCTATGACCGATTGATTCAAACACTCGGCGGAGCGGATATACAGCTTTTAGGCATCGGACACAACGGCCATATCGGCTTTAATGAACCCGGGACGCCATTTGAATCCCGAACCCATGTTGTTGAGCTGAATGAAGAGACAAGACAGGCGAATGCGCGGTACTTTCCGTCAATTGATCAAGTCCCTGTAAAAGCCCTGACAATGGGGATCGGGACGATTTTGTCCGGCAAACGGATTTTGATCATGGCATCCGGAAAAAGCAAGGCCCAAGCGGTGAAGCAGCTTCTGGACGGGCGCATCAGCGAAGCATTCCCCGCCTCCGCCCTGCACGCGCATCCGGATGTGACGGTCTTGATTGATGAACAGGCTGCGGGCGGCGATTGAAAGGATTTGACCTATGCAGATTGATAAACAATCTCCGATTCCGATTTACTTTCAGATTATGGAACAATTAAAAACACAAATCAAAAACGGCGAGCTGAAAGCGGATGCGCTGCTTCCGTCGGAGCGGGAATACGCCGAACAATTCGGCATCAGCCGAATGACGGTGCGCCAGGCGCTTTCCAATCTGGTGAATGAAGGATTTTTATACAGGCAGAAAGGCCGGGGAACGTTCGTCAGCAAACTGAAGATGGAACAGCCGCTTCAAGGGCTGACAAGCTTTACGGAAGATATGAGAAGCCGGGGCATGAAGCCGGGGAGCAGACTTGCCGAATACCAGCTGATTCAGGCGACGGAAGAATTATCTTCTATCCTGGGATGCGGCTATCCGGCAACGCTTCATAAAATCATCCGCGTCCGGCTGGCGAATGATATCCCGATGGCGATTGAAGCCTCGTACATCCCGTTTGACAAGGCGGGAAAACTGGACGCCTCCCATTTTCAATCATCCATGTATGAGCATATTGAAGCGTACAATCAGATGCCGATCTCACGGGCAAAACAAGAGCTTGAACCGGGAGCCGCTTCCGAGGAAGAAGCTGAGCTGCTCGGTATCCAGCCCGGCGCCCCCGTCCTCTATATCAAGCGGACCACTTATCTGCAGGACGGCACTGCCTTTGAGCACGTCAAATCCGCCTACAGAGGCGACCGCTACACATTCGTGCATTATATGGACAGGGTGAAATGAAACATCTCCAACCGTTACGGGTTGGAGATGTTTTTTTGATCTGCCATTTTCAAATCAAGCCGGTGAATGTTCTCTATGACTCTGTCAAAACAAAGAGGCTGGGGTTCTGGTAGCTATTTTTATAAAGAAAAGAGTAATAAAATGCTACCCTCTGTTTTGGACAATATACGGAACCTGTTTTGAAATCAGCAGCAGCGGTTCTTTGTTTTTATGAGCCAGTGAAAACATGATTGCGCCTTCAATCATCGAGTTGATTGTCACCCCGAGCTTCTCCGCTTCCTCTTGTTCAAACCCATGCTCAAGAAATTTTGCCGCAAACACATCCGTCCACTTCTTGAACACCTCAACACATGTGCATCTTAACGTTTCATTGATCAGAGCGGTCTCGCCCGCCAGCAATCCAACCGGCACGCCCTCAATATTCTGCGGATCATTAAATTGTTCAGCCATTACATGAATAAAGTGCTGAATCGCTTCTATAGGGTCCGCGAATTGAGACATACTATTCTGTATTTGCTTTTCAACGCATCTTCCCGTATATTTGATCGCCGCAATGGCGAGTTCTGCTTTTCCGTTTGGAAAGTGATGATACACAGACCCTCTGGGTGCTCCGCTCTCTTTTATAATTTGGTTCAAACCAGTCGCATGGTATCCCTGAATCTGAAAAAGATATGCAGAGGTTTGAATAATTCTTTCTTTTGTCCCGGTTTTACTGTTCATTATGTTTCCTCCTGCATATTACGAAAACCAATCGATTTTAGTATAGAAAAGGGACATAAAAAAGTCAAAAGCACTTATTACAGCAGGGCGCCGCCATTTACGTACAGAAAAAATCCTGCTGACCGTCAGATTTTCTTCTGAGTGATCAGCAGGCTGTATTTTTTTCGTTATGGGTTTGAGGCATGCCTGAAATCAAACTGATCCGGAGCCGGGCGATACGGCGTATTTCCCGTTTTGAACATCCACAGCGGTGATATTGTTTTGCCGTTGTACGGGTCCTTAACGACGGTGTACCAGTAATAAACGGAATCAGGCTGCAGGCCGTCCCAGACCCAATTTGCGGTTTTTCCGCTTTTTACGTGTTTTTTATGACCGAGCAGTTCGTTCGTATAGACGTTGCATTCAAAATAATCGGTCGCCACCCTTTTCCTCTTCGGCTGTAAATCCATTTCTGCTGAGAATTCGTCTTTATCAGCGAACAGATCGGTGTCATAGTAATTGATGTCATCCGTGTACGGCGAGTAGGAGAACATGTGAACCTGATTGGCAGCCTGATCGAATTGCATCATGCGCATAAAGCCCTGCCCCCCTTCCGGACCGTCCTGGTAGTCGGTCAGAATCTGGTGGACGAGGCGGTCCGGTTTTCCGTCCCCGTCATCGTCAAGCGCATCGGTTTTTTTCATGGCATTATGGTAATGGCCGCTTAATACCATCGCCACATTGCGATTCGGCTTGACGACTTTTCGATAGATCGTTTCCCCGATCGGACTTCGATTTCCGCTCACAAGCAAGTACTCATGAAAGCATAAGATGGCGGTTCGGTCCGGATACCTCTTCAGCACTTGATTGATCCAGTCAATCTCTTGTTCCCCAATGCCCCAGCCCATATAAATCATAATAAAATCGTTCCCGCTTGCCGACAGCAGGTCATAATGCCCGCGGTTATTTTTGTATGATCCGCCGTAATGCATGTTCTGTTCAAACCGGCGGCTCCCGAAGAAATCCCCGAAGGTTCGGTATGTGCCGTCTTTATGGCCGACGTCGTGATTGCCGGCAAGCACTCCGTACGGAATCCCCGCCTTGTCAAGCGTCCGCATGGAGTGATCGGCGTTTTTCCACTGTTTCATCACCATTGAATCATCGACGATATCACCGGTATGAAAGACATATTTAATATTGTGCTTTTCCTTATTTTCTTTGATCCACTCCGTCATTTTGTCAAAAATGTGCGGGTGCCCTTGTGCGTAATATTGTGTATCCGACATCCAGACAAACGTGTAATTGCCTTTCGCCGGTATTTGATCCTGCACGATGACATTCATTTTTGAGTTCTTCACCACATCCGCTGCGGAAACGGCGGCTTTTAATGTAAACGGCTTTTTATCTTTGGCAAGGACGCTGTCCGCCTCCTGCCAGCGGCTTGTCCGGTAATTCCAAATATACATGGTTACCTTTCGGCCGGGCAGAGAGCTTCCTTTCCAGACCGCCTCGGCCAGATCCGTTTCGTCGATAGACGGGTCAACGGAGACTTCGAATCGGTGATAAGGAAAACGCTCCATACTTTCCGTCGAAACGGTTTTTCCGTCATTTGCCGAGATGCGGTTCATTTCAGGCAGGGTAAACGGCATTTCATTTTCTTTTATGCCCCTCGGCGGTTCCGTTAATGAGGCGTGTTTATACACTTTCACGCTGCCCGGATTCCGCGCGGTATAACGGAAGCCCCGGTAAAATGATACATTCATGTCATCCTTCGTCGGGTCTTTTACCCGGACGGACAGCTTTGCTTTGTGGGCGCCGATTTTTTGATCGGCAAGCTCCGGCTGGTTCGGCTCCTCCCGTTTGATATGGAAGGTGCGGACGGAGGTTGTTTCATTTCCGGCAAGGTCTGCCGCAATGATGGTAAGGGTATGTTTTCCGGGCTTAAGATCGGCTGATGACGTGTGATGCGGGAGCGTAATGCTTTCTCCGTCCAAAAACGCTTTGACCTCTTCCACTTTGCTCCATTTGTCACGGATGTCCGCATTCAGCTCAACATTACCTTTCAGCGCCGCGCCTTCTTTAATATTCGGGACAATCTTCGGCCCCGTATTGTCCACCCGCACAGACTGGCTCAGCTGCTCCTCACCGTCGCTAACAAAAATATGGTGATAGCCTTCCGAAAGCTTCGCCGTGTTCCACGGCAGCAGCCGTGACGTAAACAAATGATCCGGCAGGCTGAATGAGAAGGTCTTCTGCTGATTCGCCCACCTGCCGTCACCGATAAACAGCTGCTCAGCCGGATCCGTCTTCCCGTCTTTGATCACCGTTCCGTCCGAAAGCACCAGACGGGCATGTTTCACGACAAAATCATCCCGATTCTCTCCCGTGTCATACGGAGAAACCTTTGAGCCCGAACGGATGGATACTTTCTGTGTTTTGCCCCCTTTTTGCAGCAGACGTTCCGGAAGGAGAACCGAGTGTGTTCTGTAGCGGTGAGACGGATCGTCAAAAATGTGCAGCACCTCGTTTTCCATCATGACGGTGTTTTGAAAATAAAGATTCGTTTTCCGGGCATCGAAGGCGAAATAGACTTCTTTTTCCAGCGCCGGCCGGGTCTCCTGCCGCTTGCCGTCAATCCACAGCTTGATCTTATCGGCGCTGACGTCGGAAGTCGCTTTGAGCAGATAGGTGCCGGATATCGTATCTTCGGGTTCAACATTCATTCTGAGTCCGTGTGATTTGCTCGTCTGTTCAATGTCAATCATCTTGACGGGCGTTTTTGCTTCATTTTCTCCATCACTGGCTGCGATATAATACTCAAGCTGATCCTGGCCGAGCAGTTCCGGGGAATAAAGAATGTGATGGTATAAGCTGTCGTTGCGGTCTTTTTCGGCCAGAATTCGTTTGAATGGTTTTTTCTCATTGGTCCGGTAATAAAACGCGGCTGTTTTGACAAGGTTTTTGTCTTTTATGTCAGCCTTTAATTCAATGCTTTCAGCGGGCCGGACGGGCTTTCTGTCTGTAAGGTCTTCGATGACCGGTTTTTCCTTGTCAGGTTTTATCACCCTTTTCTGCTGCGGGATCTGCGCCTGAAAAACAGAGCCCGGTGACGGCTTATGCTCGCTCGTGGAGATCCTCAGCAATTCTCCCGTTCCGTTCAGCGGATATTTGTACAGCAAAGAAGTCAGCCGGCGGAAAGCGTGTTTCCGGTAATGCGCTGAGGCGATACCCTTTCCGGTATTTGCCGACAGCACCACCGTACGCGGGCGGCCGTTGGACATTCCGTCCGTCCCTTCGATGACGGCGAGATGTTCTCCCTCCTTCAGGCGTGTCCCGTAATAGCGATTGAAATCATCTATCGTCAGTTCTGATGCGGCGCGTCTCAGCCAAAACACGTAAGTCCCGCCTGACGGAATGACGGTATCTTCTTTCGGCCTCCATATCATATCTGATTCCGGCCCTTCCTTCGGATAGCGGTAGCGGATGTGATAGTCTTTAAAATGAATGGGTCTGTCCGTCGTGTTATACACCTCGATAAATTCATAGGCATCAGCGCCGTCTTCATTTTTCGTATCAACCGCAAGCTCCGTAATCATCAGCTCGGGAATATGATTCAAATCGGCTTGATAGCCGTCCAGCTTCAGCCGCTTTTTCTCCGATTCCGCCCGCTGTCTGCCGTTGGTGAATACGAGGTAATATTCCAATTCTCCATTCCAGATATCCCGCTTTGAAACCTGGGCCGTAAACAGCCGGATTGCGCCTGGCGCGGGCTCCATCGGCACCATTTTAAACCCCAGCTCATTGCTTTGTTTATAAAAAAGAAACGCCGAAAACGCTTGATAGTCAGCATTCCGTACATGAGCCTGTATGAACAGGTTTCTTTTCATTTCCGCCTTTACTTCGATTTGGGGAGGATTCTCCAGAAGCGGTATGTAATGAGGCGGCTGTCCGAATTCCTGCTGATTCACGGGGATTGCCGATTCTTTGCGCGCCGCATCCGCAGAAGGACTTACACAAAGCAAACCAATCAGAAAAAAGAGCGTCATCACAAGTTTCATCTCATTACCTCCCTATGCATTATGTTGCGTCAGGAGGCCGCCGCTTATGTAAACCGCACATAAAAAAGCTGCCCTCTCGGGACAGCTCGTTTTTTACCCTTTTCTAAGCGGCTCCAATATGCCTTTTTGAATCAGCAAGTGGAAAACGGACAGCACGACGGATGCCCAAATGGCGGTGCCGAACCCGTCAATCTGAAAGCTGTCTCCCATCAAGGCTGCGGTCATCATTAACGTAATGGCGTTGATGACAAACAGAAAGAGGCCGAGGGTCACAACCGTGACGGGCAATGTCAATATGACGATGATCGGTTTGATCAGCACATTTAACACAGAAAGAATCACACTGGCGATGACGGCCGCTCCGATACTGCTGATATGGACGGAATCAAAATATCCCGCGATAACGATTAATAATAACGCATTTACTAAAATGCTGACTGCCCATTTGATCATTTATTTCAAATCTCCTTCTAAAGGTACGACAAAACACCAGATAATATATACAATCGGCACGATTCCGCTCGTGACAAGCGCTAATACAACGGTGATAATGCGCAAAAGCGACGCATCCATATTGATGTACTCCGCCAAACCGCCGACGACACCGGCGATTTTACGGTTTTTTTCTGAACGGTAAAGTCTTTTCATCCAATCACCTCTGAGTATGCTTGAGCTTAATGGCTCCTGTTAACGATTCTGAGAAAATCGAGAGATGCTGATCATGGCCTTGATTTGATGCCAGCATCAGTTCTTTTTGAATGGTATCATTCTTTTCCTTTAAAATTTCCGCATCAATCAGCTCATGGCTGAGAGAGCCGAGATTGCTTTTCAGCTCCGCTTTCACCGCCGAATCATCAGGCAGAGCGATCTCCACGTTTCCGGTCGTCGTTTTCGTGTAGATGGAGCGGCAGTGCGGCGCTGTCACGGTAAGCATGATATTGCCGTTAAAGCTTTGAACGTCAATGGATTCACTCGATCCGCGCAAATCAATCAAGCCGTTGATCGTTTCCGCTTCAATCGCGCCGCATTGATGTCCGGCCAGCTTGATTTGTCCGTTAGCCGTTTCCGCCGACGCTTTATCAGCCGTCAAATGAGAGAATGACAGTACGCCGTTTGTCGTTTTCGCCGAGAATTCTTTTACATGTAAATGTTCCCCTCTGATCGGTCCGTTAAACAGCTTCACTCTTATCTTATCGTACTCTTTCTGGGGAACATAAAGCGTGACATTCGTTTTCATCGTTTTCTTTTCCGTGCGGACAAAAAACTTATTGCCCTTCACTTCACACTCAATGTGCTGAAGAAATGCGGTGCGCGCCGCCTCCTGACTGTCCGCCCGGTACACTTTCGCCTGGCACTCCGCTCTGATATCTTCATCCGCCCACGGCACGATATTGACGCTGCCGTTTGCGATCTGCATATCAATGGCCGAGAATTCACTGTCTTTAAATTGAAAAATATGCTGCACTTCGTGTGCGTGGCCGAAATTCAGGTCAAGATCCGCTTCCTTCACTTTTTTGACGGCAGAATCAATCCAGTCGAACAGCTTCGCCCCGAGCGACGGCTTTTGGCTTCCTTTTGCCCCGCTTTCGAAACCTTCCGCAGGTTCCTGGACCTCCGCAGATAATGCGGTGATCTGCTCTTCTTTTTCTTTATATTCATGATCCAGTTTTTCAATGAGCGTCAGTGCTTCCTGCGCCGTCAGCATGCCGTCTTCCACAAGCTTTAAAATCCGTTCTTTCTCCTGTTTCATACAAAACTCCTCCCCCGACTTTTCTTACACCTGGCGTAACACCTTAATTCCCTGCACGATATTCCAAATGACCATTCCGATGAGGATCAGAAAATAAACAGCTGCTCCTGTTATCATAACAAAAACGGGCACCATACTCTCCCCTTGAGCCGTAATCAATCCGCCGACAACACCCGCGGTCACAATCAGCAATCCCGCAAACGGAATGATATGGGAAATCAGAGCGCGCATGGCATGCCGCTTCGTCTCTTTTTCATCGACGACAAAGTAAGCCACAATCGGAAGAATGAGCGGCGCGAGAAACACGCTGAAATAACAGATTGATGCGATAATCGCTTGATTTCGGTTCAATAAAAACACTCCCTGTGCCGTAATGTAAAAACCCTTCCTTATACATACGTATGACGAATGGGCGGGTTTCATTTTCATGCTAAGGACATGCTTCGTTATACGTAATTTTTGATTTCAGAGATTTCACTATAGAATCTTTTCCCCGAACCGATTACAATATGTAACAAAGCCTGACCGTATGCAAGGAGGACATACAAATGGAGAAAGATCCCGAAAACGCCCAAGTAACGGAAGAGAGTCTTCGAAATTTAATTCGCGAACAGAAAAGAATGAACAGCGAAATGCTGGCTGAATTGGAACAGATCAAAGCAGCCCCTCTTCCCATTTCCCATGATATCCAATATATAAAAGTGCTGCTGGACAGCAGCAGCACCCATATTCTGCAGGACTTAATGCATTTAAGCAGACAGCTTCCCCAACAGAAAAAAAGCCTGTAACAACAACAGCCCAAAACGCGATGAGTTTTGGGCTGTTTTTATTGATCTATTACGTGGCTGCCGTTTCTTTTTCGGCCAGCAATGTTTTCATTCGTTTTCTATCACGTTCCATTACCGGTTTCAGATAGCGGCCCGTATATGATTCTTTCACTTCGACAACTTCTTCAGGCGTCCCGGAGGCTACGATCATGCCGCCGCCCGCTCCGCCTTCAGGTCCCAGATCGACGATGTAGTCCGCCGTTTTAATGATATCGAGATTATGTTCAATGACCAAAACGGTATCTCCGTTATCGACGAGTCTTTGAAGCACAACCAAAAGCCTTGCGATATCATCAACGTGGAGGCCTGTCGTCGGTTCGTCCAAAATATACAGCGTCCGGCCGGTGGAACGCTTATGCAGTTCGGAAGCAAGCTTGACGCGCTGCGCTTCTCCGCCTGACAGCGTCGTCGCCGGCTGGCCGAGCGTCACATACCCGAGTCCGACATCGGCAAGCGTTTGAAGCTTGCGTTTGATTTTCGGGATATTTTCAAAGAAAGACAGAGCATCTTCCACCGTCATATCCAGAACGTCAGAAATGCTTTTTCCTTTGTATGTGACCTCCAGCGTCTCCCGGTTGTAACGTTTGCCGTGGCACACTTCACACGGAACGTACACGTCAGGAAGGAAGTGCATCTCAATTTTGATGATGCCGTCGCCGCGGCAGGCCTCACAGCGCCCGCCTTTTACATTAAAACTGAACCGGCCTTTTTTATAGCCGCGCACCTTTGCTTCATTTGTCTGCGCGAAGACATCACGGATATCATCAAACACGCCCGTGTAAGTTGCCGGGTTTGATCTCGGTGTCCGGCCGATCGGCGCCTGGTCGATGTCGATCACCTTATCAAGGTGGTCAAGGCCTTTGATTTCTTTATGGCTTCCCGGTTTCGCTTTGGCTTTATGAAGCTTTTGCGCAAGCGCCTTATGCAGAATTTCATTCACAAGCGTGCTTTTTCCGGAACCGGACACACCTGTCACCGCCGTAAAAGTGCCGAGCGGGAATTTGGCGTTCGCTTTTTTCAGGTTGTTTTCTGAAGCGCCTTTGATTTCAATGAACCGGCCGTCAGGCTTTCTTCTCTCCGGAGGCATCGGGATGAATTGAGCCCCTGACAAATAGCGTCCGGTCAGAGAGTCCGCATCATTCATCACTTCTTCAGGCGTCCCCGCCGATATGACGCGGCCGCCGTGAATGCCGGCGCCCGGACCGATATCTATCAAATAATCGGCAGCCATCATCGTATCTTCATCATGCTCCACGACAATCAGTGTGTTGCCGAGATCCCTCATGTTTTTCAGCGCGCTGATCAGACGGTCATTGTCACGCTGGTGAAGGCCGATGGACGGCTCATCAAGAATGTACAGGACGCCTGACAAACGGGAGCCGATCTGCGTCGCAAGCCTGATACGCTGGGCTTCTCCGCCTGACAGCGTTCCCGCCGCCCGGCTCAGCGTCAGGTAATCAAGACCGACTTTATCTAAGAAGCTGAGCCGCTCCACAATCTCTCTTAAAATTAAATCGGCAATCTGCATATCTTTCTCAGACAGCGTCAGTTTTTTGAAAAATTCCAGCGCATCGCCGACGGAAAGCTCGGTAATGGTTCCGATATGGCGCCCGTTGACCAAAACGGCAAGCGCTTCTTTCTTCAGCCGGTAGCCTTTGCACGTCGGGCACGGCTTCTGTGACATGTACTGCTCCATCTGTTCACGGATATAATCGGAGCTTGTCTCTTTATACCGTCTCTCAATATTGCGCAGCACGCCTTCAAATTCAATTTCATTTTCGCGCACTTGTCCGAAATCATTCTCGTATTTAAAGTAGATCCGTTCATCGCCGCTGCCGTACAGCACTTTATCAAGCTGATGCTTCGGCAGGTCTTTGACCGGAGTCTCCATATCAATGCCGTAATGGCGGCAGACCGCCTGAAGCAGCTGCGGATAATATTGTGAACTGATCGGCGTCCACGGCGCGATGGCGTGTTCTTTTAATGACAGCTCAGGATTGGGAATGACGAGCTCAGGGTCCACTTCCAGCTTCAAGCCGAGACCGTCACAAGTCGGGCAGGCGCCGAACGGGCTGTTAAACGAAAACAGCCGGGGTTCAAGCTCTCCGATAGAAAAACCGCACAGCGGACAGGCGTGATGCTCGCTGAACATCAGCTCCTCCTGACCGATGATATCTATCATGACACGGCCTTCCCCTAAGCGGAGCGCGGTTTCCAGTGAGTCGGAAAGCCGGGCGGCAACCCCTTCCTTGACGACAATCCGGTCAATGACTACTTCAATGGAATGCTTTTTGTTTTTTTCAAGTTCAATCTCGTCGGAAAGCTCGGCCATTTCTCCGTCAATCCGCACCCTTACGTAACCTTGCTTTCTGATTTGGTCAAGCGCTTTGACATGGGCGCCTTTTCTGCCTGAGATGATCGGCGCAAGCACTTGAAGCTTCGTCCGCTCCGGATATTCAAGAATCCGGTCAACCATCTGTTCAATCGTTTGCGACGTAATTTCAATGCCGTGCTCCGGGCAGTGCGGCTTCCCGACTCTCGCGTACAGCAGCCGGAGATAATCATAAATCTCCGTTACCGTTCCGACGGTTGACCGCGGATTGCGGCTCGTCGTTTTCTGGTCAATGCTGATCGCCGGAGAAAGCCCTTCGATCGCATCAACGTCCGGCTTATCCATCTGCCCTAAAAATTGGCGCGCATAGGCAGAAAGCGATTCAACATACCGCCTCTGTCCTTCCGCGTAAATGGTGTCAAAGGCAAGGGATGATTTTCCTGATCCGGACAGCCCCGTCACGACGACGAGCTGATCCCGCGGAATCGTTACATCAATGTTTTTTAAATTGTGCGCCCTTGCGCCTTTCACCTCGATCCGGTCAATTGCCATGTGTTCATCATCCTTCCGCTTTAAGCTCTAACAGTAAATCACGAAGCTCTGCCGCCCGCTCGAAATCAAGCGCTCTGGCCGCTTCTTTCATTTCGTGCTCCATTTGCTCAACGACTTTCTGGCGTTCTTTCTTCGTCATCTTCGCCAGTTTAGGCGCGGCTTTTGTTTTATATTCTTCTTTATCCTCAGCGGCCTGCGTCGCGCGGATCACATCGCGGATTTCCTTATTGATCGTTTGCGGCGTAATGCCGTGAATTTCGTTAAAGCGCTCCTGCTGTTCCCGGCGGCGCTTCGTTTCATTAATCGCGATTTCCATCGAATTCGTGATTTTGTCGGCATACATGATGACGCGGCCTTCCGCGTTTCGTGCCGCCCGTCCGATCGTCTGAATCAGCGAACGCTCAGAACGGAGGAAGCCTTCTTTATCCGCATCGAGGATGGCGACAAGTGACACTTCCGGAATATCAAGCCCTTCCCTCAGCAGGTTGATACCGATTAACACATCATGTTTTCCGAGGCGGAGGTCACGGATGATTTCAATCCGTTCAAGCGTCTTAATCTCGGAATGCAGATAATTGACCTTGATGCCGATTTCCTTGAGATAATCGGTCAGATCCTCTGACATTTTTTTCGTTAAAGTCGTCACGAGAACGCGTTCATTCCGTTCAATCCTCGCCTGTATCTCGCCGATCAGATCATCAATCTGTCCTTCGATCGGCCGGACGTCAATGAGAGGATCGAGGAGTCCCGTCGGTCTGATGATCTGCTCGATCATTTCCGGCGTATGCTCAATTTCATACGGTCCCGGAGTCGCCGACACGTACACGATATTGTGCATATGTTTCTCAAATTCCTCGAATCGGAGCGGACGGTTGTCAAGCGCTGACGGCAGGCGGAACCCGTGATCGACAAGCACCTGTTTTCTCGCCTGGTCACCGTTGAACATGCCGCGCACCTGCGGAATCGTCACATGTGATTCATCAACGACAATCATAAAATCATCCGGAAAATAATCAAGCAGCGTATACGGCGTAGAGCCCGGCGGTCGGAGCGTCAAATGTCTTGAATAGTTCTCGATCCCTGAGCAAAAACCCATTTCCCGCATCATTTCAAGATCATATCTCGTCCGCTGCTCAAGCCGCTGCGCTTCAAGGAGCTTGCCGTTTTCGTGCATCACTTTCAAGCGCTCCTCAAGCTCCTGTTCAATATTCAGAATCGCTTTTTCCATCTTTTCCGCCCGGGTGACGAAGTGGGAAGCCGGGAAAATCGCGACATGGTCACGGTCGCCGAGAATTTCTCCGGTCAAAGCGTCGACCTCTCTGATCCGCTCAATTTCATCTCCGAAAAATTCCACTCTGATACAATGTTCGTCACGGGAAGCCGGGAAGATTTCCACAACGTCTCCGCGCACGCGGAACGTCCCGCGCTGAAAGTCGATATCATTGCGGGCATACTGGATATCCACAAGCTTTCTCAGCAGCTCGTTCCGCTCAATCTCCATTTCCGGTCTGAGCGACACAACCATTTCCCGGTATTCTTCAGGCGAACCGAGACCGTATATGCATGACACACTCGCGATAATAATGACATCTCTCCGTTCAAACAGAGAGGATGTCGCGGAGTGTCTCAGTTTATCAATTTCATCATTAATGCTTGCGTCTTTCTCTATAAAAGTATCCGTTTGAGGCACGTACGCCTCCGGCTGATAGTAATCGTAATAGCTGACAAAATATTCGACAGCGTTGTTCGGGAAAAACTCCTTAAACTCGCTGTACAGCTGTCCGGCAAGGGTTTTGTTATGGGCAATGACCAGTGTCGGTTTATTCACTTCTTTAATCAGATTGGACACGGTAAAGGTTTTGCCCGTCCCTGTCGCACCCAGGAGAGTCTGGTGTTTTCTGCCTTCCTGTATGCCTTTGACAAGCTTCTCAATCGCTTGCGGCTGATCTCCCTGGGGCTGATATTTCGAGACTAACTCAAAACGATCTTTCACAAAAAAGCCTCCGTTTCTTTACGAAATCTTCCTATTGATATAGTAACACAATGACGGGCAAAATCACTAAAAATACGAACTAAAGTTCGATGGTTTGTTTTTACCAAGTCAATTTTTGTATAAAAAACCTGCTTTTATGGCGTAAAAGCAGGCATTCTATTTCATATTCACCATGTCAGGCATTGTCTTTCTTTTTGTCTGCTTCTTTTTTGGCCATGTACAGCCCTCCGGCCACCAGCGATACGACATCCAATCCAACGATAAAATACGTTTCGGTGTAACCCTTTAAATAGGATGCGAAAAGCAGTGCGGCTGTGAGAGCGATCGCCACATAGTGGTTAAACGTGACGCGCGTAAAAAGGACGACCAGCATAAAAGGGAAACATAATGCAAAAACGGCTTTTGTAATCACAAAAACCCTCCTCGGGAATTCTTCATCTCATCTGATTATAGTAAAAAATGAAGAATCGGACAATCGTTCCCCTGCTATCACAATACCCTTTTTCAGCAGTCTTCAATCATCTGTCAAAAAAATTGTGAATATAAATCCATTGAACCATTAACCAGATGAATCGAATTACCTTTCTTCAGCCGAAAGGATGAGAAGGTTTAGGTCTTTGTATCTTTGACAGTTTCTTCCTCCCTCTTTACAATGTAATGATAGTGTTTACTATCATTTTCTTGGATGAGGAAAAAAAAGGGGGTCATACCGCATGTATTCAGTGCGATTTCAAAAAGCGGAAGAATCGAGCCGCTCTGCAGGAGCAAAAGGAATGAACCTGATTAAACTGACGAAAAACGGGCTGCCCGTTCCCGGCGGTTTTATCATTCAGACGAATGCCCTGACACGTTTTATGGAAGACAACGGGCTTCAAGCAGATCAGGAACAGATGGAGCGCGCCATTATGAACGGCACGTTTTCAAAAGAGCTTCGGGAGGAACTGACCGCGTCGTTTTATGAATTGAGAGAATCATACGCCTCTGTCGCCGTACGTTCCTCCTCCGCGTCCGAAGATCTTGAAGGCGCTTCTTTCGCTGGTCAGTACGAAACCTATTTAAATATCAAAACAGAAGAAGAGTTTCTCGGAAAAGTGAAAGAATGCTGGGCTTCCTTCTTCTCGGCGCGGGTCAGCGGTTATAAAGAGAAAATGAACAATGACACCGCAGAACCGTTAATGGGTGTTGTCGTGCAAGGTCTCATCAATTCCGAGGTTTCAGGAGTCATTTTCAGCCGCAACCCCGTCACACATGATGACGGAGAGCTGATGATCAGCGCGAGCTACGGTCTCGGAGAAGCAATCGTCTCCGGCAGCGTGACGCCCGACACATTTATCGTCAATAAAGACACATTTCAGATTGAAAAAGAAATCGGCTTAAAAGAAATGTATATCGTTTCTAAAGACGAAGGCGTGACGGAAAAAGAGACGACCGCTGACATGAGAAACCGCTTCTGCCTTGATGACGAGAGCGTCAAAGAGCTTGCCATGCTGACGATAAAGACGGAAGAACTGTACGGTTATCCCGTGGATCTCGAATTCGGATTTGCCGAAAATAAGCTGCATCTGCTTCAGGCCAGGCCGATTACAACAATCGCGCAGGATCAGAAAGCGGCAGACGAAGAACGGGAATTTATCATGACGCCCCGGGATCAGAAAGATTTTTGGCTCAATATGGAGGCCAATATTGAAGGCCCCGTCAGCCCGTTATTCGCCTCACTCATTGTGCCGGCTTTGGAATACGGCCTCAAAGAGAGCACAAAGGCATTCCCAGTAATGGGCATCGAAATCGAGCGTGTCAAACTTCATCAGGGCCGTGTTTTTTCCAGACAGCATAAGACGGACGACAAGCTGCCCGCAGAACAATTAGAAGCGCTTTTCCCCGTCTTGGCTGACCGCATGTACGATATTATTCAGGAAACCTTTCTGCCTTTTTATCAAAAGCTGGACGAACTGGCGCATACAGACCATACGCCGGAGACTGCCCTTGATGCGTTCCGAAACCTGCAAGACTTCTATTTAAAAGGATACGCAGAACATTTCAATATTGTCTTTCCGCAGGTTGCGTTAAACATGATACTGGAATCCATGTACGGACAGGTTGAGAAAGAAAACACCTCCCTTCTGTATGAAATGCTGGCTGGCGTCATGAATAAGTCATTGGAGACCGACAGACAGCTCTGGCTGCTTTCCGGACAAGTAAAAGACAGCCCTGAGCTGCGGCGCGTCTTTACGGTTTCTCATGCCGATGAGCTGCATCAGACGCTTCTGCAATCAAATGAGGGAAAACGCTTTCTCGAACAAGTCAGTGAATTTTTACAGGAATACGGCTGGAGATCCGTGAAAAGTCATGATCTGATTGAAGAAACTTGGGCGGAAAACCCTTATTTCGCTTTGGCCAACATTCAGAACTATGTCCGGAACGGATACGATTTTGACAGTGAGTTTCATAAAACGATAGAAAAACGAAAACAGCTCTACGCCGACTTTATGGATAGAATTGAAGATGACGGCTTTCGGGAGACGTTTGACCGCTATTATCAGTGGACATTGTCTTCATCCGTCATCAAAGATGATCACCATTTTTATATTGATGCGATGCTGGACGCCAAAGCGCGCCTTTGCCTTCTGAAAATCGGCGAGCTGCTTCAAAAACAAGGCGTAATCGATGATCGGGAGGATATGTGGTACTTATACAGCGATGAAGTCGAGAAAGCGCTCGTGTCGCCGGTTCCGATGCAGGAAAAAGCCGCTGAACGAAAACAGCTCTTCCAGCAATATCAATTGCTTGAAGCCCCCGCTTATCTCGGGACTCCGACTTCGGAACAGCTGAAAACGGCTGAACAGATTACCGGCTCCATCACAGAAGATGAAAAAAACACTGAACATCAAATTTACGGACTTGCGGCGTCAAGCGGAATCGCAAGCGGCCCGGTGAAAGTCATTCGTGACGCAAGTGAATTTTCCCGTTTTTCAACAGGAGACGTGCTTGTCTGCAAAATGACGACACCGCTGTGGACCAGTCTGTTCCAGGATGCAAAGGCCGTCATTACGGACACGGGCGGCATCCTGTCACATGCGGCGATCATCGCGAGAGAATACGGGCTCCCGGCCGTTCTCGGCACACGTGCCGCGACTGACAGGCTCAACGACGGAGATATCGTCACGGTGGACGGGACAAACGGCAAGATTACGATTGTCAAACGCGCTTCATGCTAGGTTTCCCTCTTTATTGACGGGCAGGGCGGGTGTATACTTGTCCTGCCAGTATTTACGCGAGGTGAAACATGTTGAGAACGACGAACAAGAGAATTATTGACGCCGCGATGAATCTGATCATCCAAAAAGGATACCGCGCAGCGACAACAAAAGAAATCGCAGAAAAAGCAAAAGTAAGCGAAGCAACGATTTTCCGTAATTTTAAAAACAAACAAGGATTAATGAAAGCCATGATTGAACAGCAGACGCCGGCTCCGGAAAGCATGATCACCAAGGCGGAAGGCGATCTGTATGAGGATCTTCTTCATTTCGCCGCGACCCTTCTGCAGCAATTGGAACAAAAAAAAGAAGTGTTCCGCATCTGCCTGCGCGAACCGGAACTGTTCGAAGACGTCCTGCAGGATATTGTCGTATATCCGCAATCCGTGAAAAAGCATTTAATCGTTTACTTTAAGGAGCTGACAAAGAAAAATATGATAAGCCCCGGCAGCGAAGAAGCTAATGCAGACGTCTTTATGACGATGATTTTCGGTTATTTTATACACCGGCTGCAGCTGGGGAAAAGAGTCATTACACTCTCTGAGGAAACGATGCTGAAACACAGCACTGAGATTTTCATGAAAGGCATTACCGGCCGGTCATTTTCCGGCCCCAAGGAGGATGAAGGATGGGTTCAAAGAAAGAATGGGCGCTGATCGTTTCGCTTTTGCTGGGAGCCATACTCGTTCCCATCAATTCTACGATGATTGCAGTCGCCCTTTCATCCATTTCCCGCTCATTCAGCGAATCAATTGCCAGCATCACATGGGTAGTGACCGTGTATTTAATCGTGATGGCCGTGACACAGCCCATTGCCGGCAAACTCGGTGATATGTACGGAAACAAAAAAATGTATTTATGGGGTGTCGGCCTTTTTCTCATCGCATCATTGGGGTGCGCCCTCTCGCCAAGTCTTTTCTTATTGATTTTCTTCCGGGCGCTTCAGGCTGCCGGCGGCGCTTTGCTTACGCCAAACAGCATCGCCATCATCCGCCATGTCGTGTCTGAAAAACGGCTTCCGAAAGTATTCGGCTTTTTCGGCCTCGGTGCCGGGCTGGGCGCGGCTCTCGGTCCGTTTATCGGCTCTCTTTTAATTGAGAGCTTCAGCTGGCATTCGATCTTTTGGGTCAACATTCCGTTTCTTGCGATCGCACTCGTGACGGCATTAGTGATGTTTCCTAAATATAAAGAAGAAACGTCTGACGCTCCGCTTGATATCATCGGGTCCGTTTTGCTTGCCGGAAGCATTGTATCTATAATTCTTCTGACGAAAAATGAAAGCTCTTTGGGCTATTGGGTGTACGCGCTGCTCATTCTCATATTTGTTCCGCTATTTTTCAGGCGGGAGCTGCGCACGAAACATCCGATTATTGATTTTGACCTGTTTAAAAACACGACCTTTACGAGCGCCAATCTGTCGGTTCTGTTAAGCAATTTAATGATGTACGCCGTGTTATTGATTATGCCGCTCTTTATGACCGGCCACTTCAGCATGAATACGTCGCACAGCGGCATGGCGCTGTCAGTCTTTTCTGTTTTCATGTCCGCCAGCAACTGGGGCGGAGCTCAGCTGCATCAGAAATGGGGCGCGCGAAGAATGATTTTTCTGTCCTTCGGGCTGATGGCCGTAGCCAATCTCTTATTTCTGCTTTTGGTTTATTCCCATTCCGTTCCGTTTCTTATGGCATCGCTTATTGTAGGAGGCATTGCGTCAGGTGCGGGGCTGACGAGCATGCAGGTATCTTCTCTTGCGACGGTAGAACCGGGCATGTCCGGCATCGCATCCGGGATTTTCTCCACTTTCCGTTATTTCGGAAGCATTATTTCTTCAGCACTGATCGGTTTAATCTCCGGGTTTCATATTCTGTTTATCATATTGATCGGAGTTTCTGTGATCGGCTTGTTCGTATCGCTTGGTATCAAGTCCGGGGAAACCGTTCAGACGAAAAAAAGCCATTCGGCGTAAACAAAAAAAGGTTCCGTGAGCATCTGCTTTCCGGAACCTTTTCTAGTTTTAGAATCTTTTTATTTACAAGAGAAAAGGGGAATGTAAATGGCTGAGAGTTCCGATCAAGTTCGGCGCTGACATCGTAATCCGGCCGTGAAAAAAGCCCGGCCGCCGTGTTGTTAGCGGCACCGGGCTTAAAACTGAAAGCTTATTATTTCCAATGTTTTTTCTTAATTTTTTTCATAATTCTCCTTACTAAAACCTACCTAAAACAATTATTGAATATTACTTTTATAATTAAGCAAAATTAAGTAACAATCATTGAAGGATTCTCAGACTGATAAAATTTATTTTAAATATAATATTTCAAAACACATTCAAACTGTACAAAGAAAAGAAAGTCTAAACCAAAATCTTTTTAGATTTATATAATAACACGTCTGTCGATTATCTAAATTCTACCAAAAAATGAATGCGAAAGAGAGATTCCTCTTGTACAATGTAAGTTACCACACCAACATTGACGAAACGAGGAATCTCTCATGAACAAGAATAAGTCTCTGTATCTTTAACAATAGTATTTACAATATCATTAGGATACCGATTCAAAAAAAAATGTTCTCCTTTAAACTTATGAAATTTCACATTCCCTTCAACAACTTCACTCCATTTATGCATTTCATTGATATGAGTCGAAAAATCGCTATCCGCATAAAAAACGCTTACTCCACAACTTATTTTTTCTGCTTTGGGCTGAAACTTATAATTGTCCAAAATTATAAAATCTGCTCGCAAAATCGGAAGAAACATATCCATAATCTCTTTTGTATAAAACTCCTCTGGTATTCCCCCATATTGTTCCACCTTTGTCAAGAAAGTTTCATTAGTCATATTTTCAATGTCTTCTCTCTTTTCAAAAATATGTGGAGCATCTCGCCCAGAAAAAAACAGATGCCTTGGTTCCTTAGTTCCCATTTGCTTAAGTTTATAATATATCTCATAAGTCAATAAGGCTCCCATGCTGTGTCCAAATATAACATATTCATCGTCATATTCTAATTGTTCACTTATTCTTTTGGCGATATCTTCACTTGCTTCACCAACAGACTGGTAACAAGGCTCTGTGAATCGAGTTCCTCTTCCAGCCAATTCACATATACACAATTCATATCTATCCGGCAGTAGTTTTTTCCATTCATAATATGCATTTACCGACGCTCCAGCATATGGAATAGGAAATACTTTTATTTTATTTATTTCACTCACTCCTATGTTCAACTTGAGCCCACTATCATTACTATATAAACCTATAAGTATTCAAGATACATTTAATTGTACTTCTCTATCTCTCGCTGCTCTGCCAGCAATAAATTCACCATATCACTATAGCTATTCAAACCGTCTGTCTGATTATTTGCCTTCAGATATACGTCATTTACATTTCTTGAAATACTTGAAATAACACCCTCATACTTATCCCGGTACTGCTCATTTTGTTCTATATCATGCCGCACCGCTTTGGACAGACTGGACATTATATCAGACGCCTTATCTGGATCCACTTTCTTTAGCTCAGATATAGAATAATCAAATGCCAGAAATAAACCACTGTATAGTATCATTGGATCATCCTGCTGCTTACATGCCAGATAAGCTATAAAATTAGCCTCATCCTCATGCATGAAACCACTCTGATGTGCCAATTCATGCGCCATAGTAGCAGGCACCAAAAAAACTGGCACATTAACATTGATATTGGATTCATAAGTAAAAGGGACAAAAATACCATGTATCCCTGCATGCGACATTAGTTTTGACATCACCACTGGTTTTGGTGTTGAATATGAATGCTCCAAAACAGGATATTTCTTTGATAACATTTGCATCGAGAACACTGCGTGTTGTGCATAATAATCAAAAACCTCTGGTACATGAGCCAAAAGATCAGTATCCGCTAACTTTTCCCTTGCCAATTCCATTTCAACGGCAAGCGACTTACTCAATTTGACCAGTTCCTCCTTGCTGTAGTTCTCTTCTTTATATTCGGTATAAGACAAAAAAGAATATCTGTAATAGTTTATTCCACCCAAAATAGTATAACAAAAATATATCACGCTACAGATCGTAACGATTCCTAGAGCACCACGATAAACTACCATCCTACGTGCACCTTTACTCATGATAACCTTGCGCACATAATAAACGATATAAAATAGAAAAAGTAACACAACCAACACGACGAGCCATTCACTAACAGAAAATGTGACCCAAGAAGGTACAAATCCTACTATTTTTGACAATAACGGATATACAGACCTACTGTATTTTTCCGCCCAATCCTGATGGTTCTGCGCGTATTTTGTCAGTATGTAAGCTATAACTCCAAGTGAAATCAACGGTAATCTCTTAAGTAAAAGCTTTTTTATAATGTACTCCCCCCTATCCAATAAATATCAGATGTACGCCATGTAACCTAGTCATATCATTTCTTTATTTCAACATACTTTTCCTCATAAAAATCATGCTTATTAGAAAAAACATATTGATTCATAAAATCTATAGGAAGCACTTCATAAGCCCAGTAGGTACCATTAGGTCTATTACTCGAAACAGCTTGTCGGGCGATTTCGGCAGCCACTGTACCCGTTAACTCTGAACTCGTTTCCATTTGTAAATTCAATCTGCACCTAACATTCTTTCCATCTTTCACTCCTGTAGCATCAATGACTAAAGCTATCCATTCCTCTTTAGGTTGCTCCTCTAAGCTAATGTCTAGTTTTTTCATTGCTTCTTCAACCGAAGACTCAAGTTGCATTTGATAAAATTGCATTGCCAAACGGAAAATATAATCATTTGCCGCTATATTGTACCAGTGAAGTTCTTGTACCGAACTAACTTCCAGAATATCAATGATCTCTTGACTTAAATACGGTTTCTTATAGACAGGAACATCCACTTCAGGTACAAATTCTTTCTGCATCATATTTATATTTTCCGTTTTAACACAATGATCACTCCAATAAGAGTCTGTTTTTCCAATTACACTATGGCCACTCATTAATATATCTGAGATAGAAGTTTTCGTATAATGTTCCGCACCACCAATATAACAATTCACATGCTTAGTTTCGTCTAATAAATGATTTATCACTCGTTTTAATAGCAGACCTGTAATTCCAGGACAAAAACCAGCTCCTATGTAATTTACACCGTTAGCTTTAAGCTCTAGCTTTTGCTCCTGATTCAATAATAAAGCATTGGAAGCATCAACATATTTTGCTCCTACTTTCATGGCTGCCTGAGCAACTCTATCTTTAATTACAAATTCAGGCCCTGCACAATTAATGACAACCGTACAATCAGTACAGAACGCAATCAAGTTCTCCCAGTCAGTAACATCCAGGAATTGGTAGTTAAAATTATTAAGGTTCATTAATGCTGTAGGTTCACGCCGCTGTCCGCCCTTAACAATAAAGTCTTTACATAAGTTCTTACAGATGACTTCACCGATCATTCCGCCACACCCAACAACTGCGATTTGCTCCATCCGTACGACACCCCTTTCATCTTATACAAGCATCAAAACTGTCCAAAAACTTATTTCATACAACCATTGAGATTTAAAATACAAGACTAGTTATACCTTTCTCTATTAAAAGATCATTATTATGTCTACTCAACATACTCAATGCATAAAATCTTTGTTTGGCTTCCATTAATTTATGATACGTGCCGTGTTCTTCAATTTTCCCATTATTCAATAAGACAATTTCATCATATTCACTAAGAATTGATTCATCCAGCCTATGAGTAATGGAAATTCTCGTAATGCCCTGCATTTCACTTAACATACACTCAAGGTCACTAGCTGTTTGATTGTCCAACGCTGAAGTCGCCTCGTCCATAAGTAATATAGGTGATTTTCTCAGGAGTGCTCTTGCTATAGAAATTCTCTGTTTTTCCCCACCTGAAAAATGGATTCCATTTTCTCCACATAATACATCAAAGCCGCCTCTGTCATGAATCAATTTCTGTAACATACTCTTCTTTATGACTTGCTCAAACTCATCTGTGTCACATTCACGAAACAATTTAATATTTTGTTCAATCGTATCATCAAAGATAAAACAGTCCTGATGAATAAAACTAACATTTTGGAAAATGGACTGATCACTTATTTTCTCAAGATCAACCCCGTCATACCTGATATTTCCTTCATACCCATCATAAAACCCAGTCAACATCTTTAATAAGGTTGTCTTTCCACTCCCACTTGTTCCTACAATGGCATAAGACTTTCCATATTCAAATTCAAAATTAATATCATCTAAAATTTTTTTCCCATCTACGCTTAACGAAAGCCCATTTAGAGAAATTTTATTACTGAATTTAGGGATATCAATTCTTTGAGTTTGATCCGTTTTTGCCTCTCCAATTTTATTGAAATTCATTAATAAAGCCCGACTGGCCTGCCTTTTGGTAAAACCGGTTATGAGTCTATTAATGGGAACTGTTACGCAATTTAACAATTGAATAAAAGCCATAATCTCTCCTACTGTAATTTCTCCTTTCATTAGCTGCTGAGTACCCACAATAAATATGACTACAGCAACAAGAAAAGTTGAAATATCAGTAAGTGACATAATGAGTGACAACAGATTTTCGTATACCATTTTTGCTTTTTCCTGCTTGTTCGCCTTTGCCTTTGCCCTTTCAAAAATCTCCTTTTCGATGTTAAAGCTCTTAACAACCTGATTTCCAGACAATATATCTTTAATGAAAGATACATAATTTTTATTTTGCTCAGCCACTTCACCTTGTGCTTTTTGCATACGATTATTAAATATACTCGAAACTGCAAGTGGAATGATACAAGTGAGTAATATACTCAATGCAAGGAATGAATTAATGATAAACATCGCAAGCACTCCGCCTACAAGCATAGCTAGCTGAACAAATATTTCCACGGTCCCTTTTATATAATCGTTTTGAATTATCGTTATATCATTTGACAATCGTGATATGTAGGTTCCATTACTCTCCTTGTTGAAACTTCTCATATCTAACCGCAAAATATTTTCAACAAGGGTATTTTTCAGGTTTAACGTTGCCCTTTTTGTATATAAATTTTTAACAGCATACCCCACATACATTCCCACTGCACCTAAAGGCAATAAAATAACGGAAACAGTAGTCACCTTAAAGATATTGTCAATATCTTTATTAATAGAATAATCAATAAACTTTTGTAGTATAATTGCCAATGCAATAAACAGAATAGATGTCATGATACCAAGTAAGCAGGACAAAATAAATAAGCCTATATTCTTTTTGTATATGCTTTTTGAAATTTTTTCATTCATACTATAAGCCCCCCTTCTTGTTTCTAATTTCATTTAGAGCATGTCTAATTTACACTCCAATTGTTTATTGCTAGATCATGTGCATATTTCAGATATGTTGGGTGGGACCGCGAGCATATGCACATGATCCGGCATCATATGTCTTTTTATGACCCCTCCACCCGCATAGCGGGTGGTTTTACGGGTAAGATCCAACATTAAATATTCTTCATGACATCATTAAGGAGCTCTTCTTCAATTGTAATGCCTGTAATGCGAGCAATTAGAGTACTATTTTGAATGTAAAAGTGCATGCTAACTCCAAAATCTTCAGACTCTATAATCTGTGTTTGTAAAAACATCTTCTCAAGTGATATGTCATCTCTACTTGCAAACTTATCAAGGACTCCCTGATAATTAATGATTGGAATGCGATGGGACATTTCATTAAAACCGTACTTTTGTGCTATAAGAAACAACTTTTCTGTAATTGCAGATTGATTAATACTCGATTTTTCTGATGTTGATAAAAGCTGTTTTTGCGTTTTACTTTTCCTATCATAAATTGAATATTCTAAATTTAAAGTTAGCCCCAACATTTCCTTATTGAATTCATCTCTGTTATGTGTCAAAACAGAAACAGGGATGTTATTTAATTCTTCAGGTAAGTCACTATACATAAGCCTTGATATAAATTCTACTGCTGTATTAATGGGTTGTTCGCTAAATTTCTGATATTGTAACTCATTTAGTTTTACATGAATTTCTGTAGACCTCTTAGTGTCTCGTCGAGAGACCAAATCAGCTGATTGTTTAGCAGCTTCAATATACTCTTCCATGTTAGACTCTTGAGCATCAGGAATTTCCAGTTCGTCAACTTTCTTTTTAATCATTTTGCAATATTCTATGAAAGAATAGTTATAGGGAGTGGTAAGTCTGTTGTTCAAAGTTTCATGAAGCATAACCTTAAACAAATCTTGTGAGACTCCATCCCATATTAAATGATGAATTGCACTAAGTACTAAGCAATGGTCTGCATCTATTTCTACGATTAAAAATCTAGATAACAGCTTATCATCAGTTAGAAAACTCATTTCATTCACAATTTCTTTAAATTGTTCTGCAGATAATTCTAAGGTTCCTTTCACTACTGGAATTTCCCACTCATCTGAATAATCGTATTCTTCTAAATAGGTCATTTTTTGATTTAATTTCGTTCTTAATGCCCCATGCCTGGAAATTATTCCTCTGAGTGATAAAGAAGCGTTCTCTGCCGTTCCTTCTATTGTTATGATTTCAGTAATAATTTCTGTATCCGGTCGCAAGAAGTCCTCATGTCCTGTCAATACAGGACATTCTAAAGTAGAACGTGTTTTAATATGGTTATCTCCATAATAATTCAACTGTTTTTGTATCATGCACTTTAGATCGCCATCACGGTTATCACCAATTAATGTTTCATCTAATGGCATTTTTACTGTTCCTTTTCTGGTTAAACACGTTTTGACAACATCCTTAATTGCTCTTTCATATGCCAATACCAATGTTTGAGCATCCTCGTCAGTATACAATCCAGTATCATATATGATGTCAAATTCAAGTTGCCCATTTAAAACAGCCCCATTTAGAGACAATCCCATTCCTGATGAATTTTTTTCTGACATACTTCTTCCTAATGGCATTCCCGACATGGATATTCCTTCAATTCTGTCTATCTCGTTATCCAATTCTCCAAGATAATTGAATGTTATTGCTGCGCTCATCTCAAGTCCGCTATGCTCACCAAGATATCTCAAAACTCCATATCCAATTCCATGATTAGGGACCTGTTTCAATGTTTGTTTTGTCTCCAAAATGCTTTCTTCAACAGTATCTTTTGTCTCCAAAATAATAGGATATACACTTGTAAACCAACCAACTGTACGATCGATGGCGATCTCTCTATCTATTGTCTCTCTCCCGTGACCCTCCATTTCTATGGTTAGGTACTTAGAGTTTCTCCATTCTTTTACTGCAATGGTCAGCGATGCCAGTAACAAGTCGTTTATTTCTGTTTTATATGTCTTTCCAGCTTCGAGCAACAGCTTTTTCGTCGTTTCAGAGTCCACTTTCACTACTTTATTTTTATATTGACCACTTGCTGTTTGTGTACTCTTGAATGTCTCAGTACTATTTGATTTATCCGATATATTTTTCCAGTATGCTATTTCATCTGAAAGCACTTCATTCTTAGCATATTGTGTTAAAGCATTCGCCCATTCCTTGTACGAAGCCGTTTTCATTGGCAGCGTGATTTTACCTGTCTCTTGTATTTGTCGATATCCACTAAATAAATCCTCCAGCAGAATTCTCCATGATACACCGTCTATGACCAGATGATGTACACAAATTAGTAAATGATCTCCACTGTCTGAATGGAACAGCCCTACTTTTACTAAAGGCCCGGTGGCTAGGTCTATGCTTGCCTGTAATTTATCGCTGGCATACTCTATCTCTTTCGATACATCTTGCACTTTTGTATAATCTTTTTCATACCAATCATATAGCTTGCTTTCCTCTGTAGACAGCGTGATTTGACGTTGTCCGTCATATACATTTCTTAAAGCGTCATGATGTTTAATGATTTCAGTAATTGCTGTCTTTAAACTAGGTATGTCAAATGGCTCATCACTTCTTAACATTAAGGCCTGATTATAATGATTAGGTACGACGTGATTCTTATTGAAAAATTCTAGTTGTATAGGGGTTAATGGACTTTCCCCATTGATTTCTCCCTGTTCGTATACTTGATTTACTTCTCCCATTTGAATATTTTCCCCAATCTTTCTTGGGGTCTGCTGATACATTAATGCGGCGAAAGAAAGCTTATAACCTTTTTCCCGTAACTTCGAAACGGCCTTAATCGCTTTAATAGAATCTCCGCCAAGTTCAAAGAAACTGTCTTCTATTCCGACTGGAGATATTCCTAAGATTTCTTCAAATATGTCCGTAATGACTTTCTCTGTTTTAGTTCTTGGTGGCATATATTCCTGTCCTGCTAATGCATTTAGTTCTGGCAGTGCTTTTGCATCCAGCTTCCCATTTGGAGTCAGTGGCAAGGCATCAATCTGCATCATAAAGCCAGGTAACATATACTCAGGCAGTTTGTCTCTCAAATCATTTTTGATTTCAGACATATCCAGTTGCTGCTCTTGATTTGTCGGGATCAGGTAGGCACATATACTCTTGTCACCGCCTACTTCCAATGCAACAACGGCTACATCAGATATACCCGGCTGATTCCTTAGAACGCTCTCGATCTCGGACAACTCGATCCGGTATCCTCGGATTTTAACCTGTTCATCTATTCTTCCCAGGTATTCGATCTCCCCGTTAGGCAGCCATCTCGCCAAATCTCCAGAGCGGTATAACTTCCCTTCGCCATATGGATTGTCGATAAACTTCTGCGCTGTTAATTCAGGCTGGTTTAGATATCCCTTGGCTACTCCGTCTCCGGCGATGCATAGCTCACCAGGAATGCCAATACCACATAACTCCATCTCATTCAGTATATAGAGCTGCATATTGGCAATGGGACGCCCGATTCCTACACTTAAACCCTTATCTTTTTCGCTGGAATAGATATAGTCACAGCATCCTACGGTAGTCTCCGTAGGGCCATATTCATTATGAATCTTGACGCTGTCTCCTAATAGCTTCTGCGTTTTCCGTGCCGTATCTGTGGTGAACTCTTCTCCACCGACAATCAGCGTTTCTAAATTCGGTACATCTACGCCGTCTGCATAGGTTTCCAGCATTTTTAAATGTGACGGAGTAAGCTTAAGGAAGGTTACCCTGTTATCTTTGAATGCTGCACGCAGCCTTTCCTCCGCGTCTCCTCCCTTTAATAGAAGAGATCCACCACTAATCAGCGGTAAGAACAAGGACGTTACGGAGAGGTCGAAACTTAAGCTTGTAATCAGTACCGTCGTACAAGCTTCCTTCTGGTATTCTTGATCTGCATACGACAAGTAATGATCCAGATTGCCTCGTGTCACCGCCACACCTTTGGGCTTTCCTGTCGTTCCTGATGTGTAAATCACATAGGCGATGTCGTCTTTTTCAACGGCACACGCTGGGTTTTCCGCATTCTCGCCCAGATCTTCAAGATTCATCGAGATGAGTGGGACTTCCGTTTCCATAGTCTTCTCTCTTGTTAAAATGACCTTGGGGGCTGCATCGTTCAGGATATGCTCTATTCGTTCCTTCGGTGTTGCTGGATCAATCGGGACATAGGCGGCTCCACTCTTTAGCACGCCCAAAATGCCAATGATCGTTTCCGCTTCAAGGGAAGCCATGATGGCCACTCGATCATTGGGCTGAACACCTAACGAAATCAGTTCCCATGCCAATGCATTGGCCTTGCGGTTGACTTCTCCATAACGAAGTACGCCCGTTTCGTATTCGATTACCGTCTTCTCAGGTGTCTGTTCCGTATGTTTCTCGAATCGTTCCACTGCCATATGATGCTGTGCATACTCCGTATGGGTATTATTGAAAACCGTTAGTATTCTTTGTTGCTCTACCTCACTGACCATGTAAAGTTCAGACAATTTCATTTCAGGGTTAGCAATCACCCTGTCCAGCAACACCTTAAAATGCTCCAGTATGACCTGTGCTGAAGTCTCGGTAAATAAATCACTGCAATATACCAGATCTAAAGCGTACCCCTCTTCATACGCTGTAGCTTGTAAATCCAAATCAAATTTGGCATCAATGAAAGGAATGCCCAGCATCTCTACCTGTGCTTCGCCCATCGCCAGATGGATTTCCTCGTTATTCTGCATGGTAAACATCACGTCAAACAGCGGATTGCGTGACAGATCACGGCGTACTTCTACTTCCTCTACCAATTCTTCAAACGGGTATTCTTGATTCTCATATGCATTCAATGCCAACTCTTTGATCTCGCTTAAAAATTCTAAGAACGTTTTTTCAGCCCTTGGATACCCTCTCATTGCCAGCGTATTGACAAACATGCCGGCTATTGTCTCGGTGTCCTGATGCACTCGGCCTGAGATGGGTGTTCCTACCACGATATCTTGTTGCCTGCTGTATTTATGCAGTTCTATCATAAATACAGCCAGTAAGGTCATGTAATCTGTCGTTCCCTGTTGTTTATTTATATTTTGAATGCCAGCTTTCTGCTCTTGGCTAAGCTGAACAGACACTTGGGCTCCTTTGTAGCTTTGGATTTTGGGACGTGGATAGTCCGTCACCAAATCCAAAACCGGTGCCTCTTCTTTGAATACTTCTTTCCAATAGTTTCTCTGACTCTCCAGGTTTCTGCCACGCATCCATTCACTATAATCCTTGTATTGGATTTCAAGTGGTTGTAATTCTTCACCGTTATACAATCGTGAGAAATCTTCGATTAATAGATTTAGCGTCTGATGATCGGAAATAATATGGTGCATATCAAATAGTAAAATATAGTTGTTCTGATTTCTTTCTTTGACTACTTTAAAACGCATGAGCGGTGCTGTTCCGATGTCAAACGGGCGTACAAATTGTTCCATGTCAGCGTCACTGTAGCTGTCGGTCTCTTCATATTCCACTTGGCAGAATACCTCGTCTGCAATGACTTGAAAGGTTTCTCCTTCTGTCATGACAAAACTTGTTCGCAGCGACTCATGACGCTTAATCAGACGATCTATGGCTTGTTGTATTTTTTCTAAATCAAGGTTACCTGTTACTTCTAGCGCTGACGCCATGTTATATGCTGTACTGTTGCCTTCCATCTGATCCAGAATAAACAATCGTTTCTGTGTAGAGGATGCTGGATAAGCTTCTCTCTGTTCTGCTTTTGGTATTGGACTATATTCGCCTTCTCCCGCGGCCTCAATCTTTCTCGACAACATGACAGGAGTTGGTAAACTAAATATATCTTTGACTGGCAAACGAATCCCTGTCTTCTTCTCGATGGCATTAATGGCTGCCGTCGCTTTTAACGAATGTCCTCCCAGTTCAAAGAAACTATCCTCTATGCCGACTGGAGATATTCCTAAGATTTCTTCAAATATGTCCGTAATGACTTTCTCTGTTTTAGTTCTTGGTGGCATATATTCCTGTCCTGCTAATGCATTTGGTTCTGGCAGTGCTTTTGCATCCAGCTTCCCATTTGGAGTCAGTGGCAAGGCATCAATCTGCATCATAAAGCCAGGTAACATATACTCAGGCAATTTGTCTCTCAAATCATTTTTGATTTCAGACATATCCAGTTGCTGCTCTTGATTTGTCGGGATCAGGTAGGCACATATACTCTTGTCACCGCCTACTTCCAATGCAACAACGGCTACATCAGATATACCCGGCTGATTCCTTAGAACGCTCTCGATCTCGGACAACTCGATCCGGTATCCTCGGATTTTAACCTGTTCATCTATTCTTCCCAGGTATTCCATCTCTCCGTTAGGCAGCCATCTCGCCAAATCTCCAGAGCGGTATAACTTCCCTTCGCCATATGGATTGTCGATAAACTTCTGCGCTGTTAATTCAGGCTGGTTTAGATAGCCTTTGGCTACTCCGTCTCCTGCGATGCATAGCTCACCAGGAACGCCTACACTACATAACTCCATCTCATTCAGTATATAGAGCTGCATATTGGCAATGGGATGTCCGATTCCTACACTTAAACCCTTATCTTTTTCGCTGGAATAGACATAGTCACAGCATCCTACGGTAGTCTCTGTAGGGCCATATTCGTTATGAATCTTGACCCTGTCTCCTAATAGCTTCTGCGTTTTCCGTGCCGTATCTGTGGTGAACTCTTCTCCACCGACAATCAGCGTTTCTAAATTCGGTACATCTACGCCGTCTGCATAGGTTTCCAGCATTTTTAAATGTGACGGAGTAAGCTTAAGGAAGGTTACCCTGTTATCTTTGAATGCTGCACGCAGCCTTTCCTCCGCGTCTCCTCCCTTTAATAGAAGAGATCCACCACTAATCAGCGGTAAGAACAAGGACGTTACGGAAAGGTCGAAACTTAAGCTTGTAATTAATACCGTCGTACAAGCTTCCTTCTGGTATTCTTGATCTGCATACGACAAGTAATGATCCAGATTGCCTCGTGTCACCGCCACGCCTTTGGGCTTTCCTGTCGTTCCTGATGTGTAAATCACATAGGCGATGTCGTCTTTTTCAACGGCACACGCTGGATTTGTCTCCTTCTCACCCAGATCTTCAAGATTCATCGAGATGAATGGGACTTCCGTTTCCAGAGTCTTCTCTCTTGTTAAGATGACCTTGGGTGCTGCATCGTTTAAGATATGCTCTATTCGTTCCTTCGGTGTTGCTGGATCAATCGGGACATAGGCGGCTCCACTCTTTAGCACGCCTAAAATGCCAATGATCGTTTCCGCTTCAAGGGAAGCCATGATGGCCACTCGATCATTGGGCTTAACACCTAACGAAATCAGTTCCCATGCCAATGCATTGGCCTTTCGGTTGACTTCTCCATAACGAAGTACGCCCGTTTCGTATTCAATTACCGTCTTCTCAGGTGTCTGTTCCGCATGTTTCTCGAATCGTTCCACTGCCGTATGATGCTGTGCATACTCTATATGGGTATCGTTGAAAACCGTTAGTATTCTTTGTTGCTCTACCTCACTGACCATGTGGAGTTCAGACAATTTCATTTCAGGGTTAGCAATCACCCTGTCCAGCAACACCTTAAAATGCTCCAGTATGACCTGTGCCGAAGTCTCGGTAAATAAATCACTGCAATATACCAGATCTAAAGCGTACCCCTCTTCATACGCTGTAGCTTGTAAATCCAAATCAAATTTGGCATCAATGAAAGGAATGCCCAGCATCTCTACCTGTGCTTCGCCCATCGCAAGATGGATTTCCTCGTTATTCTGCATGGTAAACATCACGTCAAACAGCGGATTGCGTGACAGATCACGGCGTACTTCTACTTCCTCTACCAATTCTTCAAATGGGTATTCTTGATTCTCATACGCATTCAATGCCAGCTCTTTGATCTCGCTTAAAAATTCTAAGAATGTTTTTTCAGCCCTTGGATACCCTCTCATTGCCAGCGTATTGACAAACATGCCTGCGATCGTCTCGGTATCCGGATGCACCCTGCCTGAGATGGGTGTTCCTACCACGATATCTTGTTGCCTGCTGTATTTATGCAGTTCTATCATAAATACAGCCAGTAAGGTCATGTAATCTGTCGTTCCATGTTGTTTATTTATATTTTGAATGCCAGCTTTCTGCTCTTGGCTAAGCTGAACAGACACTTGGGCTCCTTTGTAGCTTTGGATTTTGGGACGTGGATAGTCCGTCACCAAATCCAAAACCGGTGCCTCTTCTTTGAATACTTCTTTCCAATAGTTTCTCTGACTCTCCAGGTTTCTGCCACGCATCCATTCACTATAATCTTTGTATTGTAGTTCAAGTGGTTGTAATTCTTCACCGTTATACAATCGTGAGAAATCTTCGATTAATAGATTTAGAGTCTGATGATCGGAAATAATATGGTGCATATCAAATAGTAAAATATAGTTGTTCCGATTTCTTTCTTTGACTACTTTAAAACGCATGAGCGGTGCTGTTCCGATGTCAAACGGGCGTACAAATTGTTCCATGTCAGCGTCACTGTAGCTGTCGGTCTCTTCATATTCCACTTGGTAGAATACCTCGTCTGCAATGACTTGAAAGGTTTCTCCTTCTGTCATGACAAAACTGGTTCGCAGCGACTCATGACGCTTAATCAGACGATCTATGGCTTGTTGTATTTTTTCTAAATCAAGGTTACCCGTTACTTCTAGCGCTGACGCCATGTTATATGCAGTACTGTTGCCTTCCATCTGATCCAGAATAAACAATCGTTTCTGTGTAGAGGATGCTGGATAAGCTTCTCTCTGTTCTGCTTGTGGTATTGGACTATATTCGCCTTCTCCCGCGGCCTCAATCTTTCTCGACAACATGACAGGAGTTGGTAAACTAAATATATCTTTGACTGGCAAACGAATCCCTGTCTTCTTCTCGATGGCATTAATGGCTGCCGTCGCTTTTAACGAATGTCCTCCCAGTTCAAAGAAACTATCCTCTATGCCGACTGGAGATATTCCTAGAATTTCCTCAAATACATCTACGATTGCTTGCTCCGTCTTATTACTTGGTGGTACGTATTTCGAGCTTTCTAACATATCTGGCTCTGGCAACCTAGTTTTATCCAGCTTTCCATTTATGGTTAGTGGAAATTCATCGATCTGTATCATAAAGGCAGGAATCATATACTCTGTTACTTCTTCTCTTATCGCTTCCTTAATTTCGGGTATAATTAATTCTTGACCCTTCTCTCCAATGAGATATGCACAGAGAATTTCATCGTTTCCAACTTCTTTTACAACAACGACAGCATCCGTGATGTTACTCTGTTTTCTTAATACACTTTCAATTTCACCTAACTCTATCCTGTAACCACGGACTTTCACTTGTTCATCTATACGGCCTAAATACTCTATATTTCCATCTGGCTGCCAACGTGCTAAATCTCCTGTACGGTACAGTTTTCCCTCACCGAAGGGATTTTGAATAAACTTCTTATCTGTCAATTCTGGCTGATTCAAATAACCTCTTGCTAAACCATCTCCTGCAATGCACAACTCGCCAGGTATTCCAATACCGCATAGCTCCATTTCATTTAGAAGATATACCTTTGTATTTGCAATCGGACGTCCAATGGTAATGGAAGTAGAGTCTGTATTCACTCTAAAACTAGTTGCATTTACAGTAGATTCTGTAGGACCATATGTGTTTAGCACTTCTACCTTTTTCGCCCATTCTTTTAAAGTTTCTAGACGACCTGCCTCTCCACCTGACTCCAGCAAACGAAGCGTCGGTAATGCGTCAACACACAACCCGTCTATTAACTTAGGTGTCAATGAAGCTGTTGTAACATTATTTCGATCGATATATTTTTGTAGTTGCTCCATATCATAGGTTAAATGTTTTGGTACAATGCATAATGCCGCACCATTGCATAGTGCAGGGAAGATATCTCCCACCGCTTGGTCAAAAGATACATTTGCAAATTGCAGCACCGTATCCTTGTCGTTCAGTGCAAATGTTTCCTTATATGTGACCCACATATTGACCACATTTCGATGTTCAATTAAAACTCCTTTAGGGTTTCCAGTTGTACCAGAAGTGTAGATACAATACACTAAATCATTAGACCTGTTAACATGCAAAAGATTGTCCGTTTCATTAGCATAATTATTCTCATCTTCTAAATCTAATACCGGAATCCCTACCTTCCCTGGCAGCTTATTCTTATACGTCAATACAATCTTTGGACTACTGTCCTCCAGCATATAGTGAATTCTATTATCTGGATATTCCGGATTGATGGGTACATAAGCTCCCCCTGCCTTGATGATTGCTAATATTCCTACAATCATTTCCATGCTACGCTCTGTAACTAGAGCCACCAAATCGTTTGGAACTACTCCTAAATCCCGAAGAGTACGCGCCAACTGATTTGCTCTCTCATTCAGCTCGGCATATGTCATCTGTTTATCATCAAATTTAAGTGCAATATGTTCTGCTGTTTTCTCTACCTGATTCTCAAATAAGCTGACAACTGTTTGTTCTCGAGAGTATTCTACATTCGTTGCATTGAAATCAACCAATATCTTCTCTTGTTCCCTGATATCAAGCATATGCAAATCTTTAAGTTTTTTTTCTGGATGTGTTACTGCTTCCTCAAGCAGCGTTACATAATGCCTTGCCATATATTCAATCGTTTCTTGTTTGAATAAATCTATGCAATACTCAAAATCAATTTCATACCCTTCTGACACACATTCAACCAGAACGGATAAGTCAAACTTTGAAACATTTCTTTTAATAAATGCACTTTTTCCGCCCAATAGGCCTTGCATTTCCGTCGGTTTTTTCTTTTCTTTTAATCCGAACATAAAATCAAATATCGGATTTCTTGAGAGATCTCTTTTCTTCTCTACGGCTTCAACTAAATCTTCAAATTGGTATTCTTGGTTATCATAAGCCTGCAGACACTTCTCCTTCACAGCTAATATCAAATGCTCAAAGGTCTCATCCGGACTAACTTCTCCCTTGATCACCAGAGTATTGACAAACATCCCCAACATACCCTTAGTATCTGCATGAACTCGGCCTGACACGGTAGTTCCTACAATAATATCCTTTTGGCGACTATATTTGGCTAATAATAAAATGAACACAGATAGGGTAACCATAAATTCAGTAGCACCATGCTTTAGGGCTAGATTTTTAACCCCTGAGCTTAATGGCTCTTTTACCTTTGCTACAACATTGGCTCCCCTGAAAGACTGGATTTGAGGACGGAGGAAATCCGTCTTCAAATCCACCCTGGCAATTTCACCAGCGAATTCCCTCCTCCAATATTCTTCCTGTTTTGAGATATCATAAAAATTCTGCCATACGCTGAAATCTTTATACTGGATTCGGTTAGAATTTTTATTCATAAGTTCTCCTCTTATTCATGATCAGTTTCATCATTTTCATAAAATTCGTTCACCTGATGCAGTATAACTGGCAGGCTTTCTCCATCACATATAATGTGATGAATATCAACAAATAGATAGGATGCCGTTGTTGTCTTCATTAATTTCACACGCATCAACGGTGCTTCGGATAAATTAAACGGTTGTATAAATTTATCGTATTCTGTTTGTACATCTATTTCGTCCACTTCGCTGTAGTCTATTAAAACCCTTGCGTCTGGAGAAATCGTTTGAATGGGTTCACCGTCCACAACATGGAAACTAGTTCGCAGTATCTCTTCTTGCTGTAACAGCTTATCCAAAGCCTTCTGTAGCCTTTCTTTATCCAGCGGTTCTTCGTAGGCATAGACATCCGATACGTTGTAGTTAATGTTAGGTCCGGTCATCTCGTCTAGAAGATAGAGTCGTTTCTGAGCTGAACTTGTAGGGTAGTATTCAGCTGCTGAAGCTTGTTCTATTGCCACAAACATCTCGTTCTCAATCGACTCGATATTTCCCGCTATCTGCTCGGGCGTACCAAAAGTAAAAACATCTCTAATTGACAATCTTACTCCTATGGCCTTCTCCAATTCATTGCACAAGAGCACTGCTTTCAGTGACGATCCCCCTAGATCAAAGAAGCTATCAGTTACACTGACTTTTTCAATATCTAGAATGTTCTCAAATGCCTGCACGATCAGAGTTTCATATTCATTTCGTGGTGCAATATATTCCTTTGACTTATACTGCGGCTGTGGTAAAGAGGCTTTGTCAAGTTTCCCGTTACTTGTCAGCGGAATCGCATCAACCGAAATAATATGTGCAGGCACCATGTAATCTGGTAATACTTTACTTAACTTGATCTTAACGTCCTTTTCTTCTATTTCTGTCTCAGTTATTACATAGGCACACAGGAATTTCTCATTCCTTTTGTCTTCTCGCACTATGACTACAGCTTCATTTATGCCTTCAAGCTCCAATAAACGGCTTTCTACTTCTCGTGGTTCAATACGATATCCTCTGATTTTTGCTTGGTCATCCATCCGTCCAATATATTCAATGTTTCCGTTAGGTAACCAACGTGCCAAATCACCTGTCCGATACATCTTTCCGGATCCAAATGGGTTGTGTACAAACTTCTCGTCTGTCAGGTCTTGTCGATTTAAATATCCTTGAGATACACCCTCACCTGTTATACATAACTCACCTGGAACTCCAATTCCACAAAGTTCATTTCCATTTAACATATAAATCTTCAATGTTGGAAGTGGCTTTCCTATGTCGCTAATTCCTTTCTCGATGGCTTCAGCATCAATATCGCGATAAGTAGCGTATACCGTGGTCTCTGTAGGCCCGTACATATTAACCAGACGACAATGCCTATTGTTCTCATGCCATTTCTTCAAATGTGTTGGATAAAGTGCCTCTCCTGCAAAAATAACATATCGTAAACTATTTATTGTTTGTCCTGTCGTTGCATCGATCAACGCATAAAATGGCGAAGGTACCTGGCATAAGATTGTTACCGCTTCTTTTTGCAAAAGCTCTCCAAAAGCATATCCATCTTTTACCGTATCTTCAGAAGGAATTACAAGCTTTGCTCCATTTAATAGGCATCCGAATATTTCCCAAACCGAAACATCAAAACAATAAGAATGGAATTGAACCCAAATATCATTTTCATAGAAATCAAGCTTAAACTTGTCATTCTTAAGTAATCGCACTACATTTACATGCTGAACCATAACACCCTTAGGCCTGCCAGTCGTACCAGAGGTATAAATTACATACATCAAATCACTTGATTGATTTACATGGACAAGGTTACTGCATTCCATTTTATAATTTGCCTCATCATGAAGATTCATGATAGGAATGTCAGCTTCAGGTTCTTTTGTACCGCATAATACGACCTTTGGTTTACAGTCATTAATGATATAATTAATTCTTTCCTCTGGATAAGATGGATCAACCGGTACGTAAGCTGCTCCAGCCTTTAAAATAGCGTATATACCCACCACCATCTCCAAACACTTCTCTGTTGAGATCACCACAAAGTCATTGGGTTGAATGTTATAGTCCTCACGAAGCTTTCTTGCCAGAGCATTCGCCCGTTCATTTAATTGTGCATAGGTCAGCTGTTGTCCATTAAATGTAATTGCTATACTATTAGGTATTCTGGCAGCCTGCTCTTCAAGTAACTGCACAATCGTCTTATTATCAGGGTATTCTGCATCCGTCATATTGAACTCATCCAATATTTTTGCTTCTTCGTTCATATCTACCATGGCAATATCCTGCAGCTTCTTTTCCGGAGACATTAAAACTCCTTCAATTAGTGTTAAGAAGTGTTTTGCCATGTACTCGATCGTTTCTGGTTTGAATAAGTCTGTAGAATATTCAAAATCAATCTTATAGCCTTCTGAATCACTTATCATGGTTAAGGTAAGATCAAATTTAGAAATACTTCCTTCAACGGATTCCCTCGTTCCAAATTGAATTCGATCCGAATAACTCTCTCTCTCATCGTCCTGCAATACAAACATCACATCGAATACTGGGTTTCTTGAGTAATCTCTCTTTACTCCCACTGCTTCAACTAAATCCTCGAACTGATAATCCTTGTTATCGTATGCCTGTAAACATTTCTCTTTTATACCTAATAATACATCCTCAAATGAATCATCGGAGCAGACATTCCCTTTGATTGCCAGAGTGTTTACAAACATGCCCAACATATTTCGGGTATCCGTATGGTTTCGTCCCGATATTGGAGTTCCTACTATAATTTCTTCCTGTCGACTGTATTTTCCTAACATGGAGAAAAAGATGGATAACAAAACCATAAACTCAGTTGCACCATACTTCTTCGCTAACTCTTTTACTTGAATACTCGTGTTTTCTTCTACCTGTGTTCGGAAATGAGCACCTCTAAAACTTTGTTTATGAGGGCGTGGATAATCCATGATTAAATCCAGGACTGGTATATCACCAGAAAATTCTTTCTTCCAGTACGCTGCCTGTTCTGTTATATCTCTAGCATTTTGCCAAACACAAAAGTCTTTATACTGTACTCGTGGTGTTAACAATTCTCTTCCTTCATATAACTCTTGTATTTTGTAGAGCATAATCGGCATGCTTTCTGCGTCACATAAAATATGGTGAATATCCAAAAATAAGTATGAATCATTTGGAGTATCCAGTATTTTTGCACGCATTAGTGGTGATTTTGACAGGTCAAATGGCTGGACGAAAGTATTATATTCATCCTGGATATACTGTGAATCTGCTGTATTAACTTCACTGTGCTCCAGCACAATTCTTGCATCTGAAGAAATTTTTTGAATTGGCTCACCATTCACTATATGGAAGCTTGTCCTCAAAATTTCCTCTTGCTCTACTAATTGATCCAATGCTCTCTGAAGTCGCTCATTGTCTGGTTTAACTTTAAGCTTGATTACTAAAGGAATATTATAAGTTGTACCAGGACCTGTTAGTTGGTCTAAAAGATAAAGTCTCTTTTGAGCTGAACTTATAGAATAGCTTTCTGCTTCTGCTATTTCTGGTATTTCTTCAAACATATTTACAACCTTTGAGTTTTTAATTTGTTCTGCAATATTTTTTGGTGTAACTAAATCAAAAATTTCTCTAAGTGGTAACCTTACCCCTGCACTCTTCTCTAATTCATTACACAGCCGGATTACATTAAGCGAGTATCCACCCAAATCAAAGAAATTGTCGTTTACACTTACTCTATCCACACCAAGTACATATTCAAATGCCTCTACTACCAATTTCTCCGTCTGGGTCCTTGGTGCCTCATAACCCCTGATCATCTGACTTTCTTCAATATTCTTTTCCGGGTCCGGCAATAATTTACGATCTACCTTACCATTTGCAGATAGTGGAATCTCATCTACCTGTATGAATTGTGCCGGGATCATATAATCAGGCAGATATTTTGCTAACTCTCTTTTTATTTCTGCCAATTCTACTGTCTCATCTGCAACAATATACCCACACAGCTGCTTCTCTCCATGGGAATCACTATAATCAGCGACGACGGACTGGTGAATATTGGGCAAATGATTGATACAGTGTTCTATTTCTCCTAATTCGACACGATGTCCACGTATCTTTACTTGACTGTCTTTTCTTCCAAGGAAGTCTACATATCCTTCCCGACGCATCACACCATAATCACCTGTTTTGTACAGATACCCTAATCTATGGTTGATAAAGGCGGCCTTCGTCTTCTCTTCTTCATTGAGGTAACCTACGGCGACTCCTTTTCCACCAATATGCAGTTCTCCTGGAACGCCTATCGGGCATTCCTCTCCCCATTCATCCAGTACATAAATTTGTTGATTTTTCAACGGATAGCCATAAGGGATACTTTTCCACTCCGGCTTCACTTCTGTGATTGGGAAATAGATGGACCATATAGTGCCTTCTGTTGCTCCACCTAACCCGATCACTTGTGCTTTTGGCATTCTTGTTTTGATTTTCTCCGGCAAACCAAGAGAAATCCAGTCTCCACTTAGCATCACCATACGTAAGCGCTCTGCTGCAGATCTCCGCACTGTGTCTTGTTTTGTGCTTTCCAGATACATATCCATAATGGCCGGAACCGAATTCCATATCGTGATTTCTTCTTCGATCATGATCTGGTGAATGCTACTCATATCTAAAAGATCTGGAATTAATACTAACTGGGCTCCACTAATGAGTGCTCCAAAAATATCATAGACGGATAAATCAAAGCTCATCGATGATAGGGCTATGATTTTATCTTCGCTACCTACTTTGAATTTCTTATTAATATCTAATAATGTATTCACTACTGCTTCATGGGTGATCACAACACCCTTAGGATGTCCAGTACTTCCTGACGTATAGATAGCATAGGCTTTATCCTGCTGGCAGCCTTCTAACAGTTCTAAGGCGCCATCGTTATAGGTGGACAGGTTCTCTTTTTCATATAAATCCGGATGAATCATCAGCTTGATATCACTATGTTCCACGATATATTTTATTCTTTCCTCAGGATGTTCCGGATTCACAGGAATATAAGCATGGCCGGCTTTTAAAATACCCACCGTATTTACAATGGTCTCGATTCGTCTCTCTGCCCAAACTCCAATATAAGAATTGTGCGCATAGTTTTGTTCTGCTAAATAGCGAGCGACCTGATTGGATTTTCTCGCCAACTCGCCATAGGTCAATGTATCTTGTCCTAATTTGACTGCAATAGCATCTGGAGTCTTCTGGCATTGCTGGTCTATTAATCTTTGCAGTAAATCCCCTTCATAATCTCCTTGTGTATCATTGTAATCAAGCAGTAGTTCAGACTGTGTTACAGGCAGCGGCATAGATGAAAGATTATTGTCTATAACTTGCTGCAATCGAAGTTGATACGTTTCAAACATGGCACTGATCATATCTTCATCAAACAGATCCTTCGCATAATCCCAAGTCATCATTAATTGTCCGTCTCTTTCCGTGACTTGGAAGTCCAAAAATATTTCAGGGGCCTGATTTATTCCGTATTTCAATTCTCCCCTACTACCTATATTGGCATTGAAAGAATCCACTTCGCCACGAAGCATGCTTGTAAATATAATTGGCATTATAGCTTGAGCTTCTTGACCACGATGTTCAGCCAGATCACGCAGGAAATCAACCCCACTGTAAAATCTGTGGTTTAACGCTTCAAATAACCGATTCTGAATCTCAGTAGTTCTTTCCCAAAATGGTCTGTGAGATGATAAATCGATATCCAACAACAATTTTGATACAAAATCCCCCATCAGCGACATTCCATCTTGATGAAAAGGCTGATTACTAAACAGATTTAAGCTAAGTGCCATATTGGATTGATTGCTCCATTTAAATAGAACTTCCGCATATATTGTGCACAATAACGCAGATGGTGCAATTCTGTTATCCAAAGCTTTGTTTCTCACAATCGCCCAGTCTTTTGCAGAAATTTTCGTTTCTAAACGTTTTACTGTTGCGTTGTTTACAGCACTCCCATTAGAAAGAAGCGGTAACTGTGGTGCATCCGGGAAATCACCTACTTTCTTCTTCCAGTAGGCTTGATCTCTTTGATGCAATGCTTTCATCAAATCTGAAACTTGCCGTGCCAAAAGATTGGCATGATTATCAAGCTCTGCTTGGGTCGAATCTTTCTCCTCTTTCTTAACATCCTCTTTCTTAAGTAGCTTTTGCAAACGATCTTCTGGATTCTTGACAACTTCTGAAAGCAATGAAACATAATCATCCAACATTTGCTTTATCGTTTCCTGTTTAAATAAATCTGTAGAATACTCTAAATTGACCACATAACCCTCTGATGTGTGTATTACCATTAAATTCAGATCAAACTTAGCTACTTTTCCTTCCATTGGTACCCATGTTCCACTCATAATGCTCTTTGAACCAGACATAATTTCACTCTCTGGCATCATAAACATTACATCAAATAATGGATTTCTTGATAAATCTCTCTTTACATCTACTGCCTCAACCAAGTCTTCATATTGAAAGTCCTGATTATCGTACGCAAGAAGACATTTTTCTTTTACTCCTAGCAATACTTGTTCAAAACTCTCCTCTTGTTTCACATTTCCTTTGATAGCCAAGGAGTTTACAAACATCCCCAGCATGTCTTGTGTATCAACGTGGGTTCTACCTGATACAGGAGTTCCGACTATAATTTCTTCCTGTTGACTGTACTTGCTCAATAGAAGCATAAAGGTTGATAACATAATCATGAATTCCGTAGCACCATGCTTCTTCGCTAATTCTTTTATTTCCATAAAAACTGGTTCTTCAATCTTAGTTTTTACGTCGGCTCCATTGAAGCTCTTTTTCTTAGGACGTTGGAAATCTGTATTCAAATTTAGTATTGGAATTTCGCCTGAGAACTCGTTCTTCCAATATGCCGCCTGCTTCGTAATATCCTGAGTCATTTGCCAAGCAGAGAAATCTTTATAATGAACCCTTGGCATTGATAAAGTATTTCCTTCATATAACTCGCTTATCCAGTTCATCATAATAGGCAGACTTTCTCCATCAGAAACAATATGATGAATATCCAGCATCAAGTATGAAGCTTGTGGCGTCTGTAGTAACTTAACCCGCATCAAAGGTGCTTTGGATAAATCAAATGGGCAAACAAAACGATCATATTCATCTTGAATATCTAGTGTATCTGCTTCTTTGTATTCTAATACTACTCTCGCATCTGGTTGAATCACTTGAACTGGCTCTCCATTAATAAGATGGAAGCTGGTTCTCAATACTTCTTCTCTCTCTAAGAGTTTATCTAACGCTCCCTGTAGCTGCTCTTTATCCAGAGTGTTTTCATATTTTATGACATTCGAAATGTTATAGGAAATACTAGGACCTACTATCTCATTGAGAAGATAAAGTCGCTTTTGAACAGAACTCATAGGATAGAACTCTGCTTTAGCTATTTTCGGTATTTCCGAAAAACTATCATATTGTAAACTTCCAATTCTTTCTGCAATACGTTTGGGTGTAGATAAAGCAAATATTTCACTAAGCTTCAGTTTTATACCGATTGTCTTTTCTAATTCATTACACAATAATGTAACTTTCAGTGAATGACCACCCAAGTCAAAAAAGCTATCATGGACACTAATTTCTGTTACTCCTAGGATTTTCTCAAATGCTTCAACTACTAACTTCTCTTCTCTATTTGTTGGTGCTGCATATTCCTTAGACTTGTATTCTGGTTCTGGTAGTGCCGCTTTGTCCAGCTTTCCATTATGACTTAATGGAATTTGGTCAATTCGAATAATATATAAAGGAACCATATAGTCTGGTAACTTCTTGCGTAATTCACTCTTGATTGTATCTTCGTCTAATTTTTCTACTTCTGTATGAACCACTACATAAGCACACAGATATTTTTCTCCTTGCTTGTCTTGTCGTACTACAACGGCTGCTCCACTAACTCCTTCGAGTTCCATCAAAGTACTTTCAATTTCTCCTGGTTCGATTCTGAAACCTCTTATCTTAACCTGATCATCTATACGGCCAAGGTACTCAATATTTCCATCCGGTATCCACCGTGCCAGATCACCTGTTTTATACATCATTCCTGAACCAAAAGGATTTTTAATAAATTTCTGTGCTGTCAATTCTTCACGATTTAAGTATCCACGCGACACACTTTCTCCTGCAATACATAATTCCCCTGGTACACCTATTCCGGCTATTTTTTCATTTGATAATATATAAATTTGTGTATTACTAATAGGCTTACCAATCCATACTTTATCTACATTTAAGTCTGTTGGACAATGATATCCACTGGAATTAACTGTAGTTTCTGCTGGACCATAGAGATTCAGTAGTTCTGCTCTTACTTGTCCTTTTTCCCTTAATTGATTATAATGTCTCACACTTTCTGCATTCAGTTTCTCACCAATATTAATGATATAACGTAGCGTATTTATTCTCTCTTTGCTCATATCTAATTCTTCTAAGAACATATTGAACATTGAAGGAACGAACTGGATTGCATTGACTTTATAATCCTGAATTACCTTGATGATCTTATCACTTTGACTTTCTTCTCCTTGTTGCAAAATAACAAGTTTACCACCCGCTAACATCCACCAAAATACTTCCCAGGCAAAAACATCAAAGGCACAAGTGGTCTTCATTAAAAGAGATTCTCCCTCGTGTAATGGATATTCTCTTTGTGTCCACATCTGCTGATTGACTATATTCCGATGCTCTACCATAACTCCTTTTGGTTTTCCTGTTGTACCCGATGTATAAACCAGATAAATAAGATCATGAGGAGTATTTACATGTTCAGGATTCTCTGCACCTTCTTCATAATTGCTTGCACTATATAAGTCGACAACCTTTTCAGGGGAAATATTATACTTTCCATGACCAATTAAAACCGCTTTCGGCTGGCTATCTTCCAATATATACTCGATGCGTTCTTCTGGATAAAACGGGTCAATTGGTACATATGCTGCACCCGACTTCAGGATGGCATATAATCCGACCACCATCTCAATACTTCTTTCTGCTATAATCGCAACAAAATCATCAGGCTGGACATGGTATTCCCGTCGTAACCTTAATGCAAGTTTATTGGCACGAGCATTTAATTCAGCGTAACTCAATTGCTCATTCCCGCATACCACTGCTGTATTATGGGGTGTTCTTGCTACTTGTTCCTCAAATAATTGGACAATGGTCTTGTCTCTTGGATAGTCACGATCAGTTGCGTTAAACTGTACTAATTCTTTCATTTCTTCCGCTTCATTTGTCATGCCTAATTCGGTTAATTTCGTGTGTGGTGCTGCAATTGCTTGTTCCATAAGTCTTTGCAAATGGGAACCGATAATGTTTATTTCTTCCTTGTTATATAGCTTTGTACTGAATAGAATTCTAAAATGAAGACGATCACTCTTAAATGCTGTCATTCCCAAGTCATACCCGATTTGTTCGCGGTAATATTCAGATTCCACATTTAATTTGCCATCAATATTGATACTTGTTCCTTGATAGCCTTCAAAGAAGAATAAGGTTCCAATTAGATTCCTTCCTAATAAAGTACGATTCTGTATTTCTGCTAAAGGAAGAAAATCGTGATCATTTGCAGCAATTGCTTGGTCCTGTAATGATTTCAACAAATCGGCAAATGTGTCTTCGTTTGTTGTCGATATACGTACAGGTATTGTATTGATAAATAAACCAACGATTTCTTCAATACCTTCAATCTCTGCATTTCTACCAGATACAACCTTTCCAAAAACGACATCATTGGTTGAGTTGTATTTTTCCAATAAAACGCCCCAACAAGCTTCTACTAGCGTGTTCAATGTTACATCGTACTTGGCACATACCGCTTCTGCTTGTTCGGTTACCTCCAAGCTTAACTTAAACTCTTGACTCTGACTCTCTTCTTCTGTTTCTTCTGGACGACCCATAGGTAGAATATCAGCCCTTGTCTCATATCCTTGAAGAAGGTCTTCCCAATATTTAAGGCTCGGCTCTTTATCTTTTTCATTTATATAATCTACAAATTTTTCATAGCTGCCCATTTTATTAGAAGCAGTCTTATTAGGTATTTTTAAACACTCTTCGTCTGTTGCCATATACGCATTAAACAAATCTCTACGCAAAATTGGCAAACACCAACCATCTAAAATAATATGATGGTTCGTCATGATCAACCGATATCCACTATTGTTTATTTTTATCAGATTCATACGAACTAGTGTATCTTCTTCTAAATCAAATCCACGTTTTACATCTTGTTCCTTTAAATCAAGATAATCGGATTCATTATCTACTTCCATATAATTAAATTCCAGATTTCTTTCTTTCAATACAACTTGTCTTGGCACACTTACTCCCCGATAACAGATCTTTGTACGTAAAATATCATGCTGTGTTGCTAGAGATTCAAAAGCTTTGTGCATCTTCTCTACATCTACTTCCGTCAATCGCAACGTCTGCTGAACAACATACTTCGTAGAGGATTCATCCAAAAGCTTCTCATAGAGCATTCCCTCTTGCACAGGAGCCAAAGGATAGATACGTTGAACTTCTTCGCCGCGGTTTTTGGCAGCTTCCTGTACATAACAAAATTCGCTATCTTTCCATACCCTCTCACCAAAATCACTTGCCGTTGACTCACTCTTCTGTGCATGGGAGCAATGTTCTGCGACCGCTATCAGTTCTTCTTCATATGCTTTTCCTATTTGCTCAATTCTCTCAGCTAAATAACGACTGCTGTTGCAGGTTACTGTCATAGATAAACTACCATTTTGCACATGACCTATGACGTTAATGGATGGTCCAAATTGATTGCGAGGATCCGTATCCTGTCCATAACCCAGTTGTGAAAACTCAAAATATGGATCGCCAGATTCTTTCTTTGTTCCTAGTTCTCCAAGATAATTAAATGATATATCTGGTGCCACTTCCACATCCATTTCTTCTGAATTAACCATGTCTGCATACTTTATGAGGCCATAATCAATTCCATGTGCTGGCACACGTCGTAGGTTCTCTTTCGTATTTCGAATATCCTGAGCAATATTAGTGCCTAACTCTTCTAAAACTACGGGATATATACTAGTGAACCATCCTATTGTCCTACCTAAATCAAAAGACCCTACTGTTTCTTCACGACCATGTCCTTCCATCTGTATAGCAAGCGTTCTCTGACCTGTTACTTTGTTTACCGCACGTCCCAGTGCTGTTACAAGTAAGTCATTAATCTCTGTATTATAAGCATGTGCACTTTCTTTTAATAACTTTTCTGTGATCGTGGAATTAAGACATACCACGGCTGTCTTTGGTTCGAATTTATCATCAGTGCTATCTTCTTTTAACTTGCCATCAACCAATTTATTTTCTAACTCTGACCAGTAAGCTATCCTTCTCTTTAACTTTTCACTCTGGCTGTAACGAGCTAATCCTTCGCTCCATACTTTAAAGGAAACGGTTTTAGCTGGTAATGTTATCTCTTTCTGATTCAAAGCTTGAGAGTAGCCCTTCTCCAAATCCTCACTTAAAATTCGCCAGGAAATCACATCCATTATCATATGATGAGCTAGCAACATCATATAATCTTGCTCCGGCGTACTAAATAAAACAGCCTGCAATAATGGTCCTTCCGCCAAATCCATCTTTACTTTCGTTGTCTTAATTTTTTCCTGAATCTCTTCAGATTCACATGCTATTGTTGTAAAGCCGTACCATTTCTTATCTTCTACTTTCCCTATAACCTGTTTCTTATCTTTGTACGTAGCTCTCAACATATCATGATGCTGTACTAACGCAGACAAAGCTTTTTGTAGTGCCAGGACATTTAGTTTTTCACGAACCTTAAACACTTGGCATACATTAAAATGTTCAGGATTCATCATATTTTGTGCGAAGAAGTAGTTTTGAATTGGTGTCAGTGAAATCTCACCACTTATTTCTCCTTGCTCCGCAGGTATAATTTCTTTTTTCGTGGATAAATTCATGGCTATTAGCTTCGGTGTTCTCTCCATCAAAAGATTTCGCATGGAGCTATCGTATCCAGCTTCTCTTATCTTGTTTAGAATATGGATAGCCTTAATCGAATCTCCACCCAAATCAAAGAAATTGTCATTTACACTTACTCTTTCCATACCAAGTACATGTTCAAATGCCTCTACTACCAATTTTTCCGTCTGGGTCTTTGGTGCCTCATAACCCCTTATCATCTTACTTTCTTCAATATATTTTTCCGGGTTCGGCAATAATTTACGATCTACCTTACCATTTGCAGATAGTGGAATCTCATCTACCTGTATGAATTGTGCCGGGATCATATAATCAGGCAGATATTTTGCTAACTCTCTTTTTATTTCTGCCAATTCTACTGTCTCATCTGCAACAATATACCCACACAGCTGCTTCTCTCCATGTGAATCACTATAATCAGCGACTACGGACTGGTGAATATTTGGCAAATGATTGATACAGTGTTCTATTTCTCCCAGTTCGACACGATGTCCACGTATCTTTACTTGACTATCTTTTCTTCCAAGGAAGTCTACATATCCTTCCTGACGCATGACACCATAATCACCTGTTTTGTACAGATACCCTAATCTATGGTTGATAAAGGCGGCCTTCGTCTTCTCTTCTTCATTGAGATAACCTGCGGCGACTCCTTTTCCACCAATATGCAGTTCTCCTGGAACGCCTACCGGGCATTCTTCTCCACAATCATCCAGTACGTAAATTTGTTGATTTTTCAACGGATATCCATAAGGGATACTTTTCCACTCTGGCTTCACTTCTGTGATTGGGAAATAGATGGACCATATAGAGCCTTCCGTTGCTCCACCTAACCCGATCACTTGTGCTTTTGGCATTCTTGTTTTGATTTTCTCCGGCAAACCAAGAGAAATCCAGTCTCCACTTAGCATCACCATACGTAAGCGCTCTGCTGCAGATCTCCGCACTGTGTCTTGTTTTGTGCTTTCCAGATACATATCCATAATGGCCGGAACCGAATTCCATATCGTGATTTCTTCTTCGATCATGATCTGGTGAATGCTACTCATATCTAAAAGATCTGGAATTAATACTAACTGGGCTCCACTAATGAGTGCTCCAAAAATATCATAGACAGATAAATCAAAGCTCATCGATGATAGGGCAATGATTTTATCTTCGCTGCCTACTTTGAATCTCTCATTAATATCTAATAGTGTATTCACTACTGCCTCATGGGTGATCACAACACCCTTAGGATGTCCAGTACTTCCTGACGTATAGATAGCATAGGCTTTATCCTGCTGGCAGCCTTCTAACAGTTCTAAGGCGCCATCGTTATAGGTGGACAGGTTCTCTTTTTCATATAAATCCGGATGAATCATCAGCTTGATATCACTATGTTCCACGATATATTTTATTCTTTCCTCAGGATGTTCCGGATTCACAGGAATATAAGCATGGCCGGCTTTTAAAATACCCACCGTATTTACAATGGTCTCGATTCGTCTCTCTGCCCAAACTCCAATATAAGAATTGTGCGCATAGTTTTGTTCTGCTAAATAGCGAGCGACCTGATTGGATTTTCTCGCCAACTCGCCATAGGTCAATGTATCTTGTCCTAATTTGACTGCAATAGCATCTGGAGTCTTCTGGCATTGCTGGTCTATTAATCTTTGCAGTAAATCCCCTTCATAATCTCCTTGTGTATCATTGTAATCAAGCAGTAGTTCAGACTGTGTTACAGGCAGCGGCATAGATGAAAGATTATTGTCTATAACTTGCTGCAATCGAAGTTGATACGTTTCAAACATGGCACTGATCATATCTTCATCAAACAGATCCTTCGCATAATCCCAAGTCATCATTAATTGTCCGTCTCTTTCCGTGACTTGGAAATCTAAAAATACTTGAGGGGTCTGGCTTATTCCGTATTTTATTTTTCCTAATTTTGGCAGAACATCTGTAAATTCCGATTTATCGAATAACATACTAGTAAATACAATTGGCATAATCGCTTTACTAGTCATTTCTCTCTTACTTGCAATATTTCGTATAACATCAACACCACTATAAAAACGATGGTCTACTGCTTCAAATAATATATCTTGAACCATAGATGCTCTCTCCCAAAAAGCACTATGAACAGACAAATCAATATCTAACAGTAAAACTGATGTGAAATCTCCAATTAACTTCATTACGTCTGGATGAAAGGACTGCCGATTAAATAAAGTTAAATTAAGTGCCATTCTGGATTGATTGCTCCATTTGCCCAAAACTTCCGCATAAATTGTACATAAGAATACAGATGGTGTTACACCATACTGAGCTGCTAAGCCTTTCACAACATTCCATTCATGAGTTGTCAGACTCTTCTCCATGCGCTGAAATATTGGTCTCTCTATGAATTCTGGCTCACAAACTAATGGTAGCTGAGGTGCATAGGGAAAATCCTCTATTTTGGCTTGCCAATAGTCTTGAGCTTTTTGATAGGCGGAAGATTCACGAAAGCTCTCCAATGCCCTTACATAATCTGAAAATTGAAAGGTTAAAGGTTCAATCTCCATATTCGGTTTCTCATAATAATCCATTATCTCTTGTATTAAAATTAATAAACTGCCTCCATCAGCAATTAATAAGTCAATATCCAGGAAGAGATAATTTTTCTTCTCGCCAAGAATAAATGCAGACAACTCAAATAATGGCCAATGATCTTGTTGAAAAACAAAATGTGACCTGTGATTTCTTTTTTCCAATATACGTTTTTGTTGATCCTCTAAAGACAAGTCTTGTAAATCTTCAATACAAATATCATAAGAAGAATTAGAACGCCGAACTTTTTGCATTCCTGTATCATCAAAAATAGTACGCAGCATAAGCTGACGCTCTAAAACTCGATTCAATGCATCGTTTAAGCGTTTAATATCTAATTCTGTTTCAAACTCATAATAGGCATGTGTGGAGATGTTGCCCATTTCCATAATATTTTGTCTTCCAACTAAATAGGCTCCTTGTATTTCTGTTACCGGAAATGGCTCATACCACATGTCTTTATTCCCTGTTAATTCAGATGTTTGGACATCCTCTACCTGTAGTTGTTCCCCTACAATCGTAATTATTTGTTCTAGAGTAGACATTTTGAAAAGGCTTACAATGGGGATTTCAACTTGAAATCGTTGATTGATTTCATCCTGGAAACGAATCAACGTTAACGAACTAACTCCCATCCGAGAAATCGTATCGTCTACTTTCAAAGAAGGGATAGAGAATACTTCTTTTGCAATTTCAACGATTTGATTTTCAATCTCCGCTTTGTTCCATGCTGGCTTCTTTGCAGATTCCTTGCTACTCTCATAATAATATGGAGCTATTGCGATAACATCATCAAACTCATGATTCTCAAATCGCTCTATTAAAAGAAAACGTTGCACCTTTCCACTTGTTGTTTTCGGTATCGTTTTTATTGGAATTACATAATCTGCAGCTATTCCAACCCGTTCTAATACCATATCCTGCACTTGATGGGCAAGTGGCAAAAATGCCTTGGCATCTTTTCGATTATGTACAAATACTATAATTTCATCCCTGATCGATGACGGATTGCGAACACCACACACAACGACTTGAGACAACTCTGGGATCGCCAATGTTAACATATTTTCTATATCGCTAGCATAATAATTCTGACCATTTACAAACAGAATATCCTTCTTTCTGCCCATTACAATGAGTTCTCCATTGCGTAAAAGTCCTAAATCTCCTGTACAGAAGAAGCCCTGTTCATTAAAAGGGGAACTATCATGATTCATATATCCCTCAAATACATTTTTCCCCTTGATCACTATATTGCCTATGTAATTTTCCCCTAAGATGTGGTCTTCATCATCTACAATCAATATTTCTAATTCATATAATGGTTCTCCTACTATGGCAAACTCTGCTGCATTTGGCTCCTTCGTTTCTATATACTCCACTTCTTGACCAATACGAGCTTTATGACGGTTAATACATACACTTCTATTATGTCCTTCTTCAGGAATAGTAACAGCCAGACTAGCTTCTGCCATACCATAGACTTGATGGATCGTATTTTCACGCAAGCCAGAAGACGAGAATTTTTCATAAAATCGTCTAATGGTATCCATTGATATTGGTTCTGCACCACACATTATGTTTCGCACACTAGATAAATCAATATTTTCTAAATGTGAATCCTTTACAGTCTTTATCATCCAGTCTAATCCAAAATTCGGACTTACAAGCACCGTTGCTTTTAATTGCGCACATTTTTGAAGATATAGCCAAGATTTCTTTAAAAATGTACCCGAATTTAGAAGGGAATGAGATATACCCGCAAATATCGGAGTTAAATGATAACCGATCAAGCCCATATCATGTGTCAATGGTAACCAACTAGCCATGACATCATTTGTGTCTAGTTTCAAACGATCTACTATCTGTGCCAAATTATAAACTAGATTTTCATGTGTTAATTTTACTCCTTTAGGGTTACCTGTGCTGCCAGACGAATATTGTATATACGCTAAGTCCTGACAATCTACTGTAACGCATTGCCCCTCTTCCATATTACATGCTAAGGTTTCATACTCTAAGTATTTCAAATTATTGGCTTCATAACTTTCTCTAAACGTATTTAAATTTCTTTCATCAGTAATTATCCACGCATTCGGCAACTGCTTACTTACTTTCACTAACTTCTTGAAAGCTTCAGTGTCAGGCGATGCAATTAGCGGTACAGACAGAGGAACGGGGATCATGCCTCCTAAAATACAACCCCAAAACAACCTTATAAAGAATAAATTATTGTTTGTCTGAAAGATAATATAAGAGCCCTTCTGAAATCCCTGCTTTTGTAGTGCCCCTAAGATGGATTTGGCATTAAAATAAAGACTTTCATAAGACTCAAACAATTCAGAGCCATCGGATTGAGTAAAGTAAACTCCCCTTGATTTCTCGTTAGCATAAATTCCAAGTAATTGATCAAGTGTTATATTAACTCCATCCTCTAATACTGATTTTGTATAGGGTTTCATATTGCACCTCTTAAAAAGTTATTGTTTTTATGCTGCGATATTATCTTTGTTACAATTGATGAACGTCTTGATCTTGCCTCTTTAATATTAAAATTTATGTTGAGAATTATTTATGTATATTGGCTTCTATAATTCTATTATATTATATTTAAGGATTATATCAACAAAATTCTTAAAATTTTTCCAGCTCAAAGGTCGTGGTTTAAACCCACCGCCCTTAGCCTTCGGGTTGGATAGTAATAATCAGAATCACTTAAAAAAACACTCAATAATGCCCCCGTTGTCAAGACACGATTTTTTGAGGAAAAAGTTATGTCCTTCTTATCATGTCATGTAGCATTTCAGGATGCGATCTGTTCTCAATATATCATTTTTTTACATTTTCCAATTTAATAGCGTGCAGAAAGGCAAACAGCCTCTGCACGCTTGTGTATAAATCTTAAATTTCAACTTATATCTTATATCATACAGCAGTCATTTTCTTGATCATCCAGACGGTGCTACATCAAATGCTCATCGGTTTCCCTTGATAGTCAACGAAAACAAATTCACTATCGATACGAACTTGTCGATTAATGAGATTATAAATATCTTCTGCTGTTTCTTTTGGATGTGTCGGGGCTATCATTCCTCCCATATCCGTCCTTACCCACCCTGGATGGACGGAAAGGACTTGAATGCCTTCATTCTTTAATGCTACATGGAGCTTCTCGGACAACATATTTAAGGCAGCTTTCGACAATCCATAAGGATAATCACCACTATATGCATTTGTTAGACTACCACCTTCTGACGAGATGTTGATAATGGATTGATTCTCACCCTTTTTCAGCAAAGGTAGAAAATGTTTAATCACACGGGCTGGTCCTAACGTGTTGACATCAAATGCTAGTTTGATAGCCTCTATATCAAGATCCTCAATAGACGTACCCCTTCCATTAAGAATGGCAGCATTATTGATAATCACATCAAGACTTTCACCTACATTACGAGCTGCTTCACGAACAGATTCCTCGTCTGTGACATCTAAATGAAGAATTTCTAACTGGTTGCTATTTTTCTCTTTTAATTTGGTTAATTGAGTCCTTTTTTGTTCATTCGCATCTCTGACTCCAGCAAAAACTCGGTATCCTTTTTCTAATCCAACTTCGACAAATCCAAGCCCTAAGCCCCTATTTGCCCCAGTAATTAATATATCCACCATAATCCTCCCAGATTTTTTTAATAGTTACTTCATTTTGCATTGAAAAATCAACAATTGGCCTCTTCTTTATTATACCCTCCTATCCTTAACCAAATTGTAATCATTAAATTAAGTAATTCTACAAATTTAAGGTTCCATATCGCATCTATTTGAGTATCAAAGGTTTTAATTTCATAATATAAATTATAAAAAAAATGAACAAAACTAATACAACCCTCTTCTACCTTTACATGATCTAACAATTTCAGTTCAAATCCACAGTTACATTTTTTTAATGTTTTTCTTATCGGAGATATCTTACTGTTACATCTTGGGCATTCATTAACCAAATACAAATTATGTATGGGACAAATAACATTAACTGTATAGTTCCAAATTTTAATTGTGGATTTTCTTTCATTCCTCTTTCCCATAATTCTCTAGGCGTAGCCCCTCTTCTAGAATCGTAAGAATTTGCAATTAAATCTACAAGTTCTATATGTAGCATATATATAAACCCTTGCATAGTAATACACGCTTTTCCTTCTGAATCATATTGTCCCCGTTCAAGAGGATTTGAAAAAGTCGCTCCTTTTAAGCTATATCCCTTTCTTATATCATCCTCAGTCATAATTGAATATATCCAATCTTGTTGTTCACAGTACATCTTTCCTACCTCAAACTTAACGCCAAAATTATAGGGTTAAGACAATCAGTAATTTCAAGTTGGATAAAAAGAGGATTTTTAATAGGAAATGCTGATTCAGGAGGGAAAAGGTTTGCATTAGAAGATATACAGATGTTTCAAAAAAAATATATTACTCTAAAAGAAATTGCGGAAAAGCATAATACCATCTCTGTGTATATGATGAAAATATTAAAGTGGGATGGGAATTGAGCCGATTTCAGGTATTGAGATTGATGGGAGCGAAGGATATCTTTATAAAAGTGAAGATGTAAAGGTGATATTATAACCTATCAGTTACGTATTTTGGTAAATATGTAATAGGTAGGTGTTTTACGTTTGTAATTGAATTTTAAAAGTGGTATTTGTGGACTTGAATGTCTTTTAATACATTAATGGGAAAAAGTATTTTATTTCCATCATTGAACTTTGGACCAGAAATAGAATGGATTTTTCCAGTATAATTTTTCTCATAGAATGCTTTTTAAATCATTAGAATTTTTCGCAACATGGATTCCTCAAATATTGCCATAGTATATATCCAACTAGAATTTTCATAACCATTATAATCAGTTATTCTTAATATATATCCTGCTAAAGATTCATCTTCTAAAGGTTTTGGAGTTAGCAATAACCTTTCCAATAAGCCATACCTCTCCTTCATTTATTTTTTTATTATTTCAAAATAAAACAGCTAAGAAAATATAATTTTCTTAGCTGTTTTACTTTCTAGCTGATTTTGAAATCTAGTTTAGGAGTTCTTGAAACTATTCCGAATAATTATGAAAAATCACATTATAATGCTGTCATTTCTTCGTGCTCGTGTTCATCCTGCACGAATAAAATACCTAATTCATGATGTTCGCCTTCATAGGACGCGCGCTGATCAAACCGGATCTCACCGTTCAGGCCGATGATCTCCATTTTTACAAATGCGCGGTTTTTTTGAAGTGCTTCGTAAAAATCCGATACATGCTTTACGGGAATGCCGTTTACTTTCGTTATAATCTCACCGATCTTCAGCTCAAGATCTTCCGCGGGCGTATTCGGAATGATGCCGAGCACCATTAAGCCCTGATCCCGCTTAGAGAAATAAAACGGAGCCGCGTTATCGTTCAGCCGCTGTCTCAATGATAAGAACAGGCGTCCGAGCACCGCAATACAAGCGGCAGCTCCGGCAAACGGAGTCCACCAAAGGGCCGCTGCCCCGAATACGGCCACGATAATCCCGAGAATCATGACACGTTTCGCCGTTATCCTTATGCTGACTTCCGGAAGTGACCCCTGCACACGCTGTCCGAAGCCGGCGATATAAGGAATCCAGATCAAATGGAAAGAGCCGCCCGGCACGGTAAAGACAGGCCACCAAGAAAGGTGTGACTCAAGTCCGCTGCCCGGCACCAATAAGAAAAGCGGAAGCAGCCATGCGCGATTCGCCAATTGACGGCCGATGGGCAGGCCTCTGCTGCTGACGACAAGCGCCGGAGATGTTTTCAGATGCGCTGAACGGCAGGCAGCCGCTCCCTCCGTGATAATCAAAAGGCCCATAAACACGGCCGCCGATGCCCAATTCACGCTGAATGCCTGCGGAAACCGATCCGCAAACGGCACTGTGTGGGTATACTGAAGGATAAACGCAATGAACATGCCGGCGCTGACAACATAAGCTGAGGACAGCCAATTCATACGGAACGTCAGCGAAGCCAAAGCAGTCACAGCCGCGATTATGCCGAGAAGACCGAATGGAATCGAAATTCCCAGTCCAAAAAATAATATGGAGAGAAGAATACCCGGTATAAGTCCTTTTATGTATGTAAAGATAAGCTCGTCATACATATCCGCGATTTTTGTATGAAACGTATGGCGTTCACGTTTGATCCGCAAATATCCGCATGCGAGACTTATGATGATAAAAAACCAGAACATCGGGTGCAAAAAAAACAGACCGATACTTTTCAGAAGTTCAATTCCCCATTGAACAGACACTGCTTTCACCGCCTCAAGCCAAACATTTTAATTCTATTCTACCAAATAATCATTGGCTTGAATATCTCAAACGTCTATCTCTCTTCCGTCATCCACAGCGTTACATTTGAGAGAGAGAAATCTTTCAGATAGTGGTCAACCTCCACCTCGATCACGCCGCTGATCAGAAGCATGGACCGCTTAATATCCGTCAGATTGATTCCTAAACGTTTATGGTTTTTCATTAAGTAAGTGAAATAATGCTTCGCACACTCTTCATTGATTTCGTGAACGCATTCAACATTTGTGTAATTGACCAGGTATCTGCTGAACAGCATAAGAAGACTTAGTGCTTTTGTTGATGAAAATGTGACGTCTTTTGTTCTGTCTTTTAGTTGTTCCACTAATTCATAATATTTTTTTTCACGCACAATACTTGCCCTCTTCAATTGTGAACCCCCATTTTTTTATCCAGATAAGCACGGGTGATTACAGCTGCCGTGCTGAAGCGCCGCAAACACTTCTGCTTTCGATACTGAAATGCAGCTGCCAAACTAAAACTGTTCTCTATTAGAACCTTCTTTTATTGTAAGAACTAAAACTGACTGAGGCAACTTTCAAAAGTTTCATTTTGAATACATATTAACTCGGCATAAAGTCTCTCTTCTCTATAAATATCGGGTAATGTTTGTCCTTTATAAATGTTTAAATGTGAAAATTTTTTTAATATCTTGTCAAAACCGACATAATTATATGTCTTTTCGTTCATTTTTAGGGTATGACAAAAGAAACAGGAGACGAAAAAAACGCCTCCTTTTCATTTATTTTACAAATAATGATTTTAACGCCATTTGCAGCTGTAAATCATTTTTTTCGTCAGATTTCTGTTCATTCATCAGCTGATTCATTTTTTCCGCTGTCTTTTTATCAATGACCGCTGTTTTATCAAGCTTGTACCGGTCTTGAAACGCCAGAACGGCTTTTTTCATTGTTTTGCTGAAATAGCCGTCTGCTCTGCCCGGGTCGAAGCCTAGGCCTTTCAGCAGGATTTGGGCGTGCTTGACATCCGCGCTGTTCATATCAGGCTGAAGCGGCTGTTTCAGCTGAAGCGGTCCCGCCGCAAAATAATCCGGCTGGCTCACAGCGATTGTCGGAGCAATGCCTTTTTTGTGAATCCAATTGCCTTTCGGTGTCAGCCATTTGTAAAGCGTCAATTTAATGTTGCTCCCGTCTCCCATAGGCACGGCCTGCTGAACCGTTCCTTTACCGAAAGAAGTGTCACCGACAACGTCATAATGTCCCGCTTCTTTTAACGCACCTGCAAGAATTTCTGAAGCGGAGGCGCTTCCTTTATCTGTAATGACATTGACGGGATACGGCTTCTTATGTTTTAAGGTTGAGAAATATTGTTTTTTATCGCCGTTACGCTCCGCAATTTGGATATACGGCATGTCTTTTGTGATGAAATGCTTTAAAATTTGTTCGACGCTTTGAAGGTAGCCGCCGGGATTCCCTCTTACATCAAGGACGAGACCGTCAATCCCTTGTTTTTCAAGCTTTTTCAGCGCCGCGGCGAAGTCCTGGGCGGTATGCTCGGAAAATGTCGATATTCCGATGTAGCCGACATGATGGCCGCCTGATTCTTTGCGGGAAGCAAATACGGTTTCAAGCGGAATTTCCGCTCTTTTAATCCGGAATGACAGCTGTTTATCAGTACCCGGACGCTGTATTTTAATAGAAACCTTCGATCCTTTTTTTCCTCTGATTTTCAGCACTGCTTCGTTTAAACCTTTCCCGTTCATTGACTCGCCGTTTATGCTGATGATTTCATCATTCGGCTTGAGGCCCGCTTTTTCCGCCGGAGATTGCTTAAACGGTGATACGATAATGATTTTATTGTCTTTCATACCGACTTCAGCGCCGATCCCTTCGAAAGAAGAATCAAGAGAATCGGAAAACTGCTTGGCGGTCTGCTTGTCCATATAAACGGAATAAGGGTCGTTTAATGTAGACAGCATCCCCTGAATCGCTCCTTCAAGAAGCTTTTCTTTATCTACATTTTCCACGTATTCGTTCGAGATCAGCTCATATGCTTTTTCGATTTTTTCCATTGCCCGGCTTCTTTCTGCGTCTGATGAATTCGGCTGTGCCGCCCCGGCAATATGGGCTCCGCCGCACATGATGCTGACGGCAGCTATCACTGCGATCATTTTCTGCTTCATCGTTTACCTCCTCTTAGTCCTTTTACGAAAACCTGGAGATAGTATGTGTAAATTGCAAAGAATTCATGTAACGGCAACAAAAAAATGAAAATGCGAGATTGTTTCATATATATGGGTAACGTATAATATTTTGTATGCAATTCATTATATATACAGGAGAATGCGATATGAAAATAAAATTATCGATTTTATCCGCGGCGGTTCTGGCCGCAGGCATTACCGCCTTTGTCTGGCCAAAAACAGAGGCCAATGAGAAAGCGCAGACGGACGCCTTGTATGTTTCTCCCGCAGGCAGCGACCAAAATGAAGGAACGAAAGAAAAGCCGTTCCGCACATTAAAACATGCGGCTGAAAAGGCAGAGGCCGGAACAACCGTATTGATTCGGGAAGGGACATATGATGAAACGTTTGAAGTAAAGCACAGCGGCACGGCCGAAAAGCCGATTACATTTCGGAACTATCAGAATGAGCATGTCGCCATCAGCGGCAAATCTGCGCAAAAAAGCGATTCTGAAACTCCGTTAATTCAAATCCGCAATAAACAGTACATTACCATTCACGGCATTACGCTTGAGAATCTCTCCGTATCATCAGAAGATGCGACGGCCATGGGGATCTGCGTCACCGGATCAAGCAGTCATATCAACATTGACGGCAACCATATCCGGAACATTAAAACTACGGCTGATGAAGGAAACGCACACGGCATCGCATTTTACGGCACAGGCGCCATGAAGGATGTCAGCATCACAAATAATACGGTTGAAAAACTGACGCTCGGCGCAAGCGAAGCGGTCGTGCTGAACGGAAATGTTGACGGATTTAAGATTGCCGGCAATACCATCCGGGACAATAACAATATCGGGATTGACGTGATCGGATACGAAGGAACATCCAAGCAAAACGACTATGCGCGAAACGGCATCATTGAAAACAATACGGTGAGCCATAACTCTTCTTACGGAAATCCCGCTTACGGAGATGAATATTCAGCGGGCGGTATTTACGTTGACGGCGCAGAACATGTGGACATTAAGAAAAACACCGTTTACAACAATGACCTTGGGATTGAAGCCACCTCTGAGCATAAAGGGAAATACGCACGAGATATCCGGATTACGGATAACAAGGTGTACGGCAATGCTTACACCGGTATTTCAATCGGAGGCTATGACACGAAACGCGGCGGCACCATCAATTCGGTGATCGCTCACAACATCATGTACCGAAATGACACGAAGGACCTTGACGGCGGCCAGCTGCTCCTGCAGTACGGCACAAAAGGGAACACGATCGAAAAAAACATCATGACGGCAAGCGATTCACGGATTTTTATCGCAAATGATTTTACGAAAAACGAAGACAATACCGTTAATCATAACGTCTATCACAAAGAAGAGGGAAAAGACGGTATCTGGAATTGGAAGAACAGAGAATATGATTCATTCACAGCGTACCGAAAAGGAACGGCAAACGATTCGGATTCCATTTATGCGGACCCGATGTACCGTGACGAATCGTCTTATGACTTTACATTAAAGCCCGGATCACCGGCCCTGCCCGTCATTCAGTAACGAAACCATTAAAAAAAGCCAGTCTATATCAGACTGGCTTTTGTATTTATACACGAAGGAATTTCCGGATGGAAGTCAGACTTCCCCATACCCCGATTACCGCGCCGATCAGAATGAGCACAAGTGATACTTGGAACACAAACGGACTGTACGGCAGAAGTGAAACAAATGATCCCTGAACTTTCGGGGCCACCCAAGCGACCATCGACTGGTACGTACTCAGCACGAGAGCGATCGGTATGACAGAACCGAATACCCCCAGCAGCAGTCCTTCCAGGAAGAACGGCCAGCGGATAAACCAGTTTGTCGCGCCGACAAGCTTCATGATTTCAATCTCTTTTCTTCTGGCGAAAATCGTGATTTTAATCGTATTCGAAATTAAGAACATCGCCGTGAACAGAAGGCCGATGATTAACGCAATCCCGATGTTGCGTGACACCCCGACGATCTTAAACAGACGGCTGACTTCTTCTTTCCCGTATGTCACTTTATACACATGATCAAGCTTCTCAATTTTTTTCGCGACTTTCGGCGTATCATGCGGATCTGTCGTTTTGACGATAAACGCGTTGTTCAGCGGGTTTTCCTGATCTTGCATTTTCATGGCCTTTCCGCTGTCGCCGAAGCTTTTGACCAATTGATCAAGCTCTTTATCTTTAGATGAAAACTCTACGCTTTGGATACCCGAGATGTCTTTAATCTCATTCTGCAGCGTATCCTGCGTTTTCTTATTTGACGTCAGATCGATTAATACTTTAATTTCCACTTCTTTTTCAGCATTTTTAGCCATGTTGTTTAAGTTCAGCATAATGACTAAAAACACGCCGACCAAAATCAATGTAACGGTAACGGCACTGATGGATGCAAATGTCATCCACGTGTTTCTTCCGAGAGACTTAAAACTCTCACGCAAATGGCGCCCGAGAATTTTAATCATAAGAACCATACTCCCCTCTTGACTCATCACGCACAATAATTCCGTCTTCGATCGCGATGACCCGTTTCTTCATGGTGTTTACTATTTCTTTATTGTGTGTCGCCATCACGACGGTCGTTCCGCGGTTATTAATCTCTTCCAGTGTCTTCATCACTTCCCATGATGTTACCGGATCAAGGTTGCCCGTCGGTTCGTCAGCTATCACGACGTCAGGATTGTTGACGATGGATCTTGCGATGGAAACACGCTGCTGTTCTCCTCCGGAAAGCTGGTCGGGAAACTGCCGCGCTTTATGCTTCAGCTGCACAAGATCGAGCACTTCGAGCACGCGTTTTTTAATGACTGACTGCTGCTCTCCGATAACCTCAAGCGCAAACGCTACGTTTTCAAATACCGTCAATTTCGGAAGGAGTTTGAAATCTTGGAAAACAACACCTATTTTACGCCGCACGAAAGGAATCTCTTTTTCTTTCACAGCCGCGAGATCTTTATGGTTAATCAATATTTGCCCTTTTGTCGGTTTTTCTTCTCTGTAAATCATTTTAATAAAAGTAGATTTACCGGCTCCGCTCGGTCCTACGACATATACAAATTCTCCGGGATGAATCATGACTGACAGCCCGTTAATCGCTTTTACACCGTTCGGATAGGATTTATATACTTCTTTCATCTCTATCATGAAATCACCTAATCTTTTATTTATGTCTTGCAGCCATAGAGTTCGCAAACATACAGCGGTTTATGGCCGATTCGTCAGGAAACAGATGAAAAATCTGAAAGTTCCTTTTCCTCAGTACACTTCATTATACGTCAAATTTAGACATATTACTATTACAGTTTCTTTTCATTCCCAGACCGAGAAAAAACCTTGCCCCTATAACAGGCAAGGTTTTTCTGTTATTTTTTCTGTGACAGCCATTTTGCGATCTTCGCGGCTTCCTCATCATTTACAAGATGGCTCGGCATATTGCCGCGTCCGTTTTTAATGATGCTTTCAATTTTAGCTTCATCATACTTCCCGCCGACTTCCTGTAAATTCGGACCTCCGCCGCCTTCTAAGTCTTTACCGTGACAGCCGATACAGCTTTGCTGATAAAGCTCTTCGCCCGCTGACGCAGATGCCTTTGATCCGCCTGAGCTGTCAGAGCTTTCTTTTTTCGATTCATTGGATCCGCCGCATGCCGCCAGCAGGACGGACATGGTCAGAACCAGCGCCAGCAGCGCCCATTTTGATTTCATATGTAAGATGCACCCCTTCGCTATTATAACCTCGTTTACGCGCGTTTGAAACCCTCGCCGAGCACCTCGCTTGCGTCTGCGACAATGACAAAGGCTGACTCATCAATTTGTTTGACGATTTGTTTCAGTTTTGTGAATTCGGTCTGACCGACGACACACATTAAGATCGGCCGGTCATGTTCCGTATACCCGCCGACTGCAGAAATCTTCGTCACACCCCTGTCGATTTCTTTAAACACAGCTGATCTGACGGCTTCTTCATGCTGCGTAATGATTAAAGCCATTTTGGAGCGGTTGAACCCGACCTGCACGACATCAATCGTTTTGCTTGAAATAAATACCCCGAGCATCGCATACAGTCCCTGCTCCACTCCGAAAACGAGCATCGCGCTCAGCACAATTAATCCGTCCATGATGGCAAGGCACGTTCCCAGCGACAGCCCCGTGTATTTGTGAATGATCTGCGCCGCCAGAGCCGTTCCCCCCGTGGAGCCTTTGCCGAGATACACGATGCCGATTCCCGTTCCGATCCCGACGCCTCCGAAAATCGCCGCCAGCAGTTCATGGGTCGTCGCGGCAGGCAGATCTCTTGTTAAAAAGACGGCGAGCGGCAGAACGATGGAACCGACCAGTGTCTTCATTCCGAACTTCCCGCCGAGAATGATCACTCCGGCGATAAACAAAGGGATGTTAATAATCCACTGCACGTAAGCCGGTTCAAAACCAAACGTTTCTAAAATGGTGCTGATCCCGCTTACTCCCCCCGCTGCTATACGGTTCGGCAGCAAAAATACGTTAAACACGACCCCCGTAATCGCCGCGCCGATCATGATATATACGTAATCTTTGATCAGACGGAGCGGCTTATTGTGATTCACATCCATGCAAAATCCTCCGTTCTCCGATTTTCTCTCGATAGCATTTTAAGTCTTCCCGGCTTAGAAGTAAATAACAGCCAAATACCGTATTAATTTGCTAAAGCGCTGTTGTGAAAAATGGAAAAAGAGAACGGATAAAAAAACACACCTTGCCAAAGGCAGGTGTGTTCCCGGATTACGACAGTTTAGAACGTAAATAGGCGTCAATGAAGATATCGATATCTCCGTCCATAACCGCCTGCACGTTCCCCATTTCCGTATTGGTGCGGTGGTCTTTCACCATGGAGTACGGATGGAAGACGTACGAGCGGATTTGGCTGCCCCAGCCGATTTCTTTCTGTTCGCCGCGGATTTCGTCAAGCTCCGCCTGCTGTTCTTCAATTCTGCGCTGATACAGCTTCGCTTTGAGCATTTTCATCGCCCGGTCGCGGTTTTTGATTTGTGAGCGTTCCGTCTGGCACGTGACGACTACATTTGTCGGCAGGTGGGTGATCCGAACGGCTGAATCAGTCGTATTGACGTGCTGTCCGCCGGCACCGCTCGCCCGGTACGTATCAACTTTAATATCTTCGGTACGAATATCAATGTCGATTTCTTCATTGAATTCAGGCATGACTTCACATGACACGAATGACGTGTGACGGCGGCCTGATGAATCAAATGGAGAAATCCGCACGAGACGGTGTACGCCTTTTTCCGCTTTTAAATAGCCGTATGCATTGTGACCTTTAATAAGCAGTGTGACAGACTTAATTCCTGCTTCATCTCCCGGGAGATAATCAAGCGTTTCAACTTTGAAGCCGCGTCTTTCCGCCCAGCGGGTATACATTCTGAGCAGCATGGAACCCCAGTCCTGAGATTCCGTACCGCCGGCGCCCGGGTGAAGTTCTAAAATCGCATTATTTTTGTCATATGGTTCACTGAGCAGCAGCTGAAGCTCAAATTCATTCAATTCCTTCGTTAATGACTTCAGCTCTTTCTCAAGCTCTTGCTGAAGGTCCTGGTCAGGTTCTTCTTTTAAAAGATCATGTGTCATTTGCAGCTCTTCGTGAGACTCGCTCAGCTGATGATAGGAGTTCACGTATTCCTTCAGACCGTTCGCTTCGTTGATGACGGTTTGGGCCTTCTGCTGGTCATTCCAGAATTCCGGTTCCGCCATCTTTTCATCTAATTCTGCAATGCGGGCTTCCTTTGATTCGAGGTCAAAGAGACCCCCTGAAGTCCGCTAAACGAGAAGCCATATTTTCGAGCTCTGCCCTGATTTCTGATAATTCCATTCCATTCACCTCATTAAAAGATCCGGGGCGCCATAAGACGCAGACCCGGTCATGTTCGCTTCATACAGTCGAGACTATTCTGTCCGGCCGCAGCAATTTTTATATTTTTTTCCGCTTCCGCAATGGCAAGGCGCGTTGCGTCCGATATCCACAACTTTGCGGACCGGCGCTTTTTTCGCTTGTTTGGCCTCATCGCCGTCCTGCGGCTGATGAGCCGTCGTTTGGCCCTGAACAACTTCTTCGCGTTCCAGATTGCTTTCAATCTCGGCCTTCATGACGAATTTCGCAACTTCGTCCTCAATGGACTCAATCATGTGCTCAAACATTGCGAAGCCTTCCATTTGATATTCACGCAGCGGATTTGTCTGCGCATAAGCGCGAAGGTGAATCCCTTGACGCAGCTGATCCATCGCATCAATATGATCCATCCATTTTGAATCAACGGCACGCAATACGATGACTTTTTCAAATTCTCGCATCTGCTCTGTACCGAAATTCTCTTCTTTTTCATTATATTTTGTCATGATGCGGTCCATGATCATCTCATGCATTTCATCCGGTTCTTTTCCGAAGATATCGCTCTTTTCAAGCGCGCCTTCATCAAGATACGTTGAATTCACCAGCTCCACGAGGCCGTCAAGATTCCATTCTTCCGGAAGCTCCTCTTTCGGCGTATAAGCGGCAATCGCACGCTCCAGAGAAGACTTGATCATGCCTTCCACAATGTCGCGCAGGTTTTCAGAGTCAATGACTTCAAAACGCTGCTTGTAAATGACTTCGCGCTGCTGACGAAGCACGTCGTCGTATTGAAGAAGCTGTTTACGTGAATCGAAGTTGTTTCCTTCGACACGTTTTTGAGATGATTCCACGGCGCGTGACACCATTTTGCTCTGAATCGGCGTGGAGTCATCCATACCGAACCGGTCAAGCATCGCCATCGTCCGTTCAGCTCCGAAACGGCGCATCAATTCATCTTCCATTGAAAGATAAAATTGTGTGATGCCCGGGTCTCCCTGACGTCCTGAACGTCCGCGGAGCTGATTATCAATCCGGCGGGATTCGTGGCGTTCCGTACCGACGACCGCAAGGCCGCCAAGCTCTTTTACGCCTTCGCCGAGTTTAATGTCGGTTCCGCGTCCCGCCATGTTGGTCGCAATCGTGACAGCGCCTTTTTGTCCCGCTTCTTCAATAATCTGAGCTTCACGCTCATGGTTTTTGGCATTCAGCACCTGATGCGGAATCCCTTTGTTTTTCAGAAGTTTAGAAATCAATTCAGACGTTTCAACGGCAACCGTACCGACAAGAACCGGCTGTCCGGTCATGTAGCGCTGGGCGACATCCTCCGCCACCGCCTTGAATTTCCCTTCCATTGAGCGGTAGATCAAGTCCGGACGGTCGTCACGGATGACCGGCTGGTTGGTCGGGATGGATACAACCTGCATGTTATAAATATTGCGGAATTCTTCCTCTTCCGTTTTTGCGGTACCGGTCATACCGGCCAGCTTTTCGTACATACGGAAATAGTTTTGGAACGTAATCGTCGCCAATGTCATGCTTTCATTTTGAATCTCCAGGCCTTCTTTCGCCTCAATCGCCTGGTGAAGACCTTCGCTGTAGCGGCGTCCTTTCATCAGACGGCCGGTGAAGGAATCAACGATGACGACCTGGCCGTCCTCAACAACATAATCCACGTCTTTCTGCATCGCCGCATGGGCTTTTAAAGCCTGGTTGATATGGTGGTTCAAGGCCACGTTTTTGACATCAAACAGGTTGTCGATGCCGAATGTTTTTTCAGCCTTCGTCATTCCTTCTTCCGTCAGCTGAACGCCTTTCGTTTTGACGTCATACGTATAATCCTGATCTTTCTTGAGTGTGCGGACAAACGCATTTGCCTGCACGTACAGTTTTGTGGACTTCTGAGCTTGTCCGGAAATAATCAATGGCGTTCTCGCTTCATCGACTAAAATTGAATCGACTTCATCAATAACGGCAAAATGAAGCGGACGCTGCACCATTTGTTCTTTATAGAGCACCATGTTGTCACGCAAATAATCAAAGCCGAGTTCATTGTTCGTTGAATACGTGATATCGGCTGCGTAAGCTTCGCGTTTTTCGTCTTTTGACATCGAATTCAGGTTCAGGCCGACTGTAAGCCCGAGAAACGCAAAGATTTCTCCCATTTGCTGGGCATCACGGCTTGCCAGATATTCGTTGACCGTTACGACGTGAACGCCTTTTCCCGTCAAGGCATTTAAATACACGGGAAGCGTAGACGTCAGCGTTTTCCCTTCCCCTGTTTTCATTTCGGAAATGTTCCCCTCATGAAGGGCGATGCCCCCCATCAGCTGCACTTTAAACGGGAACATGCCGGTTACGCGGCGGGAAGCTTCACGAACGACGGCGAACGCTTCGACAAGAAGATCATCCGTTGTTTCTCCTTTTTCAAGCCGCTCTTTAAATTCTGCCGTTTTATGTTTAAGCGCCTCGTCAGAGAGATTTTCATAATCTCCTCTTACGGCATCAATGTCATTTGCTATTTTTTCGTATTTGTTCAGCGCACGTTTGGTCGGATCAAACATTTTATTTAAAATCCCAAGCATCTATAACGCTCCTCTATGTTCACATGCAGATTTTGCATGGAATAAATGATAATTTTCTGTCCATGTATACCTCTCATTATCATAACATACCTTTTGCTATTTCCAAAGAATTTGCAGACAAAGATAGAGAAAAACCTTCCGCGCGTTCACGGAAGGCTGGGTGGGTTTATTCAGTCGGTTCAATTAATCCGTATTTGCCGTCATTTCTGCGGTAAACGACATTTGTGAGATTCGTCTCCGCGTTGGTGAATACGAAGAAATTATGTCCGAGCATATTCATTTGGAGAATCGCTTCTTCATTATCCATCGGTTTTAAATTAAAACGCTTTTGACGGACAATTTCCGGGCTGTCATCTTCAATTTCGTCCTGAACCGCTACGCCCGTATCAGCAGCGCTGCCGTTCTCGAAATAATGTTTCGGAAGACCCTGCTCGCGGAATTTTCGGTTGACTTTTGTTTTGTGCTTTCGGATTTGACGTTCCAGCTTGTTTGTTGCGAGATCAATTGCATTGTACATATCCTCGTTATGCACTTCAGAACGAAGCGCCAGATCAGTCATCGGAATGGTGACTTCAACTTTGGATTCCTTATCATTATAGAATTTTAAGTTGACGTTCACATCGGCATTGACGCTCTGCTCGAAATATCGTTCCAGCTTGCCGATTTTTCTCTCCACATGATCCTTTAACGCAGGTGTAACCTCAATGTTTTCTCCTCTGATATTGTAGTTCATCAAAGAACGCCTCCCTTTATCTAAGGATATGTAACTATTTCTCTTTTACCCCTTCTGATCCCTGCTGAAACGTTAAAATAATGTGTAAATTCGGTGAACGATGACGAATGGTGTCGGTTATATCCGGCAGCTTCCGGCAGGATTATAAGTATATGCGGAAGACGCAGGCAAAAGACCTGCCGCTTGCAGCAGGTCTAGTGAAGAACATACGGTTTGATGCAGTCGTGCGTCTGCTCCATCCACAGCTTATAATGCGGCAGAAAGATGGTTTTTAAAAACTCCTGAAAAGGGGCGGACGGGAAATCATAATCATTTAACATGCTGAAATCCTGAAAGATCTCGTCAAATGAGCGGATCGCCGTCTCCACGCATCGGCACTCAATGATAGACAGCAGAAGTGCATGAGAGGAATCGAGATGAAAAAAAGCCTGAATCAAATCGTTGTAAATCCGCTCGCCCTCCGTCTTAAAAAAATCAGCCTGCGTGTCCAACAGGTAGCAAAGCCCCTCATCAATCGTAAAAAGAAGCTGATAATAGGCTGACACCAAATGGTAATCGTTCAAACTTCTCAAAACACTCACCTATTTGCGTTTGTCGTAATAACGGCCGTCACTTGTCGTTTGATGATACGGATTGAAATACGTATTATGGTAGATTCGTTTTTTCTTAAGCGTTTTTATTTCATTTCGGATACCATCCTGAATCCGTTTCACTTCGCCGGTAATCAGACGGTCCATCGCGGCCACCTGCTGAAGCAGCGTTTTTTCTTCTTCGGAAAAAGGCGGCTTTATGCCCGCAAGCATCTCCTCCCTTTTCTCCGTAAATGCCGTAACGCTGCTGATAAGACCGTCGCTTTCCGGGGCGTCCTTCAGCGCGGCGTACATGTTCTTCGTTTCGTTATACAAAGAAAAGACATTGCTGTTCATCAGGCAAGGCCGCCCGCGCCATGGCTGTTTTTCCGTTCACTCTGCATGGCCTGCTTCCACGTGTCGCGAAATTCAGTAACGAGCTTTTCCGCTTCATCTAAAAATTCTCCGTTATTCTGCACGTTCGCGTCGATCAGCCGGCGGCGGATGTAATCATAAATGGATGACATCTGTTCAGAAATCTCAATCTCCCGGTTTAACGTGATGCTGAGCTCTTGAATGATGTTTTGCGCCTTTACGATATTTTCATTTTTGGCTTCAAGGTTGTTTTGCTTCATCGCCTGCCTTGCCAGCTTAATGAATCGCAGGCAGCCGTTATAAAGCATAAGGGTCAGCTCTTCCGGAGCGGCTGTAAAGACGGATGTCTGCTGATAAGCAGCAAAAGGATTATTTATTGCCATTTTTATAAAACCTCCAAGGTTATGATGTTGAAGATCCTAACATTGACGTGAGATATGAAGATTGGCTGTTCAATTTCTCCAATGCCGTATCCAGTGCGCTGAACTTTTTATAATATCTCGTTTCGATGTCATCCAGCTTCGTTTTCATATTGGAAATATTTGTTTCTATTTCATTCAGGCTTTTTCCGATGGCAAAGCTGGTTGATACCGAGCTTTCCGTACCCGCCTGTTTTGAAATTTGAGTCTGCATTTTGTTTAATGTGTCTTTTAATCTCCGGGCAATCCCCTGTTCCTCCGGGTTTTTGGTTTTCGCTGTATCAGGGCTGTCTGCATTAAACAGTTTAGCCACGAGAGCAGGATTCTCGGTAATTTTCTGTTTCAGTTTCGCTTCGTCTTTAATAACAAGTTTTCCTTGATCCGTATAACTATCAGACGTCTCAATTCCGAAATCGGCAAGCTGATATTTTTTCCCGTCAATCGTAACCGTTGAGTACAAATCAAGCCGCATCTCCGCCAAACCGTTCTGCAGCGTGCTGTCGCTCCGTAATAAACCGCTTTTGGCTTTTGCCTCCCACTGCTCAATCTGCTTATCGGTCATCGCTTCTCTTTGTTCATCGGTTAGCGGCTTATAATCGCGGTATTTTGATTCTGTCACCTTCGCGTTTGCGCTTTTAATTAACGTATTGTATTTATCAACGAAATCTTTAATGTTGTCAAAAATCCCGTCCGTATCAGTCGTGCTGTTAATCGTAACCGTTTTATTGCTGTCCGTCACGCTGTTCAGCGTGTATTTGATGCCGTTGATCGTAAAGTTATTGGACGTTTTTGTCATTTCAAGCCCGTTGAACGTAAACTTCGCATTTTTCCCTTCGGCATTGGCCGTCAGTTCATTTGTCGCATCATCAACGGCAAAACCGAGCTGATCTTTCAGAAAGCTTTTGGTCGCGTCATCACCTGCGGCAAGTGTAAACCCTTCCCCCGTTTTATTGGAAGTGAACGCAATCGTGTCCACATAATCCGTGCCGTTGGAAATTTTCTCTTTTAAAGCCGTCACCCCGAGGCCTGAGCTGTTCAGTTTAGAAATGACATCGTCAATCGTATCGGTTGCGGCGATCGTGACGTTTACCTCAGTCGGCTTCGTTTCACCCGGATTTGTGACATTGAATTTCAATGTTTGGCTCTGACCTGAAGTGAAATTGATGGCGCCCGATGATTTATATGTCGTCGGCGTGGCCAGCTGCTGTACAGACATACTCGTTGAAATATTTTGCTCAGCACTGACGGCCGCCGCGCTGACACTGGAATCCGAACTTGTTACTGTTTTTTTATTCCAGTTTGTGGACATCAGCATATTATTAAATGTAGTAGAATACATGTCGGCAATCTGGGTATTCATTTCCCGATAAGCATCGCGCTTCCATTCAAGCGTCTGTTTTTGCTGATTTAATTTATTAAGCGGCTGCTTTTCGGCATCCATTAGTTTTTTCACCAGAGAATCTACATCAAGACCGGAATTAAGGCCTGTGATTCTTGTGACCATATGTACCCTCTCCTTTTCGGCGTTTAGTCGTAGACGGCTCTATGACAACAGTGAGTTTCCGACTGTTTATCATATCACAGCTCCATAAATGTATGATCTTATTCTTATATCGGTCATATTAAAAGGTTTTCAATAATGTAACTGCAAAATATAATGTTTCATTTTGTCAATAGGGTTCTTTGGCTTGCTGAAGGGGGAGATAGCTGAAGAAATAAAAAAAAGACCCTGGAGAACCAGGATCTTTCCGTCATTAACCTTTCAGCAATTGAAGAACTTGCTGAGGCTGTTGGTTAGCTTGCGCAAGCATAGCTTGAGAAGCCTGAGTAAGGATGTTGTTTTTCGTGTACTCCATCATCTCAGAAGCCATGTCTACGTCACGGATACGTGATTCAGCAGAAGTCAGGTTCTCAGAAGAAGTACCAAGGTTGTTGATTGTGTGCTCTAAACGGTTTTGAACCGCACCAAGTTTAGCGCGCTCGCTAGATACTGTGTCGATAGCTGTTTTGATTGTTGTAAGAGCTGAAGACGCAGCTTTAGCTGAAGAAGAGATGTCGATACCTTTAGATAACTTTTCGCCTTCTTCTAGTTTTTCACTTCCTACTAGAGCACCTTTATCATCATAATAACCGGCTTCTTTTGTAACTTTACCGTCTGTTTCTTCTGCGTCTGCCCAAGCAATAGTTGTATCACCTGATTTAAGTGTTCCATCAGCTTGAGCTGTATAAGTCGTACCAACATTCAGGCTTTCAGAGTCCATTTTATTGATAGACAAAGTCATGGTTTGACCTTCGTTAGCTCCGATTTGGAACGTAAGATCTTTTGCAGTTCCGTCAAGAAGTTTCTTCGTGTTGAACTCAGTGTCAGTAGAGATTCTTGTTACTTCAGATGATAATTGGTCCATCTCTTTTTGAAGCTCAGAACGGTCAGAATCTGTGTTTGTATCGTTTGCCGCTTGTGTAGCAAGCTCGCTCATACGCTGAAGAATGCTGTGAGTTTCGTTCAATGCACCCTCAGATGTTTGGATAAGAGAGATTCCGTCTTGAGCGTTTTTAGACGCCATGTCTAAACCGCGGATTTGAGAACGCATTTTTTCAGAGATCGCAAGACCCGCAGCGTCATCACCAGCGCGGTTGATCCGAAGACCTGAAGATAATTTTTCCATGTTTTTTGCAGCAGAGTTTGAACCTGCATTCAGCTGACGGCTTGTGTTAAGAGCCGCGATATTGTGGTTGATTCTCATTTTGTATTTCCTCCCTGAATTGTTTTTCGCACGTCCTTGTGCATTTGCGCAGCGTCATTCTGAAGAAAATTTTTCCTCTCATTGGCTACACTATATATATCGGATGGCCGCTTCTATTGTTTATATTGAAAATAAAAAAATCCTCACTTTTTTTGTGAGGATAAGTTAAGTAATAAATCGGTATTAAAAGATACGGCTCTGTTGTTCTCTTCCAGGATCGACAAGTAGATTTCTTTCCGGTGAATATCTACGTGCTGAGGCGCTTCAATTCCCAGCTTCACTTGTTCTCCTTCGATGGCGATCACCTTTATTTCAATATCCGGCCCGATCTGAATGGACTCATTCACTTTTCTTGAGAGAACTAGCATGATCCTCCTCCTATCAGATGTTTTGTTTCATAGGAAGCATCATGTAAAATGATTTGTTTCGCCTTCATTTCCTTTTTATTGACGATAATCGGCGCTTTTAAATTGGCGGTCGTGTTTTCAAAAGGCTCTTCCAACGTTAAAATCGCCATCACTTCGACGTCCTCTATATCTTCAATATGCAAAAGCTCAAGCGTCGCTTGGTCAATGTCAAATTCGTACCCTTTAAAGAAAATAAACGGACTGGCGACTATAAAGGCGATATGATCCTGTTTCACAGACTGCAGCGCCAAAAACGGTGAATCTTCCGACAAAGGAAGAACAACAAATTGAGTCTCGTCATTAAATCCCGGCAGGCCGTTTTCAAATGAGATAATCTGCCCTTCGTCTATTCTGATTTCTCCGTGATATTTTGTTTTAATTATCATGCTTCACAATCCTTTACCACTTTCATCTTTTATTCTGCGTTGCCATCGTCAACCGAAATCGTCACCTTAGGGTCTTGCATCATATCAATCTGAACTTTCCCCGGCGTATAATTCCATACAGGTTTATTGACGGCTGCTTCAATTGAAGGTTTGCGGGCTTCAATATCAATCGTAAGCTTTGAAGGAATGCAGTCAATGTCGACGAGAAACTGCGCAGGCAGAAAGTCGCTGAATTCGCCGAATGGATCGGGCGGACTGACATCTGCTGCCTGCCGGGCCATCACATTGCCCGTTTTCTTTTCGATAGCCGCCATTTCCTTCCCTTCCCTGACTGTTTTGGCAATAAACTCGCTGCAGGCTTCCGCACCTTTCTGGGCGGCTTCAGCGTTCAGCTTTTCAAATGATTTGAGATTCAAGTTCTCCCACGCCCTCGTCTGGTCAATCGTCAGTTTGGCCGGCGTGCTTTCAATGTTCAGCTCTGCCGGCGGCTGCTCAATTTCCAGGTCAGCGGGCGGCTGTTCCATCTCGATTTCTTCCTTTTGAAAGGTTATACCGATTTTAGCAGGCACACTGTCAATAATCAATCTCGGCATCTGCACAGAGACCCCTCCTGTTTATAGTATTTTAGTAAAAAAAGCGATCTCCCTAGTGTGAGTCGCTTTTTTATATATTGAAGACGGTCAGTTCTATTATTTCAGAAAGTCAATCAGTGACGGCTGAATGATATTCGCATTCACTGACAGCGCTGCTCTATGAACCGTCTGTTGAGATAAATAATCAACAATTACATCTTCCATTTCTACATCTTCATTATCGGACAATACTTTTTCAGCGGTTGCCGCTTGTGATTCCAATCTTGTCTGAATGAGTTCCAATCGGTTTGTGCGTGCGCCGATATTGGATTTTTCAGCATTCATTTTATCGGTAAAACCGTCAATATCTGACAGAATTTGATCTGAATCTGCTTCGGACAGCGTGCCTTTGCTTAAAGAAGCTTCTAAGGAGTTGAGAAATTCAAATACATTATCTCCATTTTGTGCGACGCCTCCGAAAGCTGAGTTTGGATCAGAATTCACTTTAAGCACTGCTCCGTTTGAGATGTTGATGTTAACATCCGAAGCACCGGTATAATTCTCATAGTTGTACGTATATGTGCCGTCGGCATTTTCAGTGATCGGCGGGACGTCTGAATTTGTTCCGTTAAACAGATAACGTCCGTTTACCTGAGTATTCGCGACAGAAACGAGCTGCTTTTTCAGCTGGCCGATTTCTGTACCGATTGCTTTCAATTCTGTTTCACCGTTCGAATCACTTTTCGCCTGAACCATCAAGTCCCGGATTTTCCCCATAATATCCGTTTCCGAGTTTACGCTTGATTCCGAGTTTTCCAGCCATGTAAAACCTTGCGAAACATTCCGCTGATACTGGTTTACCTGCGCAAGCTGAGTACGGTACTGCATTCCCTTCATTGCAACGACCGGATCATCAGAAGCTTTCGTGATTTTTTTCCCTGTAGATACTTGCTGCTGAAGCCGATCGAGCTTGTCATAACTTGAGCCGATAAATCGAAGAGAATTTTTTGCGATCATCCCTTGAGTTACTCTCATTTACTTATCTCCTATCTTCCTCCGGTGCCCATACCGTTAATAATTTTATCGAATATTTCATCTTGCATCGTTATAATCCGCGCAGCCGCATTATAAGCGTGCTGAAACTGAATCATATTTGTCATTTCTTCATCTAAAGACACTGCACTGACTGATTGTCTCCGTTCATCGGCTGAAAGGGTGTTGCTTTCAGAGTTGTTCATAAGATTGGCCGCTTTTTGTGAATTAACGCCCAGCTTTCCGATAAGGGATTCATAAAAGTCATTAATTGTAGTGGTTTCACCGTTAATAGTCAGCTTGCTGTTCTGTACGGCTGCAAGATTTGTCGCGTTGGTGCCGTCACTTTTTTCTCCGTTTAACGACGCTGCGATATTATCAGTAGACGCAAGAATTTTGTCACTGACTTTTATTTTCGCTGCCGCACCTTTTGCCGGCACCGCTTCATCACCGCTGAAATCAAAAAATGCTGCACCCTGTTCGCCTGTATAGGTCTTCCCTTTTTCATGAACTGCATTAAACGCGTCAGCAAAGGATAGCGCCATATTGTCAAGAGCCGTCAGCATTTCAGGATAAAGACCTTTTTCTTCTCCATTTGACATATAGCCGTATGATTCAATAAGACCTAAAAGTGAGCCTTTACCGGTAAATGCATCCGCATTGACCGTACTGCTGCCGACTGACACACTCGACACGAGGCCGCTGTCCTTGTCGTAGTTGATTTTCATTTCTGAAACTGTTTTTGTGTTACCGTCGAGCAGCGTACCGAGAGAATTGTTGTTTCCGTTCAGCAATTCGACGTTAACCGTGCCCTCAGCAGTCGCCAAGGCATGTCCGCCCGACTTATTATATGAAACTTTTATATTTGCCATAGAAGATAATTGATCAATTAATCTGTCTCTTTGGTCATACAAATCATTAGGGAGCATACCGCTCGGCTCAACTGCCGCTATTTGATTGTTAAGGTCATTCAGCTGATTGAGAATGGAATTGACCTGATCCGCTGTGTTATCCAGGTTCTTTTTAATATCACCCTGAATGTTAGTCAAAGAGGTAGATATATAGTTAAAACTTTCGGCAAGAGATTTCCCCTGCTCCTGCAAAACTGAGCGCGCTCCCGTATTTTCCGGATTCGTCGCCAGATCCTGAAGGGCATTCCAAAACGAACTGAGCGATCCGTTTAATCCGTTATCGTCAAGCTCTTTCATGACGCCTTCCATTTGCGACAATGAATTGGAACGGGCAGTATAGTACCCTAATTTTGTATTTTCAGTTCTGTACTGATAGTCTAAAAAACTGTCTCTGACGCGCTCAACTGAACCGGCTTTTACTCCTGTTCCGATTTGGCCGGCCGTCAGATCACTGTTTTTTGATACTGCGGGATAAGGGCTCGTCGATTGTAATGTGACGCGCTGCCTCGTATATCCTTCTGTATTTGCATTTGCAACGTTATTTGAAACTGTGCTTAATGCAGTCTGCTGCGCACTCAATGCACGCCTTGCTGTTTCGAGCCCCATAAAAGTCGATGGCATTGAAAATCCTCCGTTCTAAGCTTTTGAATCGAATAATGTCAAACGGCTGACAGGCTTGCGCGCCGCTTGCGGCTCTTTATAATTCATATTCTCTTTTTCACCCGGCATGATCATATCGAATGCCCCGGAGATGAATTGTAAAGCCTGAATCGTGAGCTGTTTGTTCATCTCATTCACTTCTTTCAGACGGTCAAGAAGCGCAGACAAAGAGTGAAATAACCCTTCAAGCTCCTGTTTTTCACTGCCTGAAGTTCTGGAGATGCATGCAGCAATTGTATTGTCCTCACCGCGGCTGAGAAACTGAGAAGTTAACCTGATTCGTTCTTCCTCAGTCTGTCCGATTGCCTGAATATACTTTTGCTCTTTGGTCAATATGTTGGAGAGCTCTTTTGTTTTACCTGCTTTCAGCGCTTCCGTTTTCTCCTCAGACAGCGTGAGCAGATGTTCATGCAGTGCGCAAAGTCGCTTCAGTTGATCAATAATTGGCTTTGCTGACATTGGCTTTCTCCTTTTTATTGCTTTTTATAGAAATTCACTATGTTTTCAGCGATGCTGTTTGAATCTATTTTATATGTTCCGCTCTCTATATCCGCTTTAAGCTGAGCGATTTTTTCCTGACGTGTTTTAGTGACCGCATCTGACGCATTTTGAAGCTCTTTTGCATGAGAAGAAATTTCCACTTTGTCCTTCGGCTTTGCAGCCTCTTTTTGTACGGCTTGCTTTTCGTAATTTTTTTGGTATGGATTAACGGATTGTGTTCCGTACTGATTGATTTTCATAGGATTCCTCTCGCTTTCTGTTCGCAGTCTAATTCTTTTATCGACTGCGTTATCAGTTAGTTTAGGGAATCAGGTGTTTTTGGTATTATAGGCATAGTATGTGTCTTTTGTACTGTTTTTTTCATCGAATTCAGCGGCTGTTTTTTGGTTCATATGGTCTAATTGCGACTCAATATCTGTCTGACAGGACTTGCAAAATTTCCCCGTCCTGATTGGATTTCCGCACCTTTCGCAAGGATATGCCAAATTCGGAAGCTGGCTGATCTGAATCCTTTTTTGTTTGATAAACTTGAGGATCAGCTCTTCATCCACACCTGTTTCCTCAGTGATCTGCTGCATCGTCGACTGTCTGTTGATCTGCTTTCTCAAAAATTTATAGACGGTTTCAAATGCTTTTTCTTCTTCTTTAATACATGCCTGGCACACGGTCTGCAGGTTCGTTTTAAAAAATAAAGCATTGCATTTTGGACAATTCGCCAATTCACCCATCGTATTAACTCCTATTCCTTCTTTAATCTGCCTTATATTTCTATCAATTATATCGGCAGAAAAAAAGAATGATTTAGCTTCTGATTAAAGTAAAAGAGGAGACCGATGACGCTTTACCCGCTGTCAGCAGGACTTCGGCGGCTTGGTGAAGTGTGGCGCCCGTCGTATAAATATCATCTATTAAGATGACGTTCATACCTTCGGCGGAGTTTTCGGCTGCTGAAAACTTTTTTTCTGCGGACAGCCTTTCTGTTTTGCTCTTTTTGGATTGTTTTTCATTGTTCAGTCGGATGAGGGGGAAAATGACGGGCATTCCGAGCAGAGAGGCCAGCAGCTCGGATTGATTGAATCCGCGTTCCGCCAGCCGTTCGCCGCTCAGCGGAATAGGGATGAGAGTATGTGTATTTGATGGATATGCCGCTTTAAAGCCGGCAGCAAAGTCACGTTCAAATGCTTGAATGATTTTCGCATCACCCCTGAATTTAAACCGGGCCAATGAGTCCTTCATCGCATCATTATACAAATATACCGAACGGTTTTGCCGCAGCAAAAAGCGCTTTTCCGTTTTTGATTCCCGGGCCGCACAATCAGCGCATTTTTCATTTGACTCCCGAGGCCTCCCGCATATACTGCATACGGGGCCTTCAATTTTTTCGAATTGGCTGCTGCATGCGCTGCATACCTCTTGCTCGGGCGCCAGAGAAAACAGAGATCTCCAAGTCAATGAACTTGAAATTGGTGAGTCACACAATAAACAATTCAGAGATATTACGCTCCTTCCCGAGTTTCACAGAACTCGCTTGGATTAACCGAAACAATCGCCGCTGATTCAGCCAGAATGACAAGCAGCGCCGTATTTTTCTGTTTATCAACTATCTCTGCTTTTGCATAAGCAACTTTCTTTTTATCTGTAACATATGCCGGTTCAGCCCGGTTTAGTGAAAGTGCCAGTACATCATTTTTGCATACCCGGCATGTGCATTTCATATGAAGCTTAGGCATATGGCGGTCGAGAAGTTCCTTTAATATGATTTCTTTAGAATTGACAAGCATGCTGACAGCTCCTCATAGGAAAGTATGAGTATACTGTATCACGTTTTCTGAAATTAACTAGTCCAACAATTTACTTTTTTGTGCCAATTTGTTCATATGTTCTATATGTTTTTTTGCTTTTTTCATTCCGTTTGTAATTCCGAAATGAAACATGACGACATCACCGCTGAAATGTTTATAATGCCTTCCCGTTCTGCCCGCGATCTGTACGAGCGCGCTCTCAGTAAAGATAGGTGCTTCTGCGCCGAGGACACATGTCTGAACTTTGGGCACGGTAACCCCTCTTTCTAAAATCGTAGTCGTTACCAGCAGGTCAAGCCGGCCGTCTCTGAATCGTTTCACTTTATCCTTTCTGAATGTGTCTTCCGCATGTACGCCTTCTGCCCGTATGTTTAATTTCCGAAAATAATCCGTTGTCTTTTTCAATACGTGTACAGACGGGACGAATAAGAAAACCGGCAGCTGTAATTGAAGTTTTTGGCGGACCCAATCCGTTACAGAGCGCGGCAGTTTTCCTTTCTGAAGCTTCTTCTTCCAATTGCCGCACCACAAAAAACGCGGCTCCGGGAGGGGTTTCCGATGATATCTGGCCGGTATGCGGACGCTTTTCAGCAAACCGGCTTCAGCCTTCTTTTTTAATGTGTCTGAAGGAGTCGCCGTTACATAAACAAGGGCGCTGTTTTTCTTCCTCGCTTTATCAACAGCGAATCTTAATGTCTCATCGGCTGAAAAAGGAAACGCATCTACTTCATCTATTATCATGACATCAAAAATGTCTCGGTAGCGCATCAGCTGGTGAGCGGTTGAAATCATCAGCGGAGTCAAGCGGCCTTTGTCCTCGCTGCCGCCGTACAAAGCAGAAACTTCGACTTTCTCAAATGCTTTATTCAGTCTCGGCAGCAGTTCAAGTACGACATCTGTACGCGGAGTTGCGACACAAACGCGCAAACCGTGATTCAGCGCAAACTCGATACCCGGAAACAGCATCTCTGTTTTCCCCGATCCGCAAACCGCCCATACTAAAAGCTCTTGTCTCTCTTTTATCGCATCTGTAAGCGCGGCGGCCGCCCGCTTCTGTCCGTCTGTCAGTGTTCCTTCCCAAGAAAGCTTTACAGGCTCCCAGCTGTTTTCAGGGGCTTGATTCCAAGAATATAATGATGTCAGTTCATCAGCCCTTCCCATCATGACACAGGCACGGCAATAGGTAATCTGCCTTTTGGCAGAGGGCGCCCAAAATGCCGCAAAGCTGGCTTGATCAGACTGACCGCATCGTTGGCAGACGTAACGGTTTTTCCGGCGGATGATTGACGGCTCGGCCGTTATATATTCTTTTTCTGTTAAACGCTTGATGCGCTGGTCTGAAAACGGTATCTCAGATCTCAATAAACGCCGGCCGTAAAAGAAATCCCGCACCTCTGAAAATTCTGAATCACCTTCGGACATCTCCCTGCCTCCTTTCTGCTCAAAGTATGCCTGCCGGGAATTTTTTTGTCGAATCACGAAAACTTAATAATAAAAAAATCTCCGCCCTTGAAAACGGAGATTTTCACTTAGTTTTTAAAGCACCAGCCGATTCCGATGGCGCCTTCCCCCAAATGGGTTCCGATCACGGCACCGAAATAGCTGTTATAGAATTCGACATGAGGATATTTACCGCTTAACTCCTGTATAATATCCGCCGCTTCTTCTTCCCTGTTTGCATGGATGACAGCTGCCCGCATCGGGATTCCTTTACTTGCATCCTCCCCAAACAGCTCAAAAATTCTCGAAATCGCTTTTTTGCGTGTCCGAATCTTCTCAAAAGGAACAATTACCTTATTGTCAAAATGAAGAATAGGCTTTACCTTTAACAGACCGCCGATAAAAGCCTGAGCGCTGCTTAGACGCCCGCCCCGCTGGAGGTGTGATAAATCGTCCACCATAAAATACGCACGGACTGTTTTTTTCATTTCTTCCAGCTCTTTTATAATCTCTTCCGGTGAGTCAACACCGTCTTTAATGAGCTGTGCTGCCTTTAATGCATAAAAACCTTGTGCCAAACAGCTGATCTCTGAATCAAAGGGATAAACTTTAATATGATCAACCATAGTGTTTGCCGAGGCGGCGCTGTTATAAGTTCCGCTGATTCCGCTGGACAAATGTATGCTTATGACTGCGTCATATGTTTTGCCCAGTTCTTCGTACAATGCGATTAATTCACCGAAAGAAGGCTGGGACGTAGTCGGCAGCTCATCATGATTTTTTACTTCTTTATAAAAACTTCTCCAGTCGAGTTCTGTTTCTTCGCGGAATGTTTTTTCACCGAAAACCACTTGGAGAGGGATCATATGAATATGATGTTCTTCTCTCATCTCTTTCGGAATATATGCTGTACTGTCTGTTACAACTGCAATCTTCATCACTTTACCTGCCTTATTAAGTACTTAATAAGTATTTTAATAGATATGCAGCTGTAAAAAAAGACTTGCCTTAACAGGCAAGTCTTCTCACACATGACTAACGCATCTCTACCCAGCCGTTTTTAATGGCTACGACAACGGCTTGTGTCCGGTCATTAACGTTCATTTTCTGCAAAATATTACTCACGTGATTTTTCACTGTTTTCTCACTGATAAACAATGATTCACCGATTCCGCGGTTGCTTTTTCCGTCTGCAAGCATTTGCAGCACTTCACATTCCCGTCTCGTTAATATATGTAATGGTCTCCGGATTTCCGGGTAAACCTCATGCTGAGGATGAGCAGAAACTCCGCTTGTCGCAAGACGGCGGAATTCGTTGACAAGATTGTGGGTTACTTTCGGGTGAAGGTAAGAACCTCCCTCGGCTACCACTTTCACTGCTTCGATTAAAGTATCTGCGTCCATCTCTTTCAGGAGATAGCCTCTTGCACCTGTTTTTAAAGCATGAGTCACATAGTTTTCATCATCATGGATGGAGAGGATAATCACCTTAGATTCAGGGTACAGCTCAACAAGCTGTTTAGTAGCCTCTACTCCATTTACATTCGGCATATTGATGTCCATTATGACAACATCGGGATGATAATGCTCGACGATTCGAGCCGCCTCATCTCCATCGTCACCTTCTGCTACCACTTCAAAGGTAGGTTCAAAATCCAATATTCTTTTTACACCCTCACGGAATAGTTGATGGTCGTCGATAATAACAATATTTACTTTAGTCACACGCTACGCCTCCTTATCCTATTGTTCTATATACGCCGCTGTTCGGTCAATATGTCTTTTGGCTCTATTTAACAAATTATAGGCCGAGAGATAACGGAACCTTAATCATGATAAATGTCCCAAGACCTATTTTAGAGTCTATCGTTATCGTTCCTTCAAGCAGATCTACTCTTTCTTTCATTCCCAGCAAGCCGAATGACTTGTTTTTCTTTTGTTTAGCATCCTTAATATCAAAACCTTTTCCGTTGTCCTTAATGATAAGAACGACAAAATCAGCGGTTACTTCCACTTTTACTGTAATTTCCTCTGATTCTGAATGCTTGAGTGCATTTGTGACGGCTTCCTGAGCGAGACGGAAAAGCGCCACTTCAAATTGCGGGGCAAGCCTTTGGTTCTCCGTGTCTCCGATGCACTGAAAATGTATTTTCACCTTTCCGTTGTATTCTTCAGTTGTATAAAGATATTTTCTCAGTGTCGGAATCAGCCCGAGATCGTCCAATGCCATCGGTCTTAAATCATATATAATCCTTCTGACTTCGTAAAGGGCATTCCGCACATTCTGCCGCAGATTTCTGATTTCCTGAAATCCGTCCTCCGTGCCGCGGTCGCGGAAGATCCGTTCAATTAATTCCGATCTCATCATGACATTTGCCAGCATTTGCGCGGGACCGTCATGAATTTCTCTGGAAACTCTTTTTCTTTCTTCCTCTTGGGCTTCAATGATTCTTAAACCGAAATCTTGTTTAGCCTGCGCATCGGCAAGAAGAAGCCCCACTTGGCGAAGGTCTTGATTCAGGTAATTCAGAACGACGGTTATTTGGCTGACCAACGATTCTGACCGTTCAATGATTTCCTGAAGCCCTAAAAGCCGGCGTTCTAAATCATCTCTGCGCTCCCGCAGCTGCTTTTCACGCTGTTGGATCATCGTCAGTTCCACTTGAAGTTTGTGCGCCTTTTCATAGGCGTTGCGAATTTCTTCTTCGCTGAACTTATGGAAATTTCTGCTTACTTCAGACAAGCGGTTTCGTGCGTGCCGCGTATGAACTTCAAGTTTGTCGCCCAGCTCAATGACTTCGTAGACCTGCTGTTTGATCTGTTTGAGTTCTTCGACCAGCTGCTCATATTGCTGGCGCGACTGCTCTCCGATTTGAAAAACCTCGTCCTTACTCCCGTCCACGGTTTTCAGCATTTTCATAAGTATAGAATCCAAAACTTTGGAGTCCATCTTCGATTTATTCATCTGTCTCCCTCCGTAACGGTGTTGTTATGTATTTTTATTATAAATGTAATTGAACTGCAATTTATGTCGAATTATAATGAAAGAATGCGTATATTCTAGAAAAAAACATTTTTATATAGTATCTTACTCTTTCATGATACCAAAATATGCGCAAAAATTCTAAAGTCTGTTCGAATTTGTAGAAACAAGTCTTTTAATGCTTGTCAGGAGGGTCCAGCAATCATGCTGCACAGCTATTTAACAGTTAAAGAAACGGGTGAACATGAGATTGTGATTGAAAAATCGCGTTTTATCTGTCACCTGAGCCGTGCTGCTTCTGAAGAGGAAGCGCAGGAATTTATACAAAAGATAAAAAAACAGCACTGGAATGCGACTCATAACTGCTCAGCTTATCTGATCGGCGAAACCGACCATATACAAAAGGCGAATGATGACGGAGAACCAAGCGGCACAGCCGGCGTCCCCATGCTGGAAGTGCTGAAAAAACGCGGTCTGAAAGATACCTGCGCGGTGGTTACCCGGTATTTCGGCGGAATAAAGCTCGGTGCAGGCGGATTGATTCGTGCATATGGGAAGTCAGTGTCTGAAGGCTTAAATCATATAGGAGTTACGGAGCGGAAGCTGATGCGGATTATGCATACATCAGCGGATTATACGTGGCTCGGCAAGATAGAGAACGAACTGAGAGAATCAGTTTTTTTACTGAAAGATATCCATTATGCGGATCATGTCGAATTTGAAACGTACGTTGAAGAAAAAGACAAAGACGAGTTTATCAAATGGATGACAGAACTGACGAACGGCAAGAGTAAGAATACAGAGGGAGAACTGACGTATTTAGAAACAGACGTCAGCCCTAAAGGAGACTAATGTAATGGCTGAACGTGTAAGAGTGCGTGTTCGAAAGAAAAAGAAAAGCAAACGAAAGATCATATTCAAACGGATTTTGCTGCTGCTTACCCTCGTTTTGTTAGTCGCTGCCGGGTTTGGCGGATACAAAGTATACAAAACGATCAATGCGGCAGATAATGCATATGATGCCCTTTCCCGCGGAGACAAATCAAAATTGCGGGATAAAGTCATCAATATGAAGAAAAAACCGTTCTCCATTTTGTTTATGGGGATCGAAAATTATGCCACCAGCGGAAAAGGCGGACGATCAGATTCCCTTATTGTCGTTACCCTTGATCCGAGAAATAAAACAATGAAAATGCTGAGTATTCCGCGTGATACGCGGGTGACGCTTGCCGGCGACACAACCGGTAAAAAATCAAAAATCAATGCGGCTTTTGCTAAGGGCGGAGCGGATGAAACCGTGTCAACCGTAGAAGATTTATTAGACATACCGATTGATAAATATGTCACTGTCGACTTCAATGGCTTTAAGGATGTTATTGATGAGGTAGGCGGGGTCGATGTAAAAGTGCCTTTTGACTTCGACGAGATGAGTGACGTCAGTAAAAAGAAACGGATCTATTTCAAGAAAGGAAACATGCATTTGAACGGTGAGCAGGCTTTGGCTTATGCGCGGATGAGAAAACAGGATAAGCGCGGAGACTTCGGCCGGAATGACCGCCAAAAGCAAATCCTAAATGCACTGATCGACCAAATGTCCAGAGCTGGAAATATTGCTAAAATCGATAAAATCGCTGAAACAGCGAGCAACAACGTCCAAACGAATATCCGAATCACTGAAGGACTCGCTCTTCAGCAGATTTACAGCGGCTTTACCAGCAAGAAGATTGATACACTGACCATAACAGGATCAGATTTATATTTAGGCGGAACTGCAACTACGCGCGGAACATATTATTTCCAACCGGATCCGACCAATCTCGAAAAAATACGGCAGGAATTGCAGAAACATTTGGATTACCCATCCGGAAGCAGCACGGCGTCCGATCCTGCTTCTGACAGCACCGGAACGGACAGTACGACTGATTCGACTTCCGACAGCACGGGAACAGACGGCACAACCGATTCAACTTCCGGCGGCACAGGAACAAGCGGCACAACCGATTCAACCAACGGTACTGCTGGTGCAAACGGTACGGACAGCACACAGTCCGGCGGCACAACAGGCTATTAAGAGTAAACCCGATCCTTTGAGCAGGATCGGGTTTTTTTATATAATAAGAGAATAGCAGAATCCACAAAAAAGCAGACCATTCGCATGATCTGCTCTTTTTAATTTTTCTTTACCAATCTCTTGTAAAACTTGGTAAATGGTTTAAATTGTTCATTTACTAACCCTGTGACCTCTGCTATGATTTGCATAAATACAATCAATACAAAAATAATAAACAGCGAAAGCCATATGGTCGCGCTTTTCAGCAGGATGGCACTGACGCTGAAAATAAAGCCGATTAAATAAATGATAATGACAGCCGTGCGGTGTGACAGCCCGAAGGCCATCAGCCGGTGGTGTATATGTGACTTATCAGGCGCTGAGATCGGCTGTTTGTTTAAAATCCGCCTGATGACGGCGAATGTCGTATCAAAAATCGGCACGCCCAAAATGATGATCGGAATGATGATACTGAATAAAGTAACACTTTTATAAAGACCTAATAATGAGAGTACTGAGATGACGTATCCGAGAAAGAGCGATCCGGTATCTCCCATAAATATCTTTGCCGGGTGAAAATTATAAAATAAAAATCCGAGTGTGCTTCCTATCACGACAAGTGAAAGTGACAGAATAAGGATTTTCCCTCCGGACAACGCCATAACGGCGATAGTGGAGAGTCCGATGACCGACAGGCCGGCAGCGAGTCCGTCCAAACCGTCAATCAGGTTCATCGCGTTCGTAATACCGACGATCCATAACACAGTCAGCGGGTAAGCGACCCATCCCAATTCTAAACGTTCCGTTAAAAACGGTACGGAGAAAAAGTCCATTTTCAGTCCCGTGCTCACAATCATAATGGCCACGGCCAGCTGGACGAAAAACTTTACCTTTGCGCTTAATTGGTATTTATCATCAAGGATTCCTAAAATAACAATAATAAACGCACCCACCGTGATGGCGGTCATTTTCGTTTCATTATATATGCCGGCCGCGAGCACACCCGCCGCTACGCCGATAAAGATGGCCAAGCCGCCCATACGGGGCATTATTTTATCATGTACTTTTCGGTTGCTGGGCTGGTCAACTGCACCTATTTTGATCGCAATTTTTTTTACGATAGGAGTTAGGATTAAAACCGTTAGCAGAGAGACAAAAAACGCAACAACTATGCGAAACATGCGTTCGTCAAGCATAAAGAAGTCTCCTTTGGAATTATATGAAGTCTTTTCTGATATTGAACCGTTCCTTCCATTATAATTCTTACTAGTTATTATAACAAGCATCATCAAAAAGAAACACGCAAATCAAAAAATGCGCTTTCCCTTTTAATGGGATTGCGCATTTTTCAATATACCCGTGCATTCGAGCATTCGGCCGAATAAAACATTCCAATCCCGTCTCCGGGCCAATTCACGGCGCAAAGCCTCATATGATCCGCTGCGGTCCGCTGCCAGAAGCGCGTCGCAGGCCACGATGAAATCTGCGGGGTCACTGCCTTCAACGTATTCATAGACGAAAGGCCTTTTGATTTTTGACGTTGAAGAAAGGTTGCAGCCGACAACCGGTTTCCCGGCGGCTAAAAATTCAAAAAGCTTAAGCGGAAATACCGCATCATTATAAGGGGAATTTTTATACGGCATGATACCGATGTCGACAAGCTGCATATAGGACGGCACTTCATTCGGCGCGGCAGGTCCCGTCCAGATGACATTCGGACGCTCCAGAAGCGACTTGAAATCCGGATCGTCCTTAGCCGTGTTCGGGCCTACCAATAAAATCGTCCAGTCAGGCCTCACATCTGCCGTTTCCGCCATAAGCGCAAAATCGAGCTTCGGTTTGATTCCGCCGATAAAACCGAGAACCGTTCCGTTCCGTCCCCGTAAAATGTCTTCATCCGGCTGTTTATTTTCCCGTGAAAACAGGTCATATTCCACTCCGTTTTCAATGGTGAACACTTTCTGGTGCGGATTCTCCAGCTTTTTTCCGACCTCTTGGTGCAGACAGTCAGATGTACACGTAATGGAATCGGCACGCTGTATGATTCTCATTTCCGCTTGTTTAATGATGTTTCTTCTAACATTTGACAGAACTCCGGACCGGCCGCTGATCGGAGCGGCCCACAGATCACTGCAATCGTAAATCACTTCATCCCAAGGAAACAGATCTGCCAGCAGCGGAAAACCGGGGAAGGTGTACCATAAGCAGCAGCGGGCCCCTTCTCCTTCTTCCTTCAGCATGTTCAACAATGGTGAAAGCTTATGCCTGTAGCACATGTCTGTATACCTGCCGAAGCGGAAAGCTTTTTGCTGCATGAGATCCTTTACAGTGAACTGCCGGATTCCCTCGGCGATCCCGGCCATCTGACCATCATTGGCTCGCGGAGACGGGCATACCCAAATGACGCTTTTCGTTTCTTTTTGCCGGGCGAGAAATTCAGCCAGCCGGTGCCGTCTGTATCTCAGCCGGTCATGCCCCCATTCCGCCGCTCCGACGATTACGTGAATAATCGGTTCCACCTTCATCACCCAGCTCCTCTGACGCCTACAGTCTTTTCAAGACCGCGTTTTTCGCATATTGCATAAAACACCACGAAGCCTTGATAAAGTGCAGGCGCTCAATTTCTCTATAAACAAACCACGTTTTTTTTGCGGCTTTCCACTTGTTGCTTGAAATCGAATTCTGCACAAGCCTGTATTCTGAAAGGCACTCATTCAGGCCGTAAGCCGTAAATCCCCTTTTCAGCAAGGAAAGCCATGTCGCTAAATCCTGCCGCGTTCTGATATCAGGCATTTGAATCTGCCCCGTCTGCTCTCTGTCAATCATGACCGTTAAACATCCGATAATCGTGTTTTTTAAAGCTTCATCATATGACAGGCTTTCAGGGGCTTGAATCGTTTTGTCCGTCGGCGTTCCGTCCTGCTCCATGACGCTGTAGCCCGTAAATGAAAAAGCGCAGGACCGCTCTGCCATAAACGCAAGCTGTTTTTGAAGCTTTTCCTTTTTCCATCTGTCATCGCTGTCCAGAAATGCGACATAACGGCCCTTGGCATGTTTAAGGGCTGTATTTCTGGCAGCCGCGGCTCCCCCGTTTTTCTCTAAATAAACGACGCGGATCCGCTCATCCTTTTGTTCATAGTGCTGTAAAATATCTCTCGTTCCGTCCGTTGAACAATCATCCGCAATAATCATTTCCCAATGCGGGTGGCTTTGATGTAAAACAGACTGAATCGTGTCTTCGATATATTCACTTGCGTTATAAGACGGTGTAATGACAGATACGAAAGGTTTCCAGTTTGTCATGGTCACATCTCCATCGCAGATTTTTACAAGGACTCTCTAAAAAACTCAGGAATGACAATGAACATAAATGCAACTGCAATGCCGATTAAAACGCCCAGAACCGCTTTCTTTTTCGGCGGCATGCCTTGTCCCGCCGTTTCATTCATCGGCTCTGAATTGATGACGCCGGCCGCTTTCAGGTTCAGCTGCGTATTTTTCAATTCGTATAAAAATCGTTCCTTATCCACTTTGGCGTCCGCGCTGACGGTTTCTCCTTCAAGCGCAGCAATACTCTGCCGCACTACTTTTGCCCGTTTTTCAAACAGGTCCTGGTCATTCTTCAGAAAAGTTTTTATGACGGCTTGAAACACCGATTCGGTCTCCTGTTTGTTTTGGCCGCTGTAGCTGACCGTGATCAATGAATCTGATTGTGTTTCGACAGTCAGTTTACTTTTCACGGCCGCTCTTTCTTCGTCTGTTTGATCAGGCAAAGCCTGCTTTAAAAAGGCATCGCTCGTCAAAAGGAGCGGGATTTCTTTTGTATTGTTATAAAGCGGATGATCATAATTTCCCGCGGCGATCGCGGCTTCTGATGTAAAACTGCTGTTTCCGCTGATTTTTGACGGCAATACATATCCCGCCGCCCCTAACACAACGGGCAGCGCAATGATCCAAATGATATTCTTTTTGATACGCCGGGTTATTCTTGTCAACATATCCTTCATCTCGCATCTCCCTGTTTTTCATAGTACGCCGTGACGGCAGGCTCCTTTTGTAAACGCCTCAATATATTGACCGCCGCGATCACGAGCGAGAGAAATACCCAGTGGAAAAATAAATTTGATACGGAGCTTGGGCTGATGCTGCTTACCAAAAAACCGGCCATCGCCGTGATAAGTCCTTCTGTGATCAGTCTTGACTGATTTTCCGATTTTCTTTCATGACATTTATAAAGTGTCCAAAAAAGGAACAAATAGACTGTCAGGTAACCGAGCATCGTAAGCACGCCGAAGTTCGCCATAATCTCGACGAGCCAGTTGTGCACCTCAACTACGCCGCCCGTATCATAAACGGGCTCCGCTTTTAAATAGTAAGAGACGTTTCCGGCACCCACTCCGAACCCCCAGGAATCAATCACATAGTGAAAGGCGTTCTTTAAAAGATTCGCCCTCGCGAGGTTGGAAGGAAGCGGTTGCTGTCCCGGCATCGCCTGCGGAGCTGAAAACAGATTCAAGACGGCATTGGTGATACGGCCCGCAAATAAAACCGCAAACAGCGCCGCGCCCGCTCCCGCAACGTACAGCGCGAGTTTTTTCAACAGGGAAGGCAGCAGGATGAAGACGTATACAGCCGCCCCCGCGCATATGCCCAGCAGACTCGCGCGCGAACCGGTCAAAATGATTAAATACAAAGCGCAGATCGCAAAGAGCAGGCTGACGGCCTTCACATAGCCGTTTTTCATATTTTTCACCGCCGCCGCATACAGAAAGAAACTGATGCACAAAAACGTCGCGAAATCATTTTGATTAAAGAAAACGGACGTCGGATAATGCTGTTTGTACTGCGGGCCGTTATAAAGCGTGGAGCTCGGCAGATGGTGGTGTGTAAAATGGTTGTAAAAGCCGATCGCCATCACAAAAATGGTCATCACAAGCCATATGCCGTAAAAAACCATCAGCTGATCAAAGCGCTGAATGAACATGACGATAAGATAAATCAAAAACATGCCCATTCCCATTAAAGCTAAATATTTAATCCCGTACGTCACGGATTTTGCCCACAATAACGATAGGAGACCGTATGTAAACCATAAGGCGAAAAACATCAGAACCCCTTTTACATTCACCCGATTCCATCTGTCAATATGATGACGGTTTGTCAGGATGCCGGCGATGTGAAGGGCGCCCGCTCCGATTAATAACAGCCGGTATATAAATAAGCTGAAAAATCCGAGATGAACCGCAAAGAAGGCCTGGTTTAAAAATGTACACGCGATCAGTATGTAAATGAGCCCCATAAACATCTGACCGTTTGTTGTAAAGGCGGATAGCAAAGCAAGTCCGGCAATGCCGATCATGGCGGCAAGCAGCAGCACGGTGATTTTTCCGAAGCCGGCATCCGCCCTGACCGCCTCCAGCATGATGAATCCTCCTGTAATGAGAGCGGCAAGCAGCACAAGAACATGTGCCGCTGAACGTTTGATACTCACATGGCAAACCCCTTTCCAAAACCGGCAGCCGAGCCGGGCTGCCGAGAGCCTGAAGACAAATCTTTTTCTATCTTGCCAGTTCTTTTATTTGCCGATCGGCATGAACCGCCGGACGTCCGACGGAATGATAAGTGAATCCTGAAACCCTCATATACTCCAGCGGAAACATATTTCTGCCGTCAATGATGACCGGCTGTTTGAGCAGCTGCTTCACTCTCTGAAGATCCATCTCCTTGACTTCCGGCCAATCTGTTGTAATCAGGCATGCGTCCGCGTTTTTGATGGCACTGTACAGCTCTGTGTGATACTCAATGCCGCCGTCTCCTAATATCGCTGACGCTTCGGGAATCGCGATCGGATCATACGCTTTCATGTGAGCGCCCTGCTCTTTAAGACTTGTGATGATATCAAGAGCCGGGGCGGAGCGGACGTCATTTGTGTGCGGTTTAAAGGCCAGCCCCAGTACGGCCACGGTTTTCCCTTTTAAGGGCCCGATGGCGCGGTTCAATTTTTCCGTAATACGGACCCGCTGCTTCTGATTGGTTTCAATGACGGCTTCCATCATTTGAAACGGATAGCCGGCGGCGTTTGCGATATGCAATAAAGCCGTTGTATCCTTCGGAAAGCAGGATCCGCCGAATCCGATGCCCGCCTGCAGAAATTTATTCCCGATCCGGCTGTCAAGACCGACGCCTTCTGACACGTGGGAAATGTCCGCCCCGACACGTTCGCAAATATTGGCGATATCATTAATAAAAGATATTTTGGCGGCTAAAAAAGCATTTGCGGCATACTTAATCATTTCCGCGCTTTCAAGATTGGTCTTTACGATCTTCGTACGGAACGGCTTATGAAGCTCTTCAATGACCGAAGCGGCATGTTCGCTTGTGGCGCCGATAACCGCCCGCTCCATCTGCATCGTATCCCGGACCGCAGAACCTTCGCGGAGGAATTCAGGATTTGACGCGACATCAAACGGATATTTTCCCTTTGACGCTTCGCTGACGATTTGGTAAACGAGCTTTCCCGTCCCGACCGGAACAGTGCTTTTGGTGACAATGATTTTGTATCCGTTCAGCTGTTCTCCGATTGTTTGCGCCGCTGCCTTAATGTAGGTCAGATCGGCTTCACCCGTCTTTGACATCGGCGTACCGACGGCGATATAGATGATATCAGCGGCTTTCACAGCCGGCTCAATATCGGCCGTAAAGGATAAGCGCCCGGCACTGACATTTTTTTCGGCTAATTCCTCAAGCCCCGGTTCATATATCGGGATGACTCCGTTTTGCAAGCTTCTGATTTTCGCTTCATTGATGTCACAGCAAGTCACATGATGGCCGATTTCCGCAAAACAAGTTCCAGATACAAGACCTACATACCCTGTTCCTAATACAGCGATTTTTTTCACAGCTTCATCCCTCTTTCGAAAGGTTCTCCTCTTGCCCGGCCCGGTTCATTACGGATCGGTATTTCTCTTTCAGCGCTTTCGCGTTTTGGCTTGCGTCAAAATACGTGCGGACGGTTTGATAAAGTTCCTCGGCTGTTTGCGGCGTCCAAGCCTCTCCTCCGTCATATCGCAGAATCGATTCTGCCAGCGTCTCAGGTGAACCCGGCTTGATCAGCAACCCCCGGTGTTTCCCGAATAAAGAAGCCAATCCTCCGACATCGGTGCAGATTACCGGCACCTTCAGAGCGAGCGCCTCAATGACCACAGTCGGCATGCCTTCGCTGTAGGACGGCAGCGCCATTACATCCGAGGCCAGCAGATAGTCCTGTACCTTGTCGTTCGGCACTTGCCCCGTGACGATATGAGCGGCTTCACGCAATGAAGATGCGGCGGGACCGTCACCGACAAAGACAGCTTCATAATTTTCATCCAATGACTGAACGGCTTTTGATAAGTCGAAAACACCTTTCTCTTTGACAAGCCTGCCGATGAACACGATCAGTTTTTTATCCGGAGGAAGGCCGAGCCGTTTTCTGACGGCTTCTTTCGTCTCGTTCCTTTTTCGGAAGGCGTCAAGCGTGATGCCGATCGGAAGCACGCTGCACTCCGCTTCGATGAGCTTTTTCATTTGTTCCCGCAGACTGCCGCTCACAGCGTAAATATCGGCTGCTTCCCGCACCGCAAATGTAAATGCGCGATGAGCGCTTTTGCTGTAATGCGGATAGACATTGACATCACTGCCATGCAAGGTCAGCACATACGGAATGCCTAAAGCCTTTGACACAATGGCGGCCGCTCCGCCTGACGGCATGGCGAAATGCGCGTGAATCAGATCGGGCTTCAGGCCTTGATTTTTAATCGCGGAAAGAACCGATGACGCCATTCTTTTATGCGGCTGCGCCCATTTCAGCTGCCCGGGAACCGCCTGATAAAAAGGCCGGTGGACGGACACGCCTTTCCGCCATTCATGTGCCGGCCTGATATCCTTTTTCCGATATGTCTTTTTCAGCACCCGGAATGGCGCGGCAAGTTTCGGCCGCGGACAAATGACGGTCATCTCCGCGCCAAGCTTTCTCAGTTCTTGGGCCTGCGTCTCATGAAAAACCCCTTCTCCCGGCTTCTCACTGCTCGGATATACACTTGTCATCCACAATACCTTCATAGCAAACGTCCTTTTCTTAATTTACTTTTCATATGCGGATAAGCTTTTCCTAACAGGAATAAATAACACAACGCGCCGCAGACTACGGAGATTGCCAGACGCAGCTTGACATCAAGGCTGATCCGCTCCGTGCCGAAGCTGGCTGTAAAGGCGATGACACCCATTGCCGCCGTAAGGAGAAACGGTTTGGCCACGGCTTTGAAGTAAGCCGACAGACGCAGCTTAATGACATATGCCAACAGCCAGCGCCCGATCAGGAAATTCAGGATGCTGATGAAAGCGTACGTCCAGGCTACCGTCAAGAGATTTCCGGACAGCACGGCGGCGTACAAAGATGCACCATACAGCAGCATCACCCCGGCGTCCCAATAAAACGCCAGATCGGCCCGCCCTTTTGCGAGCAGCACAGATCCGTTCGGATTCATCAGAACCCTTAAAATCCCGACGATGGCGAGAACGTTTAAAACCGGGACAGCCGCCAGCCATTTTTCTCCGAATACCGAAGCCACGAATGCATCCGACACTGAAACCAAACCGAGCAAAAGCGGAAAGGATATCAGCGCCAGTATTTTGGTCATATTAAGAAATCCTTCTCTGATAACGCTGTTTTCATGCTTGTTTTTCGCAAAGACGGGAAACGCAACTCTCGTAATGATCGGATTAATTTTTAATACCGGAAGCGTGACAATCTGGTAGGCCAGATTGTAAATGCCGAGCGCCTCGGCGCCGATAAAACTGCCGATCAGAATCATATCAATATTCGCTCCGAGCCGGTTCACAAGCCGGGAAGACAGCTGAAAGGCCCCGAAAGAAAAGAAGCCTTTCATTCCTTTCAGATCAAAAACCAACGCCGGTCTCCATGTTTTTCTGCAGGACATCCAGTACAGAATGCCTTTTGACGATTGCAGCAGCACCTGAGAAATCACATAGGCGAGAATCGGGTCCGTATAAAAAACCGCGGCCGCCAAATACACGAAGGACAGCACATTTGAAAAGATTTCAATCTTGCTTAACGTGTTAAATGCCAGCGCTTTTTGCAGCATATACTGGTATTGCTGACCGATCGGCGCGATTAAAAACATGACGGCCAGCACGCGGATTAAATAGACAAGCTCCTCCCGCCGATAAAAATCGGCGATGAGCGGACTGCTGAAAAACAGCAGCGCAAACAGCGCAAGCCCCGTTATGATATTCAGCCAGTACAAGGAAGACATCTGTTTATCAGTCACATGATCTTTTTGAATGAGCGCGGCGCCAAAACCCATATCAAGCGCAATTTGGGCAAACACCACTACCGTTGTGATCATGCCGACAAGACCGAATTCAGCCAGTGACATGACCCGCCCGAGCAGGGCGAATTGGATGATTTGAATGACCGTAATACACGCTGTCGAAATACTTGTCCATTTGGCGCCGCTCAAGATTTGATTTGTAATACTAGGCATCGTTTTCCCTACTTTTTTGTCTGCTGACCAGAATTTTTATCGCGCCCCGTCACCGGTCCAGATCACTTTGCACGTTTTGAGCATAATCTTCAGTTCCAATGAAAAGGTCAGGTTGCGGATATAGTATAAGTCAAACATCAGTTTTTCCCTCGGTGTCATGTCATATCCCCCGTTGACCTGCGCCCACCCGCTTAATCCCGGCTTAACGGCCAGCCGCTCCGTAAACCCCGGAATCTCAGCCTGAAACTGTTCCGTAAACACGGGCCGCTCGGGACGCGGGCCGATCAGGCTCATTTCTCCCCGAAGCACATTTACCAGCTGCGGCAGCTCATCAATACGGGTCCTTCTGATAAAAGCGCCGACCTTTGTCACGCGGGGATCCTTTTTCAGCGCCCAGACCGCCCCCGATTTTTCAGCATCTATTTTCATAGAGCGGAGCTTATACAAATAAAACGGCTTCCCGTCTTTGCCTACCCGCTCCTGCTTATAAAAAGCCGGGCCGGGCGACTCCAAACGAATCAGTATGGAGAACAGGCCCATCACCGGGAGCGCCGCCAAAAGCCCCGCAAGCGCAAACACAATGTCCATGAATCGCTTAAAAGCCAAATAACGGGCCGTTCTTTCCGTAACGGCAGCGGAAGTCCCCTGCCGCACTGCATAGTTATTATTTACATTCATGCTTTTCTCTGCTCCCACTGACACACACCTCACGATTTGTTGGGATGTTTGATGACCTATGCCGTGAGTTTAGCAGATGGATGTTAATTGGAAGTAAAGGAAGCGTTAATGTTTATTAGAATGTTTTGATTATTGTTTTTTTATTGTAAATCTATTCATATCCATAAACGGCCGCTACTATAATTGAAAAGGATCATTATGAGCGGAAAACAACGAAAAAGCCTGCCGATCAATTTTGACCAGCAGGCTCGTACACAAATATATAAAAGTTTTACTTATAATAAGACACGATTCCATCATTGATGGCTGCAGCTGCCTTTTCCTTATAGGATGCTTGCTTTAATTTACTTGCATCAGACGGATTCGTAATAAAAGCCGTCTCTACTAATACACTAGGCATTTTGGAATACTTAATGACATAGAATGGCGCTGTTTTAACCGCTCTGTCTCTTGTTTTTAATGCATTAACAACCTTAGGCTGAATTTGTCCTGCCAGGCGTTTGCTTGCAGCGGCTTGATATGTCTCATCATAGTAGGTCTCAGTTCCGTTTGCAGAAGTTGCATCATTTGCATTGCCGTGAACGCTGATGAATAAATCCGCTCCTGCGGTTGCACCTTTATTTACCCTTTCCTGCAAGGAATAAAATGTATCATTAGACCTCGTCATGACCGGCAGAGCACCTGAAGCATTTAATTTTGTATTCAGCCTTTTAGCGATATCAAGATTGACGTCTTTTTCTAAAATGCCGTTACCTATAGAACCGGAATCTTTCCCTCCATGACCCGGATCAATTAAAATTGTTTTTCCCGCTGCCGGATTTTTCAGCTGGTTTGCAACATTTGAGCTGACAGCCGGGGTATTCCCAATAATGGTAAAGCTGCTTAATTTTTTTCTCCCGATAAAGACTCTTGTTTCTTTTGAAAGATTGCTGCCGTTTGTCAGAATGATAGATTGTTTTTTCTTTGCAGCAAGAGCAGCACCCGCTATGGAGTCTGCATACCCGAAACCATTGCTGACGAATACATTGCCTGTCGGAAGATTTAATTGCTGAACTAGATTGGCCGCAAGTTCGTATCGATTGCTTCCGCTGATTCTTTTTGGAGAAGGGAGTTTCTTAAAGACAGAGGCATTTATGCTCCCGGTTCCCCCTGCTACAATAGAGCTTTTGATCCCCTTGCTTTTTATAGCTCCTGCTGTGGCACTGTTGATAGCTGTTTTATTCGTAAACAAAATTGGATATCCGTTCTTTGCGGCATATGGAATTGCAGCTATTGCGTCAGCATATAAAAATCCGTTTGCAATAACGGCTTTTGAGGCGGCAGGCATTTCCTTTGCTACTTTAGCTGCCGTATCATATCGGTTGCTTCCTGAAATTCTCTTAACACTGATGCCGAGCGCTTTGATTTGATTTGCTGTATTTGCTGACACAGCAGGCGTTCCGCCGACGATAATGACCGTTTTTGTTTTTAATTCTTTCAGACGGGTTTTCGTCTCTGATGACAAATTATCTTTGTTTGTGTAAAGCAGCGGCGCATTTTTCTGATATGCCATCGGGGCAGCGGATATAGCATCTGCATACGAACCTCCGCCGACGACAACAGCTGTACTCGCTGTTGAATACACCTGCTTGGAAAGCGCAGCAGCCGTACCGTACCTGTTGCTTCCCCCTACTCTTTTAACCGCGTTGTCAGCTAAGGCTGACGGGATAAATAAGATGAGTCCCAGCATAGAAATGATCAGGACTTTAAGATAAGAACGCAATTGCCTTCCTCCTGCTCTTGTTTATTTAATAGTCAGTCAATGTAGTGCCCGGATAATAAAATTTTAAAATTGAACTATATGAATCTCCTGAATCCGCTCTTGCCTTAGCGCCGTACTGGCTCATGCCGATGCCGTGTCCATATCCCTTTCCGCTGATTGTAAAAGCAGAACTGTTTTGACTGACGGTCACATAAGTGCTTTTAAACACGGAGGCTCCGATCATCGTTCTCAATTCAGTCACCGGCACAGTCATTGCAGATGTTTTATTTGCCTCGTAATTTCCATTGTTTTGTTTGACAGCGTAATTCACTTTCAAAGTTGCTGTTTTAGCCCGCTGTCCTTTAGTTGTTCCGCTGAATGTAAGATCTTCTATTTTTAAAATTTTAATGGCGGAAGCGCCTGTTTCCTTATTTTTCAGAATCCAATTTTTAATACCGCTCAGTTGAGCTGCATTTGTCTCATTCTTTGAAGCAAACCAAGAGGCCGGCTTATTTACATCAATTGAATCCGGATTGATTTGCTGCTTAGAAAGCGTCAGACTCCAGGCAGTTTGAGGATCTTTTGTGTCTTTTTTCGCAGTTAAATAAGGAACGCTTGAACCCCATACTTCGTCGCTTGATTCTGTATAACCGCCATTACTCGATGAATAAGCCGCCGTAATTAAATTCCCTTTGTAAGTCAGCACCTTATTTTTTGTCTGCTGCACCGCTTTCGTTGTATTGGCATTCCAGCTGTACCCGCCATATACTTGAAAAGCAGTAGTATCAGCAACAGTGCTCCCGGTCTTCGTAATTGAGTATGTTCTTGCCGCAACCGTTTGCGCCTTCAGCGCTTCAAGAGACCAGCTTGCAGGCATTTCATTCGGTACGACACCTTTTAAATAATCTTCAAAAGGAATGTTTTCATTTACAGGTCTGATATATTTGCCTGACTCTATTGAAAAATTAACCGTCCCCAAGTATTCTTTTCCATTCAAACTGATCCGGTTGGATTCATTGTACGTTTCCGGTTTTATTCTCAATGAATTCCCATATGTTTTAATATGATTAAGATTTAACTTTCCATTATTGATTTGTAAGTTGTATGTGCTTCCGCCGGCTAAGTAAAAATGGTTTGAAAGCTCATTTTCAACCCCGGCGGAAATGGAGCTTGTACTTCCGATAAAGTCGTATGCATACGACGCCTTCTCTTTTGTCACTGATTTAGCTGCTGAAGGAACATCATCTTGTTTGATATATAATATTTGGCTGTTTTTTTTGGCGGCTAAAGAAGCGCCAACCAGGACATCAGCATATTTCGTTCCATTAGTCATGACGACTTTATCAGCCTTCAACTTTAGCTGATTAATGATATTAGCAGTCAATTCATACCGTGTTGATCCGGGTATTCGCTGCACAGTTGAAGTTTTTTTAATTTGATTTTCTACAGCATCACTCACGCTGAACGAACTCCCGATAATTAAGACTTGCTTCGGAAGATCATAATCCGGCAATTTATCCTTTTCAGTCAGTAGAATGGGATAGCCGTTTGCAGCGGCATACGGAGCAATGGCTAAAGCGTCTTGAAAAACATTACCTGTTACAACAATTGCTTTATCGTAATTTCCCATTTGTTTTGCAATGTTTTCAGACAGAACATAACGGTTTTTCCCGCTGATTCTTTTCACAGCTCCATAAGACTTAAGCTTATTTTCAACGTCCTTTGAAATACTTTTAGCCCCGCCGATGACCAGAATATTATCGGGATTGAACTTAGCAATCTGTTTTTCTGTTGTTTTTGTTAAAGTGTCCGGCTGTGTAAATAACACCGGCGCATCCAATTTTTTTGCCAGAGGAATTACTGGTAATGCATCGATAAAAACATCACGATTGACGAGAATAACGGTTTTAGGATTCGTCCATTGGGAGTCAGATGCAAGAGCCGCCGTCTCATATCGGGATGCCCCCGAAAAGCGGTTGGTTACAGACACATGATCACCGGTAACCTGATAAAAACCGGTTGGAGATAAAGAAATGCTTGATTGATTTCCTATGTAATTTGTCAGCTTAACAGATATATTTGAATCTGCCGCAAAGGAAACCGCCGGTATAAGCAATATAACAACAGCTAGAGTCAGTCCTATTAAATGTTTGCAAGTTTTCAAGATTACAGCGTCCCCCTATTCATTAATTTGCCGGTTCGATATCCTTCAGCATAAGCTGTCCCTTGCTATTTTTTTGATATTTTACTGTCACTTTGTCGCCATTATCCAAATTCTTAACATCGTCGGCTGATTCTTCAGTGATATCAAAACTTACCGGTTCATGATCCACAGTGACTTCTATTGTATGAGTATCCGCCAGTCCTACATAAGTGCCCTCTTTCGTTACCAGCTTTTCACCCGCATCCTCGCCCTGAGATTTTTCATTATTAACTCCGCACCCGGCGAGAAGCAGTATAAAGAACAAACATCCAAAAATTTTTTTCATTTTTTTCACCTCATTATGGATTATCGACAATATATTATCTATTTTAAAGAAAAATTAAGAAACATTGAAACTTTTTTCGATAACATTCGACTATATTAGGATTTATTGTATTCTATTATAAAATATTGAATTTACTAGGAGTTCGATTTCCAATTTAAAACAGATGGGGTGTATTGAGATGAGAAGTAAACGAAGAAAAAAGAAAAAGACTTTGTTACTGGTCTTTCTGACAATCATCGGCATTTTTATTTTAGTTTCCGGCGGCTTTACATACTATCTATGGCATAAAGCGGCATCAACCGTCGCCAGTATTCACGAAGACATTAACAAATCGAATAAACGCAGCACTGAGGTGAAAATAAATAAACAAGAACCGTTCTCTGTCTTGATCATGGGAGTGGACGAACGTAAAAATGATAAAGGAAGAGCCGACTCGCTCATTTACCTTACTGTCAATCCAAAGACAAAAACAACGGAAATGGTCAGTATTCCGCGTGACACTTATACAAAAATTATCGGCAAAGGCACGATGGATAAAATCAATCATTCATATGCATTTGGCGGTACGCAAATGGCAGTAGATACTGTGGAGAATTTCTTGAACCTTCCTGTAGATTATTTCATTAAAGTAAATATGGAAAGCTTTAAAGATGTCGTTGACACTTTAGGAGGCATCACTGTCAACAGTACATTCGCTTTCAACTATGACGGTTATTACTTCAGCAAAGGCAATATTTCATTAAACGGTGATGAAGCCCTCGCTTACTCACGAATGAGAAAAGAAGATCCTAAAGGGGATTTCGGGCGCCAAGACAGACAGCGGCAGATTATAGAGGGTATTATCAATAAAGGGGCAAGTATCTCTTCTGTCACGAAATTCGGAGATATGTTTAAAGTAGTAGAGAACAATGTAAAAACGAATTTAACCTTTGATGATATGTGGGATATTCAATCCGGCTATAAAGATGCCCGCAAGAAAGTGATTCAGCATGAGCTGAAGGGTGACGGCACTAAAATCAACGGAATTTACTATTATAAAGCAGATGAAAACGGTCTTGCTTCCATTACTAAAGAATTGAGAAGTAGCCTCAACCTTTAAACTAATGCAGAAAAAGCAGCTTCGCATACATTATGCGGAGCTGCTTTTTTGTTACACCTCGAAAGAATCAGGACGCTCTGAACGCAGTCCGAATTGATAGAGCAGCCCCTCAGCAATCCTTCTTGACGCCATGCCATCTCCATAGGGATTAGATGCCCGCGACATTTTTTCATATTCCTGCTTGTCTGTCAGCAGCTGTTTTGCCATCTGATAAATCGTTTCTTCATCAGTACCGGCTAATTTCAGAGTGCCCGCCTCCACTCCTTCGGGCCGTTCAGTCGTATCGCGCAATACGAGAACCGGCTTTCCTAAGGAAGGAGCTTCCTCCTGAACGCCTCCTGAATCAGTTAAAATAAAATACGACCTTGACGCAAAATTGTGGAAATCAATCACTTCAAGAGGTTCAATTAAATGGACGCGCTCCGAATCACCAAAGTGCTTATCAGCAGCTTCACGTACAGCGGGATTCAGGTGTACCGGATAAACGACTTGCACATCGCTGAATTCATCTGCGATCCGGCGGATGGCTTTAAACATAAGTTCCATCGGCTGACCTAAATTTTCCCGGCGATGCGCCGTCAGTAAAATCATTCTGTCATTGCCGATTTTTTCAATAATATTATGGGAGTATTCAGAGTGAACCGTTGTATGCAAAGCATCAATCGCTGTATTTCCGGTAACAAAAATGGAGCTTTCTTTTTTATTCTCATTCAACAAATTTTGCTTCGCTTGCTGAGTCGGAGCAAAGTGGATATCAGCAAGCGAGCCAGTCATTTGGCGATTCAATTCTTCCGGAAAAGGTGAATATTTGTTGCCCGTGCGCAATCCGGCCTCCACATGTCCGACTGCAATCTGGTGATAGAAAGCTGCAAGGCTTCCGGCAAAGGTTGTTGTCGTGTCACCATGAACAAGAACAATATCAGGTTTGATTTCCTTAAACAGGCCGTCCAGTTTTACCAGGGCGTTTGAAGTAATTTCAGCCAGCGTCTGCCGTTCTTTCATAATATTCAAATCAAAGTCAGGCTTAATTTGAAATGCGTGAAGAACTTGATCCAGCATTTGTCTATGCTGGGCAGTCACAGTGACATATGATTCTATTTCAGGGCGTTTTTTTAATTCGAGCACAAGGGGCGCCATTTTTATCGCTTCAGGCCTTGTACCGAATACCGTCATGACTTTAAGTTTTTTCATATCTCTTTCTCCTGTATCAAGTTTGTGATCATTTTTCATTATCAACCCATTTTACACGATATGATCCGCCAGTTAAATATCTTGTATTATTTTTCCCATAAATGAAAAAGGATATATCATTAAGGCTTTACGGATAAAACTTGTTTAATAATGGTTTATCTTATATCATTAAAAGTGTTAAAAATGAAATATCGGGTATACAGAAAATATCAGCAAGCCTGAGTCTGTATAGATATCTTAACTTATATTTAAGTGACGCTAAGGAAGGTGCTTTAAAGTGAAAAAAGTACGCAAAGCCATAATTCCCGCTGCAGGTTTAGGGACACGCTTTCTGCCGGCAACAAAAGCCATGCCGAAAGAGATGCTTCCGATTGTAGACAAACCAACGATTCAATACATAATTGAAGAAGCGGTTGAAGCGGGTATTGAAGACATTATTATTGTTACGGGAAAAAGCAAGAGAGCCATTGAAGACCATTTTGATTACTCACCAGAGCTGGAAAGAAACCTAGAAGAAAAAGGGAAAGTCGAACTCTTAGAAAAAGTCCGAAAAGCCTCTAATCTTGCTGACATTCATTATATCCGGCAAAAGGAGCCAAAAGGTCTTGGACATGCCGTTTGGTGCGCACGTAATTTTATCGGTGACGAGCCATTTGCCGTCCTTCTCGGAGATGATATCGTTCAAGCTGAAAAACCAGGGCTTCGCCAGCTGATGGATGAATATGAAAAAACACTTTCTTCTATTATAGGGGTTCAGCAAGTGCCTGAAGAAGAAACCCATCGTTACGGAATTATTGATCCGCTGACAAGTGAAGGCCGCAGATATCAGGTGAAGAACTTTGTTGAGAAGCCGGCTCAAGGGACTGCTCCGTCCAATCTGGCAATACTGGGACGTTATGTCTTCACTCCTGAAATCTTCATGTACCTTGAAGAACAGCAAATTGGTGCCGGAGGAGAAATTCAGCTTACAGACGCTATTCAAAAGCTGAATGAAATCCAGCGGGTTTTTGCTTACGATTTTGAGGGCAAAAGGTATGATGTTGGTGAAAAACTGGGTTTTATTACCACTACATTAGAATTTGCGATGCAGGATCGTGAACTGCGTGATCACCTTATCCCTTTCATGGAAGACCTGTTAAGAAAAGATGAATTATAAGAAAAAAAGCTGTTGGATTTATTCCAACAGCTTTTTATTTTATAATGCAGGTTAAAGTTTGATTATCGTTATTGATAATAAAAGCGTATTTATCATTTGCCGCAATAAATTGCCGATCACTGCTGCCCTTTATAACATCTTTATTATTCAGGGATAGATCTGCCGGAGTAATAGCTGATATTCCTCTGAAAACAAGCTGCTCGGCCTTGCCATTATTCACTACATAACTGACCTCGCCATTTTTAAGATATAGCATCTCCCGGCCGTTCACTACTTCTTTCTGCAGCTCTTTCATTTCTTGCTGAATATCATTAACGCGCTCACCGAGATGTGACACAAGTTGATCAGTATCACCCTGCTTTACATACGGAGAAAAAGCGGATGCTTTCACATTTGAACTTTTTTCGTTATAGACCGCTGCATTTTCCGGGATATAGTACGTTTTATTATTGACCTCAATCTTTGCTGATTGCCTGTCTTCAGATACCACTTTCACCTGAGCACCGAACGGAATAAGGAATTCCGCCTTTTTTTTCAGCTCTGTATCTTTATAGGCCTGCGTCTGGTCTTTTAATACGAAACCTTTTTTGTTCACCAATATCTGGTCTTTCCCCTTGTTAACATCATCTTGATATCCGATCTTACCGAAGGAAGCGATAGTACGAAGCGGGGCGCTGAAAAACATGGTTCCTGCCATAAACACAAGCAGTATTGATAAAATAGCAATTTGAATAGCATTGACTGCTGATCCGGATTTACTATTTTTCTTTTGTTCCTTCACAATTGCCTGCTGCTCAGGCGATTCTTTTTTACGTTCAGCAACCTGATCTTTCTTATATTTCTCTTTGTCTTTTTTGGAGAGTTTATTAAACCAATCGATAAATGCTTTGTACTCTTTGACGACGGTTTCAGTGTCGTCGAACATTCTTAATTCACCATAGTGCATCCAAGCCACACGGTCACACATTTTTTCAATCTGACCAATGGAATGACTCACAAAGAAAATGGTTTTTCCTTGTTCTTTAAATTCCTGGATCCGGTCAACACACTTCTGATAAAATGTCTGGTCTCCTACGGAGAGGGCTTCATCAATGATTAAAATATCCGGATCTATATGCACGGAAATAGCAAAACCAAGGCGGGACTTCATACCGCTTGAATAGTTTTTCACCGGCTGATTAATAAAATCACCGATCTCAGCAAACTCAACTATGCTTTCATACATCTCATCGATTTCTTTATTTGTCAGCCCCATCATTAAACATTTAAGTCTTATGTTATCCCGGCCCGTCAAAGCATTATTTAAACCGGCTGCAATCGCAATCAGCGACGGCTGGCCGTTCATTTCAATTTCACCGCTTGTCGGCGGTATCACTTTTGCAAGCAGATTGGACATCGTCGATTTACCCGATCCGTTAATTCCCACAAAGCCGATTGTCTCCCCTTCATATACATCAAAGGAGACATTTCGCACAGCGAAAAAACCGTTATCTTTAGCAGGGAAAAACAAACCTTTTATTTTATCCGACTGTTTTTCATAAAGATGATACTGCTTTGAAACATTTCGAAACGAAACCTTTAGTTTCATCGTACAATCTCCTTACGTATTAAAGAAAGTCAATAAACTTATCTCTGAATTTCATGTGTAAAACAGAACCGACTGTTAACAAAAATAAGGTGAACAGCCAGAAATACAGTGTATATTTCACATCTTGAAAGAACCACTGACCATCTAATAAGCTGTTCCTGAAACCGTCAATTATATAAAAAAGCGGATTCAGCTTCAAGACAGGAACCAATTCCGGGTGAGCTACCCCCAGCTTTGAGTTAATATCCCAAAAAACCGGCAGGAGGAAAAACAAAAGTCTTGTCACTGCCTGCAGAAGAAACTGATAGTCTCGGATCAGCACGCTGATTGTCGAATTAAACAAGCTGAACGAAAATAAGAAAGCCATCAGACAAACAAAATAATAAATATATTGAAGCCAATGAAGGCTCGGATAGATTCCGCTGGCGAGCAATGCAATGATATAGATCACCATCATAATTGCATAACTGAACAAATTAGAAGCGATGGCGACAGACGGCAAAGAACTGATTGGAAAATTCATTTTAGCCACCATTTTAATTCTTTTAAATACACTATTTGATCCGTCTAATATTGTCGGACTTATAAAAAACCACGGTATCAGACCTGCAAGCATCCACAAAATAAAAGGCACTTCTCCGGCACCTGTAGCCATCGGCCCCCCTTTTCTGATCCCCAATCCAAAAACAAACCAATAAGCAAGCATTTGAATAAGAGGATTTAAAAACTGCCATAAAACGCCTAAATAATTCATTTGATATTTAGACTTTGTTTCGTAGGCTGCTAAACGCATGATTAAAGGAAATGATGTTACTTGCTCTTTTAGTATTTTCACTACAGCATTCATTTTAATCTTCCTTAGGTTGATTTGATTTTATAAAGCATCGCTGATAATTGTACCAGAAATCAAATTTTTTTTCACTTTCAAGCCGCATGCAAATGCTGCTAAAAGGTTTGTAAAGCATAATAGAAAAACCCCTTGATACAAAGGGGTTTTTCTATTATTCAGATTCAAACACAATTTTCACGACTTTCTCAGAAGAATGTCCTGACTCAAGATAACAGAATTTGTCATAAAAAGGTTTGAATGAAACCGGGTGCCGATAATCCGGTGATGAAATATGTTTGATTGCCTCGATCGTTTCCTCTGTCGTTTTCACTAACGGACCAGGAGCATCTTTCTCAAAATCGAAATAAAACCCTCTGAGTTTATCCCGGTATGTTTCAATATCGGGAACAAAAAACAGCATCGGGCGTTTCAGATTTGCAAAATCGAAAAATACAGAAGAGTAATCGGTAATTAACAGATCTGAAATCATATACAATTCCCGAATATCTTCGTGTGCAGAAAAGTCGTAAGCAAACCCTTCAAACGGACCGAGGTCAAAATTTTCGGCCACAAGATAATGCATTCTCAGAATAACGAGATATTCATCTCCGAGCTCTTCCCTTAATTTATGCAGGTCTAAATCAAGGTCAAATTTATAACGGCCTTTAGCATAAAACTGGTCATCTCTCCATGTCGGCGCATAAAGAATGATTTTCTTATCCTCAGGCAGGTTTAACCTTCTTTTTATCGCTGTGATTGTCTCATTATTATTATCATTATGAAGAAAATCATTTCTCGGATAACCTGATTCAATCATAGTTTTATCGAATTGGAAGGCGCGCGCAAATATCTCAGACGAGTAGGCATTAGGAGAAATTAAATAATCCCAATTGGATGCCTCTTTAATAAAATTCTTTTTATATTTTTTCGTATTAGTACCCGGCATATGAACTTCTTCCATATCCATTGCAAGTCTTTTTAAAGGCGTGCCGTGCCATGTTTGAAGATAGGTTGTATGTTCCGGCTTTGGAATCCATAAAGGCAGACGGCTGTTGACGACCCAATATTCTGCCCGCGCCATAGCAAACAGCCACTTGATAGAAAGCCTGTTAATGTATTGAATGCCCTTCTCTTTAAAAGGCGCTGCATACTGTTTATTTACGCTCCAATACATTTTATATTCCGGATGATTGATTTGCATGTATTCATAAATGGCTCTCGGATTACAGCTGTATTGTTTGCCGTTAAAGCTTTCAAAAATAATGGTCTTGCTTTTAACAGGCATTTTGCTCGCCATTCTGAAAACAACTTTATAACCTTTCGTAATAAGGGAATTTCTGCGTTTTTTCAGTTTTTTCATTTTGGAAATGAAACGTTTTTTCTTCCCTTTTATGAAGTATCTCATCCTTGTTTTCAGGCTGTAGTCGTTCACACGGATACAGACAGTCTGCTTTTTCTTCTTTTTATATACCTCATACCTGACCGGTCCGCTGTCTTTATTCACAACGCTTATGAGGCCTTTCAGTTTATTTTTTCTGTCTCCGAGCACAAGCGGAGTGCTGCTGAGAACAATAGGTTCAGCTTCGTCGTTTTCACAATGAAACTCCATAAACATACGGTAGACAAATCGTTTTTCCAGAGAATAAGGAATATCTTTTAATGGAATTTTTATTTGGAAATCAAAAATTTCAGGGGTGAATGCATCTTCCCGAAGCTGTTCAATATTCTCCGTTTTTTTCGTCATTTTAATAGGGAAATGTTTCTCTACGGGATCTTCTCCCCCTTTTTTAATGACAAATTGCAGGTTTTTAACTGAAAGCTGATTCTCCGAACTTAGATATCCTGCATACCCTGAAATCATAATCTCTTCTGCCTTCAGCTGAATCTCATCAAACTTCACAATTTTCGCTTCTCTTTTTACCTTTAAAGAGAAATTGCCCTTATCGGTTGTATAAGGTAAAATTAACAGCTCAGTCGTATGATCAAGGTGGTAGGCACGCTCAATCGCTTCAGCTTCCACGGTTAAACGCACCTGCTTCGGCTGTTCTTCTTCCGCTGCCGGTTCCCCCAGTACCACATAAAAATCATAAGTCTGTCCCATTTCTAAAGGTTCAGGAAACGAGTGAATATTAATTGATGCACTGTATTGAGCCGGGCTCTCTTTCTCTAAAATAACAACATCCTCGGCTCCGGAACGCCGTTCTTTTAATTTTAAATAACATTTCACTTCCTCAGCTAACGGTTCTTCGCTTTCAAGTGAAATAGAGAGTGCCAGGTCTCCCACATTATTTTTTAAGCTTTTCAAAATACATTTGCTCACGGTATTTTCATCCATACTTATTTTCTGCTCCTCTGAATTAAAGCTCTTCACTTAACCGATTTCACTTAATCGATGTGATCCTTTTTGTTTAATTTAATAGAGAAATTCCCTTTCACAGTCGTATAAGGTTCGAAAGTATATCCGTTATTCATAAACCGATCTTTTTCGCCGAAATTGACTTCACGGCTGGATACCCTTCTTAGAATACGGATATGGTCAGCTGTTATATATTGAATGTAAAAGTCAAGAACCGAAGTATGATTTGCGTCAATTTTTTCTTTTTGGATGTCCTTTTCAAGATCTATATAAAATGGCTGAGCCGGTTGATCAGCGGATACGGATATGATTTCAGATTTGTTTTTCCGATCAATCCCAACCATTCGGACTTTTTCAAATGCATCATTCTGGTCAGACACTGAAACGCTGATCGCTAATCCGTTGGCATTTTTTTCAAAAGATGTGATCGGGTGTTCTTTAGAACCGACTTTTTCAGCAAGCCGTTCCTTTTCTTTTCTCACTTCAACCATTTTGAAAAGAGCATATGACCAATTTTTAATATAGTTTGGTTTAGAGTATTTCTCCGCCATTTTAAAGGCTAGACGTGAAAATTGTTTGTGAGTGCTGTCATCTCTCATTAAAGAGATAATGGCCTCAGCCAGCTTTTCTATATTATATTGTTCAATTACATAGCCGTTTACTCCATCTTCTACCAAGCTTCTGGCACCGTAATCGTAATCGTAAGTTACGACCGGGCATCCATTGCTCAATGCTTCCATATTGGACAGACCGAAGCCTTCAAAGTGAGAAGTTGAAATTGTCAGCCACGCTTTTTGAAACTCGTAATCAGGGTTGTTCGTGTAGCCTTTCAGCAATACATTATTCTTGAGGTTTTGAGCTTTTATTTCCTTTTTGATTTTCTCTCTTTCTCCTCCAGAACCGAATATTTCCAGTTTCGCATCCGGGATTTCATTTACAACAAGTTTGAACGCTTTAACGGCATGCGTCAGGTTTTTCATTGGTACAATCCGAGAGATAATAACCGCTTTATTTCGTTCGCTCGGAACTTTCAAAACCTCTTCATCGAGCGGTTTATTAATCGTATGCGGTGTAAAAAAGAATGTCTCTTTTTCCCCTGAAATCAAACTGAAATCTGCAATCTGCTCCTCAGTGATAAAAAATACGGCATCAAGGTTATTTATTTGGCCGAAAAGTTCTTTATAGCGTCCTTTGATCTGGAACTTATTATCACCATAATGTTTATTGTGAATAATCGCAGCATAATAAGATGACGGCGCTTTTTTCACTCTGAAGACATGTTTATCCTGTAGTCTGCTGTCGACCAGAAATAGTTTAGGCCGATCGTTTTCTTTTTGGAGAATATCAATCCAATGCCTGCGCAACTCAAATTCATCTTTAAATGTTAAAGGGTTTTCTTCTGAGTACCAAGTAAAATGTGTGAATTTGACTGCTTCATTTTGGTCATCCCACATGAAGTGCTTTTCCAGATAAACGACATTTTCGCTGTTGATAAACTCCTGAAGGAAGATTTGATTCGTCTTTGTATCAAAATGAGAGACAATGACGGGTTTTCCTTCTTTATTGTATTCTTCCCTTTTGATTACTTGTTTTTCATCATTCAGGTAATCTACGTAACGCACGTCATCACTGCCTGAATAATAGGAAAGATTATAATCGTTTGATGATTTTCCGAACATTTTTGAGATAGTTTTGCTTACTTTCCCCTTGCTGACATGTTTTTTTATTTGATTCAGCTCAATTTTCTCCGAATAAATCCGCTTGCCTTTTGTTCTTTTACTTAAAAAGTCATCATACATGTTGATAACTTGTGTATATTGAGGGTCGGTTTTCTTTCTTTCAAAGAGTTCGTTTTTTTTTCTCCGAAATTCCAAATCAAATTTAAAAGTAAGAAAGGCGGTATTCTTTTGACTCTCTTCTCCGAATAGTTTAGAACGCAATAATAGTGATTTGGTCAGACCTCCGTAATCATCCGGGAGGCCTCCTGAGATAAAATAATACATCATATCGGGAAGCTCATTATTATCGTTAATAGGCTGATTGGACAAATTTTTTCTCCCTTTCACCATATGGAATTTAGTAAAACACTGCAAAATAATACTATTCCCTCAGATTATTATAACAAACCTATTTAAGCATCAAAAAGTACTCCTTATCAGCAAATAAGAAGTACTTTGAACAGTTCATGCATTCAATAATTCCGTATTACACCCCGGCAATTTCTTTTTTAATCTGTGTGGTGGAAATGCCTTCGGTTCTAGGGAGGTAGATGACTTCGCATTGATCTTTAAGGAAATCGAATTTGCCTTCCCAATCGTCTCCCATTACGAACACGTCGATGTTATGATCCGCTACGTCACGTACTTTTTGATCCCAGCTGTTTTCCGGAATGACTTCGTCGACATAACGGATCGTTTCCAGAATCAGCTTTCTGTGTTCATAGCTGTGGTAGGCCTTTTTTTGTTTTTGCAGGTTGAACTCGTCTGTTGAGATGGCAACAACAAGGTAATCTCCAAGCTGCTTTGCGCGCTCAAGCAGTTTAATATGACCCCAATGCAGTAAATCAAACGTTCCGTAAGTAATGACCTTCTTCATGAAACAAAAGCTCCTTTCTATCATCATACGTATAACAAGCAACTGCTCTGAAATGCTGCGCAGCTGTATCCTTAATCACTAAAGTGCCAATTTCGTACTCATGGAACCTCATTATATCACATAGCCCTGAAAAGGTTAAGCCAATGTAAAACGAAGTTAAGTTCCACTTATTAACAAATGTTATTACAATAGGAGTTTAGCAGGGTTTTTGCGCCTATGATTAAAGAAATTGTTATCTTATTTATATTTTTGTAAAACTATTGTTAAGTTTAACTGAAGGTATTATGTTAAAATAAAGCTTAGCCTAAGTCACGAAAAAGTGAAAGAAAATCCCGTACAAAAAGGAGGACGGCAGATGCAGACTGAAATGGTGCACAACCTTTCTTATGTTAATGGAAATTTACAGGAGTTTATTTCATATTTAGACACTTATTATATCGCACAGAAGCAAGGAGCCGTTATTGCGACGGTCAATCCTGAGATCGGATACGCTGCGGCGAAAGACAAAGGTTATCATCAAGTCATTTCTTCCGCGGATTTCGTCCTGCCGGATGGTATCGGCGTCGTGTTAATGTCACGTTTGATGCAGCACCCGCTGAAATCAAGAATTGCGGGATTCGATGTGTTTCTTGCGCTGCTCGGCCTCGCAAACCGGCAGTCTAAAAAAATATTTTTATACGGAGCTAAACAAGACGTGCTTGACGCCGTTTTGAACCGGATCAGCAAAGAGTATCCGAATATTGAGGTTGTCGGAGCCAGCAACGGTTATGAAGCAGATAAACGCTTCGTCGCCAAACAGATTTCCCGGGCGAAACCCGATCTCGTATTTGTCGCCTTAGGATATCCCCATCAGGAACAATTTATTTATGAACACAAACATCTTTTCCCTCAGGCTGTATCGATCGGTTTGGGCGGAAGCTTTGATGTGTTCAGCGGAACGGTGAAACGCGCCCCTGAATGGATGATCAAAACGAATCTGGAATGGCTGTACAGACTGGTGACGAATCCGTGGAGATGGAAAAGGATGCTGAACATTCCGAAGTATGCTTTTACCGTTTTGAGAAATAATAAATCAAATAAAAGCCTGTATTCCAAGCAGGCAGAAGATCAAACGAAACAGCTTTAAACAAATAAAACAGCAAAAGAGATTGGTAATCTATGAACTTGCGATCTTTATTCGCCGCTTTTTATTCTATATATCTGTCTGTTCTCGGCGTTTTGTTCAAGCCTGTAAAGCCCAAGAACCATCTGACCCTGCTGGTATCTTTTGAAGAGAATGCGCAGGCTCTCATCCGTTCTTACAAAGCGCACGCTGAATCGCTTTCTTATGAAATGACGGTTTTGTATACGAGACACGCCGTCAGTCTGAAAAAAGAGCTGGAAGGTGTCGGCTCTTTTTATCTGAACGAAAAACATCCGCTGCATCTTTTGAAGGCTGTTTTGGTCCTTTTTAAAAGCAAAGTGGTGATAACGGATAACTATTTCCTCATGACAAGCGTCTTAAACCGCCGGCCGCAAACGACATGCATTCAGGTGTGGCATGCGAACGGCTCTTTGAAAAAGTTCGGCCTTGAGGATGTGACGAATCAAAATCGTCCGGCATCAGATATCAGCCGTTTTAAAAAAGTGTACCGCTCGTTTGACTTTGTTACCGTCGGTTCAGACGCCATGGCTGACGTTTTTAAAAAGTCGTTCGGCATACGGGACGGCCAGCTGTTAAAAACGGGTATCCCCCTGACTGACGTCTATTATGAAGAACACAAGCCGGAACTGAAGCACAAATGGCCGAAAAAAATCATCTTGTACGCACCGACATTCAGGGATTATGATATGCAATCCTTTCGGCTGCCATTCACCGAAGAACAGCTCACAAACACGTTAAACGGAGAGTATATGCTGCTTGTAAAGCTTCATCCTGCCGTTTTGCATCATATTTCGGCTTCGTTTGAAAGCGAATTGATCAAGAACGTGTCTGACATGCGTCTTCATGATCTCTTGAAAGCGGCTGATATTTTAATTACGGATTACTCTTCCGTGCCTTTTGAATTCGCGCTCTTAAATAAACCGATTTTCTTTTTCACGTATGATCTGGAGGAATATGATCAAAAACGCGGTTTAATCGACAATTATACGTCCGTCATTCCCGGAAAGGCTTGTCATGACAGCGAAGCCCTTCTGGAGGAAATGACGAAAAAGCCATTTCGTGCAGAAGAAATGAAGCGGTTCTCGGACAAATGGAATATGTATTCAGATGGGAATTCGAGCAGCAAACTGCTCCAATTTGCAGAAGAACAAATAACATACAAAAACACCTGTTCACACAATTGAACAGGTGTTTTATATATTTATATTGCCTCCATAGTGCTTAAAAATAATCGTACAAACAAAAAAACATCTGTCCAATTTAATATTGAAAAAAGCTCGGAAGTATGACTCCGAGCTCTTTAACACGTTTATTTATAGACAGGAATATCATAGTAAAGCTGATAGTTATCTAACAGACTATAGAGACTGTACATTCTATTTACCTGCTTATACGCCCAACCAATATCAGATGCATATTGGTGGCTTACAGAAGGCTCCCATCTCATTTTATACAAGGTATCTTGGTTGTATACGGCATTGTGTATATAACTCTGTCCGATAAATTTGGCCCCTCCAGTAATCGCTGCTTCAGGACTGAACCATCCTTGGTTATATGCATATTGGGCACCCTTGTTCACAGCGTCTCCGTCATATGCACCTATGCCATACATGTTATATACCTTTTTCCCATTATAGGTCACACCGTTTGCCAGCTCTGAGGTACCGTTTCCGGTCTCTAATAAAGCGTGAGAAATCAGGTAGAGCTCATTAATACTGTTAGATTCAGCTGCCTTAATAAAAGCTTCACCTTTTCCTTCAAGAATTCCTTTCCCTTTTAAAATCTTTGTATTGACTTCTGATGCTGTCAGTCCTGCATATTTCGATAACTTCAAAAACTGAAAATAACTTTTATCTGACACAGAAAAGTTTGCGGGGTTTACATAGTAGGAAACTTCTTCCTCGCTTGCTTTCCGCCAACCCATTTTAATTTTTGCCCAGTTATTCTCTACACTAATGATATTAACCTTATAACCTTTTGTCACTGTTCCTATAATATTATTGCTCTTTACCTCTGGAGTAGACCTGACATTAAGAAAATCTGCGGTTACGGTAGAATTTGCACTATTAATATAAGATAGAGATACGTAGGCACTTGAATCCGTCTGCGGGTTCGCTTTTAACTGCTTCGCGACCATTTCACTCATCGTAATATTATAATTTGTTTCCATTATTTGAGGACCGCTTTTCACCTCAACACTTGAAACTGCCCACCCATAAAGCTGCTTCACTTTGCTTGCAGCCTTATCAGCATTGCTTTTTCCTGTAAATTGTTCAGTAATCACTATACTGTATATTGGATTGTTTTTAGTAGTGTAGCTTGCTGATAAGTTCTTTGCCTTAAAGAAACTCAGTCCTTTGTTTAAAGCCGACGATGTGCTGATTTGATCTGTAACTAATTTATATTGCGTGTATGTGCTTTTGCCATTTTGTTTGGCATTGCCTTTCGCATTATTTGTTTTAAAAAAAGTTAACACACGATCTATATCTTTTTGATTTAATAAGTCACTAACAGTGACTTGATATTGCGTATAAGCGGATTTACCGGTTTTTTCACTTACTGCCGTTAATTTTTTTGTCTTGAAGAAAGATTTGACTTGATTAATCTTAGCTGTGTCCAGCAAGGCTTCTGTCTTAATTTTATAAGTTATTCCTTTTGGTTGTTTTATAGATTTGGCAGTTGCATTAATACCGATTTTCTTTAAAGAGTTTAAACCTTTTGTTACTTTTGTTTTGTCAGCAGTCTGTTGTGATAATAGTTGATATTGATTAGCAGCTGTTTTTCCTGAATTTGATTTTGATGATTTTAATTTTTTTCTGCTAAGAAAATTTACTGCTTTATCCGCCTGTGCGTTTGTTACAGCATTTGTTATCACTTGATAAGTTGTTTGGGTTGAAGTTTTCTTTACAGCTGTATAAGTCATATGCCATCTTTTCTTCTTAAAAAAAGCTTGAAGACTTTTTAGTTTTTCCGGGCTGACATCCTTCATTTTCACAACATAATTACTTGTAGCACCAACTTTTTGGTAGGACCCTTTAACTCCTGTGTTATTTATTATTTGGCTGATCGAATTTTTAACCATGCTCAGCCCGTTAAAATAACCCGTTTCTATATTATACGATGTGATAGTTTTTTTATTATTGATGGTTTTGTAACTGCTTTTGACGCCTGTGCTTTGTTCAAGCTGTTTGATAAGACTTTTCGCCTCATCTGCTTTATTGATCAAAGAATTCGTTGTAACAATGTAGTAAGACTGGCCTTTATCAGTCATGTTTAACGTGGCATTCAGCCCAGAATCTTTTTGAAAACTGCTTTTCACTTGGGATGCTGTTTTCTCTCCTTGAATTTTTCCGGATTGAATTTGAATGATCTCCGGTTCCTGTTCAAGTTTTTGATAATTAGCATTGACTCCAGTCTGCTTCTTTAACTCTTGAATAGCAGACTTTGCACCGGCCTCACTTGTCAGCTCAGATGTAACAATGCTTATATAAGGCTGCTTCACACCATTCGGTTTAACAGTACCGGTTAATCCTGTTTCCTTTTTCATTTTATCAAGCAAGTTATTAGCCTGCTGTTCACCTGAAATAGTTCCGGAAACTGCAGTATAATAGGGCTGCTTACTGCCCGTCGGACTTGATGTTCCTTTAATGCCTGTCTGCTTCGTAAAATCGCTTAGTACGCTTTTAGCATTCGTTTCGCTTGTCAGACCTGAAGCAGATATTTGATAGTTCTTAGACGTTCCGCTCTTTTGATAGTCTGCTTTCCATCCGGTATCTTTTTTCAATTTTGTAACTGCCTGAGAAGCCTCACTTTCAGAAGCAAACTTTTGTGTTGTTTCTAACTGATAAATGGAATTGTCAATATAAGCTGCCTTTACTGAGTCTGTTATCGTGAAAAATTCAAGAGTAACCGCTGACAATAACATTGCGGCAGCCAAACTTTTTTTCATTACTTCTCCTCCTTCTCTATATTTATCTATCACACTATTATTTTTATCGGAAAGTGCTTTAATTTTTAAAGTGAAATATATATATAAAAAAACTTAATCCCAGAGCTGGGATTAAGTTTGGTTTTATATATGAGAAACGATGAGCGTGCAATCTCCGTTTATCGTAAAGTCAGGCATCTGATCCGGCAGTATGAAATGCGCGCCTTTTTCAAGCTTGGCGGACTTGCCTCCACAGATGATGGAGCCGCTTCCTTCTGTGACGCTGCACAGCATAAACGGAGCATCCTGGGTCATTTCCGCCGTCCCGCTGATATCCCATTTGTATACAGAAAAATATTCTCCCTGCACAAAGGTTTTGATGGTGACGCCTTTTCTCGTTTCAGTTGATTCATCTAAAAATCCGTCCACATGAGGAACGGTCGCGGCGTTGACGGCATCGCGGATATGCAGATCACGCGTCCCGCCGTTCTGATCTGTACGCCCGTAATCATATATCCGGTAGGCGGCCTCTGAATTCTGCTGTGTTTCAAGCACGAGCGCCCCCGCGCAAATGGCATGGATGGTTCCGCTCGGCACATAATAAAAATCGCCGGGTTTGATCTTCACGCGGCGCAGCAGGCCTTCCCAGTCACCGCTGTTAATCATGGTGACAAGTTCCGCTTTCGAACGGGCCGTGTGACCGTATATGATTTCCGCGTTTTCTTTACAGTCAATAATGTACCAGCACTCAGACTTCCCCATTTCACCCTGTCCATGCTCCTCGGCGTCATAATCGTCAGGATGGACTTTAACAGACTGATGGTGTTTGACGTCCAGTATTTTCGTCAGCAGCGGAAACCGGTCCCCTTCCGTTCCGCCGAATAATTCTCTATGCTGATCCCACAGTTCCATCAAGGTTTTCCCTTGATACGGACCGCTTTTGACCGTGCTCATTCCGTGCGGATGGGCTGATATCGCCCAGCATTCGCCGGTTGTTTCTGAAGGTATGTCGTATCCGAATCGTTCGCGTAATAACGTGCCGCCCCATATTTTTTCTTTACATACAGGCTGTAAAAAAATCGGCTCTTGCGTCATGTTCGTTCCCCTCCCCTTAAAAAGCGGCTCATATCCCATTCCCCCTGTGTCTTTTTTAAAACACGGAGGGAGCCGCGGTTAAAAACAATATGTATAAAATGGCTGACCTGCTCATTATACCATTCGGATGGGGCGGAATGCTCAGTCATTTCCTATTCCAGAATAAAATGCCTTGTTTGTCGCAAATTAAAATAACTGATGGAAAGGGGGGAACATTATGACGATACATGCGGAGCTCGGCAAAAACCTTGAAGCGCTGAAAAAACGGTTCGGCCAAAGCGATGACATGATGTTTTATTCGTTTACGTACGGAAACGGCAAATGTGACGCCTGTCTTATATATATAGACGGACTGACCGACAATCAATTGCTTGCGGAATATATTATTTCGCCCGTGCAGGCGGCCGCCCGGCATCAAGAGGAACCGGCTGAAACAACGCCGTCATCCATCTCTTTCGGCTATCGTCACACCCGGCTTTCTTCACTTAAGGACGCGGAGGCAGACATTTTCTCCGGCAAATCGGTTTTGTTGGCGGAGGGATGGGAGGAAGCCCTTTCGTTTGAGACGGAAACATTTAAAATGCGTGATATTGAAGAACCGGCTTCAGAAGTGCTTGAACGGGGGCCGAGGATAGGTTTTGTCGAAAAGCTCCGAACGAACACGGCGCTGTTGCGCGAGCAGTCCGGTGATCCCAACCTCCAGATCAAAGAGATCACACTCGGCGAACGGACAAAAAAGCGGATCGCCGTTGCCTACATTCGGGATATCGCGCCTGATGATGTTGTAAAAGAAGTGATGAAAAGACTGGATTCGATCACCATTGATGACATTCCGGAATCAGGAGCAATCGAACAGCTTATTGAAGATAACACGTATTCCATTTTCCCGACCGTCTTGACGACCGAACGGCCAGACCGGGTTATGGGCGCTCTTTTGGAAGGAAGGGTTTCCATTCTTGTAGACGGAACGCCTTTTACCCTTTTGGTGCCGGCTACCATTGATGAATTTATCCACTCACCTGACGATTATAATCAGCGGTGGGTTCCGGTTACCTTTCTCAGGCTGCTTCGGTATACATGCATTTTAATCACGATTTATTTACCCGGCCTTTACATATCGCTCGTTACGTTTCACACGGGGCTTTTGCCGACGAGAATGGCGGTTACGATTGCCGGGAGCAGATTGAATGTCCCGTTCCCTCCTTTTGTTGAAGCGTTCATCATGATTTTTACGATTGAGATGATCAGAGAAGCCGGACTCAGGCTGCCGAAGCCGATCGGACAGACGATCGGCCTGATCGGGGGCGTGGTGATCGGGCAGGCCGCTGTTCAGGCGAATATTGTCAGCGCGATGATGGTCATTGTCGTATCCGTTACGGCATTGGCTTCTTTTACGGCGCCCTCCTATGCGTTCAATTTTCCGCTGAGGCTCATCCGTATTTTTTCGATGATTTTGTCGGCGATATTAGGTTTATACGGACTGATCATGTGTTATCTGCTTGTCGTCGGCCATCTGATGCGTCTGAAAAGCTTCGGTCAGGACTATCTTATTCCGATCATGGCGCAGCCTGGCCAAGACTTAAAAGATACGATCGTCAGACTGCCGACGCCTCTTTTGAAAAAACGGCCGACCAGAAAAGAGACGAAAGATAAAATCAAGCAAAGGTGATCCCCATGAAAAAACCGGAAGACAAGCTGTCGTTTATGCAGACACTTCTCATGGTAAGCGGAACAATGATCGGAGCGGGCGTGTTAACACTGCCTCGCTCCGCCGCAACAGCGGACAGTCCGAGCGGATGGATCATTATTCTTGTGCAGGGTGTCGTGTTTATCGGCATCGTCCTGCTCTTTATGCCGTTTTTGCAGAAAAACAGCGGGGAAACCATATATGAGCTGAATCAAAGCATCATGGGACGCGCCATCGGTTCTCTTCTGAATTTATTCATCAGCTGTTATTTTGTCGTCACCGTCTGTTTTCAAGCCCGTTTTCTAGGTGAAGTCATCAATTACTTTTTACTGAAAAATACGCCGATGGGTGTCGTCATATTCATCTTTCTGGCGGTCGGCATCTACCATGTGACCGGCGGGGTCTATCCCATTTCAAAGCTTTATGCCTATCTGTTCCCGGTTACGATCGTCATTCTGATTATGCTGCTTATATTCAGCCTGAGACTGTTTAAGCTGGATTTCGTCCGCCCGGTCATGGAAGGAGGCTACAAAAGCTTTTTTGAGATGTTTCCGCGGACCCTTTTGTATTTTTCAGGGCTTGAGGTGATTCTGTATCTGGTGCCGTTTATGAAAAATCCGAAGCAGGCGAAAAAGGCTGCTGTCTTCGGCATCGCCAGCGCAGGCTTATTTTACAGCGTTACGCTGCTTGTCGTCATCGGCTGTATGTCGGTCGCTGAAGCCAAAACGGTGACGTATCCGACCATTTCCCTGATTCACGCCTTAGAAATCCGGGGTATTTTCATTGAGCGGTTTGATATCTTTCTTTTAATCACGTGGACATGCCAGCAGTTTACCTGTATGCTCGGCTCTTTTAAAGGGGCGCATATCGGATTAAACACCATTTTCAGACTGAAAAATAAAAACAATGCCTGGCTGATGGGGAGCTTATTGGCAGTGACATTCGGCCTTTCGATGTACCCCGATGATATCAACAGCGTGTTTGCATTCGCGAATATTCTCGGGTATACGTTTTTTGCCGTCATTATGATTCCTTTTCTCATCTGGTTTGTCAGCTGGATGAAAAAAATAGCCGGGAGGAAACAGACGTCATGACACTTTTCATAAAATGGGCGGCGGCGCTTTTCATACTGATGACGCTTTCAGGATGCTGGGACGCGAAGGAAGTCGAAAAGCTATCTTTCGCCCGGGGACTGGCGATAGACGAGACGAGTGACCGCCGATATAAATTAACCTATCAAAACCTGCTGCCCCAAAGTGAAAACAGCCAGGCTTCCGGCCGGCCCGTGTTTGTCAATGTGACGACGCGGGGGGATACCATTCTTGAAGCCGTCAGTGAAGTCGCTTTAAAAGATCCGCCTGTTTACAGCGATCACTTAAAAGTGCTGATATTCAGCGACAAATTGCTGGCCGACCAAAATATACTGCAGATGATGAATCATTTTATCCGCGATGATGAATTAAGGCGGAGCAGCTATCTCTTCGCGGTAAGAGGAAAAGCGTCCGATATTCTGACGGAGCCGACGCCGAATCAGCAGCAGCCCATGCCCGCGGAAAAGCTGATCGACCTTACGAACAACGGAAACTACAACGGGAAGATTTTACAACCGCTCCGAATCGGGAGGGCTTCAATTTACTGCCATAATAAACGCAGTTTTCTCATTCAGGCCGTCAGCAATCAAAAAGGAAAAACGGTGTATGACGGAGCGGCCATTATCAAAAACGCAAAACAAAACAGATTGGCGGGCTTTCTGTCACCATACGAAATACAGAGCCTGAATTGGCTCATGGGGACGATACGGGGCGGCGTGCTGCCCGCTTTGGATAAAGGGGGGCACCCGATTACCTTCGAGATCAAAAAATCAACATCCGCCATCACTCCCAGGCTGAAAAACGGGAAGCTGTCATTTCATGTAGCGGTAAAAACAAAAGGACTTTTGTCAGAGGATCAATATGCCGGAGAAGATTCATTCGATCAGCACTATTTAAACGGGCTGGAAAAGATTTTCGAAAAAAAACTGAAAAGCGATGTGAAAGAAGTCATCGATAAGCTGCAGAATCAATATGAAACGGACCCTGTCTTCTTTTCTGACAGAGTCCGCATTCAATATCCCGACTATTGGAAAAAAGTAAAGCATCATTGGGATGAGACCTTCTCCGAAGCGGCTTTTGACTATGATGTTTCCATTCAGATTACCAACTTCGGAACGATGGGACGGTAGCCTTCAGCCTGTTTTTTCGACACGGAGGAGAATTTGATAAATCCGGCTTTGTTCGGGCAGCTGTGTCACCGGAAATTGCATCGATTGCGCCATTCGTGTGATTTCCTGTAAAAACAGCTGCACCCGCTCATCCACGTGAACATACGTATAGGACTGCTTTTTCACAGCAAATGTCTCTTCCGGAAAGAGCGTGCGCACCGACTGCGGCGTAAAAAACCGCAAGTGGGTGCGGTCGAGAATGCCGGCGTCTCTGTATGTCCAGTCACCGAGCAGAAGCGGGAACAGCGCTTCGGCGTGGGAAATATTCGGAATGCTGCAAACGATTGATCCGGCAGGCGACAAATAGGATGAGTACGTTTCAATGACGCGCCACGGGTCTTTTAAGTGCTCAAGGATGTCGGCGAAAATGATGCAATCAAAAAAGCCTTCCGGATAAGGAAGCTTCACTTCTTCGACATCTTCCTGCAGCACCGCTTCATAGTGTCCTTTTGCCGCTTGCGCCGCCAGCGGGTGCAGTTCTATTCCGTACAGTTCGCAAGGCTGTCTGTTTTGTAGTTCCAGCCCCGTAGCCCCCGCGCCGCAGCCGACATCAAGTATCCGTTTCGCCTCCCGGGGAACGAGCTCCGCAATTTCCGGTCTCGGATGAGTAAAGTACGTAAAATCAGTGCCCCATTTTTCCGTAAAACGCTGGCGGTTCTCCGAATATAACTGATTGATATTGATATCCTGATTAGCCGTAAACGTCGCATGTCCGTGGTGATGCACAAAGGCATCGAGGGCGATGTGCAGGCTGTAGCCTTTTTGCAGGGCGCGTAAACATAGGTCATCATCTTCAAAAGAACCGTATCCGAATTGCTCATCGAACGGGCCGATGTCTTCAATGACGCTTCTTTTCACCAGAAGACAGAAGCCGACAAGGCGCAGCACCCGCTTTGTATGATGCTTTTCCCGTGCGCAATACGCCTCCGCGAATGACTCCAGCTCATCAAGCGATTGATATGCGTCATGGATCATTTGCGCGCCGCTGACATAGTTGCTGACGGGCCCGACCATACCGGCTTTTTCAGAATGATACAGCACCCGCAGCATGGAGGTGAGCCAATTTTTCGTGACCATCGTATCGTTGTTCAGAAACAGCAGATTTTCTCCCCCTGCCGCTTCGATACCCTGGTTGCACCCTTTGGCGAACCCGAGGTTTTTTTCATTTAGGATGACTTTGACGTCAGGCAGATTTGATATGTATTCTCTCGTTCCGTCTGAGGAACCGTTGTCAACTATAATCAGTTCAATCTTATCTTTGTCGGTGTATCGTTCAATGCTGGCCAGACATTTTTTCGTCAGCTCAAGTTCATTATATGTAAGGATAATAATACTCGTTTTCACCGGCATCCCCGCCTTTATCGTGACTTTATACAACGTATGACATATCCCCGTCATTTATGTGACCGGGCGCCCGCCTGCATCCGTTTTGAGGGGCCGGTGAATAACCGCCCCCCTAAAACTGAATATTACGGATGAACTGTCCGCCGATTTGATTCTGATCCCGAGCCACCGTTACGGCTTTTCAGATCCTGCTCAATTTCTTCAAGGCTTTTTCCCTTCGTCTCGGTCACTTTAAACCAGACGAACAGGAATGCCAGTATCCCGATCGCGGCATAAATGAGAAATAAATAGCTGATGCCGACTGCTTCCATTAACATCGGATAGGTTAATGAGACAATCAATGTTCCGGCATGCAGCATCAAAGTGGAGACACCCGTCCCGATACCCCGGACATGCAGCGGGAATAATTCAGGAAGCATGACCCACACGGCAGGCCCCCAGCTGACCGCAAACACAATGATAAACAGGCCTAAACAAATCACCGTTGTCCATGATGCGGCTGCTGAATGTTCAAAGAAGAGATTGACCGCGGCCAATACGAGCAGGCTGATGACCATGCCCGCATTTCCGGCCAGCAGCAGCGGCTTCCGGCCGATCTTATCAATGACTTTAATAGCCGCAAGCGTCATGATGACATTGACGGCGCCGATTCCGACCGTTCCCAATATAGACGCGGAATTGCCGAACCCGACACTGGTAAATGTTTTCGGGGCGTAATAAATAATTGTATTTGTCCCGATGAATTGCTGCAAAAAGGCAAGTCCGAGGCCGGCAATCAGCGCGGGTCTCACCCACGGCTCAAACAATTCTTTCAAGCCGCCTTCGTTTTCCTTTTCCGCTTCTTTCATCTGATCAATCTCATCATCAATATTCTTCGTTCCCCGCAATGATGAAAGGATTTCTCTTGCTTTCTCTTCTTTGCCGATCGTAAACAGCCAGCGCGGGCTTTCCGGCATAAATAAGATTCCGATCAGCAGAATGACTGACGGCACAACCGCAAGTCCAAGCATCCAGCGCCAAGCGCCTGCATCGGCAAATATATAGTTCACGATATAAGAAACGAGGATTCCGACCGTAATCATCAGCTGATTCAGCGAAGAAAGCGCCCCCCGTTTATGCTTCGGAGCCAGCTCCGATAAATAGAGCGGAACGATCGTTGTAGATGTTCCGACAGCCAGTCCGAGAATGATCCGGAAAAGAACCATCACCTCTGTATTCGGGGCAAAAGCGACTCCTAAACCGCCTATACAAAACAGCAGCGCCGCTCCCATGATGGCCTTCCGCCTGCCGAACCGGTCGGTCAGTTTGCCGGCGAATCCCGACCCGAGAATCGCCCCCGCCAATAACGAACTGACAACGAGGCCTTCTGTAAAGGCGTTCAGTCCCAGTTCTTTTTTCATAAATAAAATAGCTCCGGAAATGACTCCGGTATCATATCCGTATAACGCGCCGCCGAGTGCGCCGAAAAAATAGAGCCATTTATTCGAGTGTATGCTTTTCATGTTATGTAGACTCCCTTCATCCAACGCTGTAACGCGCGGAATTGTTCTACTGCTTCTTTTGCCTGTTTCCGTCCGTTTCAAACCTTCCGCACCGTTAATATCCATTATTTTACTAATTATTTTTTACAAAGCGACGAAACATTTCCCGCTTCCTGCCGTCCAATATAATGTGAACCTGATGCAAAAATAACAGTAGATGTTGTCGAAATAGAGAGAAAGATTTGGAATTTTCTCATTTACAGAGTTGCTCCAAGTCAACAATTATGGTACGCTTCACAAAGAATAGAAACGAGAGGTAATGATATGGAAGAACGATCTCAACGCAGAAAAAAGAAAAGACGCCTCAGAAAATGGGTGAAATTTGTACTGGTATTCGCCGCTTTCTTATTGGTGATCGCCGGTTCCGTCGGCACCTACGCATTTGTGAAATTGAATAATGCGACCAAAGAAGCGCACGTCAGCCTTGACCGCGGCGACCAGTCCGTAAAACGGATCAAAGAATTTGACCCGAAGAAGGATTCTTTCACCGTATTGCTTTTAGGAATAGACGCCCGTGACAGTAAGGGTGAATCAGTAGATGACGCAAGAAGTGACGCCAACGTGCTCGTCACCTTCAACCGGAAAAAGAAAACAGCGACGATGCTCAGCATTCCGCGGGATTCCTATGTCAACATCCCGGGACACGGCTATGACAAATTCGCGCACGCACATGCTTACGGCGGTTATAATTTAACTTATAAAACAGTAGAAAACATGCTTGATATTCCGGTAGATTATGTGGTTGAGAGCAACTTCGACGCGTTCCGCGATGTCGTCAATGAGTTGAACGGCGTTACGGTAAATGTGAAAAGCCAGAAAATTGCCGATCGTATTAAGGTCGATACAAAAGGAAAAGTCGTGCTGAAGCCGGGCGTCCAGACGCTTGACGGTGAGCAGGCACTGGCTTATGTAAGAACACGCAAAGCCGACACCGATCTGATGCGCGGACAAAGACAGATGGAAGTGCTGAGCGCCATTATTAAAAAATCTAAATCGTTAAGCTCGATCCCATCTTATGACGATATCGTCGACAGCTTAGGGAAAAACTTAAAAATGAACTTATCTCTTAATGACGCCATCGGTCTGTTCCCGTTTATCACATCGCTGAAATCGGTGGATTCTTTGCAGCTGACAGGTTCAGACAGCTATATTTACACTCCTCAGTACGGCAAAAATATTTATTACTTCAAGCTGAATGAGGAAAACCTTCAAGAAGTGAAAACGAAATTAAAAAATGATTTAAACGCGTAAGATGTCACGGCGGGGTTAGCAAATCCCGCCGTTTTTCTGTTGAAAAAAAGGACATGAAGGTATAGCCTTTTAACTGACGGCTTTCTGCTGATTTCGCACAAAGCTGAACATACTACATGAAGCAGCTTTATTTTTAAGGAGGGCATCCATACATATGAAATTGATAGCCATTGACTTAGACGGCACATTACTGAACTCGGACAGTGTGATTTCTCCGGAAAACAGAGCGGCTTTACAAAGAGCGGATGAAGCGGGCATTCTCGTGGCCATCTGCACGGGCAGAGCCACATTTGATGTAAAAGCGCTCTTAAAGGATTTGGATATTCCGATCATTGCGGCAAACGGCGGGACAGTCCATGACAAAGGATACCGCCTCGTCAGCCGGCTCTTAATGGATCAGCAGGCCGGGAAGGATATCGCCGCTTATTTAACGGACAACGACATTTACTTTGAGGTCTATACAGATGATCATCTGCTGTCCCCGTTTGACGGCGAGTCCAAACTGCAGGCAGAACTGGACATTCTGAAAAGCGCCAATCCCAAGGAAGATATTCGGACATTATGGGAGGGCGCAAAGACGCAGTTCAAACAATTCGGCATTAAACCCGTGCAGGATATACAGGCGATTTTTAACGGAGACGAACATGTTTACAAGCTTCTTTGTTTCTCTTTTGATATGGAAAAACTGAGAAACGCCAAAGAAGAAATTACACATCATCCGAAATTATCCCAGACATCTTCCGGGAAACACATTATCGAAATCCTCCCTGCCGGTTCCGGAAAGGGACGTGCTCTGACGGAGCTTGCCTCACTGTACGGAATTGAAAAACAGGATATTTACGCCATCGGCGACAGCCCGAATGATTTCTCCATGTTTGAAGCGGCGGGAAACCGCATCGCCATGGGCAATGCGATTGATGAACTGAAGGAAAAAAGCACGTATATTACAAAAAGCAACGATGAAAACGGCGTCGCATATTTCATCAACCGGCTTCTCGACAACGAGCAATAAAAGGCAAAAGCCAGGTCTTTCACGGCCTGGTTTTTCATGTTTCCCAAAAAAGGAATTCCCAAAAATGAAAATAAATTGTAAGATAAAGAAAAAAGGAGTTTCATGATGTCGAATGCAATCGCTATTATAGGATGTTTAGCTTTTCTCTGCGCAGTCGGATACGGAATATTCCATCTCATATGCAAAGCGGCAAAAAAAGACAAACATTTTTCAAAAAAGCTGTTTTGGCCCCTTCTCATCGGCGGATTTATCCTGCTTCTGACCGGCGCCTCCCTCGCAGAGCCGGACGCCTCGGCCGTGAAGGCAGAGGAGAAATACAGCACCCTTCATACCGCTTATCAAAAATTGACGAAGGAACACCAGGCGCTTGAGAAAAAATATGAAAACATCAGTGCCGCGGCCGAAAAGGAGAAATCCGAAGCCGAAGCCGGCAATGAAGAAAAACTCAGCAAACTCAGCCAAGAGATAAGCGAGCTGAAAAAAACAAACAAATCACTCAAACAAGACAATGAGAAATTAAAAAATTCACAAAAGAAGCTCGAAAAGACCGCTGAAACGCTTCAGTCAGAAAATAAATCTTTAAAGCGGCAGAAAGCAGAAACAAAAACATCCGAAAACGCGGAAACGGCGCAAAACAACGCCCCTTCCTCCGGCGGACATGCCGAGACGAAAGCAGCCGGCACCTCACAGGGATGCGACATTAAAGGCAGCCGGAACGGCATTTATCACACGCCGGGAAGTACATACTACGACCGGACGACAGATCCCGCGGAAATGTTCTGTTCCGTAGAGGATGCGGTAGCGGCCGGATACAGAGCGCCGAAACGGTAAAAGAAAAAGACGTCAGAGACACTCTCTGACGTCTTTTTTTACGGGAGCCGGATGCTGCCCGCATATTTGTCCTTCCAATAAGCGCTTGTGTTCATATTTGTTATGGTAACGCCTGCGGACACGGTGACATGAATCACTTGTCCGTTCCCGATATAAATGGCCGGATTCAGGCTTTCCGCTTTAAAGAAGACCAGATCGCCGGGCTTCAGATCTTGTTTATCGACCGGAACGCCCGCCTGCATCTGCTTGTCCGCATAACGCGGCAGGCTGATTCCTTTCACTTTTTGATAGATGTATTGAACAAATCCCGCCGTATCAAAGCCGGTTTCCGGTGAAACGCCGCCTTTCAGATAAGAAATTCCGATATGATCGGCCGCTGTGGACACAACGGGATTTTCTTTAGAAATGGCTAAATTGCTGAATCGGCGCACCCCCGTAAAATGTTTTTTCCAGTAATCTTCCGACAAGTAAGAAATGGTGACTTTTGCGGAGCGGCTTGCTTGGATGAACCTTCCCTCTCCCGCATAAATGCCCGCATGGGAAATTCCTTTTTTATACGTGTCGCTGAAATAAATCACGTCCCCGGGCTTTATATCGCTCAGTTTGATTTTCTCACCGACCAGCCACTGCTGTTCCGCAGATCTCGGCAGGTAAATGTGAAGCATGTTTTCAAAAACATATTGGACCAGCCCCGAACAGTCGAATCCCTCCTCGGGCGTGCTTCCGCCGAATACATACGGAATGTCGAGGTAACGGGCTGCCTCCTGAACGATCGGATCATCAGCCAGTTCCGGATCTTTTGTAATCCGCTTGGCGCCAAGATATAAATTCATCCAATAACTGCTTTTTTGAAAGCGTGTGACGGTTACGCCTTCAGACGGAGAACTGTGTATCATCTCTCCGTTTCCGATATAAAGACCGTCATGGACGGGCGCGTTTTGTGTTGAATCTGACTTTTTGAAAAACACAAGATCTCCCGGTGAAAGGTCATTTTCTTTGACGGCGGCTCCGACTTTCCATTGATCACTGACCGTTCTCGGCAGATGGATGTTCTGTCTGCTGAAAAGATAATGCATCAATCCGGACGGATCAAAACCGTCCTCAGGCTCTTCGCCTCCGTAAACATATTTATTTCCGACAAGTTTTTGCGCGTCTGAAACGATCAGGACAGAAACTTGAGAATCCGCTTCAGCAATTTCCGTTCTCGTCACTGCAGGTGCCACAAGACAAATCATAAGGCCGGCAAGGATGTACTTCCTCCAGCTTGTGAGCATGTTTTCTATTCACTCTCCTCATTTTTAGTAGTTTTTACATCGGTAACTTTTAACAAATGTTTAGGAGAGCACACAAAAAAAGAATGCCCGTTATGGGCATTCTTTACTGGATTCGGAACAAACAATATGCCGGCAAGCGGAATCATGCGCTTATTTTGCGCCCGCTGTATCCTCTTGCTGAATTTTTTGCATTTCCGTGTCAATTTTTTGTTTTTCCTGATCTGTGAGCTGATCATTGTATTTAAACGCAGACATAAACATAAATACCATAATGATCGCGGCAAACGGCCATCCCGCTTTAATGATTTTCATTTGTTTTTCACTCCGCTTTCTTTTTTAAGATATCGCTGTGATCCACATCAAACGTTAATTTTCCATCCTTGACGCTCCAATCGAAATTCGATTCTTTCGTCAGTTCACGTACGATCGTTTTATGATTGATGCTGCCTTTTTTAACCGGCGCAGGCGTCGCTTCATGAATATTCATCGGCGTGACTTCAAAGCGTCCTGTGCCGTTTTTCTGCAGATGATATTGAACAAGCGCCGTGTCTCTCGTTCTTGTCCACCCCTGGTCGAATACGAAGTTGCCCAGGCTGTAGAAAATAACGGTGCCGTGGTACATTTCGATCGGTTCCAGCACGTGCGGATGGTGTCCGACGATAATATCCGCTCCGGCATCTGACATTGCTCTTGCCAATTGGCGCTGTCTGTCATTCGGATCATTATCGTATTCCTGTCCCCAGTGTGTTTGAACAATGACAAGATCGGCTTTCTTTTTGGCTTTAGAAATCATCGGAATAAACAGCTCTGGATCGGCCGGAAGCACACCCGGCGCATTTCGTTTAGCTGCAAAGCCTTTTCCGGAAACATCAGTGAAACCCAGTGTTGCGATTTTGATTCCGTTTACATCTTGATAAGAAATGTTCTGCTCGGCTTCCTTCAGCGTGAGGCCCGCGCCGACAAGTTCAAGATTTTGCTTTGAAAACTCTTCAACCGTATCCCGCATTCCTTGAGGGCCGTAATCCATCGCATGGTTGTTGGCTGCCGTGAGAACGGTGAAATTCATGTCCTTCAATACTTTTACGGCATCTTTGTTTGATTGAAGGTGGATATTTTTTTCTGCTTCTTTGTAGTTCTTTTTATATGTAACCGGGTTTTCAAAGTTCCCCGACACATAGTCGGATGCTTCGAAGAATGGCTTTGCGTAACGGAAGACACTCTCCGTGCCTTTATGCTTTGTCACTTTCTCGACATTCCGGCCCATCATAATATCTCCGACGAATGAGGCTGATACAAGGTCATCGGCATTTCTTTTCACACTCGGCGTTTCCGCCTTCCCTGTCAGGATGCAGACGAACATCAGGCAAAAGACGATCGGCAGCGCGATAAAAACGTGAAGATTGGTCTTCTTTTTCTGCTGTTTGGTCAGCTTCAGCAGTTTTTCTTGAAAGCTTAATTGTTTTTTCATCGTTTGACACACCTTACATTAGATTAAGTAGTAAGCAAACATAATGGCAAAAGTTGCGCCGCTTAAGAACAGCGTGCTGGCAAATGTAATCGTTAATCCCTGTTTCTGAATGGTATTGGCGATCAGACCCGGTACGATGATACCGATTCCGCGGAATTCTGATATCTCAAACGGTACGATCGGGTAAAGGAAATCAAGGGCGATTTTTAAGCAGATTCCCGTTATCAGCATAGCTGCGAATTTTCTGCGTCCGTACAAAATCATAAATCTGGATAAACCGTATTTGACGATCACGTATGTAAGAAGACTCACTAACAATACGAGTAAAATAAAGACCGGCTGGTTAAAAACGAGCCCTAAATAACCCGGCACGACTAAACCGGCAGGTACGATACCTGTTTTTTCCGCGAAAATTAAACTGATTAACACGCCTAAAATAAGTGAGATGTATAAATCTGATCCGAACATTTATCCTTTTCCTCCTAGCTAACGAGCTGTTTCACCTTATACTCTTGAATTTTTTCAATTAATGGTTCCGCTGAACCGTGGATATTGCCCACGCCATATATGACACGGTTTTGCATTCTTGTTTTCAGCACGTCCATGATTTCGTCTGTTGATTTATATTCCAGATCGTGCAATGTATCGGCAGGAATCTTGCCTTCTTCATAAGCTCTGACGATCGGTTCTGTCGTCTCGCCGATGAGTATGAGTTCCTTCGTTTTAATGTACGGAAGCACGTCGTTTGCGAACTGAATCGTTCTGTCCACACGGTCGGCGCGGCAGTTCATGATAACGATCGGTTCATCTGTCGGGTAGCCGATTTCCTTTACACGTTTCCATATATTTAAAGTAGAAGATGCATCATTTGCGGCAAAGCCGTTTACGAAATGACCGGGCTCCTTCGTGCTGAGCAGCGGCAGGATTCTCATGGCGCCAGGATCAGGCGGCGCATTCAGCATTCCTTTAAACGCCGTTTCTTCATCTATCCCAAGAGCCTGGGCAACGCCGAGCGCAAGGGAAGCGTTATCAGGAAAGACCATATATTCAAATTTACGAAGGTATTCATCTGTAATTTTAGAGTTATCCGCAATAATGACCTCGGTATTCCGCTCTGCGGCTTTTTCTTTAAAGAAGTCTGTGTATTCACTGTCTGTAATGACAAGGTGACCGTTATACGGTATCGTCGCGGTAAAAGCTTCAGCGATTTCATCAAGCGTCGGCCCCATGACGTCCATATGGTCTTCAAGCACATTCACGATGACGCCGATGTTGGCTTGAAGGAGTTCTTCCTGAAAGATAATCTGATAATCCGGGTTTACCGCCATACATTCACTGACAATGGCATTGGCGCCCCGTTCTACGGTTTCCTTCATTACTTCTTTTTGCTCGCCGATATTCGGGCCCTGCGGTTTCCGTTTGATCGGTTTCTCCTCAGGTGTATCCCAATAGATCATCCTTGCATCTGTTCCCGTCGTTTTTCCGACTGTTTTGTAGCCCGCCTCCATCAGTATTCCGGTCGTCAGCCTCGTTACGGTTGACTTTCCGCGGATACCATTAATATTGACGCGTACTGGCAGAGCATCGATATTCTTCTGATGCCGCCTTTTTTCAATGATTCCGATGATTAGTACGGCAGCACAGGCTATAATGAGTAACCACATTGATTTTTGACATCTCCTTCTGTATTGATAAATTCATTCATCAGTATATAGCTTCACTATGAATTCTCAATCGGCATTATGTAACATAATCTTCCCGCTTTCACTGAGCCAAACTTCTCTATTAGTGACGCTATTCTTCCTATTATCGAATTGCTTTTTTTGGGAATAGGCAGGACTTCAACCTTACTTCAATTTTTCAAAAGAAAAATGAATGCGTTTACATTTCCGCACAGAAATTCATTTGGACCAATGGAACTATTCGCGTTCCGGAAGAAAAAGATGTAATGATAATCCATCTTTTCCAGCCCGTTTGTATCAGCGTTTTTCGCACTGCGCATACGTTTCGGGACTCTCTGTCCGCTGTGTGCAGACTGCCTGTTTTGTTAAGGATAAGGTCTTAAAGTCATTCATTTTTCCCCCGTATCCTGCTTTCAGTCCCATTCCAAAATAACTAGCGGAATGACTGGTACATGACAGAAAAAGACGGGTCCGGAGTGTTTACAAGAAATACACATTTTATATGCGGAAAGCCTTTCTCCTTTTAAACCATTTACAGGACGTTTATCACTCTTTTGAAATATTTTTAATAAATCTTTATATTCGTTCAAGAAATATTCATCCATAATTGTGAAGTTCTTGGTAAAACCATCGAGGAACTCCTCTATTTTATAAAATGCATAAAAAAGGAATACCCGCTGAAAACTACAGATAACCAGGAAAGGAGGCGGTCTGATGTCTGCGGATAAACAAAACAAACGGATTCCCGGCGATTTTGAATCGGCTGTACGGGAAATGCAGGAGCTGATGTGTGTTTGCGGTGATTTTAAAATACGAAGGATCAAACTGCAGGACCGTCATACCGCTTTCTTTTATATTGAACAAATGATAGAAGAACAGAAGCTGAATGAGTTTCTGTTAAGCGACACCCTGCAGAACGGCCCGCTTGAGGAAACGATGAATGCCGTCAGCAGTGCGGAAACGGATGAAATCAGAAAACTCATTGACGGGATTTTGGCCGGACAGGTTGTTTTTCTCAGCGATGCATCGAGGAAAGCGAAGCTGTTTTCCGTCGGGCAGAATCCGCTGCGTTCCATTATGGAACCCGAATCTGAAAGTATCGTCCGCGGCGCCCATGACGGGTTTGTGGAAAGTTTGGAAACGAACATTCATCAGCTGCGGTTTCACATACAGGACCGCCATCTCTCCGTTCATTATATGGATATCGGGGAAAGAGCCAAATCAAAGGTTGCGGTTATCTTTGTTGAGAATATCGCCAATCCGGAGATTGTGGAGGAAGTGAAGCGGCGCCTGTCATACCTGCGTATAGACAGCGTGCTTGCGCCCGGGATTATCGAGGAATCAATAGAAGATAATTCGTTTTCCATTTTTCCGCAGATCATTCATACGGAACGGCCGGATAAAGCAAAAGCATGCGTGATGGAAGGCTGTGTGCTGATCATGATGGATGGGAGTCCGTCGGCTTTGATTGCGCCGATCACATTCTTTTCCTTTTTTCAATCTCCGGATGACTACAGCACGAGGTGGATTTCTGCCAGTTTTTTAAGAGTGCTGAGATTTTTCGCCTTTATGATCGCGATTACGCTGCCCGCTTTTTATATCGCGCTGATTGCGTTTCATTTTGAAGTCATTCCCAACGATCTGATTATCACCATGAAAAATTCGATTGTTGATATTCCCTTTCCCCCGCTGATAGAAGCCATGATTATGGAAATTACGATTGAACTGATCCGCGAAGCCGGTATCAGGCTGCCGAGACCGATCAGTCAGACGATCGGCATTGTCGGCGGTCTCGTGATCGGTGACGCAGTCGTTCAGGCGGGACTCATTTCTAATATGATGATTATCGTCGTAGCCGTTACGGCTGTTTCTTCTTTTGTGCTTCCTTCATATGAAATGAGCACGTCCATCCGAACGCTCAGATTTCCGCTTATGTTTCTGGCATCCTCGTTCGGTTTTATCGGCATCGCACTCGGCTTCGGGCTTATTCTGATGAACCTGTGCAAGCTTGAATCACTCGGCGTTCCTTATTTATCATCTCTGACGCCGTTTCATTTCAGTGACTTGAAGGATGCATTTATCCGGCTGCCGGCTTGGTTTATTAAAAGAAGGCCTTTTTATTTGAGACCGCAAGACTCAAAGCAGATGAAACATGTTCGGGGGTGGAGAAAAGATGAAGCCTAAAAAAATAAGCCCGCTTCAAGGCGTGTTTTTCATTAATCAGACGCAGATCAGCATCGGCATTTTGGCGCTGCCCCATTTACTGATGATGAAATCGGGAAGCAGCGGATGGATTTCCATTCTGCTTACCGGATTGCTCGTCCAGCTTACATTCAGCCTGTATATGATATTATTTCACCGGTTTCCGAAGCTGAACCTGTACGAAATGCTGGAGGAGGTGTTCGGAACACTTGCCGGCAAAGGGGTGCAGGTGCTGTATATTTTATATTTCGCGTTTCTCTGCACGCTCATTCTTTCTGTATTTACACGGATATTGGATATCTGGGTGCTCCCTCAGACTCCGAATTGGGTGATCAGCTTAATGCTGATCCTCGGTTCTGTCTATATCGCCCAGGCTCCGCTGAATGCGATCGCCAGGTTCAGCTTTATTTTAACGCCGTTTTTGCTGCTGATCTCTCTGCCGCTTTTATACACGCTGGGAAAAGCCGATATCACATACATTATGCCGATTTTTCACGGAACCGCAAAAGACATGCTTACCGGGGTGCAGCAAACACTTGTCAGCATTACCGGCTTTCAGGCGGCGCTCGTGATCGGGCCCCTAATCAACTGCACCGTCAGCCAGCGCTACAAAATACTGACGATTTCAAACATCTTGATTATCCTTTATTACCTGTATATCACCCTTACTTGCTTTGTCACAATCAGCCCCGAAGAAATAAAAATGATCCCGGAGCCTGTGCTGTACCTGTTAAAAACCGTTTCATTCAGAATTATCGAACGGACGGATCTGCTCTTTTTGACGTTTTGGTTCGTGACCGTCTTTTCAACGCTGGCCAACGTGTTTTACTTGGCAAGCACCGGCATTGCCAAGCTGTTCAATCAAAAAGATCACAGCCGGTTTGTTTATCCGCTGGCCCTGCTCGTCTTCCTTCTGTCTATTTGGGCCACAAGCACGGATAAAACGATACAGCAGCTGGATCAGTTTTTCCGCATTTCCGATATTGTGTTTGTGTATTTGTTTCCGTTGTTTATGGTATTGATTGTCCTTGTACGCAAAAAGGGTGTCCGCCATGCGCATTAAAAAAGCGGTTCTTATCAGTCTCATGTGCGCAAGCCTGACACTTGCGGGCTGCTGGGATCAAAATTTGCTGAAAGATATTTCTCTCGTGCTGACCGCAAGCCTTGATGTTGATCATGACGGTGAAAATAAAATCGGCATCACCTATCGGAAGGTTCAGTCCTCCCAGGCGGAACAGGAAACGGGCGGCTCATTCATTACGACGGTGCTCAGCGCTTCCGGGCACACCATCCGTGAAGCGCGGTTTCAATTGGATAAGCTTGTCGATCAGCGCATTGACACGTCCAAGCAAAGAGTCTTATTAATCGGTGAGAAAATGGCGGAAAAACCGCTTTTTCCTTATCTCGATGTCTTTTACAGAGATCCGAAAAGCCCGCTTCTCGCTCATCCGGCGGTTGTAAAAGACGGCGAGGCGATTGAAGTGCTGAAGCTGATCGTCCGGCAGAAATTGATCGTCAGCAAGTACTTAACGAATTTATTAACAAGCGCTAATGCGGAATCAAATATCAGCATGGAAAATTTGCAATCCATCCGTTCAAGCATGCTGACGGCTGATAAGGATTTCGCCCTTCCTTATTTATCGATTAACGGACAGACGATAAAGGTAGAGGGTTCTGCCCTGTTCAGCGGCCAGCGGAAAGTGACTGAGGTGCTCGGTCAGGATTCGACCCTCCTGACCCTTTTAAGCGGGCAATTTAATAAATCGGCTAATATTAATCTGAAGCTGTGGGACAAATACAAAATGGATATTGAAAATTATCTTTCTCTCGGCATCACGGATGCCACGCGAAAGATTGTATTTATAGATACAGATCCGCAGCATATAAAAGTGAAAATCCGTTTAAAACTGAATGCACGCGTCTTGGAATATCCAAAGGACAAGCTGAATTCTTATACGGCAATCGACCAAATGAACAAACAAGCCTCAGCAAATCTGAACGGGCAGGCCAGATCGGTGATCAGCCATATTCAGGAGCACAACTCGGATATCCTCGGCATCGGCCGGAACTATCAAACCCATTATTATGAGCGGGGCAAGCGGCTCAATTGGCGTGAAGTCTATCCTTCCATCGAGATCGTCCCTGATATCAAAGTGAATATCTCGCAAATCGGCATCGTGAACTAAAAGAGACCCCGGTCTCTTTTTTTGTTGCCAACCGAAATTATTCGTGTTACTCTTTTTATGTAAACGGTTACATAAATGAAGGAGGAGTGTTTGTTGGCAACGATTAAAGATGTCGCAGGCGCTGCCGGCGTCTCTGTTGCCACGGTTTCGCGTGTCCTCAATGACAACGGCTACGTGCATGAAGATACACGAACGAAGGTCATGCTTGCCATGGAGAAGCTGAATTATTATCCGAATGAAGTTGCCCGCTCTCTTTATAAAAGAGAATCCAGACTGGTCGGGCTATTGCTTCCGGATATTACGAATCCCTTTTTCCCTCAGCTTGCCCGCGGGGCTGAAGACGAGTTGCAGCGGGAAGGATACCGGCTGATCATCGGCAACAGCGATGAAGAATTGGAAAAAGAACTCGACTACCTGCAAACATTTAAACAAAATCAAGTTGCAGGTATTTTGGCGGCCACCCATTACCCCGATCTTCCCGAATACAGCGGCAGCCTTTACCCGGTCGTATTTCTGGACCGGACAAAAGAAGGCGCCCCATCCGTATTCAGTGACGGGCGGGCAGGCGGAAAACGGGCGGCTGAGGAAATGCTTCGCGGCAAAAGCACAAGCATCACGCTTGTCAAAGGCCCAGCCCACCTTCCGACCGCTCAGGAACGTTTTAACGGCGCACTTGATGTGCTGCAAAAAGCGGGCGCGCAGTTCAATGTCATCTCCGCCGCTTCATTTTCCATCAAGGATGCCGCCATTTTAGCAGAAGAATTGTTTGCAGCATACCCTGAAACCGACGGAGTCATTGCCAGCAACGACATTGCGGCGGCTGCCGTCCTCCATGAGGCGCTGCGGCTCGGCAAAAAAGTTCCGGAGGAGATTCAGATCATCGGATACGACGATATTCCGCAGAGCAGGCTTTTGTTTCCGCCTCTTTCAACCATCCGCCAGCCTGCATATGAGATGGGAAAAAAAGCGGCAAACCTGCTGCTGCAATTGATAAAGAAAGAGCCGCCGAAAGAGACGGCCATTCAACTGCCCGTGACTTACATAAGAAGACAAACGACGAGAAAGGATGATCACCATGAGTGAAATTTGTGTTATCGGAAGCTGTTCTATGGATCTGGTCGTCACATCCGATCGGCGTCCGAAAGCCGGAGAAACCGTACTGGGCACAGACTTTCAAACTGTGCCCGGAGGAAAAGGCGCAAATCAGGCCGTAGCCGCTTCCCGCCTGGGCGCAAACGTATATATGGTAGGAAAAGCAGGCAATGACAGCTACGGAAAAGCGATTATTGAAAACCTGAAGGCAAACGGTGTCAATACGGACTATATGGAAACGGTTACACATAAAAAAAGCGGAACGGCTCATATTGTGCTCGCAGAAGGAGACAACAGCATCGTCGTCGTAAAAGGCGCAAACGATGACATCTCCCCCGATTATGCCAAAAGTGCGCTGGCAAAACTTCCCGGCATTGATATCGTGCTGATCCAGCAGGAGATTCCTGAAGAAACCGTTGAAGAAGTGTGCAGCTACTGCCGCGCGCAGCAAATTCCGGTTATCCTGAATCCCGCGCCGGCCCGGCCGCTGAAACAATCGACGATTGAGGATGCCGCATATCTTACGCCGAACGAACATGAAGCATCCATTTTATTTCCTGACCGGACGAAAGAAGAAGCGCTCGCCGGCTATCCCGGCAAATTGTTCATTACCGAAGGAAAACAAGGCGTGCGCTACTCAGACGGCACCGCGGAACGGCTTGTTCCCGCCTTCCCTGCAGAAGCGGTCGACACGACGGGAGCCGGCGATACCTTTAATGCGGCACTTGCCGTCGCACTCGCGGAAGGACGGGACATCGAGCAAGCGCTCCTGTTTGCCAACCGCGCCGCCTCCCTGTCCGTGCAGCACTTCGGCGCCCAAGGCGGGATGCCGGCCAGAAAAGAAGTTGAGGAGCTGCTGTCATGAAAAAACACGGAATGTTAAACAGCCACATTGCCAAAGTATTAGCCGATCTCGGGCATACAGACCTCATCGCGATCGCCGATGCAGGTCTCCCCGTCCCTGACGGCGTACCTAAAATTGATTTGTCCTTAACGGCGGGCGTTCCCGCCTTTCGGGACGTGACCGGCCTGGTAGCCGGGGAGATGGCAGTCGAAAAGGTGATAGCCGCTTCCGAGATCAAAGACGCAAATCCTGAGAATGCAAGTTTCATAGAAAGCCATTTCTCAGCGCAGACGATCGAGTACATCTCCCACGAGGAATTCAAACGGCTCACACAGAAAGCAAAAGCCGTCATCCGAACGGGTGAAATGACACCATACGCCAACTGCATCCTGCAGGCGGGTGTGATTTTCTAGAAAGAAGGGATCCAGCATGCACATCGGCATGACAGACATTCATAAAGCATTCGGCAAAAACCAAGTGCTCTCCGGCGTCTCATTTGAGCTTCTGCCGGGAGAAATCCACGCTTTAATGGGAGAAAACGGAGCGGGAAAATCGACGTTAATGAATCTGCTCACCGGGCTCCACCGGCTCGACAAGGGAAACATTACGATAAACGGAATAAATATGAGCTTCTCCAATCCAAAGGAAGCCGAAAAGCACGGAATCGCCTTTATCCATCAGGAACTGAATATATGGCCGGACATGACGGTGCTTGAAAACCTTTTTATCGGCAAAGAGCTGACGACGGCGTTCGGCGTTTTAGAAACAAAGAAAATGAAAGCGCTAGCAAAATCACAGCTTGAAAAACTGGGAGTCTCTCTTCCTCTTGACCGGGAAGCCGGACAATGTTCCGTCGGACAGCAGCAGATGATTGAGATTGCCAAAGCGCTGATGACAAACGCCGAAGTCATTATTATGGACGAACCGACCGCGGCGCTGACCGAACGGGAAATCAGCAAACTGTTTGACGTGATGACGGCGTTAAAGCGGGACGGCGTATCCATCGTCTATATTTCGCACCGAATGGAAGAGATATTTTCGATTTGCGACCGGATCACCATTATGCGGGACGGCCTCACTGTGGATACGGCGCATATTAAAGATACTAATTTTGATGAAGTGGTCAAACAAATGGTCGGGCGGGAGCTGACCGATCGGTATCCGACTCGCACGCCGTCACTCGGCGATAAGGTGCTCGAAGTGAAAAACGCCTCAAAAAAAGGAAGCTTTTCACAGATCAGTTTCCATGTGAGCGCCGGAGAAATCCTCGGCGTTTCCGGCTTAATGGGTGCCGGACGGACAGAAATCATGAGGGCGCTGTTCGGAATTGACAGGCTCGATTCCGGAGAGATCTGGATTTCCGGCCGAAAAACCGGCATTCGGGGTCCGTACGATGCCATTCGCAAGGGACTCGGCCTGATTACGGAGAACCGCAAAGATGAAGGGCTGCTGCTGGATACGTCCATTCGTGAAAATATTTCATTGCCGAACCTGACCAGCTTCTCTCCGAAAGGCATCATTGACCGAAAACGCGAGGCGGAGTTCGTTGAGCTGCTCATCAAGCGTCTGACCATTAAGACCGCATCTCCGGAAACCGCCGCCCGGCATTTATCAGGAGGAAATCAGCAAAAAGTCGTCATCGCCAAATGGATTGGAATCGGCCCGAAAGTTCTCATCCTTGATGAACCGACAAGAGGCGTCGACGTAGGCGCGAAAAGGGAAATCTATTCATTAATGAATGAACTGACCGATCGCGGAGTCGCCATCATCATGGTGTCTTCCGAGCTGCCGGAAATTCTCGGCATGAGTGACAGAATCATCGTCGTCCACGAAGGACGCATCAGCGGAGAAATCAATGCGGCCGGCGCAACACAAGAACGCATCATGACACTTGCCACGGGAGGGCAGCAGAATGAAAACTGAACCAATGACATCAACTGAACAAAAGCGATTTTCCATTCATACCTTCACGCAAAAACTCGGTCCGTTTCTCGGCTTACTGATTCTTGTGCTGATCGTTTCCGTTTTAAACCCGAGTTTTCTTGAACCCCTCAATATTCTCAACCTTCTTCGGCAGGTTGCGATTAACGCTCTGATTGCATTCGGAATGACGTTTGTCATTTTAACGGGAGGCATTGATCTCTCTGTCGGAGCCATCCTCGCCTTATCGAGCGCATTGGTCGCAGGTATGATGGTCTCAGGCATCGATCCGATCTTAGCCGTCATCATCGGCTGCGTGATCGGCGCCGTACTCGGCATGATAAACGGATTATTAATCACAAAAGGAAAAATGGCGCCGTTCATCGCCACTTTGGCGACAATGACCGTCTTTCGCGGACTGACCCTCGTCTATACGGACGGAAATCCGATTACGGGGCTCGGTTCAAATTACGCATTTCAATTATTCGGGCGCGGTTATTTTCTCGGCATTCCCGTACCTGCCATTACGATGCTGATTGCATTTGCGGCCCTGTGGGTTCTTCTGCACAAAACACCGTTCGGCCGCCGGACATACGCCATCGGCGGCAATGAGAAAGCGGCGCTGATATCGGGAATCAAAGTGCCCCGTATCAAGATCATGATCTATTCTCTGACAGGTTTATTATCGGCGCTGGCGGGAGCGATTCTGACATCACGCTTAAATTCCGCACAGCCGACGGCCGGGGAATCATACGAGCTGGACGCCATCGCAGCGGTCGTTCTCGGCGGAACGAGCCTGTCCGGCGGTCGAGGGCGCATCATCGGTACGCTGATCGGGGTTTTGATTATCGGAACGCTGAACAACGGCTTGAACCTTCTCGGCGTATCATCTTTTTATCAGCTCGTCGTCAAAGGAATCGTCATTTTAATCGCGGTGCTGCTGGACCGCAAAAAATCGGCATAGTAGGAGGACCATTATGAAGAAAGCCATCATCACGATCGCGGCATTATCACTGTTTTTGCTGTCCGCCTGTTCACTTGAACCGCCACAATGGGCAAAACCGTCAAACACAAAACATAAAAAAGAATTCACTATCGGGCTCTCCGTCTCTACATTGAACAATCCGTTCTTCGTTTCATTAAAAGAAGGCGTTGTAAAGGAAGCCAAAAAACGGGGCATGAAGGTCATTATTGTCGATGCCCAAAATGATTCATCTAAACAGTCAAATGACGTAGAAGATTTGATCCAGCAGGGAGTCGATGCGCTGCTGGTCAATCCGACCGATTCATCAGCGATTTCAACAGCCGTCGAATCGGCAAATTCCCTCGGCATTCCCGTCATTGCGCTTGATCGTTCAGCCGAACACGGCAAAGTCGAAACGCTTGTCGCCTCTGACAATGTCAAAGGAGGAGAAATGGCGGCTGACTACCTCGCCGATCAGCTCGGAAAAGGCGCCGAAGTGGCTGAATTACAAGGGGTGCCGGGCGCATCCGCGACACGGGAACGCGGAACGGGCTTTCATCATATTGCCGACAAAAAGCTGGATGTCGTGACAAAGCAAGCGGCGGATTTTGACCGTACAAAAGGATTGACCGTCATGGAAAACCTGCTGCAGGGTCATCCGGATATTAAAGCCGTGTTCGCCCATAATGATGAAATGGCACTCGGGGCGCTCGAAGCGATTAACAGCTCGGGCAAACACATTTTGGTCGTCGGTTTCGACGGAAATAAAGATGCGATTTCTTCCATTAAAAACGGGAAGCTGACAGCCACGGTCGCCCAGCAGCCGGAGCTGATCGGAAAACTGGCGGCCGAAGCGGCGGAGCAGGTGCTCAAAGGAGAAAAAGTCAAAAAAACCATTTCCGCTCCATTGAAACTTCAAACACAAAAATAACCGGCCGATGTTTAGACTTCCGGTAAAACGTGAAAGGATGAAGTAAAAGGAGAGATACAGATGAAGAAAACAGCCAAAGCGGCATCCATTCTGACCCTTGCAGCGGGAATAACAGCGGCTTCAGCTGCCGGAATAACGCCTCTTCCGGAGACACACGCGCAAGAAGCGGTCAAAATTGACGATCTGTACAGCTACCCGCTTGACTCTTATCTCGTTTCCGCGGAAGCATTGAACGTCAGAACAAAAGCATCAGCAGCCAGTCCGAGAGCTGATACCCTTCATTTAGGCGACAGCTTAAAGATCGTTTCATTCCAGAACGCTGACTGGGCAAAAGTACATTATAAAAACGGAAAAACAGGATTTGTATCTACTCATTATATTGTTAAAGAAGCAACAACCGTAAAAACGACGGCAAAAACAAAAGTATATACAGACAAACAAGCGGTCAAAGCTTCCCTTGCTAAAAACACGAGCGTTTCTTTCCTCGGATGGAAAAAGACAGCCGGCGGCGGCATTGATTTCGGCTGGGCGCTTGTCGATTACGGGGGCGCAACGGGATATATCAGCACAAAAGATCTGCAAAAACTGACATAATATCAAAACGGATTTCGCAAATTCAGCGCGAAATCCGTTTTTTCTTTCTTGAGCAGTCAGAAACGTCTAAGGTTCGAAATATTTCTCAGGAAATATTGTCGGATGAAGATGAATGCATACGACTCTAAAATGGCTTCTTTATGTAATCCGCCAGGCGTTTGGCATTGTCACGGATAGCCGCAGCATCGGCGCTGCTTACCCCGTACATCGCGAAAGCCGGCAAATAGGTCATACCCGTAAAATTAGCCATTGCCTGAAACGGCCTTAAGAGCTCGCTCAGTGAAAAATGGTTAGACCCGCCTGCCTGATATGCATCCTCTCCGGCACCTACGGAAACAGCCAGCAGCAATTCTTTGCCGTGCAGCGCCTTTCCTTTGGAGCCGTAAGCCCATCCATACGCCAGCACATGATCCATCCATGTTTTTAAAAGCGGAGGCGCACTGTACCAGTACAGCGGGAATTGAAATACGATCCGGTCATACTGTTCACACAGCTGCCGTTCCTTTTCCGCATCTATTTTCCCGTCCGGATATTCTTTATAAAGCTCACGTACCGTGATATCATCATGATTTTTTAATTCTTCTGTCCACGCCTTATTGACCGCTGAGTTGTCCATGTCAGGATGAACCGCTAATACCAATACTTTCACAGCTACCACACCTTTCCCTTTTGACTGTATTTTACCTAATCTTTGCCGGTTCAGCCAAATAAAAAGAAAGCCCCCGAGAAAAATGGGGCTTTCTTTTTATTTTATTCCGGGCTTCCTTCGGTTGTTTCGATATCCTTCGCAAAATTCGGATTATCTAAATTTGCGTTGAAAAAGTCCGCCGTATTCGGAAGCTTGAGGTTCATATTCATTTTTTGAGAAATGGTCACTTTACAATCTTTAATGACATAGTCAAACACGTGTCCGCCGGAATTGCGTCCTTCATCAATGAAGTGCAGGTGATATCCGGAAACAGCAATGCCGTTTGCGTAACCCGGCGTCCAGAAGCCGGCGATTGTACCCTGAATGTCGTCAAAGTTGAACACAGGCTGTGTTTTTACCGCTTCGATCATCGGAACGTACGGTTTCTCCTGGCGTTCTACCGTTCTTGTCTGCACCTTTTTAAATACGCCGTCTAAACGGATCGCATAAAATAAGTTTTTACTAGGCAGAAGGCTGGCGATTTCCTGCTCGAATTCTTCACGGGTCATTTCGCCGTCGATCGTATGCGTCATATCCGGCGTGAAAAATGTGAATGAGCAGAATGGTGACAGGTCTCCGCCTTTAACAGGCGTAGCCGTTCCGTCGCCACGCAGACGGTAAAATTCTCCGTCAAATCCGATTAATTCGCCGTCCAATTTGTTGAACGTCCCGATTCCGAAATCACCGAACTTCGGAATGTCAGCCATATCAAAATCTCCGTCATATACTCCGTCCAGCAGAGATGTCATTGTGGATACTTGATAGATCTGATCCTCAGGTGAGCCTTTTTCTCCGCGGCTCATCATATGGATGTCGCTTGCGTTTTTCATATTCCCTTCACTCCTTTTAAATTGGGCTGTTTTAGAAAACAGGTCATGGTGCGCAGAGTGCTAGAGAGCTTTTGCTTTCATTTTTTCTTTGAATTGCTTCGGAAGCATGTCGCTTGATAAATGAACATTGTCACTGTAATCGACAGGAATGTCAATGATGACAGGGCCTTCTGTGTTCAAGCCTTTTTGCAGCACGTCTGCCAGCTGTTCCGGTGACTCAACGCGCAAGCCGGTGGCGCCGAAGCTTTCTGCATATTTTACGATGTCAATGTTTCCGAAATCTACGCATGATGTACGGTTATATTTTTTCATTTGCTGGAATGCGACCATATCATATGTGCTGTCATTCCATACAAGGTGAACGATCGGCGCTTTTAAGCGGACTGCCGTTTCCAATTCCATTGCAGAGAACAGGAATCCTCCGTCTCCTGAAACGGATACGACTTTTTCACCCGGATTCACCAGTGTGGCGGCAATCGCCCAAGGAAGCGCTACGCCCAATGTCTGCATGCCGTTGCTGATCAACAGTTTCAGCGGCTCATAAGCGCGGAAGTAGCGGGACATCCAGATCGCGTGAGAACCGATATCGCAAGTGACGGTTACGTCGTCATCAATTGCATTGCGCAGTTCTTGGACGATTTGCAGAGGATGCACTCTGTCGGATTTATGGTCGCTTGGCGCCTTCTCGCTGTCTGTGAGCATCTGTTTTAATTCGCTCAGCACTTCTTGTTCACGGCTGCCCATATCAAATGTCACAGCGTCGTGTTCAATTTGTTTAACCGTAGCGGCGATATCGCCTAATAATTCTAATTCCGGCTGATAGGCATGATCGATATCGGCATGGATTTCGTCAAGATGGATAATAGCACGGTCGCCGTTTACGTTCCAGAACTTCGGATCGTATTCAATCGGATCATAACCGATCGTTAATACGACATCCGCCTGTTCAAGCAGAAGATCGCCCGGCTGGTTGCGGAACAGTCCGATCCGGCCGAAATATTGGTCTTCCAGCTCTCTGGACAATGTGCCGGCCCCTTGGTACGTTTCTACGAAAGGCAGTTTTGTTTTGGCAAGCAGTTTGCGGATTTGTTTTACCGCTTCCGGTCTTCCGCCTTTCATGCCGACTAACAGAACGGGAAGTTTCGCCGTCTGGATTTTCGCAATAGCCGCGCTGACCGCTTCTTCCGGTGCAGGGCCTTGTTTCGGCGCCGGCACGCTGCGTACGTTTTTCACATTTGTGATTTCATTCACAACATCCTGCGGAAAGCTCACAAAAGCCGCGCCTGCCTGACCTGCTGACGCTGCCCTGAAGGCGTTTGTTACCGCTTCTGGTATATTCCCTGTTTCCTGTACTTCTACACTGTATTTTGTAATCGGCTGAAATAGCGCCGCATTGTCCAATGATTGGTGTGTCCGTTTTAACCGGTCTGCGCGAATTACGTTACCCGCCAGCGCCACTACCGGATCACCTTCTGTATTAGCCGTTAACAAGCCGGTCGCCAAGTTGGATGCCCCCGGGCCTGAAGTAACGAGACAAACGCCTGGTTTTCCAGTCAGTCTTCCGACAGCCGCAGCCATAAATGCAGCGTTCTGTTCGTGACGGCATAAAACCAGTTCAGGTCCTTTATCTTTTAACGCATCAAATACTGCATCAATTTTTGCACCCGGAATGCCAAAAACATGTGTGACACCTTGCTCCACTAAGCAATCAACAACAAGCTCCGCCCCCCGATTTTTTTCAGAGGTTTTTAGTTCATTTGTTGCTTTTGCCAACACCCTCACTCCTTATTATGCATATTAAATATAAAATTTTAAGTAATTTGTGATATTATTCACTATACACTCTTTGGAAATTGACCTCCAATATCAATTCGCCGTATGATTAATATGTTTCACGAATAATTAACAAAGAGAAAGGAATGGATAAGGATGGAGCTTCGCCATCTTCAATACTTTATTGCCGTTGCCGAAGAACTTCATTTCGGCAAAGCTGCGCTTCGGTTAAATATGACACAGCCGCCTCTCAGCCAGCAGATCAAACAGCTTGAGAAGGAAGTCGGCGTGACCTTATTAAAGCGCACGAAACGGGTTGTAGAGCTTTCAGCTGCCGGAGAAAGTTTTTTAAAACACAGCAGAAACGCGATCGAAGAAATAGACAAAGCGATTGAAATGGCGCAGAGAACGGCGCGGGGAGAGCTCGGCCGCCTTGTCGTCGGTTTTGTCGGCTCGGCCACATATGAATTTCTGCCGCCGATCATTCGGGAATTCCGCGAAAAATTCCCCTCCGTCAAGCTTGATCTGCGTGAAATTTCTTCTTTCAGACAGCAGGAAGAACTTCTGAAGGGGAACATTGATATCGGCATCCTTCATCCGCCTTTACAGCATTCCGCGTTACATATGGAAAAGGTGCAGAGCAGTCCGTGCATTCTGGCTTTGCCGAAGCAGCACCCGCTTACCGCTAAACAGACAATCGACATTCAGGATTTAAAAAATGAACCGATTATCACACTGTCGAAAGAAACATGGCCGACTTTATACCTAGAGTTTGTAAACTACTGCGAGCAGGCGGGCTTCAAACCGAAAATCGTTCAGGAAGCGACGGAGTATCAAATGGTAATCGGATTGGTTAGTGCCGGTATCGGCGTAACCTTCGTGCCTTCTTCTGCTAAAAAGCTGTTTAATCTCGAAGTCGCCTACCGCGGCATTAATCAGGTGCAGCTCACTGCCGAATGGGTCATTGCCTACCGCAAGGATAATCAAAACCCGATTCTGAAACATTTTCTGGATATTATGAATAAGCGCCAGGCTTTATTGCAGGCGGATAAGGAAAATGCATAAAAAAGAGGGCCGCCGAAAGCAGCCTCTTTTTTTGTGCTTTTATGGAATTTTACTAAATTGGTAGAAACGCTCAGTACACCTTACGACCTGTACCCGTATACATACAGTACAACTGATCAGGAGGGATAAAAATAACGGGGCGGCAATGACCCATCTAAAAGGAGGCAGAACACATTACACATATTACCGTCATTTTGACCCTGATTTCTTTCTTTGTGACCATTATTTTTATATTTTGGAGACCCGGGGGATTAAATGAAGCCGTTCCGGCGTCGCTGGGTGCCATTCTCGTTTTGTTATGCGGAACCGTTTCCTTTCATGATTTGGGGGATATAGGGTCAAAAGTCACCGGAGCATCAATCACCATTATCTCCACAATGATTATGGCGATCGCGCTGGAAAGCTTCGGTTTTTTTAACTGGGCGGCGGCCAAACTGCTTCACCGCGCCAAGGGATCGGGCATCCGGCTTTTTTGGCTGACCAACCTGCTCTGTTTTTCAATGACGCTCTTTCTGAATAATGACGGCAGCGTCTTAATCACCACTCCTATTTTACTATTGGTCTTACAATATCTCGGACTTAAAAGACATCAGAAAACACCGTATTTAATAAGCGGCGTATTAATTGCGACGGCGGCAAGCACCCCGATCGGCGTCAGTAATATCGTCAATTTAATTTCTCTCAAAATGATAGGCATGGACCTTTATTTGTACACCAATATGATGTTTATCCCCGGCACGCTGGGACTGGTGTTTATGGCCTTTCTGCTGTTTGCCGTTTTTTACCGCCGTTTGCCGAAACAGCTCCCCGATATTCCGGTTCATTTTGACTCGCTGGAACACAAACGATATCATCCGCTTCAGCCTCCGCCGGACCCGACCCAAAACAGCCGTACGAACATCATGTTTTGTGTTTTGGCATTTGTATTGTTCGTCCGGATCAGTCTGTTTGCAGCTTCTTACAACGGCATATCCGTTTCGCTCGTGGCTGTCATCAGTTCAGTCATCCTGCTTGGCTGGAGATGGATTTATTTAAAAATCGGACCGGCAGACTTATTAAGGAAAGCGCCTTGGCATATCTTTATTTTTGCCTTCACGATGTACATTATCATCTACGGACTGCATAATATCGGACTGACGGCGCTGCTTGTTCAGTCTATTGAGCCTTATGTCTCACAAAGCATTGCCCACGCCGCATCTATTATGGGCATCGCTACATCCGTCCTCTCTAATTTGTTCAATAACCATCCCGCCTTAATGATCAGCACTTTGACCTTAACTGAAATGTCCATCGACCCATTAACCGTAAAGATCATTTATTTGGCTAATATTATCGGCAGTGATATCGGATCATTGCTTCTGCCGATCGGGACATTAGCCACGCTGATCTGGATGCATATCATCAGACAGCACGGCGAAAAAGTTTCTTGGTCAGAATATATCAAAACGACCATTATCGTTGTCCCTCTCACCGTCGTGTTTACCATTACCGTTTTATATGTTTGGATCAGTTGGATTTACCTTTAGCCCTGATGAAAAAAACTGCCTGCTGTATAAGAGAGGCAGTTTTATCATTTATGGCAGGTGCATGGTTTTTAAATGATTCAATTTCCAAAAAACAGTATCTCCGTCTGCATTGGTCAATTCAAGAATATTATCTGAGACATCCTGTAACAGCCCGACTTTATTCGGTATATCTCCTAAATCCAGAATAATCAGCTTCCCGATATATCTTTTTAATTGCTCCTCAAAATTCCGGACGAGGGGCACATTAGCGGGAACAACCGGCAGCTCTGAACTGTTTAATGTATACGGCGTCTGCTCATCGGAATAGGGTGTCAGCCATTTCAAATGATGCATCGAGATGAAAAGAGTCTTATAAACCGGAGAGAAGAAAACAAAATAATCATTTAAAACACTTGTCACATACCCATGAATGGAACGGTCTCCCGTAACAAATATTTCTGTGAATCTGCCTTTTATATGCTGGAGGGTATTCCGGTAAGAAAAGGAATGTTCCTGTTTTTCGGGATGCGGACTTTTTTTTCTTGCGTACGGTTCTTTATTCTCTTCGTCCGGGAGCGTCAATGTCATCCTCTGAAGGTGCAGCAGCGGAATATAAAGAAACGTCCGGCCGTCATGAATCACAATGATATCCTGACCGATATCCAAAAGAGTTCCTGAAAATGTCGTATTCCCCGATATCTCAATATCGACTTGTTTATCCAGAAATCTGCTTAATCCAGCCATTTCATTCCCCCCTCTCCCGCGTTTACGGACCAATCATTTACGGCCGTGTTTCCACCGATAATCTATTGTCCTTAATACAGTGGCATAGCTATAAGAGTTCTCTTCCTCCCTTTTTGAAGATCGAACGGATCTTGACGATCTTTTCGACTTTTTAGAGGAAGTACGCTGCTCTTCGCGTGATTCTTCCTCATGCGGCTTTTCTTCTTCGGCGCTCTCTTTCTCACCTTTATTCTCGTCGTCTTTATTCTCCTCTTTTTTAGCTGCTCCTTTTGCCCCTTCGCTGATGCTCTTGATATGAAAAGGATAGATCCGCAGCACTTCTTTATCTTTCACAAGAGTGTAGTGGCCGTCGGAATTATCCACAAGTATACCTTCAACGGCTTCAGGACCTCCGCGGTTGATGGATACCCATTTGTGGATCAGGCGTTTAAATATGCCGTGAAAATCATCAGCCATTTCAAATTCCGGGCGCTCCTCCTCTTGGCCGTCCTCTTCTTGTTCCGCGCTGATGCTTTTGACATGATCGGCGTTAAAATATACAATTCCGTCATCTTCCGTTTCCAGCACGAGAAAATCATCCCCTGTTTCGTGAAGCTTTCCTCTTTTCGATTCCGGACCTCCCTGATTCAATTGCACCGTGCGATTGGTCATCCGGCTGATCAGATCTTGAAAATCATCAGCTTTTTCACATTCTGCCGCTTCGGCCGGCGATACGGTTTCACTCGTATTTTCCGTCACACTTTTCACGTGTTTCCATTGATAATAAACGATTTTATTATCAACCTGAAGAGCGATATAATCCGATTGAATGTCTGCTAATCTCCCTGTCTTGGACTCCGGGCCTCCCCGGTAGACAGTAATTACTTTTCCTTCCATCGCATGCAAAAAGTTGTCATCAGACCGCTGCCGCTTCGTATTGCGTTTCATCTATTGTCCTCCTAGTCATTTTTCTCATAATGTAAAAAGCATAATGCATATATACGTATCACGATTATTTTCGGGAACTGATTCACCAGCCTATTTGTAAAAAATCTTTCTTCATTTCCAAATCAGATATTCCACCGCTCTAACTCACTGCTGATGAAGGCTGACCGCTCCTTAATGTATTCGCAAATCACTTCAGGCTCCCGGTCAAAGCAATCAATCTCTTCTTTCTTATATGGATCCTTCGCGACATGCGGCCTGATCTGCTCATACAGTGACATGACCTTCGGCTTCATATGTTCAATGGTAAACCGCGTCTGAAGCGTCTCTTCCAAAAGCCGTTTGTACGCTTTGCGGAAATACGGTTCATCCAGAAGCCTTGCAGTCAAGGTATTAAACCCTTGTATTCTGACATAATCGGCCTCCATCCGATCACCATGAATGTCTCTTCCCCACGTCGCATCGTAATCCCACGGAATGACTTCAAAAAGTCCCGTTTCATGATTCCGGTATAAAGCGTAATTATGAACAAATCCATCGTAGTTTGAGGTAAACACGATGCCCGCAAGCCACCGCAAATACTTATCGGCGTCCAAGTGTTTGACGATCTCCCCCTTGAACTCTGACTTCGGAACGGTATTAATTTTATAGATCATATCCTGCAAGTATAAATCGTCTTCTTTCGTTCCCGTTTTCTTTTCATAACCAAGTTCGAGCGATGTTTTCGTATCCCGCTCCAGATCACTGACGAGGGAGAAATTGGCGTCGTCATCAACCGCGTAAAAAACAGCGCCGTCCGCCAAATTCCGTTTCGCCAGAAAATATTCATCCACTGACTCCAGCTCAAGATACACCCCCTCATGTCTGCCATTGATTTGCAGGGTTACGAAATTCGCCTTTGGTGACAGCGTCCCAAGCTCCGCGAAGAAATCGAGAGACAGCTTATTCCGCATCATCGACGGATCTTTGTATTCAGCGTTTAAATGTATCTCTTTCGCCCTGCGAAATGTTTTCGGCGAATAAAAAGCGATGTGATACGATTTTTTCTTGAAATCTCTTATATGCGAGCCGCGGTACGCCAGATCAATGTCAAGCCTTTTTTGTTTCACTCTCAGCACCGCGGGCACCGGATCATCATCCCAAATGTCTTTTTTCAGCTCCATTAAGTCTTTCGGGTGAATAAACAGCTGGTATAGAGGCAATGTTGATTGGTCTTTCATCAGTAACCCTCCCTGTATTAATTTAGGCTGTGCTTTTTATATAAAACTCAGCGAATCACACATACACTTTTTTCATTCATGCGTACTATGTGGTAGTAAGGATCGCATCCTTAAAACATATATCATGAGGAGGTTTCAAAATGGGCCACTATTCCCATTCTGATATCGAAGAAGCAGTAAAATCCGCAAGCACCGAGGGATTGGAAGATTATTTGTACCAAGAACCAAAAAGCAGTAAGAAGAGAAAATCTCGCAGCCATAAAAAATCTCGTTCTCACAAAAAATCTCGCAGTCATAAAAAGTCCCGTTCTCACAAAAAATCTCGCAGCCATAAAAAGTCCCGTTCTCACAAAAAATCTCGCAGCCGTAAAAAATCTTGCCGGTCTCACAAAAAATCTCGCAGCCACAAAAAATCATGCCGCCGCAAGAAAAAACGCACGCAGAAAAAACCTTATCGTCCTCATAAAAAAGACCCTTGCAAAAAAGACGATTACTGCAGCAAAACAGAGTACTGGAAAGACGGGAACATCTGGGTTGTAAAGAAAAACTACAAGTAACACCATTCGTTAATAGGCTGCCGGCTAAACGGAAGCCTTTTTCCTCAATCAGATATATGCCACGTGATAAGATATGCAGCCGGTTTTCTTTTGTTGTGTTTCCGAATTTTCTTTCTGTATAATCAGGTCATACGATAAAGAAAGGCGGCCGAAATCATGCATATCTTACGAGCAGACGAACTGAACGCAAAAGACACTTACAAATTGCTTTCGGGCACAGTCGTTCCCCGGCCGATCGCATTTGTCACTACGCGGTCATCCATCAACGGCGCCGTAAACGCGGCGCCCTTCAGTTTCTATAACGTTGTCTCCGCAGAACCGCCGCTTCTGGCCATCTCAGTCAGCCGCGCGGACGGGCGGCAGAAAGACACCGCGAGAAACGCAATCGCTCATCGGGAATTCGTGGTGCACGTCAGTGATGAGTCCATTATTGAAGACATTAACAAAACGGCGGCAAGGCTTGATCCTGATGTCAGTGAGCTTGGCATGACAGACCTTTCTGTGACAGACAGCGCTTGCATCAGCGTTCCCGGTATAAAAGAAGCAAAGGTCAGGTTTGAATGTATACTCGAACGCCATCTTCCGTTCCAAAATGACAGCGGAGAAACGACGACAGACCTCATCATCGGCAGAGTCGTTTGTTTTCATTTGAATGACCAAGTATATGACGCCGATAAAGGCTACATACGGACAGATGAGCTGAAGCCTGCGGCAAGGCTCGCGGGGAATGAATACGCCAGACTCGGGAAGACATATACGCTTGTCCGCCCGACCTGAAGCAGGAACCATTATAATAGAAGAAACTAGTCAAAAAGACCCCTTTCGAAAGGGGTCTTTTTGAGTCTTTTACCATGTAACTCAGCCTAATGTCTTGTAGAATGCCGAAACTTACAAGGTCCTCACCCGTATGAAACGAGTGGCACATTTTTAGGAGGCAGACGATGGATTTCACTCAGTTACTGATTTTTTCAGCCGTATTTATTTTGCTCAGCCTTATGTTTCAAGTATTTGCCGTCAAAGTTCTCAATTTGCCAAAGCCTGTTAAAAAGCAGAAGCCGATAAACGGCACACATCGATTAATCGAAATCACACTGCTTATTACGGGCATCGCAGCGGTGAATTTTTTCAATGAAATGTACGTATTTGCGGGAGTTGTTTTCATGCTATTTTGCTGCAGCGGCTTAATGGAATGGCGGCACCGGCGGGAGGAAAAGCAATATGTGTACGATTCGTTTTACGCGGGTCTTTCTGCCGCGCTTGGCGTGCTTATTTTTTTCATCAGTTAGCGTAGCTCTATACTCCTGCGGCCGCTCCGTCGCCGCGCGGGTCGGCCCCGCCTTGGAGAAAGCCTTCTTCATCAATGACGATCGCTGCCGCATGGCCCATAAGCCCGTTGAAATCACCAACGGTCTCGACGCGGTGGCCGCTCTGCCTTAGGGCTTCTCTTGTTTCAGGGCTGATTCTGCTTTCAACCCTCAGCCCTTCATACTCCTCTCCCCATGTCCGTCCCCAGACCCAGCGCGGCTCATTGATCGCCTGCTGGGGGTTCATTTTGTAATCAATGATGCGCGTAATCATCGCTGTCTGAGTTTGCGGCTGGCCTTCTCCTCCCTGGGTTCCGTACAGGATGTGCGGTCTTCCTTCTTTACAGGCCATCGCCGGCATGAGGGTGTGGAACGTCCGCTTGCCGGGTTCAAGTGTATTGACATGGGATTCGTCCAGCGAAAAAAATGACCCGCGGTTTTGCAGCAGAATGCCCGTCTCCCCCGCTGTAACGGCAGATCCGAACTCGAAATAGAGGCTCTGAATAAAGGAAACGGCATTTCCTTCCGCATCGGCAACGGCGGCATAAGCAGTGTCGCTTCCGACCGGCCGGCTTACCGCCGGCGCAGCCACGTTACCGATTTCTTCCGCAAGCTGCTTTGCATACCGTTTATCAAGCAGCCGATCCAGCGGAATATGAGAAAATGCCGGATCAGTCAGCACTTCATTCCGGTGCTGAAAACTCTTCTTCAGCGCCTCGATCAGCAGATGATAATAGTCAAAGGAACCGTGTTCGATCTGAGAAAAATCATAGTTTTCCAATATATTGAGCGTCATTAAGCCTGTAAAGCCCTGTGAATTCGGCGGAGCCTGATAGATTTTGCACCCGCGGTAATCGGAGGATACCGGGTTCGTCCACTCGCCGCGGTGGGCTTTAAAGTCATCAAGTGTCAGACGGCCGCCGTTGTTTTGCAGAAAGGATGTGATGCGTTGAGCGAGGTCTCCTTCATAAAAAGCGCTTCTGCCTTTCTCGGCAAGCTGCTCCAAGCTGGCCGCCAGATCCTTCTGGACAAACCGTTCACCGGGCATGGGCGCTTTTTTGTTTCTCGTAAAAATGGCCGAGGTGTAAGGCGTCGAGGCTAAAAGAGCGAGATTGCGTTCTGTGTGGGCGCACTGGTCGGCGGACACCGGAAATCCGTTTGCCGCATAATCAAGAGCTGGCTTCAGCACCTCAGCGAGCGAAAGACGCCCGTACGCCGAAAGCACGGCATCCCAGCTGTCCGCCATTCCCGGAACGGTAATGGCGCTTTCTGTCCCGCGCAGAGGGATCGCTTCTCTGCCCCGATACAAGTCTCTCGTCACATGCTTCCCTGAACGGCCGCTCCCGTTATAAGCTTTGATTCGTCCCGTTTCTTTATGGTAAGTGAGCCAAAATGAATCCCCTCCAAGACCCGTCATATGCGGATACACGACTGCCAGACAGGCGCTGACCGCCACTGCCGCGTCAAACGCGTTTCCGCCCTTTTCCAGAATGCCGGCCCCCGCCTGAGAAGCGAGATAATGCGGACTGACGACCATTTGTTTCGTTCCGATGGTTGAAGTATTCATGGCAAGCCCCTTTACAAATTTTCTCAAGTATAAAAAGCGGCTTCGGGGCCATCCACATTCCTGAAAGAAAATCTTACACACTATTTACTTTTCGATAAGAAATAATTCTAAGTTATTACGTATCGAAAACAATAAAAAAATTCTCCCTTCATACCGTAATGTTTCATGATACAATAATGTCTACCAAATGAAGGAAGGTGAAGCGGGTTGGAACATGAATACAGCATTCCGAATCTTGTCCTTGATGAAACGGATAAACAGATTCTTTCGATTTTGCACGAGGAAGGGAGGATTTCCTATACAGACGTAGGAAAGCGGGTTAACCTGTCGCGAGTGGCGGTTCAGCACCGCATTCAGCATTTACTGGATGCCGGTGTGATTGAAAAATTCACCGCTGTCATCAACCCGGCGAAAATCGGCCGTCACGTGTCCGTGTTTTTTAATGTGGAGGTGGAGCCGCAGTATTTGGAGGAAACCGCATTAAAGCTTGAAAAGGAGCCGGCCGTGACAAGCCTTTATCACATGACCGGACCGAGCAAGCTGCATATGCACGGCATTTTCGCAAATGATCAGGAGATGGAAGAGTTTTTGACAAAACGGCTCTATACGCAAAAAGGCGTCGTCAGCGTCGACTGCCAAATGCTAATTAAACGGTATAAAAGCAGAACGGGCATGAAGCTGTAAGGAGGACATAGCCATGAAACATCCCTATTGGGACATTACGGCGGCGATGGTCCGAACGGGCATTCTCGGATTCGGGGGCGGCCCGTCGGTGATCCCGCTCATCCGCCATGAAGCCGTCAATAAATACAAATGGATAGATGATGATGAATTCGGAGAAATATTAGCGATCGCTAATGCGCTTCCCGGACCGATTGCCACAAAAGTGGCTGCGTATCTGGGCTTTAAGCTGAAAGGCACGTTAGGCGCAATCGCGGCAACCCTCGCACATATTCTGCCTACATGTCTTGCGATGGCAGGCTTGTTTGCGGCTGTCAATGTCTTAAGCCACTCAGCAATTGTTGCCGGCATGATTGGCGCCGTAACACCGGTGATCGCCGTCATGCTCGGCATCATGGCGTACGAGTTTGGCCAAAAAGCGCTTAAAGGATTCGGCTGGGTCACGGGCATCCTGTTTTTTATCATCGCTTTTATCGGCCTGCAAACGTTACAGATCAATCCCGGCTTTGTCATTATCATTTTCTTGGCGTACGGCGCGTTTCATTTTAAATTAAAGGACAAAATCACAAATAAACGTTCAAAAGATAAAGGAATGTCGGCCTCATGATCATGATTTATATATTTATGGCGTTTTTTGTCGCAAACGTACTCGGATATGGAGGCGGACCGGCGTCGATCCCGCTGATGTTTGAAGAAGTCGTCAACAGATACAGCTGGCTCTCAAACGATCAATTTTCAAATATGCTCGCACTTGCGAACGCATTGCCGGGCCCGATCGCAACCAAAATCGCGGCGTATGTCGGTTACAGCGCAGGCGGGTGGCCCGGGTTCCTGATTGCGCTGATCGCCACTGTCGTACCGTCGGCGCTCGCATTGATCGTCCTCTTGCGCATCATTCAGCGCTTCCGCCAATCCCCCGTCATCAAAGGTATGACGCTGTCCGTCCAGCCTGTCATCGCCGTCATGATGCTCATTCTTACCTGGCAAATCGGCGCAGACGGCATCAAAGCGATCGGCTGGGTTCAAGCGATAGTGATTGCGGGGATTTCCCTCCTTGCCTTGACAAAATTCAAGATGCATCCGGCCTTCCTGATTATCGCGGCGTTTTTGTATGGAGGTCTTGTGGTTCCTCATTTATAAAGAAAAGCACCTGGACAGGTGCTTTTTTATTTTGGCCCAGAAATACCATTTGATATGACAACTGTTTCTTCGCCTGCATCACTCTTGATGATTTGCTTGACTTGCAGCGTTGCGCCTGCCATTCTCACAAATTGCTGAACCTGAGGCGAATTGGTTTCAGCCTGTATCCAAACAGAAGTCGGCGCTTTCCAAGCTAAAAAGAGTGCGAGAATCAACATACCAGAGATAACCAGCAGCAGTTTCATAGAGCATCACTTCTTTTCAATAAGCTGCTCGCCGCGCTCAGCGCCTGATGATCATGAAGAATATCACCGGGACGATTGCCTTCTCCCAGCACATAGCCTTTAAAGGACATCCCCATAAAATGAAAAATATGTTCAAATTGCTGAATCAGCGGCAGCCCTTTTAGTTTAGGATTGTCTCCTCCCACTGCTGTTACATATGCCTGCTTCGCTGACATTTGCTGTTTAAAATCAGGAAATCTCGGATCTCTCAGCGTCTGTGACCAGCGATCAATAAACAGCTTTAATGTCCCTGACATGCCAAACCAATAAATTGGGGTGGCGAATACAAGAATATCGCACGGCAATATCCGCTCAATGATAGAATCGCAGTCATCTTGAACAGGACGAAAGCCGCCTTGAGCGTGACGCAGATCTTCAATTGGCTGGAGCCGATATTTCCGCAAATGAATGTGCTCCGCATCGAATCCTTGAACAGCCTTCTCCGCAAGAATATCCGTATTTCCGCCAGACCTCGTTCCGCCATGAATAACCGCAATTTTCATGATGCATCTGCTCCTTTGTTTACGAATGATTTTCTTCATCATATAATGGATTCATCAATCAATACAGATGATTATTTCGATTATTCCAATCGGTAAAACCGATTTAGAAAGGGCGAGAACATATGGAATTGAAGCAGCTGATCACCTTTATTACCGCAGCAGAACATGTAAACTTCACCCTAACCGCCAAGATGCTTAACTATGCACAATCAAGCGTTACCTCTCAGATCAAATCACTTGAAGAAGAAATCGGGACTCCTTTATTTGAACGGCTCGGCAAGCGGCTCATCCTGACAGAAGCCGGCAAAACATTCAAATCCTATGCGGAGAAGATCATTGCGTTAACAGAAGAAGCAAAAATGGCCGCAAATCAAGTAAGAGAAACAACCGGAACCTTGAAAATCGGCGCGACGGAAAGCCAGTGCACATACCGCCTTCCGCCTATCATAAAAGAATTCAAACAGGCTTTTCCTCAAGTAAAGCTCATATTCAAACCGTATGTGTCCAACGAACAAGCGAAAGAACAGCTCTTACAGGGCCAGCTTGATATCACTTTCATTTTGGATGTGAACCGAACGGAAGACGCACTGCACGTTGAATCTTTGATTCAGGATGAAATCAAAATGGTAGCCGCCAATGATCATCCTTTTCCAGCAGACTCACCAGCAACATTGAAAGATCTTCAAAACGAAACCCTTCTGCTGACAGAGGACGGCTGTTCATACCGCACGCTCTTTGAGAACACTTTACATGACGCCGGAGTCTACCCTAACAAATTAGAATTCGTCAGCATAGAAGCCATCAAACAATGCGTGATGGCCGGACTTGGAATTGGACTATTGCCTGAAATGACAGTAAAAGACGATATTGCCGAAGGACGGATGAAAGAACTCAGCTGGCAGAATGAATGCCCTGTTTTTACTCAATTAGCATGGCATAAGGACAAGTGGATGTCTGCGCCATTAAAGGCTTTTATCGATTTGACGCGAAAAACATTCAAATAAAAATCTATCTGCAAGGACGACAAAGTTTTTAATAAAGCAGACACCAGGCATACAAAAAAAACACTTGGTGGCTTAGAGCCCCAAGTGTTACACGTGATTTTTCCGATAAAACGTTCGCAAAACATGCGTTTCAAGGTCAGCCAGACGGACAGGGATCGGCAGCCTGCTTTCTCGATTGATCATTTTCATTGTGATCTGATAGCTGCTTTCTAAATCAATGTTATGTCCGCAAGACAAGAAGATAGGCTTCACGTCCCGCCGTGTACGCAGCGCCCGGCCATATACCTCGCCGTCAATGAGAATATCGGTGTAGGCGCCGACTTCATTTTCGGGCATCACGAAATCGCAGCCTTTAATTTTGAGATAGGTTTTCGCAATCCCAATCGTCGGCTTACCCAGAAAAAAAGCCGCATGGGTGGCAACGCCCATATGATTGTAATGCAGATATCCGTTGCCATCAAACAAAAACACATCCGGCTCCGCCTCCAGCTTTTCGGCCGCTTCAATGATCAGCGGCAGCTCGCGAAACGCAAGAAAACCGGAAACATACGGCACGCCGATTTTCCCCATGCTGTGCACTTTTTCAATCACTTCTTTTGTATCAGCTTCAATCACGATGATACTGCATACGCCGTACGGTTCCCCGTCCTGCTCCCAATAAGCGAGGTCGACGCCTGCGCAGGTGTTGACGGAGTCTGGGGTGATGGAATGAGATAGGTTAATTTTATGTTTAAGGGATTGTTGTGTTCGAACAAAATCCGATTCATCTTTTAGATCAAAATCGTGAATTTGATGTATTTTCATTTCACTTGTTTTCCTCTCTAAAAATAGTCTTCGTGCTCAATCGTCCTGCGTTTCGATCTAACGAAGACTCCTTCAACAAATTATATCTTTTATTAAAATTCATTTTTCTTTCTTTCATAAAAATAAGGTCCAATTGTTTAAGTAATTCTTTAAGTTCAGTACACATAATATCTTCTAAAGGATTTTCCCAATCTTCGTTTTTTATCAGTTCAATGCCATAACTGCCGGTTGGATCGCCTTCTGGGTACCACCCTGCATCAAGCAGCAAATTTTTAGTTTTATGAGAAATCTGCAGGAGGTCTTGATTAAAGTCAAATAACCAAGCATCATCATTTTCCTCTAGAGTTTTAGGGTCAGTATCTTTTAATGTAATATAATCAACAGTCCAGCCCGCCGGTATCTTAAGCCTTAAGAAATTGGGAACATGTTGGCTTAGCTGTTGCAAACCCTCTAAAACCCCGCTTCCCACAGTCCAGATTTGATATTCTAGCTCTTCCAATAATTGTTCCATTTCATTAAAAGAGTCTTCTTTATAAATCTTATCTGCTTTTAAGCCCGCTACTTTGACATGATATTGATCATTTTCAAATATTGCCTTAATAACAGCATTACGTTTTTCATTTTGTAGTTTTAGCAGTTCATATTTTTCTTCCATTCTTTTTTCTGAATTTAAATTGTTCTGTACTACAGACCAGCCATTACAGATTTTCAATGGCTGCAATTGAGAAATTTGATTTCTGTCCATCCAGTTTCTCCTTGTACTCCACATTGTTATACTATCTATAAAAAAACTTGCCGATGACAACAGGGCAAGCTCTTAACTATAGCAATTCTAATACATCAGTAAACAAGGCATCTCCTAATGTTAATCTCTGGGATGTATATTCGCTTTTGGAACATCTAATTTATTATGTTTTCTTACCATGAGAATCTCTGTTAGTAACTATTCATTTCCTAATCTTTAATTTTAATAAGGTTCAATCTCCTTATGGGTACAACCCAAATAAATATACTAATCATTCATAGCTTTCGGGGGTATAAAAGCGACTAATTGACCTTCAGGATATATACCTTTCCATCCACAAGGCCATCCGCCGGATTTATATACTTGAAACATTTTCTCAAAAAGATTGTCTTTATTACCGTTTACCAGACGATTGATTGCACATTTATACAGATCTGACTCTACTTCTTCAGCAATATCTCAAAAATCCATAGGAATGAAATCTTCAGAATAGTTATCATCAGAATTGAAAATATTCGATAATTCTTCATCTATTGTTTTTAAGTGATCATTATTTGAAATTATACCCAGTAACTGTCCGGTTTCATTTGATTTTGCATCTTGCCAAATTACTTCAACTTCATCAGTATCTTGAGACCGATGCTAATTGTTGAGCGATTTCAAAATCTTCTGTAAGTGTAATATATCAGACAAATTCCGATTATTATTTTTAAATAATTCTCCATGCTTAATAAAGTCAATTACCTCTTCCACTAAATCGCTATATTCACCGAAACTACTCATTTATTTAACCACCTTTCCCATAATTCCTTTGTAGCCCCCGCCCTTTGCTAAAAAGAAGGCTTTTTGTTTTTTATCCTCCCCTCTTTAATTTTATACCGATAAAAAACCTGAAAGGCGTAAAAGAAACCAATCCAGGTAGGATTTCTATCGTTTTTTAATCAATTAGTAACTCCAAGTAATATATTTAATTAAGGCTTCTCTCCAGTGTTCATAAAAAGCAAAAATTAAAAAGCAGGTACAGTATAACACCTACTTTTTACAACAAATTTATGCTCAGGAAATTTTTATTTCAAATGACGTTCCAATTATTATCCATTACATAAATTGCATAAGCTAAAGGACTATCAGTAAACTCATACGCCGGATCCAGAATAAAGCAATTATCTACTTTGACTTGTTAGGTGAAATAATATCCTTTAATAGGACATCTTTCTCTGATCAGGTCTCAATGCATCAAAATGAAAATTCATTATTCATATAAACTTTCTATTTCAATACCCCAGAAGTTCCCTTCATTTATACAATTTGAGTCTACTCTTTTCAGTTCTTCTTTCAACCATTCAATTACATATTCAGGAATATCATTGTCGATAAAAGCATCTTCTCCATTAATCTGAATAGCTTTGTCAATCATTTCTGAGAAAAGCAGTATACTTTCTGCAAATTGATTTATTGAAGAGTTAATAAATACTTCTTTATAGTCATTACCATTATCTAAATAAACAATTCTCTCGTTATTTTCTATAATACAAATTGGATCTCCGGAACCAGTAGAACCTAACAGCCAATATTTTCGAAACGCTTCCGACACATCAAAGATACTTCTAACTGGTTTAAATGATGTTTGAAAAGAAGTGAAATCCAAATATGGCGGAGGGGTTTCAGGTAAACCTCCTAATGAAATAAATTTTTTAAATTCCTCCGAAAAAGGAGTCTCTGCTAAGTCATCATATGGAAACTTTAATATCGGACCATTTTTATTAACATCCCAACTTCGATTAAATTCTTCGGGTAATAACATCGTGTCACCTTCCTGATTCTTTTCTGAATGTTTCTAGTCTATTCGCAATTTGATCGTCTACCCCAGTAATTCCCCATTCTTTCTCAACATTATGAATACCACCATATCCAGGATGAAGGCTTTTAGGTAAAGCTGCGGCCTGGCCTCCTTCTCCAATATGATGATGTCTCATTGGGTCTTTTAAGTAATCTGCATACTGTGGAAAATGTTTTATAAATTGTTCATCAACAACTGGGACTCTTCCTCTTTTAATCTTAGCAGTATTTTCAGCACTCCAAAACTCAGGATTACTTTTTAGCAGCGTATTAAAAAACTTTTTCGCATTTCTCTCCCAGCCAGCAGCATTTGTCCCAGATTTTCCCTTACCCTTGAAATTCATCTCTACTACAAGCCTAGGATCAATTAAATACTTATTATCGTAGTTTGAAAGTTCTCTGCCTTTATATCCTCTAATTCGATCGTATTTTCCGTCATTATTCCATTTACCAGCCATCTTCACAATCCCAAGATCTTTCACAGCCGTCGTTTTCACATCAGCATGAATGATCGGGAAAGTTGCGCCATCCGGTGTGACAGTCTTATGGACACGAATTTTTACATTCGTCGGGACTTTGAATTCTTTTACTTGGTCTAGAATCTTTTTCCCTTTTTCAACTTTTGATGCTTGTGGCGATTTTGCAAGCGGTATGCCTTTGTTTACATGCTTCGCCAATGCACCCGCTCCAACCATACTCAGCGCAGCTTCCAGCGCCCCTTGCTTCCGCTTCTCCTCAGACACTTTGTTTCCGAACATATCTCTGCCTGTGACGGCTTCTGTGAATCCGTTTGAGGCAACAAGGCCGTATGCGCCCATTTCTGTCATTTTGAGAATGTCTAAGGATTTTCCGGTTTTATAGGCATCTAAAGCATGTTCTGCGGCAATGACGGTTTTTCCGGTTTTGTAAATGGCTTTTCCGCCTTTGAAAGCGCGGCCCGCCCAGCCGACGACCGGTATGAATCCGGCGGCGGCCATCGCTCCTGCTGTGACGCGTTCTGCGGTGGAGAGTTTTTCGCCGGTCACCGGATCAACGCCTTCGGCTGCTCTTTTATAATCATAATAGCCGGTGACTTCGCCGGTAAAGTTGCAGATGCCGTCCCATGTTTTTTCGTACCATGGTTTATTGGCTTCTTCTTCAGCCTTTTCCTGAAGCCGTCTTGCTTCGGCCTGCTGGGCTTTTGCGTCAATATAGCCCGTTCCCTGTTTTTCTGTCGCCATGACGCTTTTGTAGATTTCATTGCTGTGGAAAGCTTTTTTGTCATAGTACATAGGGGATGCGCTTTTCCCGTTGCTGGTGGCCTGCATGAGAACGGAATATTTGCTGAGCACTGCGTTGTCCAGAGATTCTAAGTTTTGATATTCAGCGGTCAGGGATTCATCAAGCGTATCGACTGCCGTGATCGTGTCGCGTCTGGTTTTCTGGGCATCGCCCATTTTATCAGCGTAATCATCCAGCGTATATGTGTCGAGATGAATAATATCGCTGATGCCTGACAAAATTGAATCGATTTCTGCTTTATGAGCGGAGACAATCTCTGAAGCTTTCAAATCCGCATTGGGCAGCTCATGCTCCAAAAATGAAGTCTCCACATATGTATCGCTGAGTTCTTGATCTTTAATGTCACCTGAAATGCCATTTAAAAACGCAATTTGAGCAGAGACAAGCGTCAGCCAGCTGTCGGCGATTTCCGCTTGTCCCTGAAAAAAATCTTTTATATTGTCTGCGCCTTTCCCTTTCAAAGCATCGCCCAGATCGGCCACGCCTTGAAAGGCTTGTTTGAGCGCACGCAGCTGCTCTTCAAGGGCTTCGTATTGTTTCCTTCTCTTATCTGCTTCGTCCGTTAACGATTGTGATTCAAACACTTTGCTCATCGGCAAGTCCTTTCTTTCGTTATTTTACGGCGATCGCCTCGTCCTGTTCTTTCAAAGAATCTACGTTGTCTTTAACGTCCGCGATATTCTTATGAACGGCCTGCTTGTATTCGCTGATCATTGATACAAGCTTTGCCTCGCGGGATTGGTACTTGGAGGTATAGTCGAGCTTGTTTTTTCCGTTTGAACCGGCGTTCCCGATCGAAACGGCCTCCAAAGCGCTGCTGACGGATTCAAGCTGCTTCATGACGGCTCCGTATTTGAGTTTTATTTCTGCCATTAAAACCAACTCCAGCTTCTTTTGATTGATTGTATTTTTTCTCCGACCGTGTCAAGGGCTTCTTCTCCCAGCGTCAGCAGGTGCTCTGCCTCTCTCGCGATGCTTCTGGCGGCAAGGAGCCCTCCTTTTTCAATTTCAAGCTGTGTCATCTTTAAGCCGATTCGGTAAATATAACCGTCGTATTTGTCTGTGACGATTCTGTATGCTTCTGTATGGGCCTGGTCGCGCCGGTCATCAAATTCTTCAGCAAAAGTGCCGGTCCAATGATGGTCCAGGTGCGGCTTGAGGATGTCTCTGATTTCAGATACGCCCTCTTCCTGCAGAGATTCTATCTCTCTTTTCGCTTCTTTTAATTTATCAATTTGGTGTTCAACCTCGCCCAGTTTATGGCTGATCGTGCTGTTAATATGGCTTAATGTGCTTGAATGGCTCATCTGTTTTCACCTCGTCTTACGCAAAAAGTCGTACAAAAAGCACAGACTTTTCCATACTATATTTCCATATATTATATTTTAAAATAGACAGAAAGCAGCTTAAATAGGTTAAATGACTTATTTTCAGCAGCCGAGATGCTCATCATTAACGCCAAAAGACTCACATAAACGGCATATCCATTCATTGATCTCCTCTATGTATCCATGATAAATTCCCTAAAAAAAAGGAGACAGTGATGAACCGTCTCCTTTGCCTTGTATCATGATTATCATACTGTCGTTAACTGCAGTCCCAGTTGTACAAAACGTTTGAGAAATCTTTTTTCTTCAAATCTTCCGGTCTGATAAAGAAATTTGCGATTCCCACATCTCCCCACATCGAATCAATGTCATCATCTGAATCAATTTGCAAAAGCAGAATCGTATGGTTTTGATGGGAGTAAGACCGCGGATCTTCCTGGGTGAAGGACGCATAGCCGCCGATTTTATGGCCGAATGCGTTCGCCGTATATTCGTCATACACCTCATCGTCAAACTGCTCGAAATAGTCAAAGGCATCCATCCCGGCATACCGCCCGAATTGAAAATCAGACGGGAGCACCCATTCAGCAGACAGCTCAGGGGTGATCAGCGCTTCGGATTGAATCGGAAAATCGTACTCCTCTTCAACCTGAACGAAAGAAAAATCATCCATGAGCTCCGCTTCTTCTGCTGTCACATGTTCAAAATATTTGACGCAGAAACCCGTTTGCGAGCACCCATCGTCAAAATTCAAACCGTATACGTCATCACTGACCGATATGTAAAACTGAAGAATGCCGGTGTCCGGAAAATCAGGAAGTCCGGGCATATCCGCAAAATTGATTTGAGCGAGAAGCTTCATCGGCCTGCCGCTTTCATCTTCAGGATATGGTTCATGTTTCGGAAAATAGGGGTCTCCGGCCATTTTACTGTCATACCGACCCGTTTCAGCTTTTTTGACGTGCAGTTTGATAAAGGGCCGTGCTGACGTTTCCAGCAGACCGCGGGATGATTCCATTTGCTTCGGCAATTTCCATGTTTTTTCCACGATAAATATCCCCTTCGTCTCTAATGATTGTATGATAAAAGGCCGGCGCAGTCCGCCGGCCTTTCAAGTGACAGAATCAGTCTGAGGCACGACGGCTCTTCTTCCGATTGAGATATATTCCACGCCCGCCTGTTCCGCTTCCTCAAGCGAGTGGCAGTTTCTCCCGTCGAAAATAACCGGGGTTTCCATCAGCTCTTTGTACGCTTCAAGCGGGAAGTGTTTAATTTGTTCCCAATCTGTCAGAATCAGGACGGCATCCGCTCCCCTGACGGCTTCTTCTATGGACTCCCGATAGGAAACCGCAGCCGGAAGCAGTCCGGAAGCCCGGAATGAAGCGATCGGATCGTACGCTGTCATCCGGGCGTCAAGAGCCGCCAGACGATCCGCAATGACAATGGACGGCGCGTCCCGCATATCATCTGTATTCGGCTTAAAAGACAGCCCTAATAATGCGATGGTTTTCCCCGTCACACCGCCGAGCCTGTTCAGCACTTTATCAACCAGCATGGACTGCTGGTTATTGTTGACTTTAATGACGGACTTCAGCAATTCAAAATCATGCTCCACATGTCCCGCGATCTGCACGAGGGCGTTTGTATCCTTCGGAAAGCAGGAACCGCCGTAACCGATGCCGGCTCTTAAGAATTGATTGCCTATCCGTTTATCCAATCCCATTCCGTGTGCGACTGATTCCACATCCGCACCGACTTTTTCACATATATGAGAAATTTCATTAATAAAACTGATTTTTGCCGCTAAAAATGCGTTTGACGCATATTTGATCATCTCAGCGCTTCTGATGTCCGTATGATATACCGGAATCGCAAGCGGCGCGAAAACCCGGTCAAGCGTTTCCCGCGTCTGCCGGTCTTCAGCCCCGATCACGATGCGGTCGCCGTGAAAGGTATCGTGAATCGCCGAACCTTCACGGAGAAATTCCGGATTCGAGGCGATTGAAATGTTCACGTCCGCTTTCAGCCGTGAATGAATAACTTCGCTGATCCTGTCATTCGTTCCCACGGGAACCGTGCTTTTTGTCACAACGATCGCATCTTTAGAAATATGTTCGGCAATCCGTTCGGCGACATTTTCAATATAAGTAAGGTTTGCGTGCCCGTCTTCTTTTTGCGGCGTTCCGACCGCTATAAAAATAACGTCCGCTTCCGCAAGCCCTTTTTCGTAGCTCGTTTCAAATGCCAGCCGATGCCGGCCGATATTTCGTTTCATCATATCTTCAAGGCCCGGTTCAAAGATAGGGGACAACCCCTTTCTCATCTGCTCAACCTTACGTTCGTCAATATCTATGCATGTTACGTCATGGCCGATTTCTGAAAGAGACACTCCTGTCACAAGACCGACGTAGCCTGTTCCGATCACTGTTATTTTCATCGTGTTCCCCCAACCGTTTAGAAATTGCTGCTGGGCAGCTTACCGTTATTATCATATGATCCCGGCGCCGGCGGAATGCCGGAAGCCTGAGGTCATGATAGGAAAAAACGGCGCCGGCCGCTGATAATAGCATAAGCATAAAAGAATCATCTTGCAAAACAGCCGCTTACGCTTCATTTAAACGGGATGGAGACGACGATTAAAAAAGACCCCAGCGCTTACGGCGGGCCACAGGCAGCGGAGGTTCCTTATAAACGGCTTTGTTTTCAGCGAGAAGCGCCGCATTTTCCGTGAGCATGTAAATCAGCTCAGCCCCTGCTTCTTTTTTCAGAACGCCGAGCGCCTCCTGATAATAAAAATTTCTCGGTCCGAGATTATGGGCGTCAGATGCGAGAAAGTGGATCAAATTCGCTTCCATCAGCTGCAGCGAAAAGGATTTCGCTTTCCGCCCGAATACTCCGGCAATGCAGCCGGCCGTCACTTGGGCGGCCGCGCCTTTCTTCACAAGACTGTATAGAACGGAAGGGTTTTCGCGAATTTCCCTGTTCCGCTCCGGATGGGCGATGACGGGGACATATCCGTTCAGCTGCAGTTCATAAAACAGCCTTTCAGCGTAGGCCGGGACATGATCCGCCGGAAATTCCGCCAGCACATACTTCGTATCATGGAGCGGGACAAGCGAGCCGCTTTGAAGACCTGTCAGCAGATCTCCGTCTGTTCTGATTTCCTGGCCGGGCAGAACAGTCAGCGGAATGCCTTCCTTATTCAAACGTTTGTTTAACATGCTGACCGCTTCGCTGACCGTATGCCGGTCCGTGTCATAGCGGTATTTCACATGATGCGGCGTCGCGATGATCGTATCAATCCCCTGTCTGACCGCTTCTCTCGCCATCTTCAGGCTTTCTGTATCATCCGCCGCGCCGTCGTCTATGGAAGGAAGGATGTGACAATGGATATCTATCATATTTCAATCCCTCCTTAAAAAGAATGGACCGCGCCCATTATGACATTATTGTCCGTAATAGGCGTAGTCCGAGTGTTTCGTTTGTTTCTTCCCGTTCATCACGGCCCCAAGGAGCTTGCACGGGCAGTAATCGAGCGCTTCTTTCGCCTTGGCCGCTTTTTCCTTGTCCGTTTTCCCGCTTGAGATCACCATAATGGCCCCGTCAGTGTAGCTGCCTAATATTTTCGTATCGGCTACGGCCAAAACGGGAGGCGTATCCAAAATCACCTTATCATAAACTGCGCCGGCTTCTGACAGAAGATCTTTCATGGCGCCCGTCGATAAAAGCTCCGCCGGATTGGGCGGGATCGGCCCGCTCGTTAAAATATCCAGGTTTGCTTCATCAGCCGGCAGGACGGCTTTCTGAAACGGCATCTGTTTTAACAGCAGTGACGTTAATCCGGTTCCGTTGTCCAATTTGAAGGTGAAATGAACCGTCGGTTTGCGCAGATCCGCATCAATTAAAAGCACTTTTTTCCCCTGCTGTGCAAATACGACGGCAAGGTTGGCCGCGGTTGTCGATTTTCCTTCTTCCGGGCCGGCGGATGTAATCAAAAGGGACTTCACCTCCGTATCAACGGAAGAAAATTCAATGTTTGTGCGGATCGTACGATATTGTTCTGAGTTGATGGATTTCGGCTCAGACATCGCAATCACACTTCGTTTTCCGAGTTTGTCTTTTTTACGCGTCAACATGTCCGCCCCCCGCTTGTTTGGTTTCCGCCATCCTCAAGTTTTTGGCAACGCTGTCTTTTGTACTGATTGAAGTAACCGTTCCCAGGATCGGGATGCCGAGCAGCGATTCCAGCTGTTCTTCCGATTTGATCGTATTATCCAGATGTTCCAGCAAAAAGGCGAGACCGATTCCGCCCAAAAGTCCGGCGGCAAACGCAATCGCGATGTTCAGCTTACGGTTAGGCTCTGCCGGTGACTGGCTGTCCGCCGCTTCGGCCTTTGAAAGGATGCTGACATTATCCACGTTCATGATGGCGGTGATCTTGTCCTGAAAAACGGCTGCAACCGCATTTGCCATAACGGCCGCCCGCTTAGCATCCGTATCCCTCACGGCAATCGTCACGACTTGTGAATCCTGCTCGCTGGACACTGTGATTTTCGATTCCAGCTCTTTCGAAGTCATGGACAGATGCAGCTGTTTAATCACTTCGTCGAGGATGACCGGGCTTTTGATGATGACATTATACGTGTTGATTAATTGGAGGTTGGTTTGAACGTCATTGAATTGGACTTCTTTTTGATTGTTTTTGGATTGGCTGACCAAAATTTGAGTTGAGTTTTCATAGACCGGCGTAAGAGCGAAGAAACTGATGAGTCCGCCTGCGGCAGATGCCGCCGCGGTAATAATAAGTATAAACAGCAGACGCTTTCTCAGTATTGCGAATATTTCCTTTATGCTTGTAGATTCTCCCATATAACCTCCATATCACTTTCCGCGTATTCCCATTCCCTCCAATGATCTTTTCCAATTACGATTATACAGCTTTAAACTGTCATTTCTAACCTTTTCAAATGACAAAATTCGACAAAAATAGACAATCACTTCAATCTGTTTTATTTTTGTAAGCGCTTTAAATACTGGTGTTACAGGAAGATTAAAAAATCCCGCGGCCAAGAGCCTGCGGGATTTTATGTTGCATATCCATTTTTAATATAAGAAATCAAATTCTCAAGCATTTCTTTTGTGGTCATCTCAGAGGACTGCTCACCGATGTCGTGCGCATGCATTAAAATCTTCAGAAACTCCTCTTGATCTAACTTCGTTTTCTTCATCATTCGTTTCCTTTCGGCTTCCATTAAATTGAAAACAAGATTATTATATGCTGTCGGGTGCTGTTTTGCAATCTCTAATACATCATTCGACACATTCGGGTTTTTATGTCCTTTTTTAGGAAAAACTTTTTCCGGGCCATGTGTTGCGATATAATAGAGGAATTGGAATCTTTTTATTTTGTGACTCGTTAGGAGCGATAATCATGCTTCAGGATATGATTGCTAAAGAAGATGTGCTCGCAGCGGCTGAACAGCTTAAAGAACTTCTTCCTTACAATGAAGACAATGTTCAGCTGATGAAGAAAGCACTCATTTTATATCGGCAGGATTCCGTCTATCGTATACAGGTTCAAACCCCGACAGAGATTTCCGCATATGTGCAGGATGTTGTGCCTGTAAGGGTCACGCTGAACTTATTTTTCATGGTGAAAAGCGGCTGCGCATGCCCGTCTGAGGCGATCTGCCGCCACGTGCTGGCCGTTTTTCTTTACGTATATGCCCAATTCGAGCGGGTCGGTACCTTTACCGAACATTGGCTGGAAAGAGAAAAGCTTGAGGAAAGCAGGGAGCTTGTCCGCCGGCAGTTTCAGGAAAAAGTGCTGCCGAATGAAGAGTCGCTGTCAAGCTGGCTCGCTTTTTTTGATTCGGAATTCTCGCTGTGGGAGGCGCGGACGCCGGCCGGAAGCCAGACGATGCAGGGCCTTTATTACGGCTATCTGTCAGCGCTCAAAAAACACGCCCCGAAAAAACCCGAGCTTAAAAGCTTATATCAGATTCATTCGGCGCTTGCCGTCTGGCTTCACATGTTCACTTTGATTGAGTCAGGCAGATTGGATGCCGAAAAAGATTATTACAGCATCAATCCCTACGTGGAACAGCTGATGGATACGATTTATTCCTCCATTGACAGACTGAAAACGTACGCCTTGTCTTTTTCACTCGATCCTTTTTTAGACCGGACGCCCCCGGTGCTGCGCAGACTGCTTGTGAAAGAAGAGCTTTTTCAATACGAACGCCTCCGGGTATTCGGTGAAATGTGGAGCGCGCTTTTGAACCGGCCGAAATGGGTCGCGCGTGAACAGGAGATTCTCGCACAGGAAAGCGGGCGCCGTTTTTCGCCGGAAGTGCGGTTCGGACGGCTTCATCTGGCCTTTTTGCAAAAAGATGATGAAGCGGTCTTCCAAGATATGTCCCGCTTCCCTCCTGAAGCGCTGCCGTATACTTTTCAATGGCTCGGTGAACTCACCGCGAAAAAAGACTGGAAACGGCTGAAAACATGGTATGGCCGGATCGAACCGCTTGCCGTGAACTATACGAAGCTTGATAAGCCGTTTAAAGAAATGCGCGACATCATCGGAGAGCTGTTCGCGCTATTGGCGGATTACGCGCGGCACTCACGGGATGATCAGCTGTTTGAACGGTTTGCTTCCGGCTGCCTTCCCTATACCTTTACCGAATACAGCCAGTACCTGTACGAAAAACGGCGGTACGCGGAGTGGGTGGAGATTCACAGCCTCGTCGGTTTTTCCGTCTGGGAAATCGAAAAGGACATCCTGAAGGAAATTGCCGCCAGTGATCCGGAAGCGCTCATCCCCTCCTATCACCGGGCGGCGGCCTTTTTTATCGATCAAAAAAACCGCAGCGCCTATAAAGAGGCTGCACGCCATCTGAAAAAACTGCGGACGCTTTATAAAAAGGCAAAAAAACAGCAGGTATGGGAACGGTATATCAGCCGGCTGAGCGCAAGTTACAAGAGGCTGCGCGCCCTTCAAGAAGAATTGCAGAAAGGAAAGTTGATTGATGGCGAGTCTTAAGGAAATTTTCATTCATGTAGAACAAATGGAAGATTGGACATTTACGCTGTCAAGCCATGATGAGAAGGAGCAGCCGCTTACTCTCAGTCAGATGAAGACTCATTTGTTCCAATGGCATGAGTCCACCTTTTACGGAACGTTTCTTGAAGACGTCAGCTTCATAGGCACTCCGGCCGTTCTGCTCAGCCCGTGGATGACCGTCGAGCTGCTCGGAAAAAACTCGTTCAATTCATTCAGCACCGTGCAGCTGACAAAGGAAACGGAACCATTAATCGAAGCGGCTTCGACGATATACGAATTTATTGCCGACGGCGATTTTCTTCCGGACTATGAGGCTTGGCAAAATGGCGTCCTGCGTTTCAAAGACCGCGAGCTTTTGCTGGAAGGCTTTACGGCAGACTGGTTCTCAGCCGCGGTCCAGGACTACATTCAGTACAATGATGACCTGCTGGAAAAATGGCGGCGGATCGAAACCCGCTCACCGGCCGTTCATACGTTTAAAGGCTCCTTTTTGGATGAAGATGATTTTCTCGAGGGAATCGGCTGGCATGACGATGTGACGCCGTTTACCGTCGGGCTTCGATTAAACGAGCCTGATTTCGACGGTGACGACTGGAAAATCGAAATGTTTTTACGTGAGAAAAAAACCGGCTCCATCACCTTTTTTGACGGACTGAAGGGACTGAAAAAAGCGTGGCAGGCATACAGCGGAAAAATCGCGCGCGAACAGGACCGCTTCCGCAGAACGGTTCCCTGGCTTTCGTTTGATTCAGGAACGACGCTGATTTCTGAAGAAGAGGCTTGGATCTTCTTATCGGAAGCGAGTGAGACGCTTGTCAATATGGGTGTGGAGATTCTTCTCCCATCATGGTGGCAGATTGTCCGGGACAGCAATATGATGCTTAAGGCGAAAGTGTCATCCTCCCCGCGGGGCGAGTCCTTCGTCGGTATGAACGCTCTGCTTGATTTCAACTGGAGATTCGCCACTAACGGAATTGAGCTGACAGAGGATGAATTCAATGAGCTTGTCGCAAACAACAGACGTCTCGTCAACATCCGCGGCCAATGGGTGAAAATTGATCCGCAATTTATTAAACAGATGAAAAAACTGATGGAAAAAGCGGAATCTGAGGGCCTCCACATGTCCGACGTGCTGGCGCGCGAACTGATGGATCACGGGGAAAACGGAGCCGAGGACACGGACATCATTGACTCATCGGCATTTGCCGGGATCAAGATCGAATTATCAAAGCATCTCAGAAGCCTGATCCGCAAACTGACGGAAGCCCGGGATCTGCCGGAACATGAAGTCAGCGCCGCGTTTCAGGGCCAGCTCCGCCCTTATCAGATGTACGGCATGAACTGGCTTCTGTTTTTACGGGAAAACGGCTTCGGCGCCTGTCTCGCAGATGACATGGGACTTGGAAAGACGATTCAGATGATCGCTTATTTTCTCCATGTGAAGGAAAGCGGCCGGCAAAAAGCGCCTGCCTTAATCATTGCGCCGACATCGGTGCTCGGCAACTGGCAGCGTGAGCTCCAGACCTTCGCGCCGCAGCTGAAGGCCGTGCTTCATTACGGCCCCCGCCGGCCGAAGGGGGAAGCATTTGTCCCGGCCTATCAGGACGCGGACGTCGTTCTTACTTCTTACGGCCTGTCGCACGCCGATCAGGAAGAGCTTTCTTCCGTGACATGGAGCACCATCTGCCTTGATGAAGCGCAAAATATTAAAAACGCGCATACGAAGCAGTCCCGCGCGATCAGAAAGCTGAAAGGCGTCCATCATATCGCGCTGAGCGGAACACCGATGGAAAACCGCCTGACAGAGCTTTGGTCGATCTTTGATTTTATGAACAAAGGCTATCTCGGCAGTCTGACCGGCTTTCATAAACGCTATGTGCTGCCGATTGAGAAAGACCGTGACGAAAAAAGAATCAACCAGCTTCAGCAGTTAATCCGGCCGTTTTTACTGCGCCGGACAAAACGGGATGAAGAAGTGGCGCTTAATCTTCCTGACAAGCTGGAACAAAAAGAGTTTATCCCGCTCTCAGCCGAACAGGCATCCCTTTATGAACAGCTTGTCAAAGATACATTTGAACATATGGCTTCTCTGACCGGGATGCAGCGGAAAGCGCTGATTTTGAGCATGCTCGGCCGCTTGAAACAAGTATGCGACCATCCTGCGCTCTATTTGAAGGAAGAACAGACAGAGCTGTTAAACGGGAGATCCGTCAAACTGGAAAAGCTGCTTGATTTAATGGCGGCGATCCGCGGACAAGGGGAAAGCTGCCTCATTTTCACCCAATACATTCAGATGGGCAACATGATGAAGCGCCTCCTGGAAAAAGCATTCGGAGAACCGGTTCAGTTTTTAAACGGAAGCCTGTCCAAGCTGGAACGCGATTCTCTCGTCGAACGGTTCCAGAAGAAAGAATACCCGACGCTGATTTTGTCACTGAAAGCGGGCGGAACCGGCCTGAACCTGACGGCTGCCAACCATGTCATTCACTATGACAGATGGTGGAATCCGGCGGTGGAAAACCAGGCGACCGACCGCGCCTACCGAATCGGCCAGGAACGGTTCGTCCATGTTCACAAACTCATTACGACGGGAACGATTGAAGAAAAAATTGATGCCATGCTAGAAACGAAACAAACGCTGAACGATCAGATTATCCAAAGTGAAAATTGGATTACCGAGCTGTCATCCGATGAGCTTGAAGAATTATTCACCCTCAGCGCATCGGCGCAATCACATTAAACGCAAAAAGACCGGCTCTCTCAGAAGAGCCGGTCTTTTATGTCGTCCTTACTGTTACGCCGCATTTGCCATGAATGCGTCACGCCAGTCATGAACAGTATCGCCATACCTTTCACAGTAAATTCCTGATCATATGCGCAACGCCGTTTTGATCATTTGTCAATGTAACGGCATCAGCGATCTCCTTAATATCTTCTCTCGCATTCCCCATCGCTATGCCTTTTCCGGCCGCCTGAAGCATTGAATAGTCATTTAAGCTGTCACCGACCGCGGCGGTTTCAGCCATCGGAATGCCGAGCTTTTGCGCCAGCCGTTTGAGCGCCTGCCCTTTAGAGGCGTTTCGAGACGCCAGTTCGAAGTTGTGGTCGGCAGAGCTGACAAGGGTGAGATCTTTCTGACCGCTGAATCGGTCCCAGCCCGCTTTCAGCTTCCGCTCATCAAACGAAAATCCGAGAATATTATAAAAATCCAGATGCTCTTCTTTCTCAAAGAGCTCACGGTATGAATGAATGTAAGCAAAGCCGGACTGGCTGTATTGCACTGAAGCCGCCTGTTCCAAAACGGAAAGATCGGTTTCCGGATTGGCGCTTTTCACCCGGTCCATTTCGATATCGAGCAGCTGCCTGCCGGTTTCAGGCGTATAGATGGCTTTGTTTGTAAACACCTCATAGTAATATTGATTCTCTTCAAGCCATGACAAAATGCCGCGGGCTCTTGTTTCTTCAATCGCATCACAGTGGTACAGGCTGCCGTCAGGAGCATGAATGGCGGCTCCGTTTGCGCTGATGACCCACGTTTTTATGCCGAGCGGTTCGAATATGGAATGCACGTCAAAATGCGCGCGTCCCGTGGAAACCACGATTTCAATTCCCGCTTGCCGGGCTTCCCTTAAAGCCCGCTCATTTTCATCGCTTACTTGATGACTGCTGTTCAGCAGTGTGCCGTCCAGATCTATGGCAATCAGTTTCACATGTCCTCATCCTCTTCTTCAGATTCAGTTACAAGCAATTCTACGCCGTGCCGGTCGAGCAGATCGCAAAAATCCTGATCAGGCAGCCGATCGGTAATCAGCAGGTCAACCTCGTGCAGGTCTGCATACTGATAAAAACTCGTACGGCCAAGCTTGGAGTGATCGCTCAGCGCAATCACCTGTTCCGCCTGTCGGATCATTTTACGCTTTACCATGCCGTCTTCTTCATGAGGTATCGTCAGGCCGTTTTCCGAGATGCCGACAACGCCGATCAGCACCTTATCGGCGTGATAATCCCCCAGTTTTTCTACGACGGAAGCCCCGTATAAAAACCGGTGTTCCTTCTGGAGCTTTCCGCCGAGCAGGTGAATATCAATTCCCTCTTTTGCGGAAAGGATATCGGCCTGATTGATCGAATTTGTAATAACAGTGCAGCCGGTGACATTTAAATGCTCCGCGCAGGCCTGCACGGTTGTCGAGGTGTCCAGGATGATCCGGTCTCCTTTATGGATCAGGGATGCGGCCAGCTTGCCGATTTTGTTTTTCTCTTCAGAAACAGTTTTCAGCCGGCCCGAATAGCCAGGAACTTCCTGATTCACCGACGGCAGAATCGCACCGCCCCGTGTTCTGATAATGGCCCCGCGCTCTTTCAGCTTTACAAGGTCCCTTCTTGCGGTATCTCTTGAAATATGAAGCAGCGAACATATCTGTTCAGCGGTGATCCGCCGATGCTGTTTCAAATATTCCATTATCGCAATCAGTCTTTCTTCTTGATACACGTCCTCATTCCCTTTTTCGTCACTTATCTGTAAGTAATTATAAGTTTTTATCCCGATATATTCAATGTTTTTAAGTATTCATAAGCGAAATCACTTCTTTTTAACCATTTTTTAGCTCCCGCACAAAAAAACCAGTCTTTCGACTGGCGAGTGGGAAGGAGGTATTGCGGGGCCCGCTGAATGGCGGGAAATCGAGGAGAAAAGCATGCTATTCAGCCAGCGGCTCTTTCTGTTTTTGATCCATAAACCGAACGGTATCAGCCATGACCTCGGTCACATAAACTTTTACGCCGTCTGTCTTTTCATAGCTTCTCGTCTGGATTCTGCCGCTCACACCGACCATTGACCCTTTTTGGCAGTACAATGCCGTGTTTTCAGCGTTTTTTCTCCAGATGGTGCAGTTGACGAAGTCGGTTCCGGTTTCACCCGACGCGCTTTTAAAATTGCGGTTTACCGCCAGCGTAATATGCGCGACGGGAATGCCCGCTGATGTAAAACGGAGCTCCGGGTCTTTCGTCAGCCGCCCGACAAGCATAACGTGGTTAAACAAGCCGTATCCTCCTCTCTTTTTCGAGGCTGGCTTCATTGTAGTACAAGGGCTCTTGAAAGCAAAAAGCGGAAAAAGCCGTTATCCGTTCAGGCTGCTCTTATGTTTTCGTTTTTCTTTCTGATAAAAAAAACTTTTGTTTTTGACCGCTTATGTAATATGTATTTTTGAGCAGCCGCGAGAAAAGTTTCGTTTTGAGCCAGTCTTTCTCAAACATGCGGACAAACTTTCCGCCGTCCCATGCGAACCAGTAAAAACTCAGCTTTTTATCAGTCAGTGAAAGCTGAATTTTATACTGTTCCATGCGGTCTTTTGTTTCATATAAAAAGACGACATTTCCCCTTCTGTTAAGATGCACCTCACAATCTTCCTTTTTGCATACCAAGTAGGAATGATCGTCTTTTCGCCTTGAACCGTCTTCTATATAGATTTCCTTCAGGCGCAATTGATTCATAAGCATCTCTCCATGACCATATTCTTTTACATTATAATGAAAAAATAGAAATGATTAAATGTTGACCGCCTACAAAAATGATGAAGCATGTCTTACAGCATTTTCCCGGGAAAAATGATATGTGTTATAATAAATGAACGAAAAACATGGACAACAGGGGTGAAAATAAGAGATGAAAACCTTTAAACTGGTTGATCTGAATGTGGAACGTTTAGATAAAGACGATCAGCCGATTGAGCAGTTTCCCCTTTTAGACGGATTGATTATTAACAAAGAGGACGGAGAAAATCACTGGTTAATTGAAGCACTGGTCCCGGCCGAACACTTTTCTTTTTTTGACATGCTGATGAAAAGCCAGAAAGAAGCGAAGGTGTTTGTAACGATTACGAAAAAAAGCAACCGTCCCGCCCAGCTGACGGGAAGCATCAAAAATATCGTCGAGCTGGAAAGAAGTATACAAGTTTTAATTTACGGTCAAATGGTGTCAAGAAACCACCCCGGATCAGAAAGCATTCTGGAGTCGCTCGTGAAAGAAGGCTACTCGGGCAGCCGGCTGATTGAAGCGTTTAAACAAAAATTATAATCATGAAAAAGGCCGGACGTTAATCATCCAGCCTTTTTTTGTGCCTTAGTCATTGTGAGGAGCCCGCTGTTTCAGCAGATCTCTGATTTCAGTCAGCAGTTCTGTCTGCTGATCTGTTTCCTCGGCTTCTTCAGCCTCTTCTTCTGCTTCTTTTTTACGTCTCAGCTTGCCTATTGTGCGGATCACGATAAAAATAGAAAATGAAATAATGAAGAAGTTCACAATCGTTTGAATGAAGCTTCCGTACTTGATATGAGCCTCGCCGAATGTCACGGCCAGCCCTGAAAAGTCAAGACCGCCAAGAAGCAGGCCGACAAGCGGCATGATGATGTCTTCAACGAGCGACGTCACGATTTTGCCGAAAGCGCCGCCGATGACGACACCGATTGCCAGATCCATGATATTGCCCCGCATCGCAAAGCTTTTAAATTCTGACCACATTAGATTCACCCCTTTCTATACAAAATGGGCTTTTTTATAAGCCCATTTGTTTGTTTTTATTCTCCGAGCGCAAAAGTTAATTCAGCTTCACACACGAGCTCGCCGTCAACTTTGGCAACGCCTTTGCCGCGTCCGATCGTACCGCGCGCGCGGGTAATATCAACCTCAAGCTCCAGCTTGTCACCCGGTTTTACCTGCTTTTTGAAACGGCAGTTATCAATCCCCGCAAAAAATGCAAGTCTGCCCCGGTTTTCTTCTTTAATCAGCATCGCAACCGCTCCGACCTGCGCCAAAGCCTCTACGATTAATACGCCCGGCATAACAGGGTATTCAGGAAAATGGCCGTTGAAAAAATCTTCATTCGCCGTCACATTTTTATATCCCGCCGCCCGTTTTCCTTCTTCGACTTCCGTAATTCTGTCTACCAGAAGAAACGGATAGCGATGGGGAATAATTTCTTTAATTTGCTGAGTATCAAGCATTCTCTTGACATCTCCTTCATCGACAATAGTATGTATAGAAGGTATATGTGGCAACCAATCTGTACATTTGGAAGTATATTATGAATCAATTTCTTTTTCAACCGCGCTGTAAACTGTAACCAGCTGGCAATGAGCCTCGTCCATTAATGTGTTATGATAAATAAAGATTTTTACCCTATGCAAAGAGGTTGGAAGATGATTGCTAAGTTTACTGAAAAACGTACGCGGGTGATGCTGAATGAGTGGTATGACGCCATGGGAAAACGCCAATTCGATCTAGCCCGTTCCCTTCACGAACAAATCAATCAGCATCTCCCCAAATTACAAAAGAATGCAAAGCTCAAACTCAGATATCAGCTGTTTTTCGCACGGTTTCAGCTGCTGTTTGAGAAAAAAGACGGTCTGAATAAACTGTTCTGCGAGCTGAAGCGGCGCAAAGATGAGATGGATCATGAATTAACTTATTATTTCTATTTTTTCAAAGGGTTATTCCATATGGTGAATGGCGCTCCGAACCGTGCTGTCTGCCGCTTTAAAGAAGCTGAACAGTACCTGCCGGCCATACAGGACCGTTTCGAAGCCGCTGAATTTTATTATAAAACAGCGGGTGCATATTACATGATGAAGTCGCCTGCGCTCTCCATTCAATATGTCAATAAAGCGCTGGAAATCTATCAAGATGAAGCCGGCTACATCAAAAAAACGCTCAGCTGCCGGCTGCTTCTCGCCGTGAATTATATAGACGAGGCACGCTATGAAGACGCAGAACAGCTCTTTAATGAATCCATAAAGATAACGGACCGGATCAATGACAATAACCTGCTGTGCCACGCCTATTATAATTTTGGTTTTTTAAAGACCGCCCAGAAAAAAGATAAAGAGGCCCTCCCTTTTTACAAAAAGGTATTGGGCAATCAGCGTTTCGAGAAAGAGTCTCCCGTTTCCTACCTTCATTGTGTATACGAAGCGGTCAGAGCACTTTTTAAAACCGGTTCTGCCGCCGAAGGACAAACCGTGCTGCAGAAAGGTTTATACATATCTGAAAAAGTGCAGAACAAGATTATGAAATTGAAGCTGACCGCGCTCAACATACTGTACACCGCTCAGGAGGACCCGTACGACCGATTGCAGAAGCTTGTGCTGGAGCTGCAGAAAATTGAAGCGTGGGTGGATTTGGAAGTGCTGCTTCAGGATATTACTGATTACTACAAAAAAAAGGGCGATTTTGAGAAAGCCGCATTTTTTATCATGCGCGGCTGATCAAAACGCCCCTTCTTTTATCTGACTGAGTTGATTAAGCCCAGCATTTGGTCTCCCAATGTAATCGTGCGGCTGTTCAGCTGATAGGAACGCTGAGACACGATTAAGTCGGTCATTTCTTTTGACATATCGACATTTGAACTTTCAAGCGCGCCCTGCTCCATGCCGATTGCCTGCCGGTTTGCGCCGGTAAGCTCTTCAATCGCTGAAGCCCCCGCGCCGTTTACGGAAAACAGATTATCCCCTTCCGCATGAAGCGCCTGAGGATTATTGACATTGACGATGCCCAGATTAAACGTCTGCGAACGGGTTCCCGCCTGGTCTGAAGCAGTCAGCGTTCCGGTTTTGCTGATTTTCAGCTGAGTCAGCGAACTGTCAATTTGTATGGGCTGACCGTTCTCATCGAGAATGGGATTGCCTCCCGCTGTCATCAGCTGAAGCAGCCGGTCATTTCCGCCGGCCGGCTTGAGGGAAAGTGAGCCGTCCCTTGTATACACCCGCCGTCCGTCCGCTTCTGCCTGAAGATATTGATAAGGTGATGTGAACGCGATATCAAGGTCACGGTCGGTTTTTTTGATGCTTCCCTGCCCTGAGTCCAGCTGCGGGGTCATGACCGTTCCGGCGCCGAGACGCAGGCCGGGCGGCGTTTTCCGCATGTCCGGCGAATTTTCCTTTTTGTCATCTATATGGTCATACTGCTGTCTGATCAGCTCGGAAAAGCGGGAGTCCCTCGCTTTATAGCCTGTCGTATCACTGTTTGAAAGGTTGCTGCTGACTGTATCCATCTGCTGCTGAAGCTGATTTAAGGCTGTTGAAGCCGTCAGCATTGATCTGAGCATCATAATTGAACGTCCCCCATTTTGTTACACTTTGCCGATTTCATTTGCGGCTTTATCCATGCTTTTATCGTAAGCCTGAATGACTTTCTGATTGGCTTCAAATGATCTGTATGCTTCCGTCATTTCTGTATACGTGCTCGTCACGTCCACGTTCGAAAGCTCCGAGACGCCTTGCTTTAATGAATACGAGACTTGGGGATTCGCCGCCGCGCTCGGCAGTTCAGAGCCGTCGGCCGTGCTGTATAGGTCATTGCCGTCCCGTTTCAGATTGCGCACGTCTTCTTCCATTCTGATGTCAATCTGCCCCGCCGGCCGGCCGTTTGTCGTGACCGTTCCGTTTTCTGATACGGTGAATTTTTCATTGTCGACTGTAATCGGCTGTCCGTTTGTTGATAACACAAGGTTTCCGTTTATCGTAAGCTGATTGTTTTCATTTAATGAGAAAGTGCTGCTTTTTGAATAGCGGACGCCGCCCGCGGTCTGCACGGGATAAAACAGCTCGGCGTTTTCATTCGTTTCGGCATTCTTGGGAACCTGATTCTCCATCAGCGCGATATCCGTCGGCTGATCGGTCGTTTTCAGGCTTCCCTGCGTAAACAACGGTTTCAGCTCCTGCATGTATACGCCTGTGTTGACGGAGCCGATTTTCGTTTTTTTGTCGCCTTCTATTCGGCTCAGAAGCATCTCGGGAAAGGCGCGGATTGAACCTTGATCCTCTTTGTACCCTGATGTATTCGCGTTTGCGATGTTATTTGACAGCATTTCCGTTCTTCTCTGCTGTGTAATCATTGCGGACGTTGCGGTATATAATCCTTTTAACAAGTCTTCCACCTCTGAAATAGCATTATTTCCAGTTGCACCACCGGAACATTTGTTCTATAATGAAAATCAGCATTTTTTCTTATTATCGGATTTACATTCCCGTTCGTGAAGGGTTTGGCAGAAAAAAACCCCATTCTTTTTCAGAATGAGGTTTTATCATCAGCTCAGTTTGCGTTTTGGAAGCTTGTCCATGTTATCCAGCATGACGCCGGTTCCGACCGCAACACAATCCATCGGGTTCTCAGCGACAAGAACAGGCACCCTCAGCTCTTCGGCAAGAAGCTGGTCAAGCCCGTTTAACAGCGCTCCCCCGCCGGTAATGATAACGCCGCGGTCGATGATGTCAGCGGACAATTCAGGCGGTGTTCTTTCAAGAACCTGCTTGGCGGCCTGCACAATGACGGCAACTGATTCACGAAGGGCTTCTTCTACTTCTTTGCTGTTTACTGTAATCGTTCTCGGCAGACCGGAAACCATGTCACGGCCGCGGATGGTGATTTCTTCATGACGTGCGTCTGGGAAAACCGTTGCGACCTTCACCTTAATATCTTCAGCGGTACGTTCACCGATCAGCAGCTTATACTCGCGTTTGATATAATTTAAGATTTCCATGTCAAACTTGTCCCCAGCCATCTTAATAGAAGAGGAGGTGACAATATCGCCCATAGAAATAACTGCGATATCTGTCGTACCGCCTCCGATGTCAACAACCATGTTACCGCTCGGCTGGAAGATTTCCATACCCGCGCCGATAGCGGCAACTTTCGGTTCTTCTTCAAGGTACACATGCTTTCCGCCGCTTTTTTCAGCTGCTTCTTTAATCGCTTTTTGCTCAACGGATGTAATATTCGTCGGGCAGCAGATCAGCATGCGCGGTTTTGAGAAAAGTCCTTTTACATTCAGCTTATTAATGAAATGTTTCAGCATGGCTTCTGTTACTTCGAAGTCTGCGATTACGCCGTCTTTCAGCGGACGGATCGCAACAATATTCCCAGGTGTACGTCCAACCATTCGTCTGGCTTCTTCACCGACAGCCAGCACTTTGCCGCTGTTTTTATCAAGTGCCACAACGGAAGGCTCATTCAGAACAATTCCTTTTCCTTTTACATGGATCAGTACATTTGCAGTACCGAGGTCAATTCCAATATCCCTTGCAAACATCTATTTATATCCTCCTTGATATCTGTTTCACAGTAAAATATCCACATTGTGCCCTAATTATATATATTATCATAATTTATCAAAAAAAAGCTGCTGAACGATATAAGTTCTTGACAAAATTTTGCGGATATTCGCGAAACCGCCCGGGAGGAGAAAAAAGGGCCCGGCAGACGTCAGGCGCTACGGCTGCTGAACGGGCTCCCCTTCAAGAATTTCATCCTTCTTGTACTTTAATTTCGTCGCCTCTCCCCCTCTTAAATGTCTGATGGATTTATGATAATCGAGTATTTCTTTTACTTCATTCGCCAAGTCAGGATTAATTTCAGGCAGGCGCTCCGTCAGATCTTTGTGTACGGTACTTTTGGAAACACCAAACTCTTTCGCAATGACACGAACGGTTTTTTTCGTCTCCACGATATACTTACCAATCTTGATTGTTCGCTCTTTGATGTAATCGTGCACACCACTCGACCTCCCCAGTTGGATGTGAGAAGTGTGAAATGAGATCCGTATTCTGTAACAAATTCACTGATGATGCAGCTTCTTCGTTGTCCGATTATATAAGAAGGTTTTAGAAATATGCCCACGATCCCTCACCTCAAACACTCTCTTTGATAGGTTTGTAACAGTGTATTAGCAATGAATTGGGAATATGCTAAAAACTCAATAAGGACAAGGGGCGGGTCATAATTTTCTGCTTTTTGAACGGGGGGTTTACATCCGCGCGATCCTGCTGTAGAATGAAACAGCACAATTAGTTACTTAGGTAAGTTTTTTGAAAAGGAGAACGGAAATGATCCACGTCAACAGACGCCTCATTCATCAAATCAATCAATGCGCCCGCCTGATTACGAAGAAAGCCAATGAACGGCTGGAACCATTCGGCCTGTACTCCTCTCAATGGTCAATCCTATATTGCTTAAAAACGATCGGACCGATGACCCAAAAAGAAATCTGGTCCTATCTGAACGTAGAGGCGCCGACCGTTACCAGAACGATCAAACGCCTTGAAGAAAACGGCTGGATTCAGCGGGAACAGGGAGAAGACAAGCGGGAAAAGCTCGTCGTCCTGACGAAGGAAGCTGAATTGAAATACGACAGCATCAATCAAGAGATGCTGAAGTTCGAGGAAGACATGCTTGCGGATTTCCAAGATGGAGATAAGGAAGCTTTTTCTGAGTTTCTGAATGTGTTTTTAACGAAATAGAAAAGAAAGGGAAGTGCTGTACTTTTGAGTAAATCTGACTCGATCTGGACCAAAGATTTTATTATGGTCGTACTCGTGAATTTATTTGTCTTTGTGTTCTTTTATACATTTTTGGCCGTGCTGCCTATCTATATGATTCAGGAGCTTGGCGGCAGTGAATCGCAAGGAGGGCTTTTGATCAGCCTGTTCCTGTTATCTGCTATTATCACCCGTCCTTTTTCAGGGGCGATTATTGAACGGTTCGGCAAGAAAAGAATGACGATTGTATCTCTGGCGCTGTTCGCCCTGTCTTCTTATCTGTATTTGCCGATACACAATTTCTATCTGCTGCTCGGACTGCGTTTTTTCCAAGGCATCTGGTTCAGCATTTTAACGACGGTCACGGGCGCAATTGCCGCTGACATTATTCCCGCCAAGCGGCGCGGCGAGGGGCTCGGTTATTTCGCGATGTCTATGAACCTTGCCATGGCGATCGGTCCGTTTCTCGGGCTGAGCCTTGTGAAAGTCATTTCGTTCCCGGTTTTCTTTACGATTTTTGCCGTATTTGTTTCTTTAGGCTTGCTGATTGCTTTTATGATTCGTGTGCCGGATCAAAACAACAGCGGAACGACAGTCTTCCGTTTTTCTTTCTCCGACATGTTTGAAAAAGGCGCGCTTAAAATCGCGATTGTCGGGTTGTCCATTTCTTTCTGTTATTCAAGTGTGACTTCATATTTATCCGTTTATGCAAAGACGATCCACCTGTTGGATGTCAGCGGCTATTTCTTCGTCTGTTTCGCAGTGACGATGATGGCCGCCCGTCCTTTCACAGGAAAGCTGTTTGACAGAGTGGGGCCGGGAATCGTCATCTATCCGTCGATTATCGTGTTCTCCGCGGGGCTTTGCATGCTGGCGATGACAAACAGCGCCCTCATGCTTCTCTTGTCCGGTGCCGTAATCGGTCTCGGATACGGCTCTATCGTACCGTGTATGCAGACGCTGGCGATTCAGAACTCGCCCGGACACCGTTCAGGCTTTGCGACGGCTACCTTCTTCACTTTCTTTGACAGCGGGATTGCCGGCGGGTCCTATGTATTCGGCCTCTTTGTCGCTTCGGCCGGATTCCATTCGATTTATCTGGCAGCGGGGCTGTTCGTGCTGATTGCATTGCTCCTGTATGGCTGGAGCCAGAAAAAAAGAACGCCGCTTGAAGCGGACGGAAACGTTTCAATCGCAGACTGATATGACAAAAAGCCGGGGGCAGCCCCCGGCTTTTTTTATTCGGCCGCTCTTTCCCGCACGATTCGTCCCTCCGCTTTTGCATAAGGAGGATGAATATACATAAGCGCCGTATAACCGAGACACGACAAAATGACACCCGCAAACCAGGAAATATCATAGATGCCGGCGAACGCCGGGACGTACATCCCGATTAAAGAAATAAACGCGCCGAGAAAAGTCGCGGCAAAGGCCCGGTAATTATAGCCTTTGTAATAAGTGTATTGTCCGGTTTCCGAATAAAGGTCTTCAACTGAGAGCTGCCTTTTTCTGATGATAAAATAATCAGCCATCATCACCCCGGCCACCGGTCCGAGCATCCCGCCGATGAGTCCGAGAAACGCATAAACATTCGTGGCGCTCTCCATCAGCTTCCACGGTATTGTGAACAGAGCCAAAACGGCGGTCAAATACCCTCCCCTCCTGAATGTAATATACTTCGGCAGGACATTCGCCAAGTCATAGGCCGGTGACACGATGTTTGCCGCCACATTAACCGAGACGGCGGCGATGCAAAGTGTGATGACCGAAAGAGCGATAACGAAAGGATTATCAAACCGGGCCAAAATCTCCACCACATCCCAAATCGGTTCTCCGAATGCTACCTGTGATCCGGATGTCACTGTAATGCTCGCAAACGCAAACAGCGCAAACGTTCCCGGCAGGCCGTAAAACTGGCCGCGAATCTGTTCTTTTTGCGACGCGGCGAACCGGGTGAAGTCAGGGATATTCAGAATCAGCGTCGCCCATATTCCGATAATACCCGTCACTCCGGCGGCAAACGGCCAAAACGTTTCAGAAAATGTATGGAACTTTCCAGGCTGTGAGTAAATCGGTCCGAGCCCGCCGGCAATATCTATCGCCCACCAGACCATGCCGCCGAAGACGAGATAAACAAGCGGACCCGCCCACACTTCAAATTTTTTGATTGATTCCATGCCGTGCCGCAGCACAAGCAGATGAATGCCCCAAAAGAAAATGAACGACAGAAAACCCGGCAGATGAAGCCCGAATATATTCCAATCTCCGCCGAGACTCCCCCAGCCCGGCCATATATTCAAAAGCAGAATGTGCAAAGCCGTGCTTCCGGCAAATGTTTGAATTCCGAGCCACATGATGGCTGTAAACGCCCTGAGAAGCGCCGGAATGTTAGCCCCGTATATTCCGTAAGAAGCCCTGATAATGACCGGAAAAGGCAGTCCGTATTTCGTTCCGGCATGGCCGTTCAAGGCCAAAGCGGCGAACAAAATGAGTGACGCCGTCACGATAATGGCGAGCACCTGCCACGGAGAAAGACCGATCGCAATGAGCCCGCCCACAGTCGCATAGGTCGGGATATTATGAATACAGCCCATCCAGATGGATGCAAAATTCACCGCTTTCCATGTCCGTTCGCCGTCTTCTAAAGGCAGTAAATCTTTGTTGCTTAGCCGATCACTCGTTGTTTTTGTCATTTTCTCCCTCCCGTATGTACGTTTTCCTTACATCACATGTGAAAAAATATAACTGAAAATTCCGTAAATAACATTGGTCGCTGTCGACAATAATCGTTTTAATTTTTGAGCACATTACACAAAAAAAGAGACGGGGAGAGCCCGTCTCTTTTTGTTGCGCCTGTTAAGAGGCTTTTTTGAGGAGAACCGAAAACCGGAATGCCATCAAAAGGCTTACAGCGCCGACAACGATAAGAATCGTGCCGAGCATATGAAAATGGCCGGCGGTAATTTCTTTTCCGAAAAGAATGCCCAAAATGACAGAAGACAAAATCGAACCGAGATACCGGCAGGTCTGAAACAGGCCGGACGTTGTTCCGACCATGTCGGCGGGGCTCGTTTTCAGCATGGCCGCCTGAAACGTGACATTTCCGAAGCCGTAGCCGACACCCAGCACGGACAGGATCAGCCCTTTTACTATCATAGGCGCCTGAAGAAAGAAAAACGTTAACAGCACCGCACCGATCGCGGTCAGGCAGGTTCCGGCAACAATCGGCTGAAGAAGCCCTTTCTTATCTATCCATTTTCCGGTCAGAGGCGACACCAGAATACTCATGCCCGACATAAACAGCATAATCAATCCGCTTGTCTGAACGGACAAATGCATTTCATCCTGAAAATAGCTCGGAAGCCCGAAAAAGATGCAGTAAAAGAATATATTCAGCAAAATAAATTGAATATACACCGACGATAGTTTCCGATGCGTTTTAAACAGCCTGACATCAATAAACGGCTTCTCTGTTTTCAGCTCGCGCCAGATAAACAGCCCGACAAACAAAAGCCCGAATACGCCTTCTGTATAGTGAGGCTTCGTACTGAAGGACAATAAAAACGACAGGAGAAGGATAATCGCCCCGGCAAACAGGAGTATCCCGATCGTATCAAGCTGGCGGAGCACGCCTTTCAAGCCGCCGATCTCGCGTTTTTCATCTTTCGGAAACATATACATTCCGAGAAAAAAGCTGAGAATGATAAACGGCAGATTGACGAAAAAGATCGCCGGCCACCCTCCCCAAACGATCAGATAACCGCCGAGAGTCGGACCGAGCGCCGTCATGGCTGATGCAAAGATTGACAGGACGGCCAGCGCCGAAGCCTGCTTCTCCCGTATATTTGAACGGATCAATCCGACGCCGGACGGATATATCGCACTGCTACCGATCGATTGAAAAAGCCGCATGATCAGCAAAGTCATGAAAGTCGGCGCAAACGGCGCGCCGACCGCCGAGACGGCAACAAGCAGAAGCCCGATCAAAAACAGCTTCTTCCTGCCGAGCATATCACCGAGCTTCCCGGTAACAGGCTGCGCCACCGCACTGGCAAGATAAAAGGACGATATCAGCCAGGACACCGTTGTAAACGACAGGTGAAATTCATGCTGAATACTGTGAAGCGCAAGAGAAATCATCGACGAGTTCAATGGGTTCAGCATCGTCCCCGAAGCCACGGCCGTCAAGAACAGGACGCGGCTTTTTTTGGAGATTGTCATTTTGTCTGTGCGATAAATTCTTCCGTCGTCCGGCTTCTGCCGATTTTCGGGAAGATAAACTTGAGTGTCGCTTCGTGCTGTTCATCGCTGAATGTCGCCATCGCGTCAGTTACGAAAACTTGCTGATACCCGAGCTGAAAAGCTTCCCGCGCCGTGCTTTCCACACCGATGTTTGTCGCAATCCCGCATAACACGATCGTGTCGATTCCCCGTCTTCTGAACTGAAGATCCAGGTCCGTGCCGAAAAACGCGCCCCACTGCCGTTTTGTTACCGTATAATCGTTTTCTTTCACTCCGATGTCAGGCACAAATTCAGCCCAATCCGCCGGCGGAGCCGAATGGCCCGCCGCCTCTTCATCCGTCAGCGGCTTCAGCGCATCCGCTCCGTCATGAAAATCCACGTTCACAAAGCTGATAAATCCGCCTTTTTCCCGGAACACATCAATTAATTTTTTCGCGTTCGGCACAACGGTACCGCTTTTATCAATCGGCACAATGCCTTTTTGTAAATCAATAAGAACCAAAGCCGTTTTTTCAAATTGCAGATTTAATGATGTTGTCATAATGATTCCTCCTGATGCAGTTAGTGTTTCTCACCCCGTTTATTTTACTCTTTCCCGGACAGGATTTCTTCCGCCGTGCTCCGGCGCTATTTTTATGGATATAAAGTCGCACGACACCCATTTGAAAAAGCAACATTATGAACGCAAAAAACCATGTTAGATAACCTTACACGAAAATGTTTTATCGTTCTTTTTTCTCTATAATAATGAATTAATCACAATTACATTCTGAATGAGACGGAGGAATACAACATGCAGATGGGCGATACAGTATTTATGTTCTTTTGCGCTTTACTCGTGTGGCTGATGACCCCCGGGCTGGCTTTGTTTTACGGCGGAATGGTAAAAAGCAAAAACGTGCTCAGCACGGCGATGCATAGTTTTTCTTCTCTCGCCATCGTATCCGTCGTTTGGGTTTTGTACGGATATTCACTCGCTTTTGCCCCCGGCAATACATGGCTTGGCGGGATTGAATGGGCGGGGCTGAAGGGGGTCGGCTTTGAACCCGGAAGTTACAGTGATACGATCCCGCATTCCTTGTTCATGATGTTCCAAATGACGTTTGCCGTACTGACAACGGCCATTATTTCCGGAGCATTTGCTGAACGCATGAGATTCAGTGCTTTTCTTGTATTTTCCTTTTTGTGGGCTTCCCTCGTATATACCCCCGTTGCGCACTGGGTATGGGGCGGCGGCTGGATCGGCCAAATGGGCGCTCTTGACTTCGCAGGCGGAAACGTCGTCCACATTTCTTCCGGAGTCGCCGGGCTTGTGCTGGCGATTGTGCTCGGGAAACGCAAAGACGGCACGGCGGCTTCCCCTCACAACTTAATTTACACGTTCTTGGGCGGAGCGCTCATCTGGTTCGGATGGTTCGGCTTCAATGTCGGCAGCGCCCTCACGCTTGACAGTATCGCGATGTTTGCTTTCATTAACACAAACACCGCGGCTGCAGCCGGAATTATCGGCTGGATTTTAATCGAATGGATGCTGAACAAAAAACCGACCATGCTGGGTGCTGTATCAGGCGCTATTGCCGGGCTTGTCGCCATTACGCCGGCTGCCGGGTTCGTTACGCCGTTCTCTTCCATCGTAATCGGTTTCATCGGCGGGCTTGTCTGCTTTTGGGGCGTTTATTGGCTCAAAAAGACTTTCGGTTATGATGATGCGCTTGACGCTTTCGGACTGCATGGGATCGGCGGGACATGGGGCGGCATCGCGACCGGTTTATTCGCCACCACTTCCGTCAATGACGGCGGGGCAAACGGGCTGTTTTACGGCGATCCGGGACTGCTCTGGAAGCAGATTGCGGCCATTGCGGCGACCTATGTATTTGTATTTATTGTCACTTTCGTTATCATTAAAATTGTAGGTCTGTTCATTCCCCTGCGCGCCAGTGAAGAAGAAGAGTCACTCGGGCTTGATTTAACGATGCACGGGGAAAAAGCATATCAGGACTTATAAAGTGAGGAGTGGCTTAGATGAGCGGTCAAATGTTCAAGGTAGAAATCGTTACGCGTCCGGCTAAGTTTGAAACATTGAAACAGGAACTCGGTAAAATCGGAGTCACATCGCTGACCTTCTCCAACGTACACGGCTGCGGCCTTCAAAAAGCCCACACCGAACTGTACCGCGGAGTCAAAATTGAAAGCAATGTGTATGAACGGCTGAAAGTGGAAATCGTTGTCAGCAAGGTTCCCGTTGATCAAGTGGTGGAAACGGCGAAAAAAGTGCTGAAAACGGGAGAGCCCGGCGACGGCAAAATATTCGTCTATGAAATCGGAAACACGATTAATATCCGCACCGGAGAAGAAGGACCAGAAGCTTTATAAACAGATAGAACGCCCGGAAACAGAAATGTCCCGGGCGTTTTTTCTGGCTTCATTAAAAAGAAGAAACCTTTTTTTCATGCGGGACAGGCCGCTTATGCCGTACGGGTTGTTTTTTCGCATAAGTACTGATATTGACCAGTATGCCGCACAAAAACAGCGTCATAATCAATGAAGAACCGCCGTAGCTGATAAACGGAAGCGGCACACCGGTAACCGGGAGGAGTCCGCTCATCGCTCCCAAATTCAATACAACCTGAAACATTAATTGAAACGTAATTCCGATGGCAAGAAGCTTCCCGAACGGGTCATCAGCCCGCACGGCCGTTTTTACGCCGAGAAGCATTAACGCAAAATATAATCCCAAAACGATCAGAACACCGAATATCCCCAGCTCTTCGCTGATCACGGCCATAATGAAATCAGTATGCGCCTCAGGCAGATAGTTCATTTTTTCAACACTGTTTCCAAGCCCTCTTCCGAAAAACCCGCCTCCGGAAATAGCAAAATAGGATTGAATCAGCTGATAGCCGTCCCCGTTCGTGTCACCAAACGGATTGGTAAAGGAAACGAGGCGCTTCACACGATAGGAAGCGGAAAATGCGAGATAAACAACCCCGGACACCGCCGTCGCGCCGAGCACGAACAGATGGCGCTTTTTCAAGCCGGCACATAATAAAATCGACCCGCACGCCGCCAGGATTAAGGAAGCCGTCCCTAAATCAGGCTCCGCCAATGTCAGCAGAAAAGCGGTCCCCAAAATCACTAAAGGCGGCAGAACCCCTTTCACAAATTGATGAATGTACGGCTGCTTTTTCGTATAAATCGAAGCGAAATACAAAATCATGGCGATCTTCGCCAATTCAGACGGCTGTACAACAAGCGGGCCCGCTCCCAGCCACCTGCGGGAAAAATTCCGCTCCAGCCCGATTCCCGGTATCAATACGAGCAGCAGCAATACCAGCGAACCGACCACAAACAGCGGTACAAGCCGCGCATACCGCTTATACGGCAGACAGGCGGCAAATAGAAATAAGCATAATCCGATCAGTAAAGAGGTACTTTGTTTATGGAAGAAATAGGATGGATCTCCGTACCGCTGAGACCCCATCACATCACTGGCGCTGTACACCATTAACAAGCCGAATCCGCAAAGCAGCATAATGACAAACACAAGCGGCAGATCGGCGTTTTTCAAACGTTTCAGCAACGGACAAAACTCCTTCGGCTATTCTTTTCCCGCATACTTGACGCACAGTAATACAGTCACGTTTCATTCTGTTTACTTTTTTATGATTATTTTTAATACCAATTGTGTCTCATAGAAAAAAGCATTACACTGTTCATATAAAATAAAGATAAAAGGTGATATTTGTGAATTACGAACTATTTAAAGCGATCAATGGTTTGTCGCACCATAGTGCCATTCTCGACTCTATCATGGTATTTATTACGGAATACGCCATTTACGCCTACGCCCTTTTCCTGCTTGCCATGTGGCTGTTTGGAAGCACAAAAGGCAGACAAAACGCCCTGTACGCGGGCTTCACGGGTGTTGCGGCGCTTATCGTCAACTACCTCATCACGAAGGTCTATATCGAGCCGCGCCCCTTTGTCGAGCATACGGTTCATACGCTGATCCCTCATGCCGCGGATGCTTCATTTCCGAGTGACCATACGACAGGCGCTTTGGCGATTTCAATTGCGATTCTGTTCCGCAACAAAAAACTCGGCTGGCCGCTTGTGATTTTCGGCCTTTTGACCGGCTTCTCAAGAATTTGGGTCGGCCACCATTATCCGATCGATGTGCTCGGAAGCATTATCGTTTCCCTCATTGTCGGATTCCTGCTGTTCAGATTTTCAAATGTGCTTCGTCCGATTGTCGATCTGATCGTGCGAATCTATGAAAGTATCGTTCATAAAAGCAAATCGACAAACCATAATATATAAAAAAAAGCCGGCGTCTGTCACAGACTGCCGGTTTTTGTATGTTTGGCTGTATGCTTTTTCCTTTGTAAAGCACAGAATGCGGCAATGCCGAGACTGTCAATCAGCACATCGCAGAGGCATCCGTTTCTGCCGAAAAAGAGCTGGACGATTTCTGTCAGGAAAGCGGCGGCCAATGCATACAGCACCGCCCTCTTCATGCGCCTGCTCTCTCTGAAAAACAAATAGGCGAGCACAAAAAATGAAAACGCGTGCCCGAGCTTTTGAATCGCCGCTTCCGGTATTGCGAGCTCCGCCATATCGAACACAAAGAAACCGGACACATCCGGATGGGGCGTGAAACGGAAGGACACCGTCTGCGACACAACCATATCGTGAAAGCTTTCAGTCAAAGCAGAAACGAAAACAAAGACGAGCCACCCGGCCGCCAGACATTTATTCATTCAGCATCTCCTTCGTTTTCTACTAGTATAAAGGCACATGCGGCAATATGAAAAGCGCCTATCAGAGCTGATAGGCGCTTTGGGATCAAGATTACTTGCCCGAATCTTTCATTGAGCCGTCATCTTTACCATCTGTCTTGTCTTTTGTACCGTCCTCTTTGTCACCCGGTTTTTCTTCGGTTTCTTTTTTAGGCGTCACATCTTTTTTCTCGGAAGACTGCTGAATTGACCCTTCCGTTTCTTCTGTCAAAGCGTTTTTCTCTTCAGCCGCCGCTTTTTCAATAGATGTTACCGGCTTGTCCATAAAATTGAGCGGGTTCATCGCTACGCCGTCCTTGCGGATTTCAAAGTGCACGTGATTTCCGCTTTCTTCACTGTAAAGGTTTTTTCCGGATTTACCGATGACCTGGTTCTGCTTTACTTTGTCGCCCTGATCCACGCTGACTTCAGATAAAGACTGATAGACAGTAGACAGGCCGTCTGAGTGTTCAATTTCAACCACATACCCCAGTACCGGGTCTTTAGCAGCTTTAACAACCGTACCGCTCAGAGAAGCAGAAACATCAAATGATTTTCCGTCTTTCTCAGCTAAGTCAATTCCTTTACTGAGGCTGTACGTGTTATTATAGTTAACAAGTGCTGCTTCTTTCTCTTTTTTTGCGGCATCAGTTTCATAAAACTTTTTCACAACAGAAACATTTTCAGAATGAGCAGCCGGCATTGCGACGTTTTCCATTGACTTGCCTACTTCGACGGCATCGTCTTTGCCGCTGTCATACGCGGAGTTTCCGCCGTTGTTCGTCAGATTGTCCTTCACATCATTCGAAACGGATTGATACCAAAGGACAGCTGTTAAAATGACGGCCGCACTGACTAAGTAGATTGCAGGGAATATCCAGCGTTTGCGAAAAAACCGCTGAAGTTTTTTGACTTGAGAAGTTTTCTTTTCTTCCTCTCTCATTTGTTCATCACCTCAGCAACATTCTGAACACTTTTCTGAAAATATATACACATCCATAAAAAACTTTTTTGGAAATAGTATGTGCAGATTGCACTTATTTATGTAATGAAATGTGAAGGGAGATCCCGGAATATGAATTTGACCCTGCGCAAAGCCGTATTGGAGGATTTAGATGCGGTGGTGGCCATTTACAACTCGACGATTGCCTCACGGATGGTAACGGCTGATACGGAAGAAGTGACGCCCGAAGACCGGATGGATTGGTTTCTGCGGCACACGGACCGGCGCCCGCTGATGGTCGCGGAAGATGAGACCGGCAAAGTGGCGGCCTGGATCAGCTTTGAAACGTTTTACGGCCGTCCGGCCTATGACAAAACGGCGGAGATCAGCATCTATCTGCATCAGGATTGCCGCGGCAAAGGAGCAGGAAGCTTTCTGCTGAAAGAAGCCCTGGCACTCGCTCCGGCAATCGGCATCCGCAGCCTGATGGCTTTTATCTTCGGACATAATGTGCCGAGCATTAAGCTGTTTGAAAAATTCGGTTTTACCGAATGGGGCGTATTCCCGGGTATCGCCGAAATGGACGGAAAACGATATGACTTGAACATTTTAGGGAGAGAACTGTCATGATCACCATCGATAAAGACAAAGACGAAAACCAGCCGCTCAATAAAAAAGCCCGTTCCCTTGCCGACATCGCCAAATGGGGAAAGATCACCGCCGTGTTTCTGATCATCACGGGCTCTCTTTCCGCTCTGTCAGCCATTGTGACGCTGCTCGGAGCCATTCCGGGGGTTCTGCTCATCATTTCCGGCGTCATGCTGATGCGCTCGGCAAAAGCGGCTGCCGCCCTTCAGGAAGGACTAGAAGAAAACGCGGAAGAAAGTATGCTTGCACATTACGCGTCATTTATCAAAATGCAGTTTTTTTATGCGGCATCCAGTGTGGTATTGGGCATTCTCGCTTTTATTTTAGTCGTCATCTTCGCTGTCATCGGAATTATCGCTTATCACAGCACTGATACGTATGACACGCCTGATTCATATTACTATGAGAACGACCCGGTGTTTGAATGACAAAAAGAGCTGATCGCGCGTCAGCTCTTTTTTAATAAAGCATTTCTTTTTTCCGGTCTTCTTCCGTTAAAAATTCAATAAAGCTCTTCATCGCAGACGGCTCCTCGGCAATCAGCCGGGTATAGGCGTTTTTCCGTTCCTCGGACAGAATATCGCTTTTTCTGATTCTGTTCAGCATATAAAGGCGGATCGTTTTTTGCACCTGTTTCCGCTGATAGCCGGCTTCCTTAAACAACGCAAGACCCAAGGCCGCAAGGAGGGCAAAAATGCCGGCCGACACGAGAGCTCCTCTCCCGGAAGGGGCCTGAATCAAAAGCGATGCCAGATGAAACAGACTAAAAGCGGCGAGCGGGAAAGCAAGAAAACGGTAAATGATGCTTTTTTTCATCAGCGGCGCAATGGCGATTTGTATTTTCTGAATTTCTTTTTTTATGAATCCCGGCAATTGTTCCGCATGCTCCAGCTTCATGCCCTCTCCCCTTTGCTGTCATTTTTGTCTTCTTTTTCATATATGCATATTTTACCGCACCCGGAACTTTCTTTGAAAGAAAACTGCATTCATCTTTGATTCCGGCTCTTTATTCTTTCAAAATGTCAATGTTATAATTTGAAATGGGAATCAGATTGCTGCACTTGTCGGAATACTAATGGGCACAGTCTTGATAAATATGATATAGCGGGGTTGCAAAGTGAGCATTTCATTTATTTTATTCGGATTTTTTTTCGTTTTAAATATACTTTTGGCCGTCATCATGATTTTCAAAGAAAGACGCGATGCCAGCGCTTCATGGGCTTGGCTTTTGGTTCTTTTTTTTATTCCCATTTTAGGGTTTATTTTATACCTGTTATTCGGCCATAACCTGAGACGCAAGCATCTGTTTCAATGGGAGGACCGTAAAAAAATCGGGATTGAAAAGCTGCTGAAGTCTCAGCTGAAAGATCTGAAGTCGAGGCAATTCCAATTTAACAACAGAGCGACTGTGGATAATAAAGACCTCATCTATATGCTTGTCATGAACAACCACGCAGTCTTTACAGAGGATAATTCGGTGGAGATTTTGACGGACGGGCGCGATAAGTTCAAACGCTTAATGAAGGACATTTCCAACGCAAAAGATCACATTCACCTTCAATACTATATTTATAAAGGTGATGAACTGGGAAAAAAATTGCGCGATGCCTTAGTGAAAAAAGCACGCGAAGGCGTAAAAGTCAGAGTGTTATATGATGAACTCGGTTCAAGATCACTCAGAAAAAAATTCTTCAAACCGCTGCGGGACGCCGGCGGCCATGTGGAAGTCTTTTTTCCTTCCAGGCTTCGTCCGATTAATTTGCGGCTCAATTATCGGAATCACCGCAAGCTCGTCATCATTGACGGCGAAACCGGCTATGTCGGCGGCTTTAACGTCGGAGATGAGTATCTCGGCCTGAATCCGAAATTCGGCTACTGGCGCGATACGCACCTCAGGCTTCAAGGCACGGCGGTACACGCCATTCAGACACGGTTTATCCTCGATTGGAACCAAGCCTCCCATCATCATACGCTCACATACGTTCCGAATCATTTTCCGGAATGCGAGCCGAAGGGCAATGTCGGGATGCAGATTGTCACGAGCGGACCGGACTCAGAATGGGAACAAATTAAAAACGGCTATATCAAGATGATCTCAACGGCCAAACGGTCGATCCTGATTCAGACGCCTTACTTTATTCCTGACTCAAGTCTTTTAGATGCCCTCAGGATCGCCTGTCTGTCAGGCATCGACGTCAAAATCATGATTCCGAACAAGCCGGATCACGCTTTCGTTTACTGGGCGACTTTATCTTACATCGGCGATCTTTTAAAAGCCGGAGCCTCAGTCTACATTTACGATAACGGCTTTATTCATGCAAAAACGATTGTCGTCGATGATGAGACGGCTTCCGTCGGTACGGCGAATATCGACGTCAGAAGCTTCAGACTTAATTTTGAAGTCAACGCCTTTATTTATGACGTCACCATCGCGAAAAAACTCATTTCCTCATTTAAAGAAGATCTGCTCGTCTCCAGAAAATATACGTATGAAGAATATCAGGAGCGTTCGCTGCGGATCCGCATTAAAGAATCGATTTCAAGACTTCTTTCGCCGATTTTGTAATTCCCGGGGTGTTTCTCGGGAATTTTCTGATACAAAAACGGACACGGCACGTAAAAACACATTTTATATTCAAAAGAATGACCGAATAGTGTATAAATGAAAAGTGAGTATTTTTTTGTAAAGGAGTGCCATAGTTTGAAACCTGAATCAGTGAATCGTTCGCTTATTTCTATTTCGAAATGGGGAAAAGCGACAGGTATTTTATTTATTATCGTGGGTGCGTTTGCGGCGCTGTCAGGCGCGTTTTTCTTTTTAATCGGAGCCATTCCCGGCGTTTTGCAGATCATTGCCGGCATTTTTCTGATGCGCTCGGCAAATGAAGCGGGACAGATGGCGGAGCAGTTCAATGAACTGACAGAGGAACATATGCTGGAGAATTATGCAAAGTTCGTGAAAATGCAGGGGATCTACCTGATTGTGACGGTCGGCTTGTCCGTTCTCGGCATCGTTCTTTTCGTTATCCTCATGACGCTCGGCATCGTGGACGACGCGTTTAATAATATTGATGCCAATACATATTAAAAAGAAAATCCCGGCGCAACCGCCCGGGATTTTTTCTTATTCCGCTTCTTCGGTAACGGGAAAGTTTTTCTGCTTTGGATTTTCCAATAACGCTGTCTGCAGATATTTTTTCGGACATTCCGGCTTCAGCTCAAAAAAGTTTTTTCAAATAAAACTTTTCCTCAGAGTTTCAACTGAAATCACTCAATTGTTCGACTGTTCCTGATCAGGTTTAGAAGCAAGAATTGTGATTCTGCAAAATAAGGATAAAAGCCATGGCGGAACAAGACCACTTTTAATACATTTTTTTGGGTCTTTGTAATTAAATTACAATTGTTCTTAATATTCACTCATGTATTCATGCTATTATATTGAAAGGAACGATCAAAAGCGTTGGCGTTCGTTAAATATTTACGAGTGCTGCCTCATGTCAAAGTCAGAAAAAATAGTATAGGAGGTAACATATGTTTAAGTTTAAAAAGAAATTCTTAGTTGGATTAACGGCAGCTTTCATGAGTATCAGCATGTTTTCGGCAACCGCCTCTGCAGCCGGCACAGATTACTGGCAAAATTGGACTGATGGGGGCGGAACAGTCAACGCAGTCAATGGATCTGGCGGGAATTACAGTGTTAATTGGTCTAATACCGGAAATTTCGTTGTTGGTAAAGGCTGGACTACAGGCTCGCCATTTAGAACAATAAACTATAATGCCGGAGTCTGGGCGCCGAATGGCAATGGATATTTGACTTTATATGGCTGGACGAGAGCACCTCTCATCGAATATTATGTAGTGGATTCATGGGGTACTTACAGACCTACCGGAACGTATAAAGGTACTGTAAAGAGTGATGGAGGTACATATGACATATATACAACGACACGTTATAACGCACCTTCCATTGATGGCGATAACACTACTTTTACGCAGTACTGGAGTGTTCGCCAGTCGAAGAGACCAACCGGAAGCAACGCTGCAATCACTTTCAGCAATCATGTTAACGCATGGAAGAGCCATGGAATGAATCTGGGCAGTAATTGGGCTTATCAAGTCTTAGCGACAGAAGGATATAAAAGCAGCGGAAGTTCTAATGTAACAGTGTGGTAACAGCTCATCTTTAATTAGGGGCAGCTAACGGGCTGCTGATCGTTCCTAGAGGCATTTTATAATGATTGTTAAGAGGCGAACGGTTTTGGCATTGCTGGAGGCAGGATATCATTTTTTGTTTAACTTGCTCACAGCTGACACCTTCACATAAGCCTTAAGCAAAATAAAAATATCCCGGTAACCGCCTCCTTTAGTTTCGGAGGATTTTTTCATTAAACAGATCGCAATCCCGCATCCAGGCTTGTCTGAATATGGAGCCAATACCGTGATTTCCTCATTACCTCTTGTAACCATTTTTGTTACACCGATAGCGGGATGAACCATCTCTTTTTAACAAAAGAGATGATTCATTACATCATAAAGGGACTTGCTCGCAAGTTCATTCTCCATTGCCCGCTGTACGCTTCCGAACGTCTCATCGAGCGCGCGCTGCATATTTTTGCCGACCGGACAGTCGGGGTTCGGATTGTCGTGAACCGCAAAAAGCTCTTCCTTATTCTGCACAGCCCTGTAAACCTCTAAGAGGGTGATCTCCGACGGATCTTTTTTCAGGCTGGCTCCCGGAACACCCGCCCGGGATGTCAGAATACCCGCTTTTTTCAGCTGGCTGATCGTTCTCCGCACGACGACGGGATTGGTGTTTACGCTGCCCGCAATCATGTCCGATGACGCCCGTTCATCCGTTGAGATCAGCGATAGAATGTGAATGGCCACAGCAAGACGGCTGTTAATCATGTTTTTCACCACCGTTGTAACCGTAATAGTTACATTTCATTTGTTTGTCAACTACTAATATACACTAAAACGGGCGGCAGGATGAAATCAAGTTGGCAATAGAGGTGTAAACAGGCCGGCGGGAAACCGGCCGGAGAGGGATTAAAATAAGAAATAACGCTGTCCGAGCGGAACATAGCTGACAGGCTGGCATGCCAGCTCTTCTCCGTCGGCGAACACCTGATAGGTTTTTGGATCGACTTGTATATTCGGCATCGCGTCATTCAGCTTCATGTCGAGCTTACTCAGCTTACGGATATTCCGTACGGGAGAAATCATTTTTTCAAGGCCGAGCTTTTCCGGCACACCGTTTGCGATACTGGCCTGGGACATAAATGTAATAGAGGTATTTCGGTTTGCTTTACCGTATGATGCGTACATCTGCCGCATAAACACGGGCTCAGGCGTCGGAATGGAAGCATTCGGATCTCCCATTTGAGCGCGGGCGATCATGCCGCCTTTGAGCACAAGTTCAGGTTTGACACCGAAGAAAACCGGGTCCCATAGTACAAGGTCGGCGAGCTTTCCTTTTTCAACGGAACCGACTTCATGGCTCAGGCCGTGAGTGACGGCCGGGTTGATCGTGTATTTGGCGATATAGCGTTTGGCGCGCACATTGTCATTGCCGTTTTCTCCTGATAGAGCGCCGCGCTGCTTTTTCATTTTATCGGCCACCTGCCATGTCCGGATAATCACTTCTCCCACCCTGCCCATCGCCTGCGAGTCAGATGACGTCATGCTGATCGCGCCGATATCGTGCAGAATATCCTCCGCCGCAATGGTGGCCGCTCTGATGCGTGAATGACTGAACGCCACGTCTTCAGGCACTTTTGAATCTAAATGATGGCAGACCATCATCATATCAAGATGCTCGTCCATCGTGTTGACGGTATACGGAATCGTCGGCGTCGTAGAGGACGGCAGGATATTGGCGTAAGATGCGAGTTTCATAATATCCGGTGCGTGGCCTCCGCCGGCTCCCTCTATGTGATATGTATGGATAACCCGGTCGCCGATCGCATCAAGCGTATTTTCTAAAAAGCCCGCTTCATTTATCGTGTCTGTATGGATCGCCACCTGAATGTCCGCCTCATCCGCCGCTTCCATGCAAGCTTTAATTGCGCTTGGCGTTGATCCCCAATCTTCATGCAGCTTCAGTCCGATCGCGCCTGCTTCCACCTGCTCGATCAGCGGCGCTTTATCGGATGCATTCCCTTTTCCTAAGAAACCGACGTTGATCGGAAACTCCTCGGCCGCTTCCAGCATTCTCGACATGTACCATGCACCGGATGTACAAGTCGTCGCTTTACTTCCCGTCGCAGGACCCGTTCCGCCGCCGAGAAGCGTGGTCACGCCTGAAGAAAGCGCGACTTCCATCTGCTGCGGGCAGATAAAGTGGATATGCGTATCCACCCCGCCGGCCGTTACGATTTTCCCTTCGCCGGAAATGACTTCTGTTCCGGCACCGATAATCATGTGCGGGTCCACCCCATCCATAATATCCGGGTTGCCGCTTTTCCCGACGCCGACAATCCGGCCGTCCTTCACCCCGATATCCGCCTTGACGATCCCGGTATAATCCAGGATGACGGCGTTTGTAATAACCAGATCAAGCGCTCCGTCTTTCCCGGTGATACGCCCGTTCTGCCCCATGCCGTCCCGGATTGTTTTCCCTCCGCCGAAAATCATTTCTTCACCGTAATTCGTGAAATCTTTTTCGACTTCAATCCATAAATCCGTATCTCCGAGTCTGACTTTGTCTCCCGTTGTCGGTCCGAACAGTTCTGCGTATTGCTCACGTGACATTTTCATCGGATCGCCTCCTCCATCCATCCGGCTTTTTTAAGATTTGACAGAGTCTTCTCTTTTCCCCGCTCATCCATATACGTATCGGCCATGCCGTTGAGACCTCTGACCGTTTTTCGCCCTCCGATTTCCACGAGCGTGACGGTTTTCTTTTCTCCCGGTTCAAAACGGACAGATGTGCCTGACGGGATATCAAGGCGCATGCCGATTGCTTTGTCCCGATTGAAGGAAAGGGCGCCGTTGGCTTCGGCAAAATGAAAATGCGATCCTACCTGCACTGACCGCGTTCCGTTATTGGTGACTGACACCTCCAGCGTCTTCCGGCCTTCGTTAATGGTGATGGTCCCCTTTGCGACTTGAATCGCTCCCGGCTTCATGACTTCACCCCCGCTTTGATCGGCTGATGAACGGTGACAAGCTTAACCCCGTCCGGGAACGTCGCTTCCACCTGAATGCTGTCCAGCATTTCCGCAACGCCTTCCATAACGTCTTTTTCCGTCAATACATTGCGGCCGGATTCCATCAGCTCAGCAACGCTTTTTCCGTCTCTCGCGCCTTCCATCAGATAACAGGTCAAATATGAGGCGGCTTCGGGATAATTCAGCAGAACGCCGCGCGCCTTCCGCTGCTTAGCGAGCTCTCCCGCCGTAAAAATAAGCAATTTTTCTTGTTCAACCGGTGTCAGTTTCATCTGTATTCCCCCTTAGTGATAGTCAAACACAATCCGCATGGTCATACCGAAACGATGCAGGCGGCCGTCACCCCCTTCACCTCATGAAATGTTAAGTGATAAAAGTTATTCGACGGTGAACGGCCCGATTCCTTTTGCAGAAATTACCGATTTCTCATTTTTTTCTTCAACAAACGTTTAATTAAATGTGAAGAAAGGTTACATTCTATGTGAATATTATAAAGAAATTACCGGTGAATTTATAGAATATTTAAAAATTTAGTGAATATTAACCAAATGAACTGGAATTTTTGTCATTTCTCATAACAAAAAGCCCAAAATATTTTGGGCTTTTGCTGTGTTTCACTATCAAATTAATCATCACTGAGTTTATCTTTCGTTTTACCGACACCCTTTTGCAGGCTGCCTTTCGCTTTGTCTTTTTTACCTTCCGCTTTTAAGTCGGACTTGTCTGCCATGTCTCCTGCTTTGTCCTTTGCTTCCCCTTTCATTTTGTTCATGCCGCCTTTTACTTTGTCTTTTAAACCGTTATCTTCACTCATGATCTCTTCAGCTCCTTTTTTGTTCTGTGTACTTGTTTTCTTCCCTTTCAGCCTGAACACAAACATTTCAACTCTCAATTATTGATTTCACAGCGTTCCCCGTAGCGGAGCACTTTGTAAACAGCCAATCCGTCTGACAGCTTATTATCCCCGTATTGCACCGGCAGAAGGGCAAAGAAAACATAATAAGTTGAAAAATAGACAAATTGGTAAAAAAATAAGTTTGGCTCGAGAATATCTTTTATGATCAGCAGATTTATTAAAAAGATGGAAGCGAGATTAAACAGACAGCCTCCGGAATAGACGAGCGCGCTCGTCAGACGGTTATCTATCCGCAATTCGCCGAACTTGCAGAAAGAATCTATGAAGTAGATACGCCGAACCTGAATCGGCCCTACTTTTAAAAGACGTTTCCCCATTCCGATATCCAATGATGCCTTGCCTCCGAACAGCATGGCCATAAAGCTGTGTCCCGACACATGGATGACAGACACCATCGGCAGAATGATGAGAAATGATACGAAAAACTTTATCATATCATTGAATCCGAACAACAAATCCCTCCTTCCCCTCGCACTTTTTTCTCTCTTTTGCGATTTTTCCGTTTTTTTCTATGGTCAAACGTTATGATGTGCATAAAAAAATAACCATCTGCTGATCAGATGGTTAAGAAAATTATATATCGTATAAACACTGTTCTTTTTGAATGTTTTCTCTCATGCGAATCGCTTTTTCATAAAAATACGCCGCTTCTTTATATTGCCCATGTCCGCTTGTGTAAATGGCGGCCTCCAAGGCGAAATCTTCAATATACACATACAGCGATTTTTCATTCATATAGTCAAACACTTCATGGATTAAATCCATATTGAGTGACTCCAAATAAAGCGCTTGTAAAAACTTATACTTCTCTAAACTGAATCGGTCGCCCCGTTCTTTCGCGATCATGACCCCTCTTTCATAATAGGTAAGGGCCGCTTGGTCATCATGCAGCCTGAAAAGGGTGTGCGTTAAGCTGAACAGCGCCTTCGGAAGCTGTTCAAGCTGATGCTCTTCAAAAACGGGAACCGCTTTTCTAAAGTACCGGGCCGCTTCATCCAGATCGCGCTTTTCAGAATAACAATTCCCCAGATTGTAAAGCGAAGACCCAATCAGGCGGGGCTGTCCTTCAAGCAAAGAAAGGCGGAGGGCTTCGTCTAAATGCTCAAGCGCTTTGTCGTAGTTTTTGCAGTCGATGTAGTTTCCTGAGATGACGAAATGGCATTGAATTCTCCGCACTCTGTAGAAATCGTGTTTCATATACGTATCCAGCGCCTGAATCCCGTGATTCATGGAAAAATGAGTCTGCTTCATGACATAAAACACTTCAGACATCTTGAAATGGAATTCCGCCCTCTCTATATCATCCTCGACAAATGAAATGAGTTTTTCCGCTTTCCGGTAAAAAGAAATAGCCGCAACATAGTTATTGTGATCGAATTCATACATCCCTCTGAACAAATGGAAATAATACTCAGACAGTCCCGATATGCTGTCCGTGCTTTCGATCGTCTTTTGCAGCTCGCTGTACTGAATCTGTGATTGTTCGGTGCATTCCGGCTTGACGTAATCAAGCATAATATGATGGCGGTAGCTGATCAGCTGATAATATAACAGTAGCAGCTGGTCTTCCTCCATACGTTGTATATCCTCATCAATTTCCTCTTTCAGCTTTATGGCATCAGCCGCTTGAAACGCTAAAATGTGCTTGTACCATTTGTTGATCTTAACTCCAACTTGAGATGACGGAATCTCGTATGCGGTCATGCCCCTTTCACAACCTTTTCTAATTTCTATTGGTTATATTTTAACATATTGTATGGCTTTGGAATTGCATAACTTGATTGTCCTGCATCAAAATTCCTATCATATATTTCGGCTGTTACCGGTATTTTTTGAACAGACCGCTCTCATATTGTGAATAAAAAAGCCTGCCCTTGTCCGGGCAAGCTTTTCTTCATCCGCCTATATAAGACATTTCCACTTTCTTTTTCCCATCCGTTTTAGAAAGCGCGCGGTCAATTGAATACTGATCCGTGCGATTTCTCCAGACAGAAGCGATGGATTCCGTCAATTCGTCATCGGTCAGACCGCCGCGCACGAGCTTCCGAACATCATAGCCGCTTGACGCAAACAGGCACGTAAACAGCTCGCCTCTCGCCGACAGGCGCGCTCTGTTGCAGGAGGCGCAGAATGCATCCGAGACGGAGGAAATTACGCCGATTTCGCCGGAACCGTCAAGATAGCGGAACCTGGAAGCGACCTCTCCTTTATAATTCGCTTCTATCGGCTCCGTCGGCATGTGCTGGTTGATCAGATCAATAATCTCGGCCTTCGTGATCACGTCTTTTTTATTCCATTGATTCGTATTGCCGACATCCATAAATTCAATAAACCGGAGAATATGACCCTTTTCTTTAAAATAGCGGGCCATCGGCAGGATATCTTTTTCATTGACGCCCTTTTGAACAACCATGTTGATTTTCACACCGAGTCCGGCCGATTTTGCCGCCTCAATGCCCTCAAGCACCTTGTTCACCGAAACCCCGCGGCCGTTAATGGCCTTAAACCGCTCATCCTCTAAAGAATCGAGGCTGACTGTCACGCGATGCAGCCCCGCCTGCTTCAGTTTTTCCGCATACACGGGAAGCAGAGAGCCGTTTGTCGTCATCGCGATATCTTTAAGTCCGGGGATGCGCGCAAGTTTTTTGATCAATTCAGGCATATCTTTTCTCATGAGCGGCTCTCCGCCCGTCAGCCTGATTTTTTCAACGCCGAAGCGGCCGACAAACAGCTTCGCAAGCCGCTCAAGCTCCTCGAAGGAGAGCAATTCCGTCTTTTGTAAAAATGGATAATCCGGTCCGAATAATTCGGCTGGCATACAGTACGTGCATCTGAAGTTGCAGCGGTCGGTTACAGAGATACGAAGATCCCTGAGCGGCCTTTCCCTTTTGTCTGTCACCCGGCGCGTTTCTGTATTCATAAGCCCAAGACCCCTTTCTATTGTTCAACCCGTTCTGGATGTGTGTATACGTTAAATGATCCGTTTCTGACAAAACCTATCGCGGTTATGTTCAGCTCTTCCGCCATTTGCAGCGCGAGCTCCGTCGGGGCCGATTTTGAAATGACAATCGACACGCCGATTTTTGCGGCTTTTAATAAAACCTCTGAGGAAATCCGGCCGCTGAAGACGATCAGCTTGTCACGGACCGGCATTCCCTTTTTCAAACAGCAGCCGTACAGCTTATCCAGCGCGTTGTGGCGCCCGATGTCCGTCCTCATGAAGAGCAGCTTATCCGTATCGCACAGCGCCGCATTATGGACACCGCCCGTTTCCCGGAAGGTGCCGCTCCCGCTTTGCATCTCCTTCATCAGGCGAAGGCACGTCTCAGGAGTTATGGTGATACGGCTGACGGCGGTTTTGGCCGTTTTCACATCCTGCTGAAAGTAAAAATGGCGGCCTTTCCCGCAGCATGAACCGATGACCCTCTTCGTATAGTCTTTTTGCTCAAGCACTCCGGGATTCGTCAGTTCAACATATGCAAACCCGAGACTTTCATCTATAGTAAAGCTTTTGATTTCTTTTTCAAAACGAATGACGCCTTCTGATGCGAGAAATCCGATGACGAGTTCCTCTAAATGGTCAGGCGTGCAGACGAGCGTAACAAATTCCTGCCCGTTCACCATGACGGTCAGCGGATACTCTGAAACCATCCGATCTGCCGTCTTTGTTAATACCCCTTTTTCATAGCGGTATATGTCTCTTACCGCTGTTGTTTTTTCATCCACTGTTTTCCCCTCCGCAGTATCCTTCTCTTTTATTCTTCCACAATCCCTGTATTTTGTCGAATTTGCGGTTTAAAAAAAGAGCCCTTTTAGGACTCTATGTTTCATTGCGATGATGTCTGCTCAGAATGGTGAATAAAATAACTGCGGCGATAATGGCCAATATACTGACGAATATGAAGGCGGCAAGCTTCAGAAAAATTCCCATCAGAACAAAAACGACTGCCGCCAGCACTAATATAATGCCTGCTCCTTTTAACAACAGCGTTCATCTCCTTTTATCCGTATCATTCCCGCGGTTTTTGTTTTCTAAACAAAAAAGACGCCGCGCGGGCGTCCTTTTTTAACCTATTCTTTTGCTAAATCCTTTGCAGCGTCTTCCCAAGCCTGTTTGAACTCGTCCGCGCTGTCAGCTGAGACATATGTGCCGCCTCCCGCTTCCGCCGCTTTTTCAAGGCTTTCGCTTCCTTTCATGCCGAAGTTGAAGCCGATGATATTGACGATCGTGTTGACATTCGCTTTACGGAGCTTTTGAATTTCGGCCTGAGGATTCCCGCCGCATGTTTCTTCACCGTCTGTGATCAGATATACGACGTTTTTCCCTGTGGCGCCGGCCCGCTCAAATTCTTCACGCGTATCAGAAAGCGCTTTCGCAATCGGTGTCCAGCCGGTCGGTTTAATCTTGCTGAGTGATTGCTCAAATGGAGTCACGGCGTACGGCTGAAGGCCGTATAACGTTTCTGTCGCATTACATGATACGGCTTTGCCTGAGTTTTTATTATTGCCCTTATGCCCGAATACCCGAAGCATCAGATTCGTGTCTTCAGGAAGAACTTCCGCAAAAGAAGTGACAGACTCTTTCGCAACATCTATTTTACGCTCTCCCCCTGTTTTTTGTATCATGCTTCCGCTTGCATCAAACAGCACGGCAACGTTTGTTTCTTCGTGCTTTTTCTCAGCTGCAAAAACAGGTGATCCGAGTGAAAGCGTCAAAAGTCCGACAATCCCCGCAGTGAACATTTTTTTCATTTCCTTCATTCCTCTCCGTTTGTTTTTGGCCGATGGGCCCCCGGCTCTTCTCTATGCTAGATGACGAGTATGCAAAAAGATATAGGGCGGGATTCCTTTTGTATAAGCGGCGGTACGCCGTTAAAAATGAGCAGAATTATGCGCATCATCCTAAAAAGATTGGATAAATGATGACAGATTTAATGCCTTTTTCGCCCTTTTTGTAATATAAGTCCGGAATCTGATTCTTTTTACAGTTTTCTCTTCATCCTTTCTTGAAATTTTTGTTAAATAAAAATAAAAAAAAGGGCCGATAAACGGCACCTTTTCTTATTCCGCTAATGAACTCGCTGCCATTGTAAAGATGCGGTTCATATCCTTTTGGCTGTGAGCTTCGTAATATTTTCCTCCGCCCGCTTTGGCAATCTCGTGAAGCTGGCCGTTGAAGCCTTCCTTAAAATCAAAGCCGATCACGTTGACTTTAATATGCTGTTTGCGAAGTTCTTTCGCTGTCTTAACAGGATCTCCTCCGCATGTCTCCTCGCCGTCCGTCAACAGGAAAACGGATTTACTGCCAAGTTTGTGCAAACCGGTAAAGGAAGCCTTCGCATCCTCTAATGCTTTTGCAATCGGTGTCCAGCCCGTAGGCCCGATTCCGTTAAGAGAGTTAAGGAAGCTCTGTCTGTCAAACCTTTGGAATCCGTACACACCGCGAATGGATTCACAAGATTGAACCTTTCCGGAGTTTTTATTATTGCCTTCCGAACCGAAAACCGTCATTCTGACCTGTGATTTAGATTTAATTTGATCCGCAAAACGGACAATTTCTTCTTTTGCCATGTTGTATTTAGAAACACCGTCAATCCGTTTTGCCATACTGCCGCTCGCATCAAGTAAAATGGCGGTATTGTTTTTAAATGAAAGAGTCTTCTCGTTTGCATTCTCGGCAGCAAAAGCAGGAGATGCAGCAGTCAGCATCAATCCGAGCATGAGTATGAGTGAAAATGTTTTTTTCATTGCTTTTTCCCCTTTTCAATAGATTTACGTTCAACGCCGAACAATATTTATCGTAAATGAGATGAAAAGGGAAATAAATAGGACGGCGTTCCTCATTATTTTTGCGTATATTCACATAGAAGCGGCATTTTTATCAGTGATTTACACCCGGCGCTCAGCCTTCAATCGGCATTTGTCAGCCTTTAGGCTTTCGTTATATGAGTCTGTTGGTTGCTTTACCGTTTATGGAATAGTTTTCAAAAAAAACAGACGCTCATGAAAGCGTCTATTTTTTCGCCATATATTTGTTTAAAAATGGATCTGCTTCGGAAATGTCCACTCCCTGATAATAATGCTTGACGATGTCCGCCACGGATTTCCCCTGCTTCGCCATGTAATTGGCCCCGTACTGACTCATCCCGACGCCGTGGCCGAATCCTTTTGTCGTAATGGTGATGCTGCCGCCGTTTCGTTTCCATTCAAAGTCGGCAGAACGGAGTCCGAGTTTTTCCCGGATGTCTCTTCCCTTCAGCTTTTTACCGTTGATGACGGCCGTCGCCACTTGATGGCCCGGCGTTCTGGCTGTAATCTGTCCCACGGTGTTTTGTCCCGAGAGCTGTACGCCGAGCTTTTGCTGAAACTCCGGCACACTGAAGGTCTGGGTGGCGAGATATTTCGGCGATTGTTTATCCCACGGACTTTTCACGCTCTTTAAATAAGGAATGGCGCTTGTCCAATAGGCTTCCGCATTTTCCGTATACCCGTTGCTCGTAGAGAAGAAAGATGCCTCAATCGGCTTGTTATCGTACGTTAAAATCTTTCCTTGCGTGCCGGCGACCGCGTTTGTGATTTTCTTGAGGTTGTGTGCGTACTTAGAACCCCATTCTTTTTTCAGCTGGCTTTTGCTTTGATAGACTTGGAACATTTGCGTATCATCCACCAGTGATCCTTTCGGCGCCTGAACGGCTGAGTCAGCGACCATCAGTCTGACGATGAATGTCCGGGCGGCGAGCGCCTGGGCTTTTAAGGCCTCCGGTTTAAAGTTTGCGGGCATTTCGGAAGCCACGACACCGACCACGTACTCTTCAAGCGGAATGTTTTCTACAGAATGATTGGATGTCCGATAAACCGGAATGGATACAGGTGATTCTTTCAATGTTTCTGCTCCTTTTGTTTCTCGTGTGGTGTGTGCTGTTTTGTGTCCGGGCTCTCTGTTTACGGCTGCGCCTTTTTCTGCCTGAAACGGAAGGACGAGAATGGTGGGGACTAGAAGAATAAGTATACACAGCCCGGATAGTAGAAATACAATCGGTTTCATATATCAGCTGCCTCCTGCTTGGGATTCGACTCTACTTCATCTTATGGGCAGGGACAAGCTAATATGACTTCCTTTTGGACAGAATCTTTATTCCATTTTTCAATCGAAAAACGTATTCTTTTTTGGAAATCAGAGCATAATAATGATGATAAACCATAAAAAAACAGTATGCCAGATTGACATACTGTTTTTACAGCCATTATGCGTTTAGGTCAGTTACGACTTCTTTGCTTTCTTGTTCAGCGGCCGTTTCATCAACGACACGCTCGATGTCAGCGCCGAGAGCCGCAAGTTTTTGATGGAAATTCACATAACCGCGATCCAAGTGCTTCAGTTCCGTGACGCGTGTATGACCTTCAGCCACTAATCCCGCAAGAATCAGCGCCGCGCCCGCACGCAGGTCCGTAGCGGCAACTTCTGCGCCTTGCAGCTGTACAGGACCGTTAATGATCACAGAACGTCCTTCAATTTTAATGTCGCCATTCATCCGGCGGAATTCTTCAGCATGCATAAAACGGTTTTCAAACACAGTTTCAGTAATCATGCTTGTTCCGCTCGCACGGAGAAGCAGCGCCATCATTTGCGACTGCATATCAGTCGGGAATCCTGGGTGAGGCATCGTTTTAATGTCGATCGGCTTCAGCTGGGCAGGACCGATGACACGAAGGCCTTCTCCTTCATCCGTAATTTTGACTCCCATTTCTTCCATCTTCGCAATTAAAGACGTAAGATGCTCAGGAACCGCACCTTTGACTAATACATTTCCTTCCGTGATAGCCGCAGCCACCATGAAAGTACCCGCTTCAATACGGTCAGGAATGATGTTGTGTCTTACGCCGTGAAGCTTCTCGACACCTTCAATTTTAATGGTGCCTGTGCCGGCTCCGCGGATTTTTCCGCCCATCGCATTGATATAGTTCGCTAAGTCAACGATTTCAGGCTCTTTTGCCACGTTTTCAAGCGTTGTTGTTCCTTCAGCTAAAGCAGCTGCCATAATCAAGTTTTCTGTCGCACCCACACTTGGGAAATCTAAATAGATTTTTGCGCCCTGCAGACGGCCTTCCACTTCTGCTTCAATAAAGCCGTTGCCTACTTTGATTTTTGCACCCATTGCTTCAAAGCCTTTTAAATGCTGATCAATCGGTCTTGAGCCGATTGCGCAGCCGCCCGGAAGCGCTACTCTTGAATGACCCGTACGGGCTAACAGAGGGCCCATAACAAGCACTGACGCGCGCATTTTACGCACATATTCAAAAGGTGCTTCTGTTTCTAAAGCGTAAGAAGCGTTTACGGTAACTTCATTATTCTCAAAATGCACATCTGCTCCTAAATGACGCAACACTTCGTTGATTGTATATACATCGGAGAGCGTAGGTACATCACATATTACGCTTTTTTCTTCACTTGCTAATAAAGATGCAGCGATAACTGGTAAAACGGCATTTTTTGCTCCTTCAACTTTCACTGTGCCGTTTAACTTCTGACCGCCGCGGACGATGATTTTTTCCAAGGTATTCCCCTCCGCGTCCCTATATTCTCTATATTAATATTCAGTCGTCACGATTGGTGTGCCAACCGTAACGGTATGTTTTTCGCCCATTCCCGCACTTCTAAGCGCAACTTGCACATTCATCTTATGTTTCGATGTCATGATGTAATCTGTCCACTTATATGTAAATGCAGAAACAGAAACGAAATGAGGCTCAACTACATGTTCAACTGGACTTGCTTCAAATTCTTTCATGAGCTGTTCTGCTTTTTTTTGCAAAACAATACTCATATTATCATTTAAATGACCCTTTAGACAAGTAAAAATAAATACTTTATTTTGAAATATGTCATGTGCCTGCCGTTCAAACTGTTCATATGTATCATTCCAGTTTTCCGGTTGCTCCGGGCTCATTTGCTCATATAATAAATACGAAGTTGGGTTCTGGTTTTTGAGGGTAGTGACGAGCTGCAGTTTAAAAGTTGTGTGATTTTTTTTGTCAGAATACGTGCCGACGGCCTTTACGATTTTATCTTCCCGCGCGGTTTTCCAGTGATATTGCGGATACTGCGTCTTCAGTTCTTTTACCTTGTCATCAAATTCACTCAGTGACAGGTTCAGATTTTCTTTCGCATGAAGCGTCCATTCATCTACAGTGACATGTTGCCGCTCCATTCCTTCGGCAATCTGGGCAAGCGGAGACAGCTCACTTGCATGAATGGAATGAAATACCGCTATTAAGGCGCTTAAAAAAACAAAAAATAAGATGATGCGGCCTGCTCTTTTTTTCTTCATACCGATCTCTCCCCCTTACTCCCATTTTTGCCGGAGCCGGGGAAAGCGATACATGGAAAACTTCGTCAAAACTCGCCAAGCGGGTGAAGAAAAATTGGTTGCTCACCCAGCGATTCCCTTCATTTCAACAGCCGAAACATCTTAAAATAAGTATGGAAGCTGTTTCGAATAGGTAAGATAATCTAAAAAGAAGTCAGCGACTGCCGTACCGATCGCAATGGTAAGAAGAATGATCAGCAGCCTCGCCTGCACTATTTTTCCTTTTCGGATCAGCGGATCAAAGTTGACGGCCTGAAGCGCCCACCATGTCACCGCAATGCATACCAGGTGAACCAGGATGCTGATTGCGGCCTGCTGCCCCAATACATTCACAAATCCCATCTCCTTTCATTTTTTCCGCCCCTCATATCCTCTCTTATTATATAAGAAGAAGAGAGAAAGATGATCATTTTTACATCAGAATTTTTATCCAAAATTAGGGGCAATCCCCGCTTAAATGTCCGTTCTCCGGCATGATATACTTTTTTGGAAAGGTGATGGGAATATGAATCATTCCTTTTTTCATCCGGAAAAGCAGTATGGAGAAACACTTCCCGTATTTGACCACGAGTGGGAAGCGATAGCATTCTACTATGATTATAGACAGTCTCAAACAGAGGAACTGAAAGAATTATGTCAGTTTTTCAACATTTCTCTTGATTATTCACGCGGCAGCCTGCTGGAAGTGGAAGCTCTTTACTTCCGCAGCATAAAAGAGCTGCTTTTGGCGGATTGGAACCTGCCGATTGACGAATTTGAGAAAATGCTCAGCGTGTATGTCATCGATTGCGCCATCAGACACCATGACGATGCCGAATGGGTCGTCAAACCTTATCCGTATACGGACGGCGCTTATACGACGGGTGTGCGGAGAGGAAACAAAACGTGGCACACCGACAACTGCTGCGAACATTTATATCTGCAAAAAGAAGAGGATCATCCGCTTATCGGCGTCTATGAATCTCTTATGCGTTAATATAGAAAAAGAATCCTTCTCAGACAGCCGAGAAGGATTCTTTTTTAGTTTCCTGCAACATCCAATCTGTTTACAGCCCGCTGTAACGCAAGCTCAGCCCGACGAATGTCAGTATCATCTGATCGTTTGTTCAAACGGTCTTCCGCCCGCTTTTTCGCAGCAAGGGCGCGCTCTTTATCAATGCTTTCCGCTGTTTCAGCGGCTTGTGCAAGGATAGTGACCTGATCAGGACGGACTTCTAAAAATCCGCCGCTGACAGCCGCCAATTCGGTCTGCCCGTCTTTTTTAAGGCGGACAGCGCCGATTTTAAGCGGAGCCACGGTCGGAATATGGCCAGGCAAGATACCGAGATCACCGCTCTCGGCTCTTACACTTACCATTTCAATATCAGCATCATATACTGGGCCGTCGGGAGTAACGATATTGACTTTAACGGTCTTCATGCTTTTACCCTCCTAGGACCAGATTAAACTTCTACACCCATCTCTTTCGCATTCTCAATGACTTCTTCAATGCGTCCCACAAGACGGAATGCATCTTCCGGAAGATGGTCATATTTACCGGAAAGGATTTCTTTAAAGCCTCGTACCGTTTCTTTAACAGGCACGTAAGAACCCTTTTGTCCCGTAAACTGCTCAGCTACGTGGAAGTTTTGAGAAAGGAAGAACTGGATACGGCGGGCGCGGTGAACGACAAGCTTGTCTTCTTCACCTAATTCGTCCATACCGAGAATCGCGATAATATCCTGAAGTTCTTTGTAACGCTGAAGCGTTGACTGGACTTCACGCGCCACCGCATAATGCTCTTCTCCGACAATTTCCGGAGCAAGCGCGCGGGAAGTGGAAGCCAGCGGATCAACCGCAGGGTAGATACCCATTTCAGTTAATTTACGCTCAAGGTTAGTCGTTGCATCCAAGTGAGCGAACGTTGTCGCCGGAGCCGGGTCAGTGTAGTCATCGGCAGGCACGTAGATCGCCTGGATAGATGTAACTGAACCAACGTTTGTAGACGTAATACGCTCTTGAAGCTGACCCATTTCTGTCGCAAGCGTCGGCTGATAACCAACCGCAGAAGGCATACGGCCGAGAAGCGCGGAAACCTCTGAACCCGCTTGTGTGAAACGGAAAATGTTATCGATAAAGAACAGTACGTCCTGTCCTTGTTTATCACGGAAATGCTCAGCCATTGTAAGACCCGTCAGTGCTACACGCATACGTGCGCCCGGCGGCTCGTTCATTTGTCCGAAGACCATGGCTGTTTTCTTGATAACGCCTGAATCGCTCATTTCGTAGAAAAGGTCGTTCCCTTCACGAGTACGCTCTCCTACACCGGCGAATACGGAAATACCGCCGTGCTCTTGCGCGATGTTGTTGATTAATTCCTGGATTAATACGGTTTTACCTACGCCGGCGCCGCCGAACAATCCGATTTTACCGCCCTTGATGTAAGGAGCGAGCAGGTCAACAACCTTAATTCCCGTTTCAAGAATTTCAACCTCAGTTGAAAGCTCATCGAATGAAGGAGCTGATCTGTGGATCGGGTCCTTTTGAGCATCCGCAGGCAGCGGTTCATTTAAATCAATTTTATCTCCCAGTACGTTAAATACGCGTCCGAGAGTCACATCACCGACAGGAACGGAAATCGGCGCACCTGTATCAACAGCTTCCATTCCGCGCTGAATTCCGTCCGTAGATGCCATGGCAATTGTACGGACTGTATCATCGCCTAAATGAAGAGCAACCTCTAGCGTTAGGTCGATGCCTACTTCATTTTCGCCTGTAGCTGGCTGTGAAACTTTAATCGCATTATAAATCGCAGGCAAGTGGCCGTCCTCGAAACGTACGTCGACAACCGGTCCAAGCACCTGACTTACGCGTCCTTTCTTCATCGCTATCCCTCCTGACAAAATCTTTCTATTCTAAAGCGGCTGCACCGCCGACAATTTCGGTAATTTCTTGTGTAATCGCCGCTTGACGCGCGCGGTTATATGAAAGCGAAAGTGAATCAATGAGTTCTTTCGCATTATCAGTCGCATTTTTCATTGCTGTCATTCTCGCAGCGTGTTCACTTGCTTTACTGTCAAGAAGCGCGCCGTAAATTAAGCTTTCCGCATATTGAGGAAGCAGCACTTCGAGCACCTCTTCTTCATCCGGTTCGAACTCGTAAGAAGCCGTGCGCTTCCCGCCGCTCGTTCCGAAATCCGTTAAAGGCAGCACTTTTTTCTCCGTCACTTCCTGTGAAATCGCACTGACGAAATGGTTATACACCAAATGCAGTTCATCAAAAGCGCCGTCGATAAACATTTGAACCGTCTGACGGGTCAAATCTTTAATCTGAGCAAAAGTGACCTCGTCGCCAAGCCCCACTAACTCAGACAAAATCGGCATTTCTCGTTTTTTGAAGAAATCGCGGCCGACTCTGCCGATTGCAATCACCGTGTATTCATCTTTAGACTGATGGCGTTCTTGAATGGTGCGGTAAGCGTTTCGCAAAACCGAACTGTTAAACGCACCCGCAAGCCCGCGGTCAGACGTAATGACGAGATACGCCGTCTTTTTCACTTCTCTTGAGACAAGCATCGGGTGTTTCGCGTTTTTCGCGCCTTTTCCGACGTTAAACACAACCTCCTGGATCTTATCCATATACGGAGCAAATGACTTCGCGTTGGTTTCCGCACGGTTCAGCTTCGCAGCGGATACCATCTGCATGGCTTTTGTAATCTGGCTTGTTTTTTTCGTTGACGTGATCCTTGACTTAATATCGCGTAATGAGGCCAAAGATTTCACCACCTTTATTCTTCATTTGCGTAAAAAGAGAGAAAAAGAGAACCTTTTTCTCTCATCTTCTAAGGGTTAGTTGCTTGGTGCAAATGTGCGTTTGAAGCCTTCGATTGCAGCTTTGAAGTCTTCATCAGCAGGAAGGTTTCCTGTTTTCGCAATGCCGTCAAGCAAATCTTTATGGTTTTGATCAAGGTACATGTAGTACTCTTCTTCAAAACGTCTGATATCCGCAACCGGAATATCATCAAGATATCCTTTTGTCAGCGCATAAAGAATGGCTACCTGTTTTTCAACCGGAAGCGGTTTATTCAAGTCTTGCTTCAGCACTTCAACTGTACGCGCACCGCGGTTCAGTTTCGCCTGAGTCGCCTGGTCAAGATCAGATCCGAATTGGGCGAACGCTTCAAGTTCACGGTATGAAGCCAGGTCAAGACGCAATGTTCCCGCTACCTTTTTCATCGCTTTGATTTGGGCTGATCCGCCGACACGGGATACGGATAATCCGGCATTGATCGCAGGACGCACGCCTGAGAAGAATAGGTCGGATTGAAGGAAAATCTGTCCGTCAGTAATGGAAATGACGTTTGTCGGGATATAAGCGGAGATATCTCCTGCTTGTGTTTCGACGAACGGCAGCGCCGTAATTGATCCTGCGCCTTTTGCGTCACTCAGCTTGGCTGCGCGCTCAAGCAGACGGGAGTGAAGATAGAATACATCCCCAGGGAATGCTTCACGGCCCGGCGGACGGCGAAGAAGCAATGACAGCTCACGGTAAGCGGCCGCTTGTTTAGATAAATCATCATATACGACGAGAACGTGCTTGCCGTTGTACATGAATTCTTCACCCATTGTCACCCCTGCATACGGTGCAAGGTACAGAAGCGGAGCCGGCTGTGAAGCGGACGCCGTCACGACAATCGTGTAATCAAGCGCGCCATGCTTACGAAGTGTTTCCACTACGCCGCGCACTGTAGATTCTTTCTGGCCGATCGCTACGTACACACAGATCATGTCTTGATCTTTTTGGTTCAAGATTGTATCAATCGCAACAGATGTTTTACCTGTCTGACGGTCCCCGATAATCAGCTCACGCTGTCCGCGGCCGATCGGAATTAACGCGTCGATCGCTTTGATACCCGTTTGCAGCGGCTCATGTACTGATTTACGGTCCATTACGCCTGGAGCCGGGCTTTCGATCGGACGTGTTTTGCTTGTCAGAATCGGACCCAGTCCGTCTACCGGCTGTCCGAGCGGGTTGACGATACGTCCGATTAATTCTTCACCTACAGGAACTTCCATGATGCGGCCCGTTCTTTTGACCTCATCACCTTCACGGATATCTCTGTAAGGTCCTAAGATAACGATACCTACGTTGGATTCTTCAAGGTTTTGAGCCATACCCAAAACGCCGTTTGAAAACTCAACAAGTTCACCGGCCATACAATTGTCAAGGCCGTGCACACGCGCAATACCGTCTCCGACTTGGATGACTGTACCTACGTCATGAACTTCAATTTCAGATTGGTAATTTTGAATTTGCTGCTTTATCAGCGTGCTAATCTCTTCAGCTTTGATGCTCACTTAGGTTTCACCCCTTCTATCGATTTCCTCCGGCAAGTTGACGTTCCATGCGCTCAAGCTTTCCGCTCACGCTTCCGTCATAAATCCGGTTTCCAATGCGGACTTTAATGCCGCCTATTAAATCCGTCTGCACTTCATTTCTGATTCTGAGCGAAGCGATTCCGGCTTTTTTTGCAAACACTTGAGACAATGATAACATTTCCGCTTCTGACAGCGGTTTTACTGAATAAACAACCGCGTCCTCTGTCTGACGGGCCTGATTGGCAAGTTTGATAAACTCGTCTGTGAGATCAGGCACAATCGAAGACCGGCGGCGGTCAATCAGAAGAAAAATCGTATGCAGCACAGACTCAGACAGTGCGCCGAACGATTGCTGAATCAGCTCTTTTTTCTTAGCGGCCGATACCTTCGGATGGCTTAACACTTCCTGTAATCCGGCTTCGTTCCGGAACACTTCTTTTAGTACGGTAAGCTCTTCTTCGATTTCATTGATTTGAGAAGTCTCAACGGCAATGTCGAAAAGCGCTGACGCGTATCGTTTAGAGACAGCAGATCCACTCATCGGCTTTCTCCTACCTCTTTAAGATAGTCCTGAATCAGTTGTTCCTGGGCTTGTTCATCAAGCTCTTTTTCAATCACTTTCGATGCGATTAAGACAGAAAGTGATGCGACTTGCTCGCGAAGTGCGGAAACCGCTTGTTCTTTTTCTTTGACAATTTCGGTTCTCGCCGCTTCTTTCAATCTTTCAGACTCGGCGCGTGCAGCCTGGATAATGTCTTCCTTCTGCTTTTCACCCAGTTTTTTCGCATTTTCAATGAGTGATTGTGATTCCTGTTTCGCTTCTTTTAAAAGAACGCGCTGCTCTTCAATCAGCTTCTGCGCTTCTTTATTTCTTTCTTCAGCGGACGTAATTTCGCCGGCGATATGATCTTCACGCTGTTTCATTATATTTAATAGCGGTCCAAGAGCGAATTTCTTGAGAAGCGCTAATAAAACTAACATAGCTAACAATTGGAATAGGATATCTCCGCCGTTAAACGACAGTCCTAATTCAAGAGGTAATTGAGACATCTACTACGGCAACTCCCTTCTGCAGGTTTTCTCTGCTGATAAAAAGCCGTTTCGGGACGGCCTGCTTATCAGACATAAAGCAATGGCGAAGGTTCTCTTAGAGTGATCTTCGCCATTTTTAGTTCATATAAGGCTTTTTTGCTTAGCCAAAGAACGCTAAGAACGCGATAACGACAGCGATAATCGGAAGGGCCTCAACCAATGCGATACCCATGAACATAAGAGTTCTAAGTTCTTTTCCTGCTTCCGGCTGACGGGCGATTCCCTCTACCGTACGTGAAACGATCAGACCGTTACCAATACCTGCACCAAGTGCACCTAAACCGATTGCAATTGCAGCTGCTATTAAATTCATGAAAAAGTTCCTCCTTTAAAATGTTATCCGAATGGATATATGATTTTAATGATCATGACTGATTTTGTGTGACATGTACACCATCGTCAGCATCGTAAAGATAAATGCCTGGATGGTACCGATGAACAAGCTGAACGCCTGCCATGCAAGCATCGGAAGAATGGCTCCGACTGTGCCGACCAAACCGAGAAAGAAGCTGTTTGAGTAGAAATTCGTCGCCAGATTCGCAAGCAGGCCAAGAAGAATTTCCCCGGCGAAAATGTTACCGTAAAGACGAAGTCCGAGTGTCAGCGTATTCGCAAACTCCTCAATGATCTTCATCGGGAACATAAGCGGAACCGGTCTGAGGTAATCCTTAGAGTATTCCTTCAAACCTTTCATCTTCACGCCGTAATAGTGCGTTAACGACACAACCATAACGGCTAGAGTCAGAGTAATAGCCGGATCGGCCGTCGGTGATTTCCACCAAAGCTCGTGTCCGACCGTTACAGAAAACGGCAGCCCCAGCATATTTGATACAAATATGTACATCAGCAAGGTTACACCAAGCGCCAAGAAGTTAGCCCCTGTTTTTAAATCCATTGTACTGCCTATAATATTGCGGACAAAATCAACAATCCATTCCATGAAGTTCTGGGCTTTTCCTGGACGTATAGACAGCGTTCTCGTAGTAAGAATCGCAATCAGCAGCACAATCACACTTGCCACAGTAATCATCAGAATGTTTGTCAGATTAAAAGTAAGACCAAACAAATCAATAGTTCTGTAATCGTGATTCAATGGGTTTTCACCTCTCTTCCATTGATGAACGTTTGAGCTGAATAATGGAATCTATCATAATGACGGGATAAATTGTCATTAATCCAATAATCACACTTGCCACACTGACTTTATCGGGATATTTAAAGGCGACAGCCATCGCAAGTATCGCATTGCACCAACGCGCTGCGCTCCCGAGTGATCGTATGGACTTTCCTTTCGCCACGGCCTTGTCAAAAGCATTCATTCTTCTGGTCAAGAGCCACAAATTAAACAAACTGAAAACAGTTCCCAAAAAGAGGCCTAAAAAAACAGTTTTATACGCCGTAAGACCATATCCCAGCAAATAGATTGCTAAGATCACAAATACATATCTTCGTTGTCTGCTGAATGTAAGATTGGGATCGTCCATCAACTATCTGTCTCCTGATGAAAATGTAATATAATTCCTGGATACGGCAAAACATGCGGTTAACCCTTTGCAGAAGGCCTTTTTTGTCCGCAAAACGGCCTGTTCGAAAAAACCACTCATCCTCCTGATGCCACGGGATGCTGTTTCATTCGCTTAGATAAATCCTCATATAACGGGTTTTTTGGAGGATTTAAAATGAGGATGGATACTAGAAATGAAAGGAATGAAAACCTTCTCATAATACCCTCGTTTAGCATACAATAGCCCCTAACATGTGTCAATCTGTTTAAAGTTAAAAAACTTTTTATACCGGAAGCATACACAGAATGTTCACAAATTCACCTATAAATGTATGAACTCTGCCCATTCAGCAAATATCTGGATAAAAAAAAGAAAACCCCTGAATGAGGTTTTCCGATTTATTTGGTTCCGTACAGTCTGTCACCCGCGTCACCGAGGCCCGGAACGATATAGCCTTTTTCATTCAGTTTTTCATCAAGGGCGGCGATATAAATATCAACGTCAGAATGATGTTTCATCAGCTCTTCCACGCCTTCCGGAGCCGCTACAAGACACATAAAACGAATGTTTCTCGCGCCGCGCTTTTTCAGGCTGTTTATCGCTTCCACCGCAGAGCCTCCCGTAGCAAGCATCGGATCCACGACAATAAATTCGCGTTCTTCTACATCAGAAGGAAGCTTGACATAGTATTCCACCGGTTTTAAGGTTTCCGGATCACGGTATAATCCGACATGTCCCACTTTAGCGGCCGGGATTAATTTCAGCATGCCGTCAACCATTCCGAGACCCGCTCTCAGGATCGGCACGATACCGAGTTTCTTCCCTGAAATCACTTTGGATGTCGCTGTTTGAACAGGTGTTTTCACTTCCACTTCTTTAAGAGGAAGATCACGTGTAATTTCAAACGCCATCAGTGATGCGACTTCGTCCACAAGGTCTCTGAAATCCTTTGTGCCTGTATTTTCATTCCGAATATATGTCAGCTTATGCTGGATTAAAGGATGATCAAATACGTAAACCTTTCCCATACTGTGTTCAGCTCCTTTTTTGTTGTCCGAGTGACTTTTTCACACTTCTATTGATTCTACAGAAAAAGACAAACAGTTTCAAGAAAATCATAAAAAAACCCGCCGGATTAAGGTTCCGGTGGGTTTCTTCCTTATTAATAGTCCAGTTCTTTATATAAAGGAAACTTTTCAGTCAAGGCAGATACGCGCTGTCTCGCTTCTTCAAGTTTTGCTTCGTCTTCATGATTTTTCAGTGCGAGGCCGATGATGGCGCCGACTTCTTCAAGCGCGTCACCGTCAAAGCCGCGGCTTGTCACAGCTGCCGTACCGAGACGGATTCCGCTTGTGACGAACGGTTTTTCCGGATCGTAAGGGATCGCGTTTTTATTAGATGTAATGCCGATTTCATCAAGAACGTGTTCAGCGACTTTTCCGGTCAGACCGAGAGAACGGAGGTCAACAAGCACAAGGTGGTTATCCGTTCCGCCTGATACGAGCTGAATGCCCTCTTTGTTCAGAGACTCAGCCAGGCGCTTCGCGTTCGAGATGACGTTTTGCGCATATGTTTTGAACTCATCTTCAAGCACTTCTCCGAAAGAAACGGCTTTGGCCGCGATGACATGCATAAGCGGTCCACCTTGGATTCCCGGGAAAATGGATTTATCAATCTTTTTGCCGAACTCTTCACGGCAAAGGATCATTCCTCCGCGGGGTCCGCGAAGTGTTTTGTGAGTCGTTGTCGTTACAAAGTCAGCGTAAGGAACCGGATTCGGATGAAGACCGGCTGCGACAAGACCCGCGATATGCGCCATGTCGACCATGAAGTAAGCGCCGACTTCATCAGCGATTTCACGGAATTTTTTAAAGTCGATCGTGCGGGGGTACGCGCTCGCTCCGGCAACGATGAGTTTCGGCTTATGCGCCAGCGCTTTTTCACGCACATCTTCATAATCTATATATTGCGTGTCTTTATCGACACCGTATTCTACAAAGTTGTATTGAACGCCGCTGAAATTAACCGGGCTTCCGTGTGTTAAGTGGCCGCCGTGGGAGAGGTTCATCCCGAGCACCGTGTCGCCGTGCTCTAAAATCGTGAAGTAAACAGCCATGTTCGCCTGAGCGCCTGAGTGCGGCTGAACGTTTACATGCTCAGCTCCGAAAATCTCTTTCGCGCGGTCGCGGGCGATGTCCTCGACGACATCAACATGCTCACAGCCGCCGTAGTAGCGTTTGCCGGGGTAGCCTTCAGCATATTTGTTTGTTAAAACAGAGCCTTGTGCTTCCATTACCGCTTCCGTCACGAAGTTTTCAGAAGCAATTAATTCGATCTTAGTCTGTTGACGCTTACGCTCATCTTTGATGGCGTTAAACACTTGTTTGTCTTGTACAGGTAAATGTTTCATCAGCGAGATCCTCTCCTATCCGTTTCCTGTTCTTTATTTTTACCACCCTTATTGTACATGGTTTTTCAGGTGAATGTAACAGCTTATTTAAAAAAATCACAAAATTTAATTAGAAAACACGAACATTATATAGGAAAAGCATTTTCATCATTCGCATTCATAAACGGCGCGAATTCCGCCTATCAGCTTCGGCCTTGTCCGGGCCATCGTCACATGTGCTTCTCCAAGCTCACGGCTTGATATCCGGACAGGGACGGCAACGGGCTTCAGATGCATGCCGATGAACGTATCGCCGATGTCAATCCCGGCGTCAGCCTGAATCGATTCGGCGAGCACGGGAGAACGCATCTGCCGGTATGCATAAGAGGCCATCGCTCCGCCCGCTTTCGGGACGGGGACGGCTGAAACAATGGGGAGCCTGAACCGCTCGGCCGCTTCCGCTTCAATGACAAGCGCCCTGTTTAAATGCTCGCAGCATTGAAAAGCAAGATGCACACCCGTTTTTTCCTTAAACCGGTTAAGTCCGCCGTATATCAATTCAGCCCAATCCCCGCTTCCGGCGGTGCCGATCCGGCTTCCGGCGGCTTCACTTGTACTGCACCCGATCACCAGCAGACTGCCGTCCGTCAGTCCTGCCTGCTCTTGAAACTCAGTCAGCATGTCCGTCCATTTTTGCTTCATCTCTTCCATTGTCCAGCACCTCTTACAGATTTTTTTCTTCGTAATCTGCGATTTTGCCGATCCGCCGTTCGTGGCGGCCGCCCGTAAATTCAGTCGTCAGCCAGACTTTTGCGATTTCGCGCGCCAGCCCCGGGCCGATGACGCGTTCGCCCATCGCAAGAACATTCGTGTCATTGTGTTCACGCGTCGCTTTTGCGCTGAAGGTGTCATGGGCAAGCGCACAGCGTATACCCTTTACCTTATTTGCGGAGATGCTCATGCCGATGCCTGTGCCGCAAATTAAAATTCCCCTGTCAGCTTCGCCGTTCACCACTTTTTCCGCTACCGGAAAAGCGTAGTCTGAATAATCGACAGAGCCGGCGCCGCATTCACAGCCCATATCAATGTATTCAATCTGCAATTCATCCAAAAGACTTTTTATTTCTTCGCGGATATGGACGCCGCCGTGATCTGACGCAATAGCTACTTTCATTCATTTACCTCCTAGGTGTGGCTGGGCGAAGACAGCCCAGTGTGCTTGTCCTTTTTATTACGAAATCCGTTGATTTCATTCTACTCTTTCACATTCGTTTTGCAAATGACCTGTTTGCAGATTTTCTGACAGATTACTTGCTTTTTCCGTCAAGCAATTGATCAGCCAAAAGGGTCAGCAGCTCCTCCAGTTCGTCCCGCGTCTGTTTATAAACATCAAGCGGACCGCCGAACGGATCAGAGATATCGCCGTTTTCCCCCGTTACGTATTCTTTAATGGTAAAGACTTTGCCCTGACTGTTTTGATATCGGCCTTCAATCAGCTGTTTGTGCTGTTCAGTCATCGCCAGCACCAGATCAGCCGTCTCGATATGTTCTTCCGATAAGGGAGATGAACTGTGATTGAGAGCGATCCGTTTTTCAAACAGCGCTTCTACGGCATGGGCCGACGCTTTTCCGTGCGGAGACGCGAATACGCCGGCCGAGCTTACGCTGACGTCCAGCCCTTTCGTTTCTGCAATGGATTTAAAAAGAGCCTCAGCCATAGGACTGCGGCACGTATTGCCTGTACATACAAAGATTATTTTCATGTCCGTCACCTCTTACTGCCTATTATAAATGAAGAAAAAAGAAACGGCATCTTCGTTTCTTTTTTTACGTATCTTATATCGGTAAAAGCAGTTTCAGCCCGAATCCGATCAAAATGGCTCCGCCAAGCGCTTCGCTGTAGGAGCCGAGCCACGACTGCACCTTTCTTCCAGCCAAAAGGCCCGCCCATGTTAAAACGGTGCTGAAGACACCGAACAGCGTAACGGCCAGAAACGGATTGGAGCCGTTCATCCCGAGACTGAGCCCGACAGAAAAGCTGTCCAGACTGACGCCGACCGCAAACAGCAACAGTCCCGAGCCTGCCGGAGATATGAGCGGCCCGTTTGATTGTTTAAACGCGGCGATGATCATCTGCACCCCTAAAATGAAAAGAAGAGATCCGCCGATGTAAACGGCGAGCATCCCCAGAAAACCGGACAGCAGATGCCCGGCCGCCATTCCCACAAGCGGCATCATGACATGAAACAGCCCGATGACAACCCCTATATGAAATATCTGTTTTTTCTTCAGCTGAATCATTCCCATCCCGAGCCCGACGGAAAAGGCATCCGTCCCCAAAGCAAATGCCATGATGCTTAAGGAGACAAGTTCCCCGATGAATAGATTCGACATGAAATAAAAACCCCCTTGGACGTGCCCGCTTGTTTAGCTTATGCATGTCCGATAAGGGGTAGAACAAGTTAATGGATAACGGTGCCGCCTGCGGCTTTCATCAGCCTGTTCATAATGGCGAGTCCCACTCCGGTATCCGGAAAGGACTCAGAAATAATCATGTCCACTTCCGCTTCATCAAAGCTGCGGAGCGCATCGTATAAGGCGGACGCCACTGTTTCAAGGTCGGCGCGTCTGCCGCAGACCTTGATATAATCAGCCTGGTAACTATCGGCGTTCTCTTCTGTTGTCAGAATGCCGATTCGTTTCCCCCGGCTTTTATATGTGTCTGCCAGTTCTTGAATTCTCCGGGCGCCGCCGTCGGCAATAGCCATCGGCGCAGAAGGCGCGTAATGTGTATATTTCATACCCGGAGAAATAGGAACCTCATCTTCTTCGGTCAGCCCTTTATCCACAAGAACCGGACCGGCGGCGGATTCAATCTGCTCTTTTGTCACGCCGCCCGGACGAAGCAGCACGGGCTGTTTCCCCGTACAGGACAGAACGGTTGATTCCACTCCGATTCCCGTCGCGCCGCCGTCCACAATACCGGCAATGCGGCCGTTTAAATCATGAGCTACATGCTCGGCCTTCGTCGGGCTCGGTTTTCCTGATAAATTGGCGCTCGGCGCTGCGATCGGCAGTCCGGCCGAGCTGATGAGGGCTAATGCTACCGGATGATCAGGCATTCTGACAGCTACCGTCTCAAGTCCCGCGGTGACACGGGGTGACAGCACACCGGGCTTACACGGCAAGACAAGGGTCAGCGCCCCCGGCCAGAATAGCTCCATAAGCTTTTTCGCCGTCTCAGGAATATGGCTGATAAAACGATCAAGCTGGCTGATGTGGGATATATGCACAATCAGCGGATTATCGCTCGGCCTTCCTTTCGCCTCATATATTTTCGTTACGGCTTCCGTATTTTCAGCGTTAGCGCCCAGTCCGTAAACGGTTTCTGTCGGAAAAGCCACAACCTCATTCTGCCGGAGCAATTCCGCGGCTTGTGTAATCTGGGGATCGGTTGTGGATAATTCTGCGGAACAATCCACAAACCATCTTCTTGTTTTCATGTATAACCAAACTCCTTATTTTAAAGCGGTAAAACTTTATTTTCTCTCGTGTATTCCTTTTGAAAGTATAAAAGATGTCCTTTAATAAAACAAGTGTTATCCACAAACTGTGGACAACACTTTTTAATAAGTGGATAACCTTGTGTATAAGTTAGATCAGGCAGAGGTTTTCACCATTAAAAACGAACCTTCTGTGCATAACGAATTGCGGAAATGTTCGGACGTATACAGTTCATCAGGCGCATCGGCGCACGCTTCAAATCCCATCACATTCAGAAACTCAGCAGATGAGGGCTGATTGGCGACTAAGTAGACATCTTGAATCTCATGTTTTTTGCACAGCACATCCATACTTTGAAACAGTGTAACGATATGGCTTTGATTCAGCCTGTCCGACATGACGAGTGAACGGAGAAGCCCTTTTCCGCCGCTGAATTTTTCGATCCCGAGACAGGCGGCAATCTTTTTTTCACTGTCTTCCAGCACGATAAAACGGCTGATCTGCTGATCGATTTCCGCATGTGCCGTATCAGCCTTTTTCAAAAAGGCCTCCAGCGCCTCCGTATCTTGATCTCTTGCCACTCTCAGCTGATAAAACATATATTTCCCTCCGTTTCGATCAACTCTTTCTTCCAATCTATGAATCGAATCCGGATTTATGCCTTTTGCTTCAGGAAAATAGATCTGAAATCCAATCGACGAGGAAAAACTTCACTTCCGTATCATCGTCATCTTTCTTTTCTTTCTTCGCTTTATCGGCCTTTGCTTTTACGTCATCCAGCACTTTTTTAGTCTGTTTCTGCGTTTCTTCCTGCTTCTGTCCGCCGTCTTCCTGATCTTTCACCGCTTCGCCGTTTGAGAAATCAAGGAAGCACAGCGGCGGAAACAAGACGCACCACCAGTTGGCGCCCTCGCCATTGCCAAGTGTAATTAAAATCGCTTCATATTTTCCGGCCGGATAGACCATATTGCCGTACAGCTTTGTCGGAAACGAGATTTTATTGAATTGAACTGAAACGGATTGATGCGCACCCTTTTCTTTCATCGTTTGTTTGGCGATTTCTTTAATTTCAGGAAGCTTCGAACGAATGAGCCGCCGCGCTTCTTCAATGGAAGTGATATCTTTCACCCAGTCCGTGATTTGCTTGTTTACAGCATCTCTGATCTGGCGCTTGAGCTTTTGATCCTCATCGTTATCACTGTTGGCCAAAATCCTGAGCCGGATCGCTTCATCCGGTATGACGACGGGCTCATCGGCTGATGCCCGCGCTGTTTCTTCTTTTGTCAAACCCGCAAGCGCTCCTGATAATAAAAGAAAAATATATATGCAGATCATCATCGTCTGTTTCATCGGTCCCCACCGTTCCTCTCCGTGCTTTTTTTATCTAGTCCCATTATGGACATGACGGAAAAGGTTTAAACCGGCGGGAAGAAAAAAATCTAGCAAGCTGATAATCTGCATTGACAGATTCAAAATATGGTACGATATTATTTTGATAGGAGGTTTTCAGATGAAATATAATTACACCGTGCTGCTGTCGGCGGCATGTATGTCTGTCATTTATTCTATTTTGTATGTTCATCAATTCATTATCGCGGCTTTCATTTCGATGGCGTTTTATTTTTTGTTTCCTTATTTGATTTTTGCGCTGCCGCTTCAATACTTTCTGAATAAAAAGCCGAAGAGATTTCATCCGCTGTATTTTCTTTATTATTTAGGGGTGTCATTCATTGCAAACGGGATCATCTTCGGTCTTTTGCAGCCGTCAGGCCAATCTCTGTTTTCTAATTCAGCCTTTTATATCTTTGCGGTTTTAACAGCCGTCGTCTATTGGGTATGGGATTCCGTATTGCTGCAAAGACAAAATCCGGCTACAGAAGCGTAATCAGCAGACAGCCGGCTGAAGGGAGAGCGGCGCAAAAGAAAACGGCGGCCATCTTTAAACGGGCGTGCCGTCCTTCTTCTGTTTCAGAATGATAATTGGCCCGCTGCTCCGCTCCGCTTACGGCCAACCCGGAAACGATGATCGCTGTGACGATAAGAACAGCCGTAACGGCGCCGAAAATGATGTCAACGCCAAACGGCAGAACAACCCCCGCCGCATAAGCTGCGGCGGCGAGTATACATCCGAAGGCGAACGCTTTTTTCAAGGCGGATGCCCCTTTCATTTTCTTTCCATTGTAACAAAAGCCCGCCGTGTGCGTCACCGGCGGGCTTTTGTTATGATGTGATGACCGCGGATACGGTTCTGTCTTTTCCGTTGATGTCCTGTACGACTTCCACTTCCGCATTCGGAAAGGAATGACGGAACAGGTCTTTCACGGCTTTTCCCTGATTATATCCGATTTCAAAGACGACAAGCGCTTTATCTTTCATGACAAGAGGCAGCTCCTCCATAAACCGCTTGTAGAATTTCAAACCGTCACCGCCGTCCGTAAGAGCATGAAGCGGCTCATGGAAACGGACGATATCCGACAAATCCGCCATTTCTTCTTCAGAAATATACGGCGGATTGGAAACAATAATATCCGCTTTTTTTCCTGATGAAATAAAAGGAGTTAACAGATCTCCCTGCAAAAAGCACACGTCCGCTCCAAGGTTTTGCGCATTTCTTTCCGCCACCTGCAGCGCTTCTTTTGAAATATCCGAAGCCGATACTGAAAAATGTCCGCATTCAAGCGCAAGCGTCACCGCAATGGCTCCGCTCCCCGTACCGATATCAATGACGTTCAGGCGTTCTGCCTCGGAAAATGCCCGCTTCTGTCTGTCCAGCAAATGAAAGACGACTTCTTCCGTCTCCGGACGCGGAATGAGAACATCGTCATTCACAAAAAATTCCCTGCCGTAAAACTGTTCTTTCCCGATAATATATTGAATCGGAATACCTTCTTTATGCATCTCCACGTGCCGTCTGAATCGATAAAGCTCGTCCTCGCCGACGGTCTCCTGCAGACTTGCGAGAAGTTTGCTCCGATCCATTCCGGTATCATTTAACAGCAGCAGCTCGGCCGCGTTTTTTTCTCTTCCCGCTTCGGTTAAATAAGAAGAAGCCCAGCTTAGGGCTTCAAAAACGGTCTTCATCTTAATTTTCCGCCTGCTGGAGCTTGCTTGACTGGTCTTCTACGATTAACGCTTCAACCACTTCATCAAGCTTGCCTTCCAGGATTTGATCCAGCTTTTGAATCGTCAGGCCGATGCGGTGATCCGTCACACGGTTTTGCGGGAAATTGTATGTGCGGATACGCTCGGAACGGTCGCCTGAACCGACGGCTGATTTGCGGGTCTGATCATATTCAGCCTGAGCTTCCTGCTGGAATTTGTCATAGATTCTGGCGCGGAGCACCTTCATCGCTTTTTCTTTGTTTTTAATCTGAGATTTTTCATCCTGACAGGATACGACGACACCGGTCGGTAAATGCGTCAGGCGTACGGCCGACATCGTCGTGTTTACGCTTTGTCCGCCCGGTCCGCTTGATGCAAATGTATCGACGCGGATGTCTTTTTCGTGGATGTCCACTTCTACTTCTTCCGCTTCAGGAAGACACGCCACCGTCGCCGTGGATGTATGAATACGGCCGCCTGATTCCGTTTCCGGAACACGCTGTACGCGGTGCGCGCCATTTTCATACTTCAGCTTGGAGTATGCGCCTTTTCCCGTAATCATAAAGATGATTTCTTTGTAACCGCCCGTTCCGGTCACGTTTGCTTCCATGACTTCAGTCTTCCAGCCTTGGATTTCGGCATAACGGGAGTACATTCTGTAGAGATTTCCCGCAAACAGCGCGGCTTCTTCTCCTCCCGCTGCTCCGCGGATCTCCATGATTACGTTTTTGTCATCGTTCGGGTCTTTCGGGATGAGGAGCACTTTCAAACGCTCTGATAAGGTTTCCGTCTCTCCCTGCAGTTCGGAGATTTCTTCCTTCACCATTTCTCTCATATCGGCATCAAGCTTTTCCTCAAGCATCGCTTTCGCATCGGCAAGCTGTTCTGATGCGTCTCTGTATTGTCTATAGACTTCAACGGTTTCTTGTATATCAGATTGCTCTTTCGAATATTCTCTAAGCTTTTTCGGATCGTTGACCACTTCCGGATCACTTAAAAGCTCATTTAATTTTTCGTATCGTTGTTCAATTGACTGTAAACGGTCTAACACGGTCTTCACCTCTGTTTTCCTGTGCGTAACATTCTCATTATAGTATAGGGCTTATCGCCAGTCAAAAGCAATTCGCCTCTGTTATACTGAAGCAAAAAAGGAGGGGCGGATATGCTGAAATCCATCCACCATATAGCAATCATATGCTCTGATTATGAAAAGTCGAAAGCTTTTTACACCGAGATACTCGGTTTCGGCATTATAAAAGAAACATACCGAAAGGATCGCGGATCTTATAAACTTGATCTTGCGCTGGACGGCGCGTACGCGATTGAATTGTTTTCCTTTCCCGATCCGCCCGAACGGCCGACCAGACCGGAAGCCGCGGGTCTCCGGCATCTCGCTTTCACCGTAAACGATCTTGAAGCAGCCGTCAGGGAGTTAAAGGAAAAGGGCGTCGGCACAGAACCGATCAGAACCGATCCGCTGACGGGGAAACGGTTTACCTTCTTCTTCGATCCCGACAAGCTTCCGCTTGAATTGTATGAAGCGTAACGTTTTTTGAAGAAATGCCGCTTTCTTTGGCGAATTCCTTCTTGTTTTGTCTAACATGAAGGGAACGCCGCCTCATGGTCGAATACCTAGCAAAAAGGAGGTATGTGATCATGAATACAAACATGGCCGCGAAAGAGCTCGGTGTCTCCGCAAAAACGGTGCAAAGGTGGGTCAAGCAGCTGAATCTTCCGGCTGAACGGAATGAGCTCGGACATTATTCCTTTACACCTGAGGATCTTGATGTGCTGAAATCGGTCAAACGGCAAATTTCTGAAGGCACTGCCCTTCTGGACGTTCAAGTGCCCCGGCAGCCGAAAAAACGGACGGGCTTCATTTTGCAGCGTCCGAAAATCAATGGCGGCGCTGAACAAAGATTGGCAGAGCTGGAGCGCAAACTGGACATTCTCACGAAAGAGAAACAAGGTGAGAACCATCTGCTTTCAAGGATAGAGGAGCTTGAACGCCAGCTGAAACAAAAGGCGGATGAAGGGGTGTCTTATCAGCTTCTTCAGCACAGACGGGAAATTGACGACCTCAATTCCGAATTGCAGACATTGGCCTCCCGCATCCAGGAACTTGCCCAGACAGCTCCCCTCTCAGAAACAGCCGCTTCTTCAGAACATAAGAAACCCAGAAAAAAAACAAGATTTTCGCCTTTTAAATTTCAATTCTAATCAAAAAAGCTCCCTGAAACAGGGAGCTTTTCATTATGCAGTCAGCGCAATGATGATCGGCAGTGAGATTAGAGATAAAATCGCACTGATTACAAACGCGGACGCAGTTTCTTCCTCTTGTTTTTCGAAACGTGTGGCAATCATCGCCGCTACCGCAGATCCAGGGAATGCAACGAGCAATACCGCTTTAGTGATCTGGTCAGCCGGAAGTCCGACTGCAAGAGCGATCAAGTACATCAGCGCAGGCTGAACGGCAACTTTTAACAAAGCGATACCGAAAGCCGGCAGACTGAGCTTAATGTTGCGGATACCGACAGTTACACCGACGGCGAAGAGCGCAACACCTGATGTTGTGCTTCCGAGCTGATCAAGCATTTTTTCTCCCAAGCCAGGGAGTGTTACACCGCAGAGTACCAGAATGATACTGATAAGCGGTGCAGCCGCAAGCGGTTCGGAAAGACCGTGAAGAATAGACTTACCAGTCATTTTCCAGAAGTTCTCGTTTTCAGTGTCTTTTTTCTTAGATGACTCACCGACAGTAGCGATAATGATCGCAAGCGGGTCAAGGATGGCGTTAACCACGATACCCGTAACGGCGATAGGAATCGCTACTTCGCTTGCTCCGAATAAGCTTCCTAGTACGGGAATACCCATAAAAGCAAATGTCGGCTGTGCAGAGTTTAAAGAAAATACAGATGAATTCGTTAAATCATACTTGAAGATAAATTTGCAAACCAACAGAATGACGATAAAGAATCCGACAATCCCAATGATCAAAGCGACCATCAAAGGAACCTGTGATAAAAACGCACTTCTTGAAGTGGTTAAAATACTTGCGATAAAATGCGCCGGAAGCGCGTACTTCGTAACTAAGGTGCTTACCCCTTTTGCTGACTTCGCGTCATAACTTCCGAAGCGACCTGCGAACCATCCCAGCACGATCACGAAAAAGATCGGCGCCAGGAGGATTAAAATATCTAAGAAGCTCAAAATGTTCTCCTCCAAATCCTTAATGTCCGTATACTTTAGCCTTTACATAAAAGCTTTCCCTCGGACTGTAAAATTAATCGTAAAAATTATTTAGCGACAACTTGCTTATATTGCGGTTTCCACATTGCATCAAGAACGGCTTGTTCTACATTCTCAGGAATGCGGTTTGCCACGCCTTCTTTAATGGCAGTTTCCGCTACGGCGATCGCAACTTTAATTGAAACTTCTTGTAAGTCGCTCATGCTCGGCAGAAGGCCTGCACCCGGTGTTTCAAAATCAACGCTTTCTGCGATTGCGTCAGCAGTTGCCGCAAACATTGCAGGAGTAATCACTTTCGCTTCTACAACGATTGAACCGAGACCAAGTCCAGGGAACGCGAATGCGTTGTTAGATTGTCCGATTTCATGAGAAACGCCATTGTACTCTACATTGTCAAACGGGCTTCCTGTCGCCACAAGCACTTTGCCGTCAGTCCATTTGAAAAGATCGCTAGGAACGGCTTCAGCAAGCGGTGTCGGGTTAGACATCGGCATGATGACCGGACGCTCAACGTGTTTTGCCATTTCTTTGACGATTTCTTCACTGAACGCGCCGCTTTGGCCTGATGTACCGATTAAGATTGTCGGTTTCGCTTGACGGATCACTTCAATGAAAGGAATTTGTCCATTTTCATCGCGTTTCCAATCTTTAATTTCTTCAGCTGTGCGCAGGTACGGCTCTTGGAAATCAAGGATGTTTTCCATACCTTCAATTAACAAGCCTCTGTAGTCCATTGTGTAGAACGCTTTGTTGGCTTCTTCTTCAGAAAGACCGGCAAGCACCATAGTGTCGCGGATTTGGTCAGCGATTCCGATTCCGGCAGATCCCGCACCGAAGACAACCACACGCTGGTCTTTAATAGACGCGCCTGTTTTCTTCATAGCCGCAAGCACACCTGCAAGCGTAATCGCACCTGTTCCTTGAATGTCATCGTTGAATGTAAGAATTTCTTGGTTGTATTTCTTCATGATATTGCGCGCGTTTTTGTTTCCAAGGTCTTCCCAGTGAAGAAGAGCTTTAGGGAAATATTTAAGCGCAGCTTTTACATAAGCGTCAACGAAAGCTTCGTAACGTTCGCCTTGGATACGTTCATGGCGGTTACCGATGTATAAAGGATCGTTCAGAAGTTTTTCATTGTTCGTACCGACGTCAAGAACGACAGGAATGACGCGGCTTGGGTCAATACCGGCAGCAGCTGTGTATACCGCTAATTTACCGATGGCGATGTTGATACCGCCTACACCCCAGTCACCGATTCCGAGGATGCTTTCTGAGTCTGTCGCAACGATCAGATCAATATCTCCGGCAGTGGCATGAAGGTTTTCAAATGCCTCTTCAATTCCTTCCACGTTGTCGATAGAAAGGTAAATTCCTTGAGGTCTTCTGTACTCATGACTGTATTCTTGAATCGCTTCACCGACAGTCGGTGTGTAAACAACCGGCAGCATTTCACGAAGATGGTTTTGAAGCAATTTAAAGAAAAGAACTTCGTTACGGTTTTGCAAATCATTCAAATACACGTTTTGGCGAAGGCGGTCCGGCTGAGCTTGAAACTGCTCGTATGCGCGTTTTGCCTGCTCATCAAGAGACAGAATTGTCGGAGGAAGCAGCCCGTCTAATCCAAGGCTTTTTCTTTCTTCTGCTGAAAACGCAACACCTTTATTTAAAGTAGGGATAGATAGAACTTCTTTTCCTCTTAAAGTAGTTTCTAAGTTGCCTTCCTTCGTTACTTTAATATTATTCAAGAAAATCTCCTTCTTTCTTCAAATAGTTAACAAAGTTAAGTAATTACCCGTTTTGGCTAGTGTGATCGCGATCTGCTATATCTTTTTTTGACAATTATTCGAACAATGTCTCATAACTATTTACATTACTTAGTCATTTTATGCCTGTAAAAATGAAAATTCAAGAGATGAAAATTACTTAATTTTTTCATACTCTTTTTTAAGTTATTTAACTACAATTTTTGAAAAAACGTCAAAAAAACACCGGATTTTTTACCGATGTTTTCATGAAAAGGGTTATTTATCAGACTGTTTTTTCGGCACTTCGTGATGATGTCTGCATCTCGCTTCGTATGACTCCGATGCGCCGACTAAAATGACCGGATCATCATAGGAAGCGGGCTTCCCGTCAATCAAACGCTGCGTACGGCTTGCCGGCGACCCGCAAACGGAGCAGACCGCCTGCAGCTTCGTCACCGATTCGGCAACCGCCATCAGATTCGGCACCACGCCGAACGGCTCTCCCCGGAAATCCATATCAAGTCCGGCCGCGATGACACGATAGCCTTTATCCGCAAGCGAGGATAAGTCGCCGATGATAGATTCGCCGAAAAACTGCACTTCATCTACCGCGATGACGTCCGTGCTTTCACTGATATGATCCCATATTTCAGCCGAAGACGAGATGACGTGGCTTGTCATGGATGTGCCGTTGTGAGAAACGACGGCCTCCTCGCTGTAGCGATTATCAATAGCAGGTTTGAACACCTTGACCTCCTGCTTCGCATATGTCGCTCTTTTCACTCTGCGGATCAGCTCTTCTGATTTCCCAGAGAACATGCTGCCGCATATCAGCTCAAGCCATCCGCTTTGCTTCATTATGTACATAGGCTATCCGCTCCCCTTTTTTTCCTGTTTATGGACATAAAAAACAGGCAAGAAGCAATTCTTGCCTGCCTGTAAAATCTATTATTACTTAAGACCGTATTTTTTGTTAAAGCGATCAACACGACCATCAGCAGAAGCGAATTTTTGACGTCCAGTGTAGAATGGGTGGCATTCAGAGCAAATCTCAACGCGTACCTCTTCTTTTACTGAGCCTGTTTCAAATTCATTTCCGCAAGCGCATTTAACTGTTGCTTTTTTGAAATTAGGATGAATTCCTGCTTTCATTGTATCCATCTCCTTCCGCCCTGAATCCCGTGTGGAAACAGAGTTATTATTCCGGAGTAATCCGGAACGCATATGAGAGAATTATATCAGTCATTTACTGCATTTGCAAATACATTTTTTATCAGCGGCGGGCTGATGATGAAAGGTTCGCCTGCTTCCATTCTTGGTTGATCAGATCGAAGAATTCTTGATTCGTTTTTGTTTTTTTCATTTTTCTCATAAACTTCTCTGCGAAGTCCGGAGAATCAGACATCGATTTGCGGATCGCCCATAAACGGTCAAGATGCTCTTTCGGCACGAGCAGCTCTTCCTTCCGTGTGCCGGAGCGGCGGATATCGATCGCCGGGAAAATCCGTCTTTCCGCAAGAGAACGGTCAAGGTGAAGCTCCATGTTGCCCGTTCCTTTAAACTCTTCATAGATGACGTCATCCATCCGGGAGCCCGTGTCTACGAGCGCCGTCGCCAAAATGGTCAGGCTGCCGCCCTCTTCAATGTTTCGCGCGGCACCGAAAAAGCGCTTCGGACGATGGAACGCAGCCGGGTCAATCCCGCCGGAAAGCGTACGTCCGCTTGGCGGGATAACGAGGTTGTAGGCCCGTGCCAGGCGGGTAATGCTGTCCATCAGAATGATAACGTCTTTTTTGTGTTCAACGAGACGCATCGCCCGTTCAAGCACAAGCTCCGCTACCTTAATGTGATTTTCCGGCACTTCATCGAACGTCGAGCTGACGACATCGCCCGCTACGGAACGTTCAATATCCGTTACTTCTTCCGGTCTTTCATCAATTAAGAGAACGATCAATTCAGCGTCAGGCTGATTTGTCGTAATGCTGTTAGCGATTTCTTTCAACAGCATGGTTTTACCGGCTTTCGGCGGCGCCACGATCAGACCGCGCTGGCCGAAACCGACGGGAGCCATCATATCGAGAATTCTTGTTGAGAGATAATTCGGTTTCGTCTCAAGCACCATTTGGCGGTCCGGATAAAGCGGAGTCAGCGCGGGAAAATGGACGCGCTCTTTCGCAGATTCCGGGTCATCTCCATTTACCGCTTCAACGTGCAAAAGTCCGTAATAGCGTTCGTTTTCTTTCGGCGGCCGCACCTTGCCGGATACTTTGTCACCGTTTCTTAAATCAAAGCGGCGGATCTGGGAAGCAGAAATGTAGATGTCTTCTGAGCTTGGCGAGTAATTAATCGGTCTGAGGAAGCCGAATCCTTCCGATTGGATGATTTCGAGCACGCCTTCCATAAACAGAAGATCCTCCTGCTCGGCGTTAGCTTTCAGAATGGCAAAGATTAATTCTTTTTTAGTCAGTTTGCTGTAGTAGGAGATTTTATAATGTCTGGCCAGTTCATATAGTTCTTTTAATTTCATATTTTCCAAAGAGGAAATAGATACGTCTTTCATAAAAACACCACGCTTTTCATAGTCAATGTATTGCTGTTTTCATTCAAATCGGCTGCTTCGCATGATTCCGCCAAAGCACATTCTTTTATAAAACGTTCAGGAACTTCTATCGGTAACACTTCCACCCATGATCGGCGCTTTTTTAAAAAAGGAATGTCTTAATGAGTTTTGAAGGAAGCGAGGACAAAAACTTGAGAAGATCAATATTTATATCGTCTGTATGCGGTAGAATTTGAAAATTTCCCAGTACTCAAAAGAAGGAATGACACAGAAAAATCGCAGCACTCTTTATTTTTACCTCATTTCAAAAAATTATTCAACTTAAATAATGCTTTGACATATAAATGATAGGGTTGACTCTTTATTGCAAAAGAAAAGCGGGACTTTCCGTCCCGCTTTTCTCTATTTATGGCCGGATCACAAGATTTGGTTTTTTCTTCAGGCTGTGTCTTCCGTCAACGAATCGGACCGTTCCTGATTTCGCCCGGATGACCAGACTTTCAGTCGTGCCGACGGAGCCTTTGAACTGAACGCCTTTCAGCAGCTCTCCGTCCGTGACGCCCGTTGCCGCAAAAATGGCGTCATCCCCTCTCACAAGGTCCTCCATCCGGAGCACTTTGGATACATCAAGGCCCATTCGCTCACAGCGGGCCTGCTCTTCCGCACTTTGCGGCAGAAGCCTGCCGATGATTTCGCCGCCGAGCGCTTTTAACGCAACGGCAGACAGCACGCCTTCAGGAGCCCCGCCTGAACCGAAGAGAATGTCTACTCCCGTATGGTCAAAGGCCGTATTGATGGCGCCCGCGACATCACCGTCGTTGATCAGTTTGATTCTGGCGCCCGCCTCACGCAATTCAGAGATGATTTTTTCATGTCTGTCACGATTTAAAATGGTTGCCACGACATCTTCAATGTCTTTGTTCTTCGCTTTCGCAACGGCTTTTAAGTTATCAATGACAGGCGCTTCGATATCGATGCAGCCTACCGCTTCGGGACCGACCGCGATTTTTTCCATATACATATCCGGGGCGTTCAGCAGTGTTCCATGGTCGGCGACCGCGATCACCGTCAGCGCATTCCAGCCGCCGCTCGCTACGATGTTTGTGCCTTCAAGAGGATCGACGGCGACATCGACGCGCGGGCCGTATCCGTTTCCGAGCTTTTCGCCGATGTAAAGCATCGGCGCTTCATCCATCTCGCCTTCCCCGATCACGACCGTGCCTTTCATCGGCACCGTGTCAAACACGTCACGCATTGCGCTTGTCGCCGCATCATCAGCTTCATCTTTTTTCCCGCGGCCCATCCATCTGGCAGATGCTAAAGCCGCCGCTTCAGTGACTCGAACCAATTCCATCGATAAGCTTCTTTCCATTTCAACACGATCTCCTCTCAAAAGTCCGCATTTCTATGAATTTTGGAGCTGTTCTATCTCTTCGTCCGTCAGCCTTTGCCGCCAGATTGTGGCGCCCAGACCTTCGAGTTTTTTCTCAAGATTGCTGTAGCCGCGGTCTAAATGCTCGAGACCGGTAATTTCGGTTACGCCGTCAGCCATGAGCCCGGCGACGACCAGACAAGCGCCTGCACGCAGATCGCTCGCCTTTACTTTTGCGCCCTGAAGCTCGGCCGGACCGGTGATAATGGCCGACCTGCCTTCCACTTTCATGTTGGCCCCCATCCGTCTCAGCTCATCTATATGTTTAAATCGGGCCGAGTAGATGGTGTCGGTTACGACGCTCGTGCCGCTGGCTCTCGTTAACAGAGATGTCATCGGCTGCTGAAGATCAGTCGGGAATCCCGGGTAAACAAGCGTTTTTACGTCGACCGGTTTTATCTGCTTCTGCCCGCCGAGCATAAGAAGCTGATCGTCACTCGTCTCAATGTGAAAACCCATTTCCCTGAGCTTCGCCGTTAAAGACTCCAGGTGAGTCGGTATGACATTATCAATAATGACTTCTTTCCCCATCGCGGCGCCGGCGATCATAAAGGTGCCCGCCTCAATTCTGTCCGGAATGATCGTATGCCTGCATCCGTGCAGCTCTTTTACGCCGTCGATTCTGATTACATTGGTTCCCGCGCCTTTGATCTTTGCGCCCATGCTGGTGAGCAATGTGGCCACATCAATAATCTCAGGTTCCTTGGCGGCGTTTTCTATCACGGTTTTACCTTCAGCCAGTACAGCGGCAAGCATGATATTGATCGTCGCTCCGACGCTGACGACATCTAAATAAATCCGTGCGCCTCTCAGCCTTTCGGCGCGCAGATAAATCGCGCCTTGTTCATTGGTGACTTCCGCCCCAAGCGCTTCAAATCCTTTGATGTGCTGGTCAATCGGCCGCGGCCCGAGATGGCATCCGCCCGGCAGTCCGATGACCGCCTGTTTGAAGCGGCCCAGCATCGCGCCCATTAAGTAATAGGAAGCGCGGAGTTTTTTCACTTTGCCGTTGGGAAGCGGCATGCTGATCATCGGGGAAGGGTCGACGACCATTTCTCCTTTTTCAAAATGGACGTTTCCGCCGATTTCTTTCAGCAGGTCACGCAGCGTTTCAATATCTGAGATCTCCGGAAGCCCTTCGATCGTTACTTCGGAATTTGCCAGAATGGTTGCGGGTATCAATGCGACGGCGCTGTTTTTCGCGCCGCTGATATGTACGGTTCCGTTTAACGGATCGCCGCCGGCAATATTCAACTTTTCCATGATAGTCTCCTTCCATAAGAAGATAGCTGCGGAGCGTAAATAAAATGGCATTTTATTCTGTCTCTGCAAATAAAGCTCTTGTCCAAAATGTAGCCAATTCGAAGAGAAAGAATACAAGGACATTATAAAATAACAGGAAGAAAATAGCGAAGCTTTGCGGGGCATTTTTAACACAGGATGCACAGAGGCCCGCCGGGTTCACATTCCGGGGAAACACACTCTTCACTTTGATACTGAAGGCCCGCTGCCAAACAGGAAAACATAAGGGTGCGGCAAACGGATGCAACCGGTTTGCCGCCCTATTTATCTTTATTTATTCCAGTCTGCCAAGAATTGCTCGATGCCTTTATCCGTTAACGGATGTTTCGTCAGCTGGTGAATGACTTTCAGCGGCATCGTACCGATATGCGCACCGCGTAAAGCGGCTTCAGTCACGTGCTGCGCATGACGGATGGAAGCTGCGATGATTTGTGTATCAATGTCATGAATGTCAAAAATCTGTCTGATTTCTGAAATCAGTTCAAGACCGTTATGGCCGATGTCATCCAGACGGCCTAAGAACGGAGATACATAAGTCGCCCCGGCTCTTGCCGCCAAAAGCGCTTGGTTGGCGCTGAAAATGAGCGTTACGTTTGTTTTAATGTTCAGGTCGCTCAGCGCTTTTACGGCTTTTAACCCTTCAGACGTCATCGGGATTTTCACCGTGATATTCGGTGCGATTTTCGCAAGTTCTTTACCTTCTTCAATCATTTCTTCAGCATTCAGGGAAATGACTTCCGCGCTTACTGATCCGCTCACGACTTCCGTAATCTCACGAAGTCTGTCATGGAAAGACACGTCAGCTTCTTTCGCCACTAAACTAGGGTTTGTCGTAACTCCGGCAAGAACGCCAAGTTCATAAGCTTCTTTAATCTCGTCAATGTTTGCTGTATCAATGAAAAATAACATAAGGAAAGCCTCCCCAGTAATAAATTTTCAGAACTGTAAAACATGATTGCGCTTTCTAAAGGTAAGACATAAAACCGCCTGTCAATGCTGTCAGGCGGTTTATGGATGTTACATTGGATTAAGCTTGGTTTGAAGAACCGAACTCACGCATTTTGCCGATAACCGTTTCTTTGATCGCTTCACGAGCAGGTCCAAGATATTTACGAGGATCGTATTCGTTCGGCTTAGCTGCCAATGTTTCGCGGACAGCTTTTGCAGAAGAAATTTGGTTTTCAGTGTTTACGTTGATTTTAGCCGTACCAAGTGAGATTGATTTTTTAATGTCGGCAGTCGGAATTCCTGTACCGCCGTGAAGTACTAACGGAAGGCCGGTTGATTTGCCGATATCTTCCATTTCTTTGAAACCGAGGTTCGGCTCGCCTTTGTAAGGGCCGTGAACAGAACCCAGTGCAGGTGCAAGGCAGTCGATGCCAGTGCGCTCTACAAGTTCTTGACACTCTTTAGGGTCAGCATAGATTACGCCTTCAGCGATCACGTCATCTTCCTGTCCGCCTACAGTTCCAAGCTCAGCTTCAACTGAAACGCCGTGGAAATGAGCAAGCTCAACCACTTTAGCTGTAGTTGCTACGTTTTCCTCAAACGGGTGGTGAGATGCGTCGATCATTACAGAAGTGAAACCTGCATGAATCGCTTTCGCACAAGATTCAAAGCTTGAACCGTGGTCTAAGTGAATGGCGACAGGAACTGTCACTTTGTATTCTTCCATAAGAGCTTTAACCATGGCAACCACTGTTTTGAAGCCGCCCATGTAGCGTCCCGCGCCTTCTGAAACACCAAGAATAACCGGGGATTTTTCCTCTTCTGCTGCTTGTAAAATAGCTTGAGTGAACTCAAGGTTATTTAAGTTAAATTGTCCAACAGCATATCCTTTTTCTTTAGCTGTATTCAACATTTCCGTCATTGAAACTAAAGGCATGTCGAAAGTCCTCCTTATGTAGCCTGATTTGCTTCTTCTCGAAAAAAGCTTTCCACCTATAGCATGACCATAAAAACCTGTCATATGTAAAACAACAGATCGCTTTTTCTCCATCTCTAGGATACCAACTTTTCGACAAATCGGCAACACAATGACATAATTGTTTCTAATTTTATTAATTCGATTTTAGAGGTAAATATTTTTTCACCGCGTCTCTGATCTCATCAATGTCAAAAGGTTTCGCAAAATGGGTCAGCGCTCCGAGCTCTTTTGATTCCTTAATCATATCGAGTTCTCCGTAAGCGGTCATGATAATGACGCGGATGGATTCGTCAATCATCTTCATGCGCTTGAGAATTTCGATTCCGTCCATGCCGGGGATTTTCATATCTAAAAGCACGAGATCGGGCCGTTCTTTCGTTACGATGTCCAGCGCCTGTATGCCGTTGGCGGCCTGAAACGTCTGGTACCCTTCTTTATGAAACACTTCATTGAGCAATATGCGTATACCGTATTGGTCATCTACGATTAAAATCTTTTCATTCATCATTTTACACCCCAATATTATCATTTTCGTCAAAAGGAAGCAGTTGTTTATGTATTCTGTTTGATTTTCACATTTCCTTTAATTATAATAGTCTACTTTCCGACATTTTCTGAGCATTTTCTCTTTTGTTGTATACTGTTCTTGTATGTGTAAAGGAGGTTTCACTCATGTTAAAGATATTTACGACACAGCTTGCAGGCATTTTTTCCCGCATTCAGGATAAGGAATCCGAAGCAATAGAAGACGGCGCGCGCCTGCTGGCGCAGGCAGCCGTCAGCGGTCATACCATTTATTTATACGGCGCAAATGAGATGCAGGGCATTTTGTGCGAGGCGGAACTCGGCTCAGAACCGATGCCTTCCGTCAAAGCGTTTCCGGATACAGCTGATTCGATTACAGAAAGCGACAGGGTGCTGATGTTTTGTTCAGGTCCGGGCACGGCTGAAGAACAGGCGCTGGCTCAAAAGCTTTATGAAAAAGGGATCGGCCTCGTTGGCGTATCTCCTGTCATCAAAGATCAAACCGGGATTGAGGAATTTTGTGATGTTCATATTGACAGCAAATTAAAAATGCCGCTTCTGCCTGATGAAGACGGGACAAGATACGGCTTTCCTTCATTAATGACAGGCCTGTATGTCTATCACGCACTGTCCTTTACATTAAAGGAAATGATGCAGGAATATACCTGATGCAGAAAAAAGACTTGCCGCTTTTAAAGGAGGCAAGTCTTTTTTTATTACTTCTGTTCTGCAGCTTGTACGGAAGCGCCGATAAAGTCTTTGAATAAAGGCTGAGGTCTTGTCGGTCTTGATTTGAACTCAGGGTGGAACTGGCAAGCGACATACCAAGGATGGTCTTTCAGCTCGATGATTTCCACAAGACGGCCGTCAGGGCTTGTGCCTGAGAACACAAAACCGTTCTCTTCCATTTGCTGTCTGTATTCGTTGTTGAATTCATAACGGTGGCGGTGGCGTTCGTATACCACTTCATCCGCATACGCTTCGAAGGCTTTCGTGTCTTCCTGAAGCTTACAAGGGTACAGTCCGAGACGAAGCGTTCCTCCAAGATCCTCGACATCTTTTTGTTCTGGCAGAAGGTCGATGATCGGATAAGGAGTGGACGGATCGATCTCCGCAGAGTGAGCCCCTTCCAGACCTAATACGTTTCGCGCATATTCAATGGATGCAATCTGCATACCGAGGCAGATGCCGAAGAACGGAATTTTATTCTCACGCGCATACTTGGCGGCGATGATTTTCCCTTCTACGCCGCGGTCTCCGAAACCGCCGGGCACGATGATTCCGTCTGTGCCGCCAGTCAGCTCTTGAATATTGCTTTCTGTCACTTGTTCGGCGTTAATCCATTTGATCTTCACATCAGCGTCAAACGCATAGCCGGCGTGGCGCAGTGATTCAACGACTGAAATGTAAGCGTCCTGAAGCTCGACGTATTTACCGACGAGGCTGATTGTAATGGTTTTAGACAAGTTTTTCACTTTCGTGACAAGGTCTTTCCATTCCGTCATATCCGGGTCTTTGCATTCTAATTTCATATGATCGCAGACAAGCTTATCGAGTCCCTGCTCCTGAAGGTTAAGCGGGATGGAGTAAAGGTTGTCCGCATCTTCGCACTCGATGACCGCTTTCGTGTCAATATCGCAGAAGAGCGCGATTTTATCTTTCATATCTTGAGAAATCGGCATTTCCGTGCGCACGACGATGATATTAGGCTGAATACCGAGGCTTCTCAGCTCTTTTACGCTGTGCTGCGTCGGTTTTGTTTTCAGCTCGCCCGCCGCTTTGATGTACGGAACAAGCGTACAGTGAATGTACATCACGTTTTCATGGCCGATGTCGCTTTTCATTTGACGGATGGCTTCAAGGAACGGAAGGGATTCGATGTCTCCCACTGTTCCGCCGATCTCAGTAATGACTACATCTGCGTTTGTTTCTTTGCCTGCACGGTACACGCGGTCTTTCAGTTCATTTGTGATGTGCGGAATGACCTGAACCGTTCCGCCGAGGTAGTCCCCGCGGCGCTCTTTTTTCAATACGGCAGAATAGATTTTACCGGTCGTCACATTGCTGAATCTGTTCAGATTAATGTCAATGAAACGCTCATAATGCCCTAAGTCAAGGTCAGTCTCGGCGCCGTCATCGGTAACGAATACCTCACCGTGCTGGTACGGGCTCATCGTTCCCGGGTCAACGTTGATATAAGGGTCAAATTTTTGGATAGTGACGCTCATGCCTCTGTTTTTCAAAAGGCGGCCAAGTGATGCAGCCACAATTCCTTTTCCGAGTGATGATACAACTCCCCCGGTTACAAAAATATATTTCGTCATTTCGTTTGCTCCTCTCTTCGGTCTGCGCTACATTCCTTAAAATGTGCCGTTTTATAGAAAATCATTTCACTAAAAACAAATGATGTGTAAAAGAATTTGGGAGATGAAAATAAGAAAGCTCCCTTTCAATTTCTTGAAAGGGAGCGTAGCACTCTTATGAATTCTCTTCTTTTTGAAGAGCCCAAAATACATACTACATAGTTCGACAATGAAAGTCAAGATCGTTTTGCTGATATAAAATCAGTCTTTGCGATCCTCTTCCTCATCATCATAATCTTCCTCATCTTCTTCAATCATCTCGTCTTCGATCTCAAGCTCGTCGTCATCTTCTTCATCGACATCTTCGTCGTCAAAGCTGTCTGCGTCAAGGTCAATATCTTCTTCCATTTCATCGAGATCGATGTCATCTTCATCAACTTCCTCGAATTCATCAAGGTCGAGATCTTCCTCAACGACTTTTTTCGCTTTTTTCTTTTTCGCTTTTACAGTCGGCTGTGTTTCTTCGTCCAGCTGATCGTACGGATACCAGCTGCGAAGCCCCCACGTCTGGTCTGACAGAGCAATAAAGCGGCCGTCAATGTTCAGGTCTGTATAAAATTGGGCGATACGGTCGCCCAGTTCCTCTTTCGTAACACCGAGCAAGGAGATCATTTCATTCAGCAGCTCCTGGAACGGAACCGGTTTTTTATGTTCTGAGAAAATTTCGTGAGCGATTTCAACTAAAGCCATCTGCTTCAGCTGTTCCTGAGAATATTGTTTGATACTCAAGGTCGGACACTCCCTTTCTATTACTTATATGTATCTGTTTCTATCCTATAATAAGAACGAATTTGTATTGTTTTGTTCATAAACCATACCTCTCATTATAAACAAATTAAAACAGAATATGCTACCCTTAACAGCGTAATTTAAGAAATTTTAGAGCCGTCCCTTCATAAATCGGCTGATGTGCGAAAACAAAGCCGCCGGCATATGCGCCGGCGGCCCGCTTCTTTCTATAAAGACTCTTGTTTTTCGGCGCCGAATACAGACATGGCGAGCAATTCACTGACATCATAAGTGCCGATCGCGTCTTCGGCTTCTTTCGCTTTCGTACCGTCACCGAGCATGGTCAGACAGTAAGGACATCCGGAGCTGATGACCGTCGGACTGACAGAAAGCGCCTGCTCAGTCCGGGCCGTGTTGATTCTCGCTCCCGTTTCTTCTTCCATCCACATGAGCCCTCCCCCGGCGCCGCAGCACATCCCGTTTTCGCGGCTGCGCTCCATTTCCTTCAATTGAACGCCCGGAATGGCTTTTAAGATCGCTCTCGGCGGCTCATACACTTCATTGTATCTTCCTAAGTAGCACGAGTCATGGAAGGTAATCGTTTCATTCACCGGGTGAAGCGGTTTTAGTTTCCCCTGTGACACAAGCTCGGCTAATAATTCAGTATGATGATAGACTTCGGCCCGGAATCCGAAATCAGGATATTCATTTTTGAACATATTATAGGCGTGCGGATCAATCGTGACGATTTTTTTGATTCCGTGTTTTTCAAATTCGCCGATGTTGTGTTCCGCCAGCTCTTGGAACAGAAACTCGTTGCCCAAACGGCGCGGCGTATCGCCTGAGTTTTTTTCCTTATTGCCGAGAATCGCAAAGGATACGCCCGCTTCATTAAGCAGCTTTGCAAATGAGACGGCAATCTTTTGGCTCCTGTTGTCGTAGGAACCCATTGAGCCGACCCAAAACAAATAGTCGAACTCTTTGTCTTGTTTTTTCATTTCTTTCACTGTCGGAATCTCTGTATCGGCCTGCTCCCGCCAGTTCTCCCGCTCTTTCCGGTTTAAGCCCCACGGGTTTCCCTGTCTTTCAATGCTTGTCATGGCCCGCTGCGCGTCGCTGTCCATCTTCCCTTCCGTAAGCACAAGATAGCGGCGCAGATCGATAATTTTATCAACGTGTTCATTCATGACCGGACATTGATCTTCACAGTTGCGGCAAGTGGTGCACGCCCAAATCTCCTCTTCCGTGATGACCTCGCCGATTAAGCTCGGGTTGTAATCAATGGCTGCCGCCGCTTCACGTGATCCTCCCCCTGAGGAAGCCGCGGCGAGCTGATTCGCTTTCGTGTGCTGAAAAACGGGCGCGGGCACCCACGGAGATTTTGACGTCACGGCAGCGCCTTTTTCCGTCAAATGGTCTCTGAGCTTTAAAATGAGGTCCATCGGCGAGAGCATCTTGCCCGTACCGGAGGCCGGACACATATTTGTACAGCGGCCGCATTCGACGCAGGCGTAAAGGTCGACAAGCTGAGAGCGGCGGAAGTCTTCAATCTTTCCGACGCCGTAGCTTTCTTTCGTCTCATCGGTAAAATCGATTTTTTCCAGCTTACCTTTTGAATCCAGCCTGCTGAGGAACACATTCGCCGGACCCGCAATTAAGTGCGCATGCTTTGATTGCGGCACGTACACTAAAAAGCTGAGCAAAAACAACAGATGAAGCCACCATGAAACATAAAACACGGCGGCGGCCGCCGGCGCTGAAAGACCGCCGAGCACAAACGCAATGGAGGAAGCGATCGGTTCCGTCCAAGACAGAGAATGATCGTGCCATAAAAGGTTCATGGCGTTCCCGAGAAGCACCGTCACCATCAGTCCGCCGATAAACAGCAGGACAAGCCCCGCTTTAAACCCGCGTTTCAGTCTGACGAGTTTTTCAATGTAGCGCCGGTAAAACGCCCAGACTACGGCGATTAAAATCAGAAACGTGACGATTTCCTGAAAAAAGGTAAACGCCGGATAAAGCGGACCGAGCGGCAGATGACGGTCAGGAAGCAGCCCTTTCAGAATAAAATCAATTGCGCCGAACTGAACGAGTATAAAACCGTAAAAAAACAGAACGTGGATGATTCCGCTCTTTTTATCTTTCAGCAATTTTTTCTGTCCGAACACATTCACCCATATCTTCTGAAGACGTTCTTTCAGGCGTTTATCAAATTCTTCCCTTTGGCCGAGCTTAATATAAGCGATCCTCGTTCTGATCAGGTAAACGAATAAATAAACGGCGTAAGCGGTTACAGCTGAAAACAGCAGCGCGTTTACCATGAGAAATGCGTTCATCTTGTCTCCCCCTTTGTTCTGATTCCCCTCTTCATTGTCATATCTTTACTTTATCATAAATAATGAATGAGTGTTCAGTCAATAATTAAATTCACATTCTCAGGGCACACTACGGATACTTCGGAAAGGAGCGTCGGTATGAAGGTCATTTTTGTGTTGCTTGTCATTTTTATCATATTGATCGCACTTATGCTGCTTGATATGCTGCTTGGCCGTGCGGCGTACAAAAAACAGGCGTATGAGCCCGTTTTTGACCCGAAAAAGAGTGATATCACACTCATTCACTGCGGCAGCGAGCTTGTGCGGCAGATGACGGCTGATATCCGCCAAGCCGTCTCTTCTATTCATATGATGTTTTTTATTATGAAGAACGACCAAGTCAGCCATGAGATGTTTCATTTATTGAAAGAAAAGGCCCAGGCCGGCGTCTCCGTATATCTGCTGCTGGATTGGGCGGGCAGCCGCCCAGTGAAAAAGCCTTCTATTCAAACGATGAAAAAAGCCGGCGTTCACGTTCATTTTCTAAATAAACCGGCATTTCCGTTTCTATTTTTCAGGCTGCAAAAACGGAATCACCGGAAAGTGACCGTCATTGACGGCAAAATCGGCTATGTCGGCGGTTTTAATATCGCTGAAGAGTACCTCGGCAAAAAAGCGAAGTTCGGAAACTGGGAGGATTATCACCTGCGGATGACCGGCGAAGGCACGGCGGATCTTCAGACTCTTTTTGTAAGCGATCTGAAACGAAACACCGGAAAAACACCCGGATCACCCGGGGTTTATCCGGCATTATCCGAAGGGAATATCTCACATAGGACATATGCATCTGACGGGTTTTCGCTTGAATCGCATTATGAAATCTGCATCCGTAAGGCGGAGAAAAAAATCATTATCGGCACGCCTTATTATGTACCGAGCAAAAAGCTTCAGGAAGCGCTTATTTCAGCCTGCCGAAAAGGCGTCAAAGTCATCTTGATCGTTCCGATGAAGTCAGACCACCCGCTCGTTCGGGAAACAGCTTTTACTTATTATCCCGAGCTTCTGAAGGCCGGCTGCCTCATCTATCGGTATTATCAAGGTTTTTATCACGTCAAAGCTTTCATTATAGATGACCGCATCAGCATTATCGGCACGCCGAATTTTGATAAACGGAGCCTGTTCTGGAATGAAGAGGTGAATGTCATCATTCATGACGAAGCCTTTACAAAGGAAGTGCTTTCAACCATAAAGCAGGACATCGAAAAATCCGAGCTTCTCACATTAGAAAAAGTGAAACAGCGCTCCGTCAGACAGCTTCCTGCAGAATGGCTGGGAAAGGCCATATCTTACTTTTTATAAAGGAGAAACCATATGCTGTTCAGATTCGGATTCGTCGCAAACGCCATGTGCCTTTGGGACGCGTCCCCCGCCAAAACCTTAACATATGCGCGCTATACCAAGCTTTCCCGCAGTGAGCGGAAAGACGCCCTGCTTTCTGTGACGAAAGCAAATCTTACCAATACGCTGCGCACCATCCACTATGTGATCGGACACGGCATCCCGCTGTACAGATTCTCAAGCTCGATTGTGCCGCTCGCCACGCACCCGGATGTGCTGTGGGATTTTGTCACGCCGTTTCGTCAGGAGTTCCGTGAGATCGGCGGGCTGGTCAGAAAATATGACCTCAGAACGAGCTTTCATCCGAACCAATTCACGCTTTTTACAAGCCCGAAACAGGAGATTACCGCAAATGCGGTCAAGGATATGGCCTATCACTATGACATGCTGGACGCAATGGGCATCGCGGACCGTTCCGTCATCAACATCCATGTCGGAGGCGCTTACGGTGACAAACAAAGCGCGCTTGGCCGTTTCCGCGTGAATCTGAAAGAACTTCCCGATGTCATCAAACAGCGGATGACTTTGGAAAACGATGATAAAACATATACGTCCGAGGAAACACTCAGTGTTTGTGAGCAAGAAGGCATTCCGTTTGTGTTTGATTATCACCATTTTTACGCCAATCCGACCGATGACGCTGATTTAGATGACATTCTTCCGCGGATGATCAAAACATGGCAGCGGATCGGCTTAAAGCCGAAGGTCCACCTCTCCTCGCCAAAATCGGAATCAGCCGTACGCAGTCATGCGGACTATGTGGATGCGAATTTTATTCTGCCGGTGCTGGAGCGGTTCAGACAATGGGATACGGACATCGATTTTATGATTGAGGCGAAAGAGAAAGACCGGGCGCTGCTCCGGCTCGTCGAAGAATTAAGCGCCATCCGCGGAGTCAAACGCCTGGCGGGCGGAGTGCTGAAGTGGAAGGCATAACCAGGTTTATCACCCGTTTATATGGGGAATTTCCGAAATAACAGACCATCAGACGGAGGAGAAAACATATGAAAAACATTACATCTTTGAAAATAGCCGCTAAGAAGTTCACTTTACGAAACATGCTTCAGCTTTATCAGCTTTGCCACACGGGAGGCCACGAGCTGTATATCTACTCTAAAAAAACGATGTGCAAAATCAAAGATATCATTGAGCTGGAAACGTTCAGAATGGCCCATAAAGAACAAGAATATTTAATTGTAGTGGAAGGAAAGAAAGCGGTGCAGCTTGTTGACCGTTTCAAACATATCATCGAACCTGCGCAAAAAGAAGCCCATTAAATACGGACTACATAAAAAAAGGATAGACAGGAGGCTGCTCGGCCCCTTTTGTCTATCCTTTTTCTTTTATTGATGTATCAGCTCGCCGAATTGCGCCTGATGAAGTCTCTGGTACATGCCGCCGGATTCCAGCAGTTCCTTATGATGACCTTGTTCAGCGATGCCTTCTTTCGTGACGACGACGATCCGGTCCGCATCCTTAATCGTAGCCAGCCGATGGGCGATCACAAGCGTTGTGCGTCCTTCAGACAGCTCTTGCAGCGATTTTTGAATGGCGGCTTCCGTTTCTGTATCGAGGGCTGATGTAGCCTCGTCTAAAATTAAGATCGACGGGTTTTTCAAAAACATTCTGGCGATGGAAAGCCGCTGCTTCTGCCCGCCTGACAGTTTCACGCCGCGCTCGCCGATCACCGTGTTTAAACCGTCGGGATACCCGTTTACCAAGTCCTCTAAATGCGCCTGGCGGACGGCCTGCCAGATTTCTTCCTCAGACGCATCGAGCCGCCCGTAAGCAATGTTTTCCCGCAATGTGCCGGAAAACAGAAAGACATCCTGCTGGACGACGCCGATTTGTCCGCGCAATGATGACAGCGTCATGTCCTTAATATCGATGCCGTCGATGGAAATCACGCCTTCAGACGGCTCATAAAAGCGCGGCAGCAGACTTGTCAGCGTTGATTTTCCCGCTCCCGAAGGCCCGACGAATGCGACTGTCTCCCCGGCATGAATGGACAAATTGATTCCCGACAGAACCGGACTGTTTTCTTCGTAGCCGAATGACACACGATCATAACGGATATTCCCTTTTAAACCGGACACATGTCTCGCGTTCGGGGCGTCCTTGATATCAGGCTCCGTTTCCAGTATTTCTATAAAGCTTTTAAAACCGGCTATGCCTCTCGGATACATCTCAATAATCGCGTTGATTTTATCAATCGGACGGAACAGAACGTTCGTCAGCAGCACAAAAGCGACGAATTCCCCGTAAGATAACGATCCGCGGATCACGAACCATGTCCCGCACAACAGGACGAACAGCGTGACGAATCTTGTCAGCATGTAACTGATCGAGCCGTTTTTCGCCATGATTTTATATGACGTCAGCTTTGTTTTGCGGAAACGCTGATTGTTCACATCAAACCGCTGCGTTTCAAACGCTTCATTGCTGAAAGCCTGAACAAGACGGATGCCGCCGATATTGTTTTCAACCCTCGCGCTGAAGTCTCCGACGTCTTTGTTCAGTTTTGTAAACGCCGAAGTCATTTTTTTATTGAAATACAAAGCAAGCCATATGACGACCGGCATAATGATAAAGGTCAACAGCGCGAGCTGCCAGTTAATGAACAGCATCACACCGAACGCGCCCAAAATCGTCATGATCGCGATAAACAGGTCTTCAGGCCCGTGGTGGGCGGTTTCTCCGATATACATCAAATCATTGGTGAGCTTGGACATTAAACTGCCCGTTTTGTTGTTATCGTAAAATTTGAACGAAAGCTTTTGCAGATGGTCAAAAAGCTTTTTCCGCATATCGGTTTCAATATTAATGCCGAGCATATGGCCCCAATACGTCACAACATACTGAAGCGCCGAGCTGAGGGCGTAGACCCCGAATAAAGCAGCGGAAGTCAAAATAATCAGACTCCAATCCCGCCCCGGGAGCAATGTATCGATAAAGTAATTGACGATCAGAGGAAAACTCAGCTCCATCAATCCGCCGGCGATGGCAGAAAAGAAGTCGAGAAAAAACAGCTTTTTGTACGGTTTATAATAAGAAAAAAATTGTCGCAGCACGATTCCGTCCTCCTTGTGCCTCGTTCTTAATGATAATATTTCTCAATTATACTATACACAAGGAGTTTTAAAAGCGTTTTTTATAAAACGCCGGAAAATAACCGTGCGAAGGATTCCTTCGTTCTTTCCCATAATGTGCGCTTATAGAAACGGACGGGGCTGATTTTTTCAGACTCCTTCATATCCTCCAGATAATGCGCTTCAAGATCTTTGATCGCCTCTTGATCTGTAAAAAAGACATTGACTTCAAAGTTCAGCTGAAAGCTTCTCATGTCCATGTTCGCCGTCCCGACAGAGGCGAGGTTTCCGTCAGTGATGAGCACCTTTTGATGCATAAAGCCTTTTTGATAGGAATAGACTTCGATTCCTTCGCGAAGAAGCTCGGGGAAATACGATCTCGTCGCGTACTGGGTTAAAAATCCGTCATTGGTTTCCGGCACCATGACACGCACCCGGACGCCTCTGGCAGCAGCCTCCTTTAGCGCTGTGCGGATCGGCTCATTCGGCACGAAATAAGGCGTCGCGATCCATACAGACGATTCGGCCGCCGCTATCATGGCGTAATACAGATCGCTCATCCGCTCCTTCATATCGGGGCCTGTCGGAACGACTTGATAGACGCCGCCGCTTTCTGCCGCAACCGGGCGGGTATATGCTTTCTGATCAATCAGCACCTCATCCGAAACGTATTCCCAATCAAGCATAAAAATGCTGTGGAGCGTCTGAACGATTTCTCCTTCGACTTTCATATGGGTGTCCCGCCAAAAGCCGACATCTTGGTCTTTGCCGATATACTCCTTGCCGACATTCAGCCCGCCGACAAAACCGACTTTCCCGTCAACGATGACGATCTTGCGGTGATTTCTGAAATTGAATTTTTGGTTAAAAAAACCGTATTTCAGCGGCAGAAACGGGACGATGTTCACGCCCGCGCGTTTCAGTTTTTTAACATCTTTTCCGGCCAGCTTCAGGCTGCCGGCCGCGTCGAACAAAAACCGCACTTCCACGCCTTGACGCGCTTTTTCCATCATAATGTCCATCATCTTGTGCCCGAGCATGTCTGATTTGAACATGTAATACTCAATATGTATAAATGACGCGGCCTCCCGGAGCGCCTCAAACAGCTCCGGAAATGTTTCATCCCCGTTTTTAAGCACCTTCAGCCTGCTTTTTGTATTGATATTCATATGGGACGCCTTGATTGAATATTGAAAGAAACGCTTCTGATTTCCTTTCAGCCCGGACAGATCGGGAGTTTGTTCCATATCAAATATCGTTCTCAGCTTTTCCCGGTTGTATGTCCGTTTCGACCTGAACAGCTTGCCTTTTTCATAAAGCTGGCCGGAAAAAAGGTAAAACAAGTACCCGGCGATCGGAAAAAACACAAGAATATGAATCCATAACAGCGTGTGCTGCGAGGTGCGGTTTTCAAGAATTAACGAATAGATGCTGAACAAAATAATGCTTGCATAGCAAAGCACTCCTCCGTAAAACTCAAGCCTGGAAACCGGAAAAAACCATATGACATATGCTCCGATAAGCATCATATATAAAAAGCAAAATTCCAGTCTCCTTTTCAGCATCCCGACTCTCTCCCATCTGATCCGATATCTCTGTATACCCTCTGTTTTCCGGCTTGTAAACATATGAAAAAGCCTCTCCGCACGAGCGGAAAGGCTTATGATGACGCTTCCTGTGATTGGCCGGGTGTGATGTTTTGAAGCAATGCCGGATTGAGCGAGCAGCTGCCTTTGATTTTATTTTTGAAGATGCCGATGATCAGACCGGTGACCGCTATCGACACTAAGGAGAAGAGCCCTTTCAGCAACCCGACGGAAAAAATGCCGGCCAGCACGACGCCAAAATCGAAGAGGAAATTAACGGCACCCGGATTCCATCCGCAGCGCTTTTGCAGAAATAAAGCGAGGATATTGGCGCCGCCGAGCGATGCCTGATGATAAAACATGAGCGACAGGCCGAACCCGATCAGCGCCCCGCCGCAAATCGCCCCGGCAAGCGGTGAAACAGAGACCGGCGGCAGCCAGTGATCCGCGCCGGTAAACAGAGCCAGCGCTGTGACTGCAAAAACGGTGGATAGAGTGAATTTGATTCCCATTCTGATGAGAGAAAATATATAAAACGGGATATTGATCAGAAAGAAGATCATCGCAAACGAGGAATGAAACAAGTATGACAGACTTAGTGACAGTCCCGCTGTGCCGCCGGTTAATACATGAGAATGTCTGAGTGTCAGGACGCCGGCGCTTGTCATCAGACAGGCGGCTAAAATGAGGAAAATCCGCTTCATTCTTCACTCTCCTTTTGTTGATGTTATTTCCAAATAAAACATAACAGGAATCCCCGCCGCCCAACCATTACCTTGGCAGAAAATATCTTATGTTTTTATTTTTTCACCATAAAAAATCCCCCTTTTGCAGGGGGGATTTTTACGTGCGTTTCCGATAGACAACATAGCTGCGGGTCAAATACTTGAGGGGCAGGCTGAACACGTGAACCAATCTTGTAAACGGCCAGAGGATAAAAACGACGTACCCTATGATGATATGACACTTAAACCATAGCGGGACACTCTCCATCAAAGAAGCGTCAGGCCGGAACAAAACAATTTCCCTGAACCACGGCCCGACTGTTGCCCTGTAATCAAATCCTTTCGAGTCAATGTTGAGGAACGTGGCCGCAACGCCCGACAGCATCATGAACAGCAGCAGAATAAGCGTCAGGATATCCGATGGCGAGCTGGTTTTGCGGATTCTTTTGTCAAACAGCCTTCTGTACGTCAGGATGACAAGTCCGGCACATGCAGCAATCCCCGCCGGCAGGCCTGCGCCGATCGCCATTTTGTGATACATATGCTCGGAAATGCCAAGGGAAGCATACACGCCTTCCGGGATCAGAATCCCCATGACATGCCCGCCGACAACGCACAGCATTCCCCAGTGAAAAAGTGTGCTGCCCGCGGCGAGTTTTTTCTTTTCTAACAGCTCGCTTGATTTCGCCGTCCAGCCGAATTGGTCATGCTGATAGCGGTAAATATGCCCGCCGATAAAGATCGTCAATACAATGTATGGCATAACGCCCCACAGGATCTGCCCGCTCATCTCTGAACAGCCCCTTCTTCAATGCTTTCACGCACACCGATGTTTTCCAGCGCAGCCTGCAGCACGTGCAGCAGCTCAGCATAGATGCTGTCATTTTTTTCGAGGCGGGAAGCCAGCTCTCTCACATTGGACAGGTATTTTTCAAACACGCTTCTCACCGCTTCAATCTCCGCAACTGCGGCGAATTCCAGCATCAGCGGCAGGTAATCAGGCAGTTCTTTCTCTGTCGGCAGGAAACCGGATTGCTGGTAGGTGTTTTTTAAATGCAGCAATTCGATGCCGCGCTCTCTCTGCTCGCCTGAGTTAAAGTAGGTGACGTACATATTCGTTTTTTTCCCGAAATCGAACGTATACACATAGTGTTCAATCAGCGCTTCCGGAGAAAAGCCGGCTGCCGCCTCTAAAAAGTGCAGCAATTTCTCCCGGATTTGCTGATTGGTGATGTCATGGATAAGAGCCTTCCAATCGGGAATCTCGGCTCTCCACTCTTCATCCGGATAAGAGAGAAGAGAGGAAAGAGCGGAGAACGTCATTTGCCGGTCTGTGGTGTTCATGTTATTACACCTCATTTATAAAAAATTAGAAACAGGACCCGGGGCCGCCTGAAAATGATAAGCCGCAGCTCCCTTGTTCAGCATATAAATCTGACACTTCTTCTCGATGGCTGCTCGGGATCACAAAGCGGTCATCATATTTGGCGATCGCCAGCAGCCGATACATGTCTTCAATTTGCTGTTCTGTTAAACCGACACTGGAGACCAATGCCGGGTCGATGGATTTATTCGTCTGCACCGCCCTCATATACTGGCGCATGACAGACATTTTCTTTAACGTGGACCGAATATGATCCGTATCCCCCGCCGTTAATAGCTGCGCCAAATAGTCAATCGGAATTCTCATTTGGTCGATAGCCGGAAAAATATCTTCCGCCGTTTGCCGACTGCCTTTTCCTTCAAAGAGATTCATAATCGGGCTGAGCGGCGGAATGTACCACACCATTGGCAGTGTGCGGTACTCAGGATGAAGCGGCAGCGCAATCTTCCAGTCAATGATCATTTTATAGATCGGCGATTGCTGCGCGGCCTCTATCCATTCAGCCGGGATGCCTTGTTCTTTTGCCAATTTGGCAATCTCAGGATCATTCGGATCAAGAAAAACGTCCAGTTGGGAATGGTAGAGATCCTTTTCATTTTCAACAGAGGCCGCTTCCTCCACTTTGTCCGCGTCATACAGCATGACGCCGAGATAGCGGATTCTGCCGACACACGTTTCAGAGCAAATAGTCGGCAGTCCCGCCTCCAAACGCGGAAAGCAGAGTGTGCATTTTTCCGCTTTGTTCGTTTGCCAGTTAAAATAGACTTTTTTATAAGGACAGGATGAGACGCAATATCTCCATGAACGGCATGCGTTTTGATCCACAAGCACAATGCCGTCCTCCTCGCGTTTGTACATGGCGCCGGACGGGCAGGAGGACACGCACGCCGGATTGATGCAGTGCTCGCAAATACGCGGCAGATACATCATAAAGACCTCATCGAATTCTGTTTTGATCGATTCCTCCATCTTTTGCACGTTTGGATCTTCAAGACCCGTAATATGCCCGCCCGCGAGATCATCCTCCCAGTTCGGGCCCCATTCGATATTCATAAAATCCCCCGTTAAGGACGATTTCGGGCGCGCCACCGGCTGGTGTTTTTTCTGCGGGCTGTTTGTTAATGTTTCATAATCATAGTTCCAAGGTTCATAGTAGTCATCAATCGTCGGCTGGTTCGGGTTATAGAAAAGGCCTGCAAGCCGGTTTGTTTTCGGGCCTGATTTCAGCTCGAGCTTTCCTTTTTTCAACGTCCAGCCGCCTTTATATTTGTCCTGGTCCTCCCATTGCTTCGGGTAGCCGATGCCAGGCTTTGTTTCTACATTATTGAAGTACATATATTCCGCACCGGAACGGTTTGTCCACGTGTTTTTGCAGGTGACGCTGCACGTGTGGCAGCCGATGCATTTATCCAAGTTCATGACCATCCCGATTTGCGCTTTAATCTTCAAGCCAATCGACCTCCTTCAGCTTACGGATAACGACGTTCAGGTCGCGCTGATTCCCCGTTGGTCCGTAATAGTTAAAGCCGTAGCTGAGCTGGGCGTAGCCACCGATCATCTGTGTCGGCTTGACGTGAATCCTTGTCGGGCTGTTATGGGTGCCTCCGCGGTTATTCGTCAGTTTTGTGCCGGGCACATTGATGTGGCGGTCCTGGGCATGGTGCATAAACGCCATTCCTTTAGGAATCCGATGAGACAAAACCGCTCTCGCGACGACAACGCCGTTTCGGTTGAAGCATTCAATCCAATCGTTGTCTTTGATATCCGTGTCCTCTGCGTCATCTTTATTCATCCACACGGTCGGCCCGCCGCGGAACAGCGTCAGCATCGGCAGAGAATCAAAATACATGCTGTGGACGGACCATTTATTATGCGGCGTCAAATAATTAAGGACGATTTCTTTGCCCTCTTGATCAGGCCGTTTGCTTAGGAACGGACGATGCTGAAGGATCGGTTTAAATGTCGCCATCGTTTCACCGAATTCCATCATCAGTTCATGATCGACATAATAGGATTGTCTGCCGGTCAGCGTCCGCCACGGAATTAATTTTTCCACATTCGTCGTAAACGGCGAATACCTGCGCCCTCCTTTTTCTGAACCGGTAAAGGCCGGAGAGGTGATGACCGTTTTCGGCTGGGCTGTAATTTGCTCGAACGTAAAGCATTCTTCCTCGCGCTCTTCCGCCAGGTCTTTCAGCTTCAGGTTTGTGATGTTTTCAAGCGATTCCCATGCTTTCACGGCGACTTTTCCATTTGAGGTGGACGACAGGGTTAAAATCGCTTCCGCCGCCTGCTTCGCTTCACTTATATTCGGGCATCCTTTGGCAACGCTGTTTGAATCGGTTTCTCCCAGTCTCTGTTTGAGTGATTCATATTCATCCGCAATCGACCAGCTCATCCCTTTTGTTCCGCTCGGTTTTAAAGCCGTATGAGGGCCGAGCGCGGTCATTTTATGAAAAATGTGTTTGTAATCCCGTTCAACGACATGGATGTTCGGCATCGTTTTTCCCGGAATGGCTTCACATTCGCCCTTGCTCCAGTCATTGATTTTGCCGAACGGCTGGGCCAATTCCTGCATCGTGTCATGGAGGAGCGGCGTCGCAACCACTTCTTTCACCGGCTCCATCTCGACTTCTTCCGCCAGATCGGAAACGGCTTTTGACAGTGCTTTAAAAATATCCCAGTCTGATCTCGATTCCCACGGCGCCGAGATGGCCGGAGCGAAAGGATGAATGAACGGGTGCATATCCGTGCTGCTGAGATCGTGTTTTTCATACCATGTCGCCGCCGGCAGCACGATATCGGAATACAGCGCCGTACCCGCCATTCGAAAGTCGAGATTGATTAACAAGTCGAGCTTGCCTTCCGGCGCCTGCTCCCGCCATTTGATTTCTTCAGGGCGGATGCTGTCGCTGTCGTCATTCATCAAGCCGTTTGTCGTCCCCAGCAAATGCTTGAGAAAATATTCATGCCCTTTTCCTGAGCTTGAGATCAGATTTGCCCGCCATACGAAGAGATTTCTTGGGAAATTCACTTCATTGTCGGGATCTTCAATCGCGAATTTCAGTTTTTTCTCTTGAAGCCGTGAGGCCACGTACGCACCTACGTCTTCAGGTGTCGCCGCCCCCGCCTTCTCAGCTTCTTTGTACAGATCAATGCCGTTTTGATTGAATGTCGGGTAAGACGGAAGCCACCCTAATCGCGCCGCCAGCACATTGTAATCGGCGTGATGCTTGTAGCGGGATGACGCGGCGATCGGTGAAGCCAAGTCACTGATCGGCTGGTCCTCATAACGCCACTGATCTGTCGCAAAGTAGAAAAATGAGGTGCCGTTTTGCAGTTTAGGCACGCCTTCCCAGTCCTTTGCGGTTGCAATCGTCTGCCACCCTTCAGCCGGACGGAGCTTTTCCTGCCCCACGTAATGGGCCCAGCCTCCGCCGTTTACGCCTTGGGCGCCTACGAGTAAAACAAGATTTAACACCGCACGGTAAATCGTGTCGGAGTTGAACCAGTGGTTAATGCCGGCCCCTACGATAATCATGGACCGGCCGTCTGTATCGATCGCATTTTGGGCAAACTCTCTGGCAATCTTAACGACAGCTTCTTTTTTGATTCCTGTCATTTGTTCCTGCCAGGCAGGCGTAAACGGCTCAGGATCATCATAGGAGACAGCCGATCGTTCGCCGATGCCCCGGTTCACGCCGTAGTTAGCCAGTATCAAGTCAAACACGGTCGTGATGTACGTTTCTTCACCGTTCAGGTTCATTTTTTTAATAGGAAGATTCCGCTCAAGCACTTTGTTTCCGTCATTTGAAAAATACGGAATGCGCACTGAGCCGATTTCGTCCTCTATTCCGAGCACGGAGAGACGCGGCTCAATCTGTTCCCCGGTGTCTTCGTCGATCATGTGCAGATTCCATTTCTGCTGCCCGTCCCAGCGGGAGCCCATTGTGCCTTGCGGTATGGCAAACGCACCTGTCTGTTCATTCCAGACCGCCGGCTTCCACTGATCATTTTTTGTCTGCCGCCCGATGTCTTTCGCATGCAGAAACCGCCCGGCTGTATACACGCCGTTCTCTTTTGACAGAGTGACGAAGAATGGAAAATCGGTGTATTGCTTCGCGTACTCAATAAAACGTTCAGTTTCTTGGTTCACGTAAAATTCCTGCAAAATGACGTGACCCATCGCCATCGCAAGCGCCCCGTCAGTCCCTTGGCGGATACTCAGCCAGTCATCTGCGAACTTTGAGGATTCCGCAAAATCCGGGCTGATTGAAATGACCTTGGCGCCTTTATAGCGGGCTTCCGCCAGAAAATGCGCATCAGGCGTTCTCGTTAACGGAACGTTGGAGCCCCATGTGATGATATAGCCTGAATTGTACCAATCACTGCTCTCCGGAACGTCCGTCTGGTCGCCCCAAATTTGCGGGGACGCCGGCGGAAGATCCGCATACCAGTCATAAAAACTGAGCATTGGGCCGCCGATTAAAGACATGAATCGCGAGCCTGACGCATGGCTGATCATGGACATCGCCGGGATCGGGGAAAAACCGACATTCCGGTCAGGCCCGTATTTCATCACCGTATACAGCAGAGAGGCTGAAATCAGCTTCAGCACTTCCGGCCATTCCGCGCGGACAAAGCCGCCTTTCCCTCTTGCCTGTTTATAGGACTTCGCTTTTTCAGGATTTTCAACGATCGATTTCCAGGCATCCAGCGGATTTTGATGCGCCTGCAATGCTTCCCGCCACAAATTGATCAGCACACCGCGCACATATGGATATTTCACACGGAGCGGGCTGTAGATGTACCAAGAAAAACTGGCCCCCCGCGGACAGCCTCTCGGTTCGAAATCAGGCATATCAGGGCCTGTTGATGGATAATTCAAGTTTTGTCCTTCCCACGTGACAATTCCGTTTTTCACATAAATATTCCAGCTGCAAGAACCCGTGCAGTTGACGCCGTGGGTGGAGCGAACGACTTTGTCGTACTGCCATCTGTTTCTGTATACATTCTCCCAATCACGATCTTCGCTTGTCGTTTGGCTATGGTTATTTGAATGATGTTCGATAGGAGAAAAATAGTTTAATCTCCTGAGCAACGGACTCATTTTCTTTTTCTTCATGATCGTTCACTCCTTCCGAGTCAGGTGATGCTATGTACACTATAAACAGAGACGGCGCATCACCTTGTGAACTATGTCACACACTCTGCTTTTTTCACAAAACGTTCACACAGAGCAGCAGGAAGGATTTTCAAACGATATGGGGACGCCCGCGTCATCAAAAAAACCGGTTCTGTTTAAGAACCGGGTTCAGCGTTTTCATCCCGTGATGTATGCAGATACCGCAAAAACAACTGATAGGAACAGAAGACATTTTGCTGAAGCATCGCCAAAAAGTTCATTTGCAGCCGCGGATGGTAAGACATCATTTGCTTAAATATGGAATATGGAATATGGAGTACCAGAATATCCGGTGAGGCATTGACTGAGATAAAAGGCGATAAATAGAGCCCGCCTTTTTCATCAATCGGAAACACATCGCCTTTCTCCCACAGCGCAACGGTTTGCGACCCTTCAGGGAGCCTGCTGTCCGTAAAACGGATATTGCCTTTTAATACAATATAAACGGATTGTGAATGAAGAAAGGATGGAGATTGGTCAGATGAGCCGCGGATAAACGTCCCGTTTTTCAGCAAAGTTTCGACAATGGACAGAGGCACTTCATTAAACATAGGAAGTTGTTTCAGAAACAATAAATAGTCACACTGATTCATAGGAAAGCCTCCTGTGCTAAGGATAGCTTTAGTGTAGCCCGATTGAGCCCGCGCGGCAGTGATGTATTTCACAGCTTGTATGATAAAAGTCACTTATCAGGAGAGTGTCTGCACTTATAATGAAATAAAAAGGAGGGTTTCGATGAAGGCGATGATTCCGAAGCAGCACGGCGCATGGGCGATGCTGCTGATTCCATTTTTACTCGGCATGGTCAAGGGAGGCCCGGTTTTCTGGCATATTCCGCTCTTTCTGGGCTGGCTTTTCCTATACTTAGCGGTTTATCCCGTTTCGCTCGCTTTGAAAAAGAAACAGCTTCAGCCTTATCAAAAGTGGATATGGTATTACGGTTTTCCCGCCTGCTGCTTTTTGATCATTTCTGTCTTTCATAAGCCGCAGCTCGTCTGGATCGGCGTTTTTTTATTGCCGCTGTTTCTCATACATACGCATTATGCCCGCCGAAAAAACGAGCGGGCGCTCACGAATGATATTGCGGGTGTTCTGTTCTTTTGTTCAGGCGGGCTTGCGAGCTGCTGGCTGGGAACGGGAACCCTTGACGGCTGGGCTTGGTTTATTTTCTTGCAGTCTACTTTATTTTTTATCGGGAGTTCTTTTTATGTGAAGTCGGTCATACGGGAGAGAAAAAACAGAACCTTTGCATACTGGTCATGGGGATATCACCTCTTGCTCCCCTTTTTATCGGCTCTTCTCGGGGCAGGCTGGGCGTTTCTCGCTTTTATCCCAAGCAGTCTGCGGGCCTGGTTTTTTCACGGAAGAGACTGGCCCGTGAAAACGATCGGCATTCTGGAAATCGTAAATGCCGGCTTCTTTTTCGCCGTCATGTGTGTATGTATCACAAGCTGAAAAACAAGGACACCGGCTGCCCTTGTTTTTTCAGTCAATATTGCAGATCTCAAGCGGACAATTTTCACACTCGATCTCGCATCGTAAATAGTCCCGCTTGTGCAAAATAATTTTTCCGGTTTCGTCTATCGAAATAACCCCTTGTTTGCGGAGGTCTCCCAGCATGCGGTTGACGCTCTCCCTTGCCGCCGCGCAAAACTTAGCCAAATCCTGATTTGTCAGCACAATGTTAATCAGAATCCCGTCGCTTCGTTCCACCCCGTAGCTGTTTGATAAGCGGATAAGGGTGGAATAGAGCGCCCCCTTTTTACCGTGAAGAAGCAGGTCCCTGATTTTGGACTGGATTTTTCGAAGATGGGTGCTCATCCATTTCATAAATTCAAACGTCAAAACACCGTTTTGGATCAATTCCTTTTCCAGCTTGTTTTTATTAATGACGAGCACCTCGCCATCCTCTAACACTTTCGCACTGAGCATATATCTCGGCTCATCTGTGAATAGCGTCAATTCCCCGACAATATCGTGTTTTTGGCAGATTCTAAGCGTCAGGTCTTTTCCGTCAGACGTCAGCTTGCCGATTTCAATGAGTCCTGATTGAATCAGATAAAGCTCTTTTGCATCCATTCCTTCTTGAAACAAATAAGTGTGTTTTTTCATTTTCCTTTTCGTACTGATCGATTCCAGCAATTCATGCAGTTCGCGGGAAAGAAGTTCTTTATCAGATTTTCGGACAGAGAGAATATTCATGAGCTCACCTCGAAGAAAGTCACGTTGCGTATGTATATTGTAACGTGACTTGATTTGCACTCACCCAGAAAAAACTAACAATCTTGTGAATGGATCATTATGAATTGAGACTCTGACTGTTTCTCTCCGTATGTGTTTTCATTTTTTCCTGCCAATACATCCAGATCACAAGAACAAAGCTGGCTAACGCGACCTCTGAAAGCGCCATAAACCCGATCGCGTATTGGCCTGTTGCCTGAAATACACTTGCCAGAATCAGCGGAGGGAAAAAACCGCCCAGTCCGCCCATAGCTGACACAATACCGTTGGCAATCCCCGCTTGCTTCGAAAAGTAGAAAGGCACCAGTTTAAATACCGTCCCGTTTCCAATCCCTGAGCAGACTGCCACTGTCAGCGATCCAAACGCATAAAGGCCGATCGTCGGGGAGAATGACAGCATGACGCCTGACAGCGTAAGCCCTGCGAAAACGAACATCAGAATACGGAGCGGACTCAATTTATCTGCAAGAAACCCTCCCACAGGCCTGAGCAGTGTAGAGACCGCAATAAAGCCGGCCGTCCGTAAACCGGCGTCCGCAGGGCTCAGCCCAAAATGCTCAACCAAAAAATTCGGAAGATAGATGGTAAAGGCGACAAAGGCGCCGAACGTAATAAAATAAAACAGGCTCAACATCCACAGCACATGATTTCGGTAAACGGCTTTCATTTGTGTCTTTATGGAAACTTTGACTTTCTTCTCATGCCGGTCGCCGAACAAAACGTGCAGTAATGCGAAAACAGCCAGCAAAACAAGATACATCTGCACGGTTGCTTTCCATCCCGCGGCTTGAGCGATAACCGGCGCCGCAAAGGTAGTAACGGCGGTCCCGATGTTTCCGGCACCGTAAATCCCATTGACGACACCGTGCTTTTCTTTCGGATAATATTTCGGGAGGGACGTCACTCCGATGGAGAATACCGCTCCTCCGATCCCTAAGAAAAAGCCGCCCGCGATTAAATCAAATAAAGAATCCGCGATACTGATCCAAAATACAGGAAACAAAAGCAGGATGAAGCTGATCATAAACATCAGCCGCGCGCCATACCTGTTCGTTAAATATCCTAAAGGAATACGGAGAAGCGATCCGAGAATAACGGGAATCGCCGTCACCAATGAAATCTCGCCTTTGCTTAAATGAATATCTGATGTCATTTGAGAAATGAGCGATGAAATCAGCACCCACACCATAAACCCTGCCACTAAGCTTAATGACTGCAACGATAATTGAATATGTTGACGATTGATCATTCGGCTTGCCCCTTTCACTGATTCAATATCAGTCTTATCATACAAAAACTCAGTGTGCGGGATTGTGAATTACATCACACGCTTTATATACAAAAAAAGAACAAAGCCCGAAGACTTTGTCCTTTGATCATCATTACATTTTTTCCGGAGCCGATACGCCGATCAGCTGAAGCGCATTGTTCAGCGTAATTTGCGTCGCCTTCATTAAAGCGAGACGCGCGCGGCTCTTCTCTTTATTTTCCGGATCGATGACTTTCTCCGCATTGTAGAAGCTGTGCAGAGCGGAAGCCAGATCATAAATATAGTTTGTGACACGGTGAGGAATGCGTTTTTCCGCCGCTTCTGCCACTGCCTCAGGGAAGCCGCCGATCGTTTTCAGCAGGTCATATTCTTTTTCTGATTGAATATGGCTGAAATCAAGATCTGCCGCCGGTTTAAGTCCCTGCTCCTCCCCTTGGCGAAGCATGCTGCAAATACGTGCATGTGCGTATTGCGCATAATACACAGGGTTTTCGTTAGATGTGGATACGGCAAGATCCAAGTCAAAATCCATGTGCGTATCAGCACTGCGCATCGCGAAGAAATAACGCACGGCATCCAAGCCGACTTCTTCAATCAGGTCGCGCATCGTTACGGCTTTCCCCGTACGTTTGCTCATCTTCATTTTTTCGCCGTTTTTGTATAAATGAACGAGCTGAATGATTTCAACTTCCAATGTGCCTTTCTTGTAACCGAGCGCTTCAATTGCCGCTTTCATACGCGGAATATACCCGTGGTGATCCGCGCCCCATACATTGATGAGCTTGTCGAATCCGCGGTCAAGTTTGTCTTTATGGTATGCGATATCCGGCAGCAAATAAGTGTATGAGCCGTCTTTTTTGATCAGCACACGGTCTTTATCGTCGCCGAACGTTGTGGAGCGGAACCATGTCGCGCCGTCCTCTTCGTATACATGGCCCTTTTCGCGAAGCGCCTCGAGCGCCTGATCAATTTTTCCGTTTTCGTACAGTGACGTTTCAGAATACCATACGTCAAACGGCACGCGGAAATTTTCCAGATCGGAGCGAAGTTTATCAAGCTCGTACTTTAAGCCGTATTCACGGAAAAACGCCTGACGTTCGCTCTCCTCTTCATGTGCGAAACGGTCGCCGAAATCTTCGGCAAGCTTTTTCCCGATGGCGATAATATCCTCGCCACGGTAGCCGTCTTCCGGCATCGGTTTCTCGAGACCGAGCGCTTCAAAATAACGGACTTCAACGGAAAGCGCCAGGTTGTTAATCTGATTGCCCGCATCATTAATATAGTATTCGCGGCTCACATCATAGCCCGCTTTAGAAAGCACGCTGCACAGCGCGTCACCTACCGCCGCACCGCGCGCATGGCCTAAGTGAAGATCTCCCGTCGGGTTGGCCGATACGAATTCGACCTGAATCTTTTCGCCTTGTCCGATGTTTGTCTCTCCGTAATGTTCACCCGCTTCAAGCACGGACGGAATCAGTTTTGTTAAGTAGCTGTTGTTCATGTAAAAGTTGATAAAGCCGGGTCCCGCAATATCCATCTTTTCAATGGAAGCTTTGCCTTTATCGAATGACGCCACGATCTCCTCAGCGATTTGGCGCGGCGCTTTTTTTGCGATTCTCGCCAGCTGCATCGCCATATTTGTGGAATAATCACCGTGTGTTTTTTCTTTCGGCGTTTCTAACAGTACGCTTGGAATCTGGCTTTCGTCCGCCAGGCCCGCTTTCAGAACGGCCGCTTTGATCTCATCCTTCAGCACGTCCTTCATTTGTTCCGCAATATTCATGCCTTTGTTTCCTCCTTATATTGGATCGTCATGTTATGTACATGTTCTTGGTTTTCGCCTACAGTCATGTTATATGTCATTTTGACGGAGCCTTCCGAACCGCCGACATCAGCTTGTATGTTTTTCGTTTCCGTACGGAGCTCCATTTGTCCGAACGGCAGTTTATATTGAGTGAGTGTCGATGCCCCCGGAATGAACCGCTGTTTCATTTGGATGGCGCCCGATCTCATCACGAGAATCTCTTTTTCTGTGATCTTGACGACCGTTTTAATCTTGCCCAAATCATGCTCTTCGTGATAGGAAAGATACGTTTTGCCGTTTCTCACGTAATAGAATCCACTCGATGTAAATTCAACCGACTCTTCTTCTGAGCCGTTGTGTATGAATGATTGCACATGAATGGCTACTGGTGTCTCCTGTCTCATGCTGACACTTCCTTTTCATCATCCCGCTTAACCTGAATAGTATAAGTTTTCAAGGGAAAAAGTTCAACCGCTTCCTCCTATCTTACCATCTTTGCTGATTGGTTTTGAAGATAAACATGATTTTTAAGGAAAATGAAAAAACCGGAAATCCCGGTCTGCGGGATAAATGCGGTTCCTTCGGCGGACGGCTTTGTCAACGGGGAAAAGTTTGCGGTATTTTTGCGCTATCCTTCCGAATGAAAATGATAAAATATGTCATATACATAACGTGGAAGGGAGGGATTCGGAATAGTGGCGAGTGTTTTATCATCTTCAGCGGTTGGAGAAAAAATCAACGAATGGTATATGTACATTCGAAGGTTCAGCATCCCGGACGCCGAGTACTTGCGGAGAGAAATCAAAGAAGAACTTGCAGGTCTGGAAGATGATCAGGATCTTCATCTATACTATTCTCTCATGGAATTCCGTCACAATCTGATGCTCGAATACCTCGAACCGCTGGAATCGCAGCGGATAGAAGAACAGCCGAGACTATCGGATCTGCTCGCGGATATTGATAAAAAGCAGGCCCGGCTGACCGGACGGCTTGATTATTATTTTAATTTTTTCCGGGGGATGTATGAGCTGGAATGCCGTGAATATCTTTCAGCGATTCAGTTTTTTAAGAAAGCTGAATATAAGCTTGATTTTGTCAAAGATTGTATCGAGAAAGCTGAATTTTATTTTAAGATGTCAGAGTCCTACTATTATATGAAGCAGACTTATTTTTCTATGGATTATGCCCGGCAGGCTTATAAAATTTATCATAAGCAGGAGGCATATAATATAAGGGTGCTTCAGTGCCATTCATTGTTCGCTACCAACTTTCTTGACTTAAAGCAATATGATGAAGCAATTCAGCATTTTAAAAAAGCTTATGCCATGGCAGAGGCAGAACAGCAGCCTCAATTAATGGGCCGGACTCTATATAATATCGGACTTTGTTTTAACAGCCAAGAAAATTACAAACCAGCCATTGACTACATAAAACGGGCAATAGCTGTTTTTGAAGATGGGAACATCATCACTTCTCTCCCGCAAGCCTATTTCTTAATCACACAAATACATTATAAAATCGGAAATACGGCCATAGCCAGACAATATCATGACAAAGGGATATCTTATGCAGAGGAGGCAGAAGATTCCCTATATATAGCCGAGTATGAATTTTTAGAATCTTTATATGTCGGTGAGCCTGATGAAGAAGCAATCATGGAATGTTTTGACTTTCTCAGAGATAAATTGATGTATGCTGATCTTGAAGATTTTGCCTTAGATGTGGCAAAATATTATCATGAAAGAGAAAATTTCGAGAAGGCTTCCGCATATTTTTTAAAGGTGGAAGAAACAAGACAGCAGATTCAAGGAGGTGTGAAGTTGTATGAAATTGAAGTATAAATTAGCACTTACTTGCTTAGCGATAGGCACTATTTTTGTTTCAGCCGACATTGCAAGTGCACCGGAACATCAATTTGAAGTTGCTCAGCGCGGAATGATTTAAATAATGATTACTTTTAGGCTTGCAGGTTAAACTGCAAGCCGTTTTTTATATAAACAACTAATTTGCAAAAACAAAAAGTATACCTTAAAATTCAAATATGTAAAAAGTATTTGACACATATACATATATTATTTAAAATAAATATATATAAATTTGAAAATTTAAAATAAAGATAAAAATATTTAAGGAGGGTTTTAGTGGATAACAATATAAAAAAACTTAGAACAGCAGCTGATATTTCACAAAATGATCTGGCTAAGCTCTGCAATGTGACCAGACAAACCATCAATGCAATTGAAAATAATAAATATGACCCGACTTTAAGTCTGGCTTTTTCGATAGCTCACGCATTAAATACGGGAATAGATAAAGTATTCAACTATAACGCCAAAAAAAATTAAGGGAGCGGTTCTTATGAAGAAAATGGATGAGATGCAAAAACACCAATCGGGTATAGCCGCCAGAATAGCATTTAGTTTTTATACTGTCGCTTTACTGATATGGTCATTAATAGATTATTTTAAAAACGGAAATACAGGATGGCAATTTCCAATACTTTTAATAGGCTGCGCGCTCTATTTATGGATTCAAGTTTATCATAATCGAAAAACAAGGTAACAATTCCAATACACTTCCGGAGGATTATACAGCAATGTACGAATATAAGTTCATAAAAGTAGAAGTAAACCGGTGGAAAGGAAAGCCTAAAGAAGACTATAAAGAAATTATTGAAAAGTATTCGCAGCAAGGATGGAAGCTGGTCCAAATATTTGCTCCTCCTATTTCAGGTTATGGGGCAGCCGATTATTTTGATATTATTCTTAAAAAAAAAGTATAAATGTTTCAGTACAAAGAAAGCCGGATCATACATATGGTCCGGCTTTCTTTGTACTGAAATAAGTCAGCAGATACCTTAACGGATTTCACCTCTTAACTATTTTTTTCGGAAATCCGCAATTCAAATAGCTTCCAATATATTTTATTATTTAACTTGCTGGGGATATTGAAAAAATTGGAGGAAAAAATGAGTCTACTTTTAAAAACACAAAATAGTAAAGCGATTTTTACATTAGTAGCATCAGGAATCATTGTTCTCGCTCTTTTCAGTATAAAACATAATCATTTAAGCATGGATGTCATCGATATTTTAAACAGAGCTGGAATAATAGCTCCTAGTTGGATTGTCAGTGCTATCACCGCAACGGGTTCAGTCCTGGCTATCATTACTGTTTTAGGATCTCTTGGTGCAGGCTTGCCATTAGCCGTTTTAGAACAATTGGCTGCAGCAAGTACAGCAGCAGCTTAACATAAAACATTAAATTCAATATCCCTGGCAGTCCCTTAAACGAATGGATGAAAATACTTTGTTTAAAAAGAACGTTTTAGTCAAATTGTACATACTCTGTCTGATCTTATTTTTAATTGCTTTATTTACAGCTTATTTTTATACAGATCCCGCTTCAAATGTAAATAATCTAAATCGAAATATCCGTCCGGATTTTTTTCAGATTTTCTTTAATAATATTAAAGTAGCGAGTCTGCTTGTTTTTTTAGGCCCGTTGACGCTGTCACTTGGCACGATTGCAGTTTTAATTATTAATGGATTAATTTTAGGAAATGCCATAGGAAACATCAAAGACAATTTAAACCTTTTACTGCTTGTTATACCCCATGGAATAATTGAAGTCCCGGTATTGCTTCTTGCAGCTTCTGTAGGAATGAAATTAACTTTGGATTTATTACTCCTCAAAATAAATTTAAAATTCACTTTTAAATATATTGGTATTATATTTCTCGGTTTAATGATAGCAGCTATGTTAGAAACATTTATTACACCTATCTTTATAAAAGGAGTCTCTTAGGATTATGCAAATTGAATTATCTTCATTTAAGGACCGAAACATTAATTTTTTGTCCTCATTTTTGTTTTATATTATCGGGCTAGCTTTTTATTTAAGTTCCCTATTACCTTTTATGAAAAGTTTAATTCCCAAAAACATCCCTATACAAGTTGTTGAGCAAGTAAAACATTTAGATTATATCATTGCAATAGCCGCACTGTTTCTTTTAATGTTCGGGGTGATTTTTGAAGGATTTGTATTATTTCTCATTATAAATTTTCTTGGCGCTCAAATTAAGATCAAAACTTTTTATTCCCTATTTATGTTTTCTAACATCCCGGTCGCAATTAAGTTTTTACTTATATCATTCAAAAATATTTTCGCAGCACATCCAAACACTAGTTTATTTTTCACAAGTAATCATTTGATTTTTTCTATCTTTGATTTGTTCAATATTGCATACTTATTTCTTTTGTTTATTCTTCTGAAATGGAGAACAAATTTGAACTACCTGACAATCTCAGTTTTTATTTTTACGGCATTCCTGTATAGAATGTTTTTTTAGCATATATAAATAAACCCCCTCAATAGGGGTTTTTCTTTCATATCGTTCACTGTATACAATTCCTTTTATATGCTTCCGAAACAATACCGACTCTAGTACTCACATTCCACTTTTTACAGAGACCGGCTATGATATATTCGACATTACGCTGCGAGTAGTTTAATGACTTAGCGATCTCTTTATTAGGTTTTTCAGCAATTATCAGTTTAATTACTGAAATTTCAATCTTTTTTAATTCCAATTCATTTTCTACTGCTGTTTTCATTCTAACTTCCTTTCTAAAGATGTATTTACTAAATAATACCCTATTATATAATTTTTATCAATAACATCAATTATTAATGGTAAAATAACTAACTTCTAAGTAGTTTATATACAATATAAAAATCCCCCGCGTGTTTCAAGCGGGGGAAATTCTTTTATTTCACAAACCCAAGCAGCATTTCACGAATCATCTTGCTTGCCGTGTTTGCGGTTTGTTCTGAGTGGTCATAGACCGGCGCGACTTCTACGAGGTCGGCGCCTTTTACGTTGACTTCTGAGCGTGCGATTTCATGGATGGACGCGAGCAATTCTTTAGACGTGATGCCTCCTGCGTCAACCGTGCCCGTTCCCGGCGCATGAGCGGGGTCAAGCACGTCGATATCGATCGTGACATAAACAGGGCGTCCCGCAAGCTGCGGCAGCACTTTTTTCAGCGGCCCAAGCACTTCAAACTTAGAAATGTGCATGCCGTTTTCTTTCGCCCATTCAAATTCTTCCTTCATTCCGGAACGGATGCCGAATGAAAATACGTTTTGCGGCCCGATGAGCTCGGCCGCTTTGCGGATCGGAGTAGAGTGGGAAAGCGGTTCGCCTTCATAATCCGTGCGCAGGTCGGTGTGCGCGTCAAAATGAATGATGGCAAGGTCCGGAAATTTCTTATACATGGCTTTTATGACAGGCCATGATACAAGGTGCTCCCCTCCCATGCCGAGCGGGAACTTTCCTTTTTCTAAAATGCTGTCCACGTATTCTTCAATCATATCAAGGCTTCTTTGCGGATTGCCGAACGGAAGCGGAATATCGCCGGCGTCAAAGAAATTCAAATCAGCCAAGTCACGGTCGAGATACGGGCTGTATTCTTCAAGACCGATAGACACCTCGCGGATTCTCCCCGGGCCGAAACGCGAACCCGGACGGTAGCTGACCGTCCAATCCATCGGCATGCCGTAAAGGATGGCGTCCGCCTCTTTCCAGTCGGGGCGGCTTGCGATAAATACTTTTCCTGAATATGCTTCATCAAACCTCATGATAAAACCCTCGCTTTCCTGTAAAAAAGCGCAAGATTCGCTCCTGCGCCGTACGTTTTTATTTGATTAAGTCGCTCACAAATTTCGGAAGAACAAATGCCGCTTTGTGAAGCTCTTTCGTGTAATATTTCGTGTCGATGTCAAAGAAACGGCTGTCCTCCACTTCAAGCGGATCGTACTTTTTAGAACCGATCGTAAATGTCCACAGGCCGCTCGGGTACGTCGGGATATTAGCCGTATACAGACGGGTGATCGGGAAGATTTCTTTCACGTCACGCTGTACGTTTGTAATCAGTTCCGGTGTAAACCACGGGTTGTCCGTCTGCGCGACGAAGATGCCGTCTTCTTTTAATGCCTTGGAAATTCCGGCATAGAAGCCTTTTGAGAACAGATTGACGGCCGGTCCGACCGGTTCTGTTGAATCAACCATGATGACGTCATACTCATTCTCTGATTTCGCGATGTGCATGAAACCGTCATCGACTCTCACGTCGACGCGCGGATCATCAAGCTTGCCCGCAATGGACGGAAGGAATTTTTTAGAGTATTCAATGACCTTGCCGTCAATGTCGACAAGCGTCGCTTTTTTTACGCTTGGGTGCTTCAGAATCTCTCTGATGACACCGCCGTCTCCGCCGCCGACAACGAGGACGTTTTCCGGATTCGGGTGCGTAAATAACGGGACGTGCGCAACCATTTCATGATAGACGAATTCGTCTTTTTCAGAAGTCATGACCATTCCGTCTAAGAACAGCATGTTGCCGAACTCTTCTGTTTCCACCATTTCCAGATGCTGGAATTCCGTCTGTTCCGTATGTAATGTTTGTTTCACCTTTAATGTAATGCCGAAATTCTTCGTCTGCTTCTCCGTATACCAAAGCTCGCTCAATTGTCATCTCCCTTTCAAGGCTTATTTCATTTATTGTAAGCGTCTGTATCGCTTTTATTCCGGTTAAAATCTCATTTTCACCTAAGGAAAAAGTATAGAGGATGGAGGGGAAAAAGTAAAGAAGTGTCCGGTTTGATATGTTTAAAAAACCCCCTTTTTTCACATAATAATAGAATCATGAAAAAGGGGGTTCCCAAAAGTGGATAAAGTATCTGGAAAACAGCTCAGAATCACGTTCAAAATCATCCGCGCCTGCATCTTTCTGACACTGATCGGCGGAATGCTGGCCGGCGTCTGCTTCACATCCGTTCTTCTTGCAGCGAAATGGCAGGGCGCCCCCTCCGTCCGGGTTCCTCAGTCTACGATTCTTTATGCAAATGACGGCTCAAAGCTAGGTGAGACCGATTTCGGGGAAAAGCGCTACTGGGTCCGGTTAAAAGATATCAATCCGACAGCGGTGCAGGCCGCGATTGCGGTGGAGGATCAAAACTTTTACAATCACCACGGTTTTGATTACCGGCGGATGGCCGCCGCCGCGCTGGCTGACATAAAGGCAATGGCCAAGGTTCAGGGCGCAAGCACCATCACCCAGCAATACGCGAGAAATCTCTACCTTGAGCATGATAAGACATGGAAACGAAAATGGAACGAAGCATTTTACACGATCCGCCTTGAACAGAACTATTCTAAAAACGAGATTTTAGAAGGTTATGTAAATACGATATATTACGGCCACGGCGCATATGGAATTGAAGCCGCCTCGCGCCTGTATTTCGGCAAACACGCCAAAGATCTGAACGATGCGGAAGCCGTGCTTCTGGCGGGCATACCGAAAGGCCCGTCCGGCTATTCGCCATATGTCAGCGAAAAGAAGGCCAAACAGCGCCAGGAAACCATTCTCCGACTAATGGCCGGACAAAAAATGATCTCAAAAACGAAGGCAGAAAGGCTTAAGAAAATGCCGCTTGCCTATCAGCCGCTGAAAAACAGAACCGCAGCGAAAACGGCGCCTTATTTTTACGATGATGCGATGAAAGAACTCGAGAAAAAGCTCGGCATGACGCGCGAACAGCTCGCAACGAGCGGATTGCGTGTTTATACAACGCTTGATAAGCGCATGCAGCGGATTGCGGAAAACACTGTGGCACATACGATCCGTACCGGCTCTGACATTCAGGTCGGCTTTTCCGCGATTGATCCGGCAACAGGGCGCGTGCTTGCGCTTCTCGGCGGACGTGACTACGAAAAAAGCCCGTTTGACCGGGCGACACAGGCGAAACGGCAGCCGGCTTCCACGATCAAGCCGCTTTTGTACTACAAAGCGATTCAAAGCGGCTTTACACCGGTCACGCTGATGAAAAGCGAAGCCACAGAGTTCCAGATTGACGACAACGGAGATACCTATTCTCCAAGCAATTACAACGGCTACTACGCCAATAAACCGATTACGCTGCTTCAGGCGCTTGCGTTATCAGACAACATCTATGCCGTGAAGACCCATCTCTTTCTCGGCATGAATAAGCTCGTGTCGGCGGCAAAGGAATTCGGCATCAGCGAACATTTAAAGCCCCTTCCGTCTCTGGCGCTCGGAACTGAACCCGTGCGCCCGATTGAGATGGTTAATGCCTACGCGATGCTCGCAAACGGGGGAAAACAAATCACCCCTTCCTTTATCACAAAAGTGACGGATACCGCCGGCAACATCTTGTATGAACAGCCGCGCGGACATCAGCAGACGCTTGATAAAAAAGCCGCTTTTGTGACGGCGAGCATGATGACGGGCATGTTTGATCAGGATTTAAACGGCTATACTTCCGTCACGGGACGCACCATTTCTGACAGGCTGACCCGGACGTACGGCGGGAAATCAGGCACGACCAGCGCAGACAGCTGGATGATCGGCTTTAATCCGGCTCTTGCCGCCGGTGTGTGGACAGGCTATGACAAAAGCAGCACGATTGATTCAGTAGAAGAAAAAAGCTATGCGAAGACGATTTGGGCGGACTTTATGGAGAAGGCGCTCGAAGGAGAACCGGAAATAGCGCTTAAACCGCCGAAGGGCGTCACGGGCGTCTATATCGATCCCGCATCCGGCTACACTTCCGGACCCGGATGCGCCGCAAAGCATTATACGTATTTTATCGCAGGCACAGAGCCCGCCGATGTGTGCTACGGGCCGGAACCGTCTAAAAAAGAAAAGGAACACGCTCCCGCCCGCAAAGAAGCTCCGCGCAAAAAGTGGTGGGATAAGTGGCTCGGCAAAAAAGACTGAGCCCGGTGCATTGCGCGCCGGGCTTTACTCCGCGTCTTCCTCAAGCACCCATGGGAGCAAGAGTGAAAAGTCGAGATGGATAATAGGGTCAGGAAAACCCTTCGGTATAAAAAATGTTGTACTAGGCAAAGAAAACGAAAAGCGGGTATCTCCCGCTCTCTCAATATGAAACTTCGGCCAGCCTTCCCTAAGCATGCCGACAATCGGATAGCTGCCCGCATAATGATGCAGGCCGTTTTCCTTTCCATGCTCCCCCAAGTCGTGACAGACAGCCGGACGAATCCCAAACTGCGTAAACAGCCTTGTTTTCTCGGCGGGAAGGAGATTCACCGCCTCGGAAAAGTTCCGGCAGTGCCCGCAATCACAAGGATCAGGCCATGATTTTTCGTATTGTTTTCTCGTTGCCGCCGCATCTGCTTCAATGACCCAAGGCCCGATTTCAAAGACGGTGAACATGATGAAACCTCCGCGTAAACATGAAAAACCCCGAGTCTTGGTTCGGCTCGGGACTTTCCATGTCCTGATTCTGTATCAACAGTTTACTCAGTACAATTGCAAAATAGTGCAAATATTTATAAAGTTCACAAAAATTTCATAAATTATTTTTCTTCCGGGAGCAGACCTGTTTTCAATTCATCGGATGAACGTTCCCAGAGCCCTTGGTCATGCTTCTGCAGAAATTCAGCAAGCACCTGCTTTGAGCTGGCGTCCATTTTATCCACGATAATGCAGCGCTTCATTGATTTATCCATTAAATTCACATGCTCCGGCAATGACTTATAGCCTCTGCGGATACTTCTGTCCACGGTCATTTCACAAGCCGTCACACCCGCGTAATAAGGGCCTTCTTCTTTTCTGTCGATGGTGACCCACACGAGCCAGTACGGTTTTCCGTTCGGCACTTCATCTTTGTTCGGCAGGAATTTGATGCCTTTTTCAACGACACTGCGGGCATGCATTGCGCCGATGTCAACGAAGGCTTCCTTCTCTTCCACATCGACAAATACCGGAGAAATATTGTCAAGGCTCAGCGCCCCGGCGCCAAAACCGCCATGTCCGTCGGTCGGATCACTTTTAATAATATTAAATCCGATTGTTTTCTTCTTTTTTTCTTCCATGAAAATACCCTCCTACAAAAGCGGTTGAAATATAATGGCAAATACCTTGAGAATCCAGTCTCTCCCCTCGCTTAACAGCGGCCACACGACATAGGAGCCGACCGGTGTCACAAACAGCACGAGAAACACGATAATCCCGTAACTCTCAAACTGAGTCATTTTGGCGCGCACCCGCGGCGGCACGAGATCCTCAATAATCCGGTAGCCGTCAAGCGGAGGAAGCGGCAGCAGGTTGAATAAACACAGCGCGAGATTCAGCTGAATCCAAATAGAGAAAAAGCGGTCAAGGCCCATGCTGAATGCTGAAAGCAGCTCCATTCCGTAAGCATGCATCAACACTAGCAAAAAGAAACCGATAAAGGCAAGAAGCAGGTTGCTTACAGGCCCGGCGACGGAAACCAGCACTCCCGCCAGCCGCGGTCTTTTAAAGGCGCGGCGGTTCACCGGCACCGGACGGGCCCAGCCGAAACCCGCGACCAAAATTAGAATCGTTCCGAAAACATCAAGATGTTTAATCGGATTGAGCGTTAATCTGCCCTGTCTCGCCGCGGTATCGTCTCCGAACCGATACGCGACATACGCGTGCGCCAGTTCATGCATCGTAAATGCCACGATCAGCGTAATCACGACATAGGGCATAAGCTCCAGCGGATAATATAAAAATCTGTCCAAATGTCAAAATCCCCTTTTTTTAAAAATGCAAGATTGTCCTTCATTCAGTATACTATAAGTGATCTCTCTTCCAAAGAGAGGAAACGATAAAGGAGGATCAGCACCATGCCGCTCGTAACCGTTAAAATGCTTGAAGGCCGCACAGATGAACAAAAACGGAATCTGGTTGAAAAAGTGACAGAAGCCGTAAAAGAAACGACAGGCGCAGCCGAAGAAAAGATCATTGTCATGATTGAAGAAATGAGAAAGGATCATTACGCCGTCGCCGGCAAACGGATCAGCGATACGGAGTAATCCTTGATAACTGCCGGCGCTGCTATGTCAGGCCGGCTTATTTCATTACTTTTTCAACGAGGCTGAAAAAGGTGTTCTTTTCTTCCTCTGTCAATGCTTCGAACAGCTCGTCAATGAGCATCTGCCGGTTTTCAATCATTTGCATGGCCGCCATTTTTCCCGATTCGGAAAGCGTCATCCATACCGTGCGCCGGTCTTCGTTATTTCTCGACCTTTCCACGAAACCTTCTTTTTCTAAATGATTCAGAGCGGTTGTCGTGGCTGAAGGCGATAATGTGACTTCCTGCAATATATCTTTAATCGTGCACGTGCCGTGCCGGTAAATAATCCTGAGAATAAATCCTCTGATATTGTTTATACTCTTCGGAATTGTCGCCTCATCAAGCTTTTTCGTGCTCTTTAAATATTTCGTGAGCGCGTAATCCAGTACATTTGCTTGCAATATATCGTGCTCCATGCAGAAACTCCCCATTTCAAGATGCATCCATCATCATTTGATTGTTTTTTATTACATTTTACTGATACCTCGCGGGGAAAGTCAAAATTTCGGCCGGAAAGCCCGCAACTTTTATCCTGCCCTATACAGACTATTATCTCCTACTTTTTCACCCATCCCTTTTATGCAATGCTGGTTTTATAGACATGATTCAGGTAAAATCATTAAGGGTGACTGCGTTTGACAGAAAGGATAATCTGATCGGATGCGGCAGACAATATGACTGGAAAAGAAACGGAACAGACGGGGAAACAGAACACAGGATTGTCGATTACACAGAATGTGACACGGGTAAAAGCCAAAGAGTCCCTCTTGGCTTTTGCTTTTGGATGGAGGGATGCGTGTTGCGGAATATCCTACAAAAAAAAGACATCACCCAGCTGCTTGAACAAAGCAGAAACAGGCAGACTGCCAAAACGATGGGTGGATTTGATTTAACATTACTGGGCATCGGCGCCGTCATCGGGACGGGCGTCATGGTTCTTACAGGCATTACGGCCGCGAAAAACGCCGGGCCTTCCGTAATCTTTTCTTTTATCATTGCAGCCGTTGTCTGCAGCCTTGCAGCATTATGTTACGCCGAAATCGCTTCTGTTCTCCCGGTTTACGGAAGCGCCTATATTTACTCTTATACCACCATGGGAGAAATTGTCGGCCATTTAATGGGCTGGACGCTCTTATCCGTTTATATGGTGACGGCGTCGGCGGTGGCAAGCGGCTGGTCAAGTTATTTTAATAATCTGTTAGCCGAAATCGGCATGCCTTTGCCGGACAGTCTGCTGCACGTGCCGAGCCAGGGGGGCATCGTCAACCTTCCTGCCATCATCATTACTCTATTAATTGCCGTCGTTCTGTCACGCGGCTCCAAGGAGAGCAAAACCTTTAATAATGTAATGGTTCTCGTAAAAATCGGAATTGTTTTGCTGTTTATCATCACAGGAAGCTTTTTTGTAAAGCCGGGCAATTGGCATCCTTTTATGCCTTTTGGAATCAAAGGCGTCATTACAGGGGCTTCTGCCGTCTTTTTTGCGTTTCTCGGGTTTGACGCGATTTCCGCTTCGGCTGAAGAAGTCAAAAAACCGCAGCGCAACCTGCCGATCGGTATTATCGGTTCACTGGTGATCTGTACATTGGTATACGTCATCGTCTGTCTCGTCATGACGGGTATGGTTCCGTATTCACAGCTTAATGTGCCGGAAGCCATGTCATATGTGTTACAGACTGTCGGACAAAACGCGGTGGCGGGCGTTATCGCTGCCGGTGCGGTGATCGGACTGATGGCCGTCGTTCTCGCCCATACATATGCGGCGACCCGTATATCTTTTGCGATGGCAAGAGACGGAATGCTGCCGAAAGTCTTTACCATTGTCGGAAAGAAATCGGGAGCGCCGATCTTTAATACATGGCTGATCGGACTGATCAGCGCCTGCATCGCGGGTTTTGTTGATCTGAAAGAGCTGTCAGATCTCTCAAACATCGGCGCGCTATTGACATTTGCCATGGTCAGTCTGTCCGTGCTGATTCTGCGCCGCACCCATAAGGATCTGCCGCGGGGATTTAAAGTGCCTTTTGTACCAGTACTGCCGATTTTGGCCATTATCTGCTGTTTGTTTTTAATGGTCAATCTGCCGCTGAAAACGTGGCTTTATTTTGCCGTCTGGCTGATCATCGGCGTCATCGTTTACTTTTTATATTCGTACAAGCACAGCAAATTGAGACAATAAACAAAACCAGGCCCGCTTTATCGCGGCCTGGTTTTTTCATCAAAAAAGACGAAAGCCATCGCCTTTAACAAATATGTTTCAGCTCTTCTATGTAGTGAAGCGCCTCATCATATTCTTCATCTGTATATTTCTGTTTGCTTTTTATCGTAAACACTTTCTCTTTCTTTTCCTCAGCTTCAAGGCCGTCAAAATACAAAATCGTAGACACCAGCTCCAGAAACCGGGATGAGCGGCTGTTGACGCTGTCGATGTACTTCTTCATATCCGGCATCGTAAGCTCCGCATGATGTAAAAACTCGGCTCCCGTCTCCGTCAGCGAGTACCGGTATTGAAAGTAGCCGCCCTTTTTTTCCTTCACCTCATCCAGAAACCCAAGATTGCACAGCTCTTCAATTCGAAGCGTCAGTTCTTCGGAATACGGGCCGTAAAAATGAAAATCATATTTTTCGTAGAAAGGATACTGCATTTTCTTCGCGATATAAATGATTTTCTGCAGCTTTTTCCGCCCGATGATTTCTCCAGAATCCGAGAACACCTTCATCAGTTTTGCATGTTCTTTCAACAAATTCCCGACATCTCCTTTTCCTTCTTTACCAAAATCCTTCTATGTCAGTCCCAGCAGCTGCCGGATTTTTAATTTTGCTTCAGGGTTTTCTGAATCGTCACAAATGAGGTCCATCGGATAGTAGAGCTTATGGTCCGTCCGGCGTTTGCCCGAAATGGATTCGACAATGGCGGACTGCCTGGACAGCTCTTTGATCTGGCCGTTCTGCGTTAACAGATGAATCGGCAGACGCTCCTCCTCTTCACCCGGCCGGTAAAAATCATACGGCAGATCCGATGAAGAATCGACCACTAAATAGTAATTGGGATCAATTCCCGCCTCTTTAAACAGAGCGGTCAGTTCAAAATAAGCCGACATTTCCTCATTCGGATTAAATTCGGCATATTGAAACAGCTGGCGGTTAATGAAGCGGCGGCACAAGTCGGACAGAATCGGGTCCTCTTCTTCCTCCCAAGCCTGGAAATAATATAAAATGATGGCTTCATCAAGCTTCAGGTAATCCGCAAGCGTCAGCTTCCCTTCAAAAATGGAATAAAAATGAACGGGAGCATGAGTGAATATATACCCTTCTTCATGGAGCTGCTTCGCACGGTGGAGAATTTTCGTCAAAATGACTTCTGCGCTTCTCGTCACGGGATGAAAATACACCTGCCAGTACATTTGATAGCGGCTCATAATATAGTCTTCGACGGCGTGCATGCCGCTTTGCTTAATGACGATCTGGTCCTCTCGCGGACGCATGACCCTTAAAATCCGTTCCATATCAAAATGTCCGTAGCTGACGCCCGTATAGTATGCGTCCCGCTGAAGGTAATCCATCCTGTCGGCGTCAATCTGGCTCGAAATCAGGCTGACCACCTGTTTGTTTTTGTATGTTTTGGCAATGACTTCGGCAACATCCTGGGGAAATCCCGGTCCCGCCTTTCTGAGAACCTGATTCACCTCGGTGTCGCCGAGAATGATTTCCCTCGTATAGTCTTCATGATCCAGATGAAAAACCTTTTCAAAGGAATGCGAAAACGGCCCATGTCCCAAATCGTGCAAAAGCGCGGCGCTGAGACAGAGTTCGCGTTCATTGTCATCCCATTCAGAACGCCCTTTAAAAACATCATCAACCATTCGTCTGACAATCTCATAGACGCCGAGAGAATGGTTAAAACGGCTGTGTTCCGCGCCGTGAAACGTCAAATACGTCGTACCGAGCTGTTTGATCCGGCGCAGCCGCTGAAATTCACGGGTGCCGATCAAATCCCAGATCAGCTTGTCCCGCACATGAACATAGCGGTGAACGGGATCTTTAAACACTTTTTCTTCTGATAATTTTCCGTTTGGATACGCCATCGTCATTCCCTCTTTTTTTAGCCGTGATTCTATTATATCGGCTCTGTAATTTGAAAACATCCTTGAATTTGTCCGGCGTTTTGTTCCAGTTTTCCGTCATTGATTTTTTGAAGCAAAAAAGCCTGACCCATCGGGCGAGGCTGTCGTAAAATACACATTTACTTTTTGATCTTCTTTTTCACTTTCTCAATCAGCTCGTCCTCAGTCGGCGCCGACAGCGGGCGGTTGTTTACGAAAGCAAACGATTTTTTGCGTCCGGGCCCGCAATATGACTGACATCCGACCTCCACTTTTGCATCCGGGTCAGCTTCTTTCAAACGCGGCAGCAAAGTCTTAATATTGGTGGCCTGGCAATCATCACACACTCGGAATTCATTAGCCATGATGTACGCTTCCCTTCATTCAATGTTCCTCTATGTTAAATCTTAATTTTAAAAACGAAAAAAATCACATCACATCTCATTGTACAAGGATTCATCTTATCCTGCAAGGCTCTGCGTATCTCTCATTCTTTCAGCCAATTTGTATAAATATTTTCCAATCTGGACATTCTAATACCATCAAAGATATTGGGGGTTGAGAACATTGACAAAACAAAGACAGGACGCCTGGTCGGAGGAAAATGACCTGCTGCTTGCGGAAACCGTGCTCCGTCACGTTCGGGAAGGAAGCACGCAGCTGAATGCCTTTGAAGAGGTAGGCGATAAATTAAACAGAACGTCGGCAGCGTGCGGATTCAGGTGGAATGCTGTCGTCCGCCATCAATATGAAAAAGCGCTTCAGCTTGCCAAAAAACAGCGGAAACAGCGGATGCGCGCGCTCGGAAACGGCCAGCCGGCCAAGAAGAAACTATTATACCAGCCGCCTGCACCGGATGCGGACATCATGCAGGAAACCGCAGCCGAAGAGACGGTTCAAACGGAAGCGCCAAAAGAAGATCGGCAAGCCGTCATGTCCGGCGAACATATGCCTTATGTCGATGAAAGCTTCAAGGAAGAGTTAGCTAGTTTATCACATTTGCTGGCGCCTCAGCAGCCGAGCCAAAAGGCGGAGCTCACAATGGCAGATGTCATTCAATTTCTGCAGAGCTATGAAGGCAGCGGAAAGCAAACTTCCGCCCTGCAAATGGAAAATGACCGTTTAAAACGGGAAAACCAAGAACTTCAGTCTAAAACCGAGCAGCTGGAAGCGGCCGTCGAAAAGCTTGAAAAAGATCAAAAAACCATTCAGGAAGACTACGAAACCTTGGTGAAAATTATGAACAGAGCCAGAAAACTAGTTTTATTTGAAGACGACGAACATGCCTCTCCGTCCTTTAAAATGGACCGGAACGGCAATTTAGAAAAAATGGCCGAATAACGGAAAAACCCCTTTCCTTGTCATGGAAAAAGGGGTTTTTGCCATTTGTCAATGACGCGCATCCTGATCTATATTAATGTAAACATTGTTCAGGAGGCCTTCTTCCCGCAAGGGCTGCGCATCTCGGTCCCCGCCCGCACATAAGCATAAAGATTCAATTCCTCATCCGAAATGGTTCTTGGGAATTATTGATCGATTAGCTACTGTGCAATACACTGTATAGAGAATACAATTATTAGATATGATGGGAATGATAGTAAATGAGTAGCCAATTACGAAAAGGAGCGTTAGAACTTTGTGTGTTATCCCTGCTTCTTTATGAAGATTTATATGGTTATGAATTAATCAAGATCATAAGTGAAACGTTCCCTGTATCGGAGGGCACCATCTACCCCATATTACGAAGACTCACAAAAAATAACTACCTAAAAACGTATACAGCAGCTTCCGATCAAGGCCCATCACGCAAATATTACAAAGTAACAGAAGAAGGCGCCTTTTATCATCAAACATTAAAATCGGAATGGCTTGACCTGTCCGAAAAAGTGAACAGCATCATTAAGGAGGGAAAATGAATGTGTAAAGACCAATATTTAAAACATCTCCGGCGGGAAATAAAAGATCTGCCGGAACGTGAGCAAAAAGAGATACTCGCCGATATCGGCGAAATATTCCAAATGGGCGGCGCTGAAGGAAAAAGCGATGAACAAATCGCGGGCAATTTAGGAAACCCCAAAACACTTGCGCGCGCCTTAAAAGCGGATATTTTCATCAGTGATGCCGAGGAGCAGAAAACATGGCGCTCGTTTTTCAAAGCATTCGGCCTGATGCTGGGGATGGGCATGTTCAACTTCATGTTTATGCTGACACCGTTTCTTTTTGCCTCTGTTGCGGTGTTAAGTTTGATGGCGATCGGCCTGATGCTGATGACCGGATCATTCTTTCTCCTTGTAAAAGTGCCGATTGTAACAGCCATTTTTAACGGATGTATGGTTCTTGGAGCAGGTATGGCGGTGTTTATGGCCGGATTTGATCTTTCGAAACTGATATTCCGCATCTTTTTGCGCTATTTCAAATGGAATGTCAGCGTTGTAAGGAGGGAAAACATTGAATCGAAAAATGTGGTATAGCATTGCTCTCATTTTAATCGTTGCCGGCCTGATCGGAAGCATGTTCTTCGGTTTTGACGGCTTTTACCCTAAATCATAAGGAAGGTGTGCAAATATCATGACTGAACCAGCCCTGATATTAAAAGATGTCTCTAAAACAATCAATCATACCCCTATTGTACAGTCAATTTCTTTCGATGTGAGAAAAGGCGAGATATTCGGCCTTTTAGGGCCGAACGGCTCAGGAAAAACCACTATTTTCAGAATGATCGTACAGCTTATTAAAAAAACAGAAGGAGCCATTTCATTCAGAGGCAGACCGGACAGCGACTTTGAATATTTTATGAGACATATCGGGGTTATCATTGAAGGCCCGGATATGTATCCGAATATGACCGCTTTGCAAAACCTGAAATATTTCACCAGACTGCGGAGCACCTCGCTGAAAACGGATGACCTTATGAATACCCTTGCAAAAGTCGGATTGGAGCAGGCTGCCCGCAAAAAAGTGAAACATTTCTCATTAGGTATGAAACAGCGCTTGGGGCTCGCTTATTCTCTTCTTCACAATCCCGGGTTATTAATTCTGGATGAACCGATGAACGGCCTCGATCCTAAAGGTATGAAAGAATTGCGCACCATTCTTTCTGATTTAGCGAAGCAAGGGGTTTCTATTTTATTATCAAGCCATTTATTGTCGGAAATGGAGGAGATTTGCGATAGGGTTGCCTACATTAAAAAGGGACGGATTTTAGGAATTGAAGACATGAAGAACAGACATGACCTTGGTCAGAAAAAGCTGTTTACCGTCACGGTCGATCATCCGGCAAGGGCGAAAGAAATATTAGAGCGGGAAGGTATTCTTCAAGTACAGCAAAAAGACAGCCGCGTCATTGAATTGGAAGCGGAAGAAGATACCATCCCGTATGTCATTAAATCTTTGGCAGAGAAAGAAATTCTGATTTCCCGCGTTTCTGCAAGAACTTTGTCATTGGAAGAGAAATACATGATGATTACAGATCAGGAGGACGCGGTATGAGCATATTTCATCTGGCGCAGAACGAATTCATAAAAATAACCCGAAAAAAAGGCACACTTTTATCTCTTTTTTTCCTGTTTCTCATCGTTTTGCTGGCCGGCCTTATTATGAATCATGAGTTAGATGCTTCCTCGGATAACAATTGGAAAGAACGGCTTCTCGCCGAAAAAAAACAGGAAGAAATTGATAAACCGGCTGAAACGACAGGCGTTTATTATTCTGCTGATGTTAAGAATAAAGACTATTATTTGGAGCATAACATCAACCCTTATGAATGGAACGGCTGGAGGTTTTTCGGCACGGTTACTTCAAACGGGCTTGAGATTTTCGTAAGCTTAACCGCGATTTTAACCGTCAGCGGGGTTGTTTCTAAAGAGTTTGCCCTTGGGACGATTAAGTTTATCGCTACAAGCCCGAACCGAAGATGGCGGATTTTAACATCGAAATTTCTGGCCTCCCTTCTGTTTACCGGTATGATTTACTTATTTTACTGTGTGAGCTGTTTGCTGATCGGCGGCGTGTTATTCGGTTTTTCCAATGCTTCATATCCGCTCGTCTATACTCATTTAAATGACAGTCTGTATACCATCAGTTCAATCAAAGCATCCGGAATCATTCTGCTTTTGCGTTTCATATCAATTATAAGCATTGTCACCATTGCGTTCACTTTGTCAGTATTGTGCAAAAGCCAGGCGCTCTCCCTCTGCTTATCGATTTTACTGCTGTTTGCCGGCAGTATATTGGGCGGAACTGATTTGCTTGCCCAATATACGTGGTATAAATTTACGCTCTTTCCGCATTTAAACCTCGTTGCTTATGTAAATAAAAGCGCGGGTGATGCGATTTCAACGTTAAACATCCCCTATTCCGTGACGGTTATAGCGATCTACTTTCTTATTTGTTTATTGATTTCTTTTTCCGTCTTTCAAAAGAGAGACATTACAGCATAGACAGAGAGGCGGCGGCATAATGAGCGGACGGCAGGAAATACTGCCGGTCCAGCAATTTGCCGCTGACCGCCCCTTGGTCCATCGCTAATGGATTCAAATAACCGAAGCTCCCGCTGCTTCGCTGCTGAAAGCGTAGAAATTCCCGCCCTTCCCGTATAAAAAGCGCCTCATCGAATTTGAGAAATTTCATAATGGCTGTGTATTTTGCAACGGCGTCAATGTGATACTTTCTGCACTCGGCTAACATTAAACCTGAAAAAGCAAAGTCTGATGTTTTGTACCATTCCGTGAGAAAAGGCTGCAATTCTTTCATTTGCAAATAAGTGACGGCATAAAGGGCATCCGCCTGTTCTTCCTGGATGCCGCCCGGTGCCATGAGCAAATCGGCCTCACGTTTCATTACGGTTTCTAAGAACACGATCAGTTCTTCCGGAGTCATCGCCCCAAAATAAGCCCCTAACACCATGAGGATCATAGAGGAAGGCTCTGATTTCAGTTCCTCTTGTAAACCGCGGACCATTTGTTCAAGTCCGTTATGAAAAAAGATGCTTTTTGCGGCATCCATCCTGCGGTATATATGATACGCATACGCGAACAGGACCGGATGGCATTCGTGCGTTTTTTCTCCAAAATAACGGTCTAAGAATAGAATGGCTTCTTCTGTATCCTTTCTTTTTTCAAAGTGATGACATGCCGCTAAACCGCAAAACAGGTGCATGAGATCATCTGCTTCCATTTCTTCCGGCTGCAGCTGAATGTTCTTCCAAAAACCCAGCAGCCATTCTTCTGTTTTTTTTATATTAAAATGTTCCTTGACTATCCGCATGTTCCACACTCCAGATTCAGAATCTCAATCGCCGGCAGAAGAGCCGGAGCACAATGAATGGATGGATTCTCGTTATTTATATGATGAAGAGCCGCTTGACAGCCATAAAAAAATGGATCGATACACGATTGGATAAATAACATATTGCACAGCTGTTTCATTTTTCGGCTGCCGAGACAAAACACAAGCCATTTTTGAATGGACGCCTTCAAGCCGGGATGAAGCAGATGCTCTCCCTCATTCAAATGAAGAAGACAGTACTCGACAAACTCCAGCTCGTTTTCAGCTGTTCTTTTCCATGCGTCATGGAGCAAAGGCTGAAACATCGAATTCTTGTAAAAGCGCACTTTTTCATGGTCAGTTGACATTCCCAGCTCGCTCAGCAAACCAGCGAATTCGGCGTATTTAAAATAAGGCCATTCTTTTTTTATAAGATAGCCGTTTTGCAATCCGTGACGTATGACTTGATCATCCGAATCCATTCCCTGCTTCTTTTTATAAGCTTTTGCCGTTAAATAGATATGAATCAACTCATTGACAATGGCCGTGTTACAGTGAAACAGATCTTCCCAGCATGACTTATCAACGAAAGCGGAGGCAATCCTTTCAGTATGTTCTTTTACAGCGGAAGAATGGCTCGTCTTCCTGCAGTATTTGCAGAAGCCGGCAAACAGCTCAATGCTCTTTTGATCCGGAAGCGATTGTTCAGCAAAAGATAATAAAAATTGATCCGCCTCTTCAGCTAATCTGTTCAAGTTAATCGTTCCTTTCTGCTCTAAGACAGGCATGCGCGGCACCCGCGGCGACAAGTGTTGTATGATAGCAATGTTTGAACACATCTTCTCTTCGCTGTTCACCTTTCAAACCGGGTTTATGTTGATAGGTGATGCTCGGGACATTCCCCTCTTTCATTCGGCCCTGATAGATTTTATTCCAGGCTGCTTCATAGAGCGGTTTATGGTTGTCCTTATCCATGTCGATATGTAAAAAAGAGCTGCACATCAATAATTCACTGGTAATATCTAAATTCTCAAGACAGATATAGATCCCGAGAAATTTCAGGACCTTTTCTTTTAAGGACGGCAGATGATACTCTTTATCCGTAAGCGAAGAACATCCCATGTCTGTTATATAAAAAATCGTATGAGTGATGCTGTACGCATCATGATCCGTCATATATGTATTTGGGATATCCTGACCAGCTGCTGTGTAGTGATATAAGTCAGAAAAATCCGTTATTTCCGAGGTTACGCCTGCTCTTTGCAGACTGTACTTCAGATCCATTTTCCGAAAGGGAATTTTAGCAAGGCTGCGATCAAAACGCGCTGCCGTGAATTTTTCCAGCTCCCATATCACCGAAGCCCGTGACGGATGATCAGTCAAGGTAAGAAATTCACCCGCAATAGCCAATCCGGCGAGACCGTCCGGATCAAAATGAATAAATTCTTCAAGCTGATCATTACGGAGCCTTTCTGTAATAAACTCCGTTAAAACAGCAACTTCCTTATCATCTGCCTGATTTCTGATCAGGTAATTGGTAAGAAAAATGAGTTCTATAAATGTTTTAAGGCGCCACCTGAAATCATTCGCTACTTTATGATTCATATCAAAGTAATGGATATTTTTAACAATCCATGACAGTGCTCCCCGCTTAATTTCTCTTATATACTCTTGTGTCACACTCTCACCGCCTCGTCTCAGATGTGTAGGCTCCAAACAGTGATTATCCTACTTTTGAGCGGCTAAATCAGAGAAATTCAAATTCGGGTTTTGATTGTCTTCTTGGCTCGGCACTACAAGCACCCAGCCGCTCCAAGCGAAAGAATTGCCTGATTGTTCCGCATCTCCGGCTAACAAATGCGTCGGGATCGTGATTCTTTTTTCTTCTTTTATTTTTTTAAAGTTCATATCTCCATCTCCTTCAGTTTATAGAATTATTTGGAACCTACATAAATATATTAATCAAATAAGGTATATAATGTAAACTAGTTTTCATATAACACTTCTTTTTCACTATAACTAAATAGTATATAATTACCAAAAACAAAAAAAGCCCGGACTTAGTCCAAGCTTTCCTGCGTGCCGAACACCTTCTCATTCCGTTCCAGCATTCGGGTCAGATTTTTTTCAAATACCTTCTCTTCTTCCGGCGATAATCCGGCTGCATACAGGCGGCCGCTGAGTTCCTTCAGTTCAGTCAAAAGCGTCAGCATTAAGTCTTGCACGGTAATGTCCGTTTGCAGCAATTCGCTTAATGAAGCCATCGTTTCGGGCCGGATATCGGGATATACGCCTTTTGTATCGTTGCTTTTGTCTTTTAAAGCGGCTTGATAGAAACGTCTGATCAGATCGGCGCGTTCGCTTCCGCTTTTATCGGCGCAGAGATAAATCTGAACCGCGGTTCCGCCCCGCAGGCGCCTTTGTGAGATTCCCGCGAATTTTCGGCCGCCGATGCTGAGATCGTAGCTGCCCGGACAGTACGATCCTTTAATTTCATATGCTTTAAGTTCGGCATTATGCGGACGCAGCATCCGCCGCACCAGCTCTGTCATCGCCTCGTAGCCTCTGTCGATGTCGATGCCTTTTTTCTCATCTTCAAAAATAAGCGAGATATTCAATACGCCTTCGTCCAGTACGACGGCGAGGCCTCCGGAATTGCGGACAATGACACGGTAGCCTTCGTCCTCCAGCAATTTCACGCCGTCCTCTAAAAACGGCAGGCGCGTGTCCTGAATGCCGAGCACGATCGTCCGGTGGTGCACCCAGGAGCGTGCCGTCGCAGGCGATTCCCCTTTGCCTACGGAGGCGCACAGCGTATCATCCATTGCGAATGACTGCTTCGCATCAAAATAAGGGCCGAGGCTGGATTGGTCAATGATTCTCCAGCTCGGCTGCATCAGTAAATCAATCGGTTGCTTTCCCATCTATATTAAATCCCTTTCGTCATAGGCTTTCCATGCATTTATTATATCACTCCGCTTGAGATGATTGAAATTGGCTTTTCAAAAGTGCGATGAAGATTTCTTTGTTTTTTGTGTTCTCCATAATGGAAGATTGGATGATAGACAGTTTCCGTTTTAAGGAGAATCCTTTTATCTCAAGCACGGAAATGCTGCCGTGAAGCAGATCCTTTTGCACCACGCTTTTTGACAGAACGGAAAGACCCATTCCGCTGATCACGGCTTCTTTGACGCCCTGGTTGCTGCTGATCGTCATCATGGATTTCGGCCGCAGTCCGTTTGATTGAAGGACGTGGTCTAAATATTCCCTCGTTCCCGAACCCTTCTCCCTCGTCACCCACGCTTGATTTTGCAATTCGGCAGCCGGGATGTTTTTTCTGCCGGCGAGCGGGTGTCCGTTCGGTGCGGCAATACACAATTCATCCTCCATAAACGGCTGAATGTCGAGCTCATTTTTCCCCGTATGCCCTTCAATTAACCCGATATCGGCTTGAAGCATCCGAACCGCTTCGCTGACCTCCTCCGTGTTTCCGATCATGACGTCCAGGTTCAGCTCGGGATACTCGTTATGAAGCTTTGCGAGAAGCGGCGGCAGAATATATTCGCCGATGGTAAAGCTCGCGGCGATTTTGAGCTTCCCTTTGACATAATGATGATGGGCGTAAATTTCGGATTTGGCCTGTTCGTACAAAAAGACCATCTGCTTGGCTCGCTGATAGAGTATGTCCCCCGTCGGCGTAGTCGTAAAGTGCTTCGGAGAGCGGTTCAGCAAGGCGGTTTGAAATTCTTTCTCCAGGTTTTTAATGTGAAGGCTGACGCTTGGCTGAGAAATCATCAGCTTCTGCGCCGCCTTTGTAAAGTTTTTTTCTTCCACGACGGCAATGAATGTTTTCAGTTCCCCATAATACAAAAAGCATCGCCCCTAATCATTATTTTTCCTAATCGTTTAGATCATATAAATATATTTTACTAATGATTAAGACCGCAGTAAAGTGGAGTTATCAAGATAATGGGAAGTGACTGAGATGAAGATGGTAAAAGGTGTTTCAGTTACCGCAGGAATTGCGTTTGCGGCTTTCTATGTCAGCCGCCTGCCGTTTTTGCATATGTTCGGAATGCTTGTCCTTGCAATGCTGATCGGCATGCTTTGGCGCGCCGTATTCGGACAGCGGGCGGCATTAGAGCCGGGGATCGCGTTCTCAAGCAAATACTTGCTGAAAGCAGGCATCATCCTGCTTGGTATGAGACTGAATCTGGCGGATATCTATCATGCGGGCTGGCACGTATTTGCAATTGCCGTCTGCTGTATGATGTTTGCGGGTGCCGTTGTATACGGACTGTCCCGGCTGTTCCGTATAGATCAGACACTCAGCACGCTGACAGCCTGCGGCACAGCGATCTGCGGAGCGGCTGCCATTGCCGCGATCGCGCCGCAGATCAGATCAAATGAAAATGCAGCCGCCATCAGCGCGGCCGCCGTTTCGTTATTAGGAACCGTTTTTACTGTTGTATATTCTCTTTCTTATCATGTATTGGGCTTTTCTCCTGCGGCTTACGGAGCCTTTTGCGGGGCAACGCTTCACGAGGTGGCGCATGCGGCGGCGGCCGGCAGCGCCGGAGGAAAAGCAGCCGTCGAGATGGCGGTGATCGTCAAACTGACCCGGGTCGCGCTGCTCGTCCCGGCCGCATTCATGCTCGGAATGCGGGCGCGCCGCAGCGGAAAGTCAAAGACGGCTTCTGCCGCTTCACTCCCCATCCCTTGGTTTATCTTCGGATTTCTCGGAATGAGCGCCATCCATACATCAGGCGTCATTTCAGCCGCGCATTCCGAATTTCTTGTTCAAGTGTCTTATGTTTTAATTGGCATGGCGATGGCGGGTCTCGGTTTGAAAGTCCATATATCGGCGTTTCGTCATAACGGCTGGCGGGCGCTCGCAGCAGGCTTGATTGGCTCTCTCTGTTTGTCCCTGTTCGGCTGGGCCGCAGTGACGTTTTTTCTATAAAAAATGCCGGCCCTCGTAAAGGCCGGCTTTTGCGGATTACAGCGCTTGAGCAGCCGTAATTAACGCAAGATTGTAGACGTCTTCCGCATTACATCCTCTGGAAAGATCGTTTACAGGCATATTCAATCCTTGCAGAATCGGTCCGACCGCTTCAAAGCCGCCTAAGCGCTGAGCGATTTTGTAGCCGATGTTTCCTGCTTCAAGGCTTGGGAATACAAATACATTCGCGTCTCCTTTAATGTCGGAGTCCGGCGCTTTTTTCTCCGCGACAGACGGCACAAATGCAGCGTCGAATTGGAATTCGCCGTCCAGCGTAAGCTCAGGCGCTTTTTCCTTCGCAATTTTCACGGCTTCAGCCACTTTGTCCGTCTCATCTGATTTCGCCGATCCTTTTGTAGAGAAGCTGAGCATGGCAACGCGCGGGTCAATGTCAAACATTTGAGCCGTATTGGCGCTTTCAATGGCAATTTCGGCAAGGTCCTGGCTGTCAGGGGCAATGTTGATCGCGCAATCAGCGAATACATATTGCTCGTCACCGCGGGCCATGATGAAGACGCCTGATGTTTTTTTCACGCCTTCTTTTGTTTTAATGATTTGAAGTGCAGGGCGCACCGTATCGGCTGTAGAATGTGCAGCTCCGCTGACAAGTCCGTCTGCGAGACCTTTGTACACAAGCATCGTGCCGAAATAGTTTTCGTCCAGCAAAGCTTTGCGGGCCTGTTCTTCCGTCGCTTTGCCTTTGCGGCGTTCTACGAAAGCCTGAACGAGTTCTTCCATGCCTTCATATGTATGCGGGTCAAAAATGTCCACGCCGTCAAGCGTAAGGTTTAATTCTTTCGCTTTTGCTTGAATGTCTTCTTTATTGCCGACTACGATCGGCTTTAATACCTTGTTGCCCGCCAAGTTGTTGACCGCAACCAGGATACGTTCGTCCAACCCTTCAGGAAATACGATTTTCACATCTTTTCCTGCGACTTTTTCTTGTACTTTTGTAAATAAATCTGCCACGATATACCCTCCTCTATGTTGACAAAAAACGCTTACTTTTACAGCATACTCTTCTTCCAGCTAAATTCAAATAACCAACTTCCATTATAGCGCTTTCAAAAAGAAATCTTATTTTTCTAACTAATTTAATTGACCGTTTGTTCACGGCATAGTTTCTGACACAAGGCTTCGGATTATTCAAGGTTTCTCCACAGCCGAAACGGTTAAACTGTGATATAGTGAAGGCATCAATGAAAAGATATAGGAGTGAAGATACATGAGTGAGCAGCAAAAAACGAACGAAGCCGCCCAAACGCTTGACGGTTGGTACGCGCTTCACGATTTCCGCACAATAGACTGGACGTCATGGAAGATGTTATCCAGCGATGAGCGCCTGTCGATTATTCACGAATTTACGGGACTGCTTGAAAAATGGGGCGTCGCCCAAAAAGAAGGCAAAGGCTCGCAAACCATCTACAGCATCGTCGGACAGAAAGCTGATTTTATGCTGATGATTCTTCGCCCGACAATGGAAGAGCTGAACGAAATCGAGCTTGAATTTAACAAATCAAAGCTTGCTGAATTTACAATCCCGGCTTATTCTTACGTGTCCGTGGTTGAGCTGAGCAACTACCTGGCAAGCGGAGAGGGCGATCCGTATGAAAATCCGCATGTCCGCGCCCGCCTGTATCCTGAGCTGCCTGAAGCGAAATACGTCTGCTTCTATCCGATGGATAAAAGAAGAAGCGGCAATGACAACTGGTACATGCTTTCTATGGATGAACGCAGAAATCTGATGAGAAGCCACGGCTTGATCGGACGGAGCTATGCCGGCAAAGTCAAACAGATTATCACGGGATCTGTCGGTTTTGACGATTACGAATGGGGCGTCACGCTCTTCAGCGATGATGTGCTTCAGTTCAAAAAACTTGTTTACGAAATGCGCTTTGATGAAGTCAGCGCGCGCTACGGCGAATTCGGTTCATTTTTTGTCGGAAACCGCTTGTCTCTCGACACGCTTCCGAAGTTTTTGCACGTGTAACACCCACCCGCCTGTCCGGCGGGTTTTTCCTTTGTCAGAATTTAAATAAAATTTGCTATTTTTATCATTTTTTTTTACGATGTAAAGGAGATTCCATTTTGGTAAAGAGGTGCAGACAGTTGTCAAAACGAACCGCATTTATTATGGGAGCCAGTCAGGGGATCGGCAAAGCGATCGCTCTGAAACTGGCGGACAATGGCTTTCATACCGTCATTAATTCACGAGTTCCCGAAAATATCGAATCGGTAAAAGAAGAGATCCTCGCCAAACATCCGGATGCGGGCGTCACCGTTCTGGCCGGGGATATGTCGGACCAGAAGACGAGAACCGGCATTTTTGAAGAAATCAGATCACAATGCGGACGGCTTGATGTATTGATCAACAACATTCCGGGCGGCTCGCCGGATACCTTTGAAAACTGCGATATAGAGGATATGACAAATACCTTTACGAATAAAACGATCGCCTATATCGACTCTATGAAAACGGCCGCAGCAATCATGAAACAGCACGAATTCGGCAGAATCATTAATATCGTCGGAAACCTATGGAAAGAACCCGGCGCCAATATGTTTACCAACAGCATGATGAACGCCGCTTTAATTAATGCCAGCAAAAACATCGCCATTCAGCTTGCGCCTTTTCACATTACTGTCAACTGTCTGAATCCCGGATTTATCGCCACAGACCGTTATCACCAATTCGTGAAGAATGTCATGAAGCAAAACGGCATTTCTAAAGCGGAAGCGGAGGAACGGATTGCCTCAGGCGTCCCGATGAAGCGTGTCGGAACTGCGGAAGAAACCGCGGCGCTGGCTGCCTTTCTTGCCTCTGAAGAAGCCTCTTATATTACCGGGCAGCAAGTGTCAGCCGACGGCGGCAGCATGAAAAGCATATAATAAAAACATCCCGCTCTCAGCGGGATGTTTCTTGTAATGAAGGAAAGGACAAACCTAGCTTTTGAATCCGCAGCACGAATTCCCTTAAATCGCCCTGTTTTGCCACCATTGATATTCTGACATAACGCTTTCCGCCGCTGCCGAAAATCTCGCCGGGCGTCACGACAACATGGGCATGCTCCAGCAGATAGTCCGAAAACTGGTGTGAAGAATCGAATTCATTCGGAATTTCAGCCCAGACATAAAAAGTCCCTTTCGGTTTTTCAATGCTCCAGCCTAATTCCTTTTCACATAACGCCGTGAAAAAATCAATCCGTTCTTTATATGTGCGCTTCAGACGCTCCGTATGCTCAGGATTTCCTGACAGCGCCGCCGCTGCCGCCTGCTGAAGGCCGCCGAACATGCCGACGAAGACGTGATCCTGAAACTCATTGACCGCCTGAATGATTTTCTCATTCCCCACGGCAAATGCCATTCTCCAGCCTGCCATATTGAAGGTTTTCGAAAATGAATAAAGCTCCGCGCCGACCGTTTTCGCTTCTTTCGCCTGAAGAAAGCTGGCCGGGTTCTGATCAAATTCGAACGCGCCGTATGCAAAATCGTGAATAAGGTGGATGTCATGTTTTTTTGCAAACGCTGCCGCTTTTTCATAAAACGCCTGATCCGCAGTCGCGCCCGTCGGGTTATTCGGGTAATTCAAAAACATCAGCTTGGCTTTTTTCAGGACGGCGGGATCAATCCGCTCAAAATCCGGCAGGTAGCCGTTTTCAGGATGAAGCGGCATCTCATGCAGCTCCGCTCTGGCCATTGTGATTCCCGATAAATACTCAGGGTAGCCGGGATTCGGGACTAAGGCGATATCGCCGGGGTTCAGCAGGCATTGCGTCAAAACGTACAAACCAGCTTTCCCTCCGCCGAACAGCGCGACTTCTGTCTCCGGATTGACCGATACCCCGTACTCTCTCTCATAAAATTCCGCGATGGCTTCTTTCAGAAACGGATAGCCTCTGAACGGGCCGTATCCGTGATACGAAGGATTCAGCGCAGCCTCCCGCAATGTTTCAACGATATGCGGCGGAGTGGGGAGATCGGGATTCCCCTGCCCGAGATTAATGATCTGGGCTCCCGTTTTCTCCATCTCTTTTACCTTTTGAAAAACGAGCGAAAATTCCTGTTTCGGAAGTGTCTTGATGACGTCGGACGGTATGATTTCCATCTGAAAGGCTCCTTATAAATGAATTTGCTCTGATTCGTTATTCCGTTCTGAAAAGGATTTATTGACCAGTTTTGTATGCAGAAACAGCCCGCTGACCAAAAGGACGATAAACGCCATGATGACTGCCGCGTCTACAATGTTGATCAGCATGGAACCGGCGGCGATGCACAATCCGATGGACGCCTCCGCCACCGAAAAGATCCGGCCCTGAATCTGGTTCGCCGCGTTCTCCTGAACTTTGACCTTCGCCAGCACCTCACCGTATTCCATTGCGATAAAGAAAAGAATGGCGGCAATGACTGACACGGCGAAAATCGGGGTAAACAAAAACAGCGCAAGCGAGACGATCGATAACACTGTAAAATACATCAGCCCTTTATTGTTGTTAAAGCCCCATTTGCTGACAAGAGCGGCGCCGATAAAGCCGCCGAAGCCGATACAGAACGTCAGGATGAAATTGCCGATTTCCCCGTCGCCTAAAAAGCGGCTGACAATCGGGAAATAGCTGTAGACGACACCCCACAAAAGCGCCATCGTAATCATCGTGAACATGGCGTTTAACACAAAAGCATTTGTTTTGATTTCCTTCAGGCCTTCTTTAAACGACTGAAAAGCTTCTCTTACGTTTTCTGACTGAATCGGCACGTATTGAAGCTTAATGCGGCTGATGAAAAACGCGGAGACAAGATAGGTCACCCCGTTAAACGCGACGGCAAGCTCCACAGAACCGCCTAACAGAAAAAGTCCGCCGGCTGCAGCGCCGACAATAATCGAAATCGTCGTGGCTTTTGCAAACAAAGTGTTGATATTTTTAATATCCGCTTCTAAAGACGACATGACCGCGAGACGTGCCGGGTTAAAAAACACGCCGCTTCCGTACGAGACAAACAGCAGCGCCAGAAAAAGCAGCGGATATTCGCCTTTCGGGAGAAATGTCAGCCCCAAAAAGATGACACCTCTGATCACATCCGTCCACAGCATGATTTTCACCCTGTCGAGCCTGTCCACGAGAACGCCTAAAAACGGCTGAAACACCATCGGAATGCTGCGGACCGCGATGACGCCGGACGTCACCCAGTAGTCGTGATAGTATGTAGACAAAATGAGCAGGGCCGGGAGAACGCAATAGTCTCCCATAAACGAAAGCGCCTGCCCGAAAAGCAAATACTTAGAGTTCGGTTTCAGCTGTTTCATACCGGTAACGCATACTTTGCAGTCAGCTTCGCCTGCTGCTGAATTTGTTTGATTGATTCGGCCACGTCACCCGAATTGCTTCCTTTCAGCTCGAACGCCGCAATGCTGTTGAACGCTTCGAACAGCCGCAGATCCACGGACGTACCCGCCTCGGCCGCCGAGAAAGAAACGATTTCGGTGTCTCCCTTTAAGACGCCGTCGGGAATGTCAATGCTTTCAATGACGAAATCGACAGCCGTCTCAGGCAGCTGGCCGTTCTCTTTGAAATGCTGAGGATACAAGTGGCAGTCGGCGACATAGCATGGCTCCTGCTCCAATAATCCTTTCGGCAGATCGGCTTCTTTTCCGAAACAGAGAACATCCAATAACAGCTGCGCCATATCGACGCCGAAGACCTTTTTAATATTCGGAATCATGTTCCAGCCCGCAAATCGTGCCGCTGATTCAATCAGTCCGGCTTCCCGGTTTTTCATTAATTTAATCTCTGTATGTGTTGCGCAGTTTTCGAGGCCTAGTCCTTCATTCGCCTTTTTGGCTGCTTCGACGATTTTTCGCTTCGCGTCATCATCCAGGATGGACGGCGTAATATGCGATGTCTCCGTGAATCCGATTTGCGGTGTTTTATCATGAATCGCGACAGGGAAGTATTCCCCGTCGGCCATGATGCCTTCTATGCTGATATAGTCGGAATAACCGCTTGTTTCGTACCAGTCGTCATACTCGCCCTGCAAAAATTCTTCCGCGATAAACGGCGCTTCAAACGTGACCGCTTTCGGTACGTTGATCGACTTCAGGTATTCATTGACTCTGTTAAATTCGGCTTCGGCCGTTTCCATCTCTTTGATAAGCGTCACGCCGATGGAGCTCGCCAGATATGTAGGCTTCAGAATGAGCGGCGTTCCGATTTCCTGAAGCGCGGCGCGGAAATCTTCCAGCGTCGTCACCCGTTTGTTTTTGATGGATTTGACGCCGGCCCGGTTGAAGGCGGCTCTCATTTTGTTTTTATCTCTGGCATTTTCAGCGGCCTGTACGCCCGCTCCCCGCAGGCCGAGACGTTCACACGCTTTTGCCATCGGAGCGATAAACAGTTCATTGTTGGTCGTAATGGCGTCAACCGCGAACATGCCGGCCACCTTGACGATTTCTTCGACTACTTCTTCCTCAGGTTTGTCATGATCTTCATGAGCCCAGTAAATCGAATCGGGATGCTCAAAATCAGCCAGACTCTTAAAATAGTCTTTATCTTTAATGACCGCGACCGAGTATTTTTCAATCAAAGCTGCATGAGAGGCTGTAATTGCAAAAGGCCTTGGAATAAAGCTGACCAGGTTATATTTTTCAGCAGCGCTTTTATAAAACATGTGCGGCGGGCAGCCTCCAAGATCAGCAATGACCAATACTGTTTTTCTCTCCATATGTAAACACTCCTTCTCTATTGTGCGGTGTATCCACCGTCTGCGGTGATCGCGCTTCCGGTCATATAGCTTGATAAATCCGACGCGAGAAACAGCATGACGTTCGCTATTTCTTCAGGCTTGCCGAGTCTCAGCAGCGGATTGACTTTCGCTTTTTCTTTTTTGATTTCTTCAAGCGTGCCTTCGTTGTTTTCAAGGAACGACTTTTCATTCAAAGGTGTGTCAATGATTCCCGGGCACACGCAATTGACGCGGATGTTGTGTTTGGCGTAATCGACGGCCATCGAACGCGTCAGCTGCAATACGCCGCCTTTAGAGGCGTTATATGCGGGAATGTCGGGCCATGCAACGACTCCTCCGACGGAGCACGTGTTAATGATATTGCCCTTGCCGCTTTTGAGCATATACTTGAGCGCGTGCTTGCTCATAAGAAACATGCCCGTCAGATTGACGTTGAGCACCTTGTTCCAATCGCTCAGCTCCATCTCATGAATCGGCGCGACAATTTCGATGCCGGCGTTATTGATTAACACATCCAATCCGCCGAACTTGTCTACCGCTGACCGGATGGCGTTTTGACATGCCGGTTCATCTGTAATATCCGTCTGCACAAAATGCAGCCTGTCATTGTTTTCTTTCCTGATCATCGCTTCTCCCTGCGCCTCATCAATATCCGCGACGACCACATTCGCCTGCTGATTCAGAAACGCCTGAACCGCGGCATAACCGATGCCTGATGCGCCCCCTGTGATGAGGACGGTTTTATCCGTCAGGTTCATGACTCTTTCGCCTCTAATTTTTTCGCTTTTGCTCTGTTATAGCGCGGAGGGAAAAAGATATTGACTGATTTTGAATCTTTTTCAAATCTGTTGATGGCGCCGTGATCTTCTCTCGGATCGCAGAAATAAGCTGTGCCGAATGTCATATCCACTTTGCAGCCTTCAATGGTCATATCATAGCCGCCGCCGATGCAGATGCCGATCTGTTCATTGCGGTGTTTATGAAACGGCATTTCTCCTCCATTGCCCGGAATGTTGGCAAGCATGATTTCCACCCAGTCTTCCACGAAGAACGTGACTTCCATCCCAGGCAATAAGTCTCTCGTTTTAAAAATATTCAAAAAATAGTCCTCGGGGCTTGTGTAGGTTTCACCGGCTTTCAGGCGTTTAATATCAATGGCGATCACTTCTTGATCCGTCTCATTTCTTGCGCCGTGAGGCACGTTAGGAGGCGCGATATAGGCTGATTCCAGCGCGGTCATCTTTCTTGTGACATCTCCGACAGTCATGGACAGCTCGCCGGAAACGACAAGGCCGATTTGGACTTCCTTATGCTGATGCGGTTCCACGTTTGTATGCGGCGGAACGTAAGAAAGCAGAACTTCCGTATCGCCTCTGACGGACGAATATTGTCTTACTCCGTTATCCCATTCTATTAATTTAGGCGTCGGGAAATAAAGTTCCTGCAAATCTTGTTCAGTTTTCATCATGAATCTCTCCTTTTCCGAATAATGACCAGCTCATGGGAATGCTTTTAAATGTTTTGACAAAGTGAAGGCCGTACTTTTGTCTGGCCAGCTCATTTGTCAGCGCGATGTCGGACAAACCGTCCTTCACTCTTTTCGCGGCTGCGCTCGTTGAGTTCACCAGATCAAACGTGACATCTTTACGGGTAAAATACTTAATCAAATTGATAGGAGACGGGTGGGATACGATGACAGCCTTATCAAGCATGTCATCCGTATATTCAAAACCGGGCCGGACAGCCAGGCCGTACATCGGGGTGTCGCACCTGAAAATTTGCAGAAGCTGCAGATCCGGTCTCATGTAGAAGTGCTTAATGCCGTCATACGCGTGAGGCACAATTGTGTATTCCAGCGGACTTTGAAGCGTTTTTTCAATGCACGATTCAAATGTATCATGCAGTGATAATTTACTGTTCACCCCTTGGAGAAGGGTAAAATTGGTGATGAAGTTTTTTGCTGCGTACTCACTGCTTGTCCCTTCAGGACCGAGCGTGTTGATCGTAATCAGTTTAGATATTGAATAAGCCTTGCTTTTCGTTTGAATGCTATTATCCAATATAATCATGAGCACCAACCAATCTGTTAAATTTTAAGTAAATATTATCCATAGACGTTCAAGCTGTCAATATTATTTGAAAATATTGATAATTATTCCTATATATTAGAAAACACCCTATGAAATAGGGTGCTAAAAATTAACATTTACAAAATTATAGAAACTTTATTTTACCGATACAATGATTGGTCGGTCCGATGCTCATATTTTCCATACCTTCTGTATGCGAAAACGCTGAGGACAAAGCCGATGAGGGTGACGGCCGCACAGATAAATCCGACAGCTGCATATCCGTATCCGACGTAGACCGGACCCATGACAGCCGAACCCAAGGTCACGGCCAAATTGGACGCCAGACTGTAAAATGCCATGATTTTACCCCGGCGGCTCTGTGAGCAATCACTTAAAATGGTGCTGAGCAAGGTCACCGTCAGGCTTTGCATCAATCCCCAGACGAATAACCCGATGACCAAAAACGGCATTGATGACGGCGCATAGGCGAGACAGGAAAGCCATATGCTGATCACGGCCAATGCCGCGATCAAAGAGCGCATTTTCCCCGCCTTATCTGCGATTTTTCCGGTGAACACGCTCATGGAAAAACCGATTCCGTACACCATGATCAGCAGCCCTGAAGCTGTATTCCCCCCCGGCAGCACGCGGTGAAGATATGTGCCGAGAAAGGAATACATGCCGTAAAAACCGATCATGTTGCAAAAAGTGATCGTGAGGTATACAGGGACACGGGGCACCTTCAGCGCATCCCGGAAAGTGCCTGCCTGCCGTCCGTTTTCCTCTTCTGTTTTATCCCCATCCGCCGTACTGCGGCGCGCCTCAATGAAAATGAGCGAAGCAACGAGGACAGACATCAGGGCGAAAATCCAAAACGTCCACCGCCAATTCAAAACACCGCCGATAAAAGAGCCGATCGGAACGCCGAAAATCAAAGCGAGCGACCAGCTTGACACGATCAGACCCATCACCTTGCCGCGGTACGCATAAGGCACACGGTCGCCGACCACCGCATATGCTGTCGGCACAAACGCACCCGCCGCAAGCCCGGAAAGCGCCCTGCCCAGAAAGAAGAAAAAGAGATTGTGCGCCAGCGCGCAGATCACCGTGCCGGCCGTAAATATAAGCAGCCCCGCCAGCAGGCTGAGTTCCCGGGAATATTTATCTCCCAGCGGAACGAGAAGCGGAGCGCCGATAAAAATCATCACTCCGTAAATACTGATGGAAAGCGCCAGCACACTGACATCCGAGCTGAAAGCCCGCGCCAAATCCGGAAGCAGCGGAGAAATCACCAGCTCTTCAGAACCGGCGGCAAATACGCCTAATGTCAAAGCAAGCGCGAGACAGATCGGAAATCGGCGTTTCGTTTCGATGTGATCGGTTTGTTTGCTGTTCATGCTCTGTGAACACCTCTTCCGTAAAACTTTTCTACTTTTTGTTGTTTTATAGTTTAGCATCCTTATGTTTCATTTTACATTTCATATGAAAACTAATTCTGATTTTTTATTTACATTCAGATTTTAAATAAAATATTTAGTTTATATTCAACAAATAATATAAAATACGCCGTCCGGTTATGCTATAGTGATAGAATCATTTGTTAAGGTGGGGGTCATGGAATGAATAACGCTGATTCAAAGGCCGCCCGCGCAGGCCTCGGCATGGTACTGATTCTCGGGACGCTCGCTTCATTCGGGCCGCTTTCGCTCGATATGTATCTGCCCGCTTTGCCTGAAGTGGCGGCCGATCTTCATACGACAGCGTCACTTGAGCAGCTGAGCCTGACGTTCTGTCTTTTGGGGCTGGCGGTCGGGCAGATCGTTGTCGGGCCGCTCAGTGATATGATCGGGCGCCGGAAGCCGCTGATTCTGTCATTGCTGCTTTATACGCTGTCTTCTTTATTATGCGCCTTCAGCCCTTCTGTTTCGTTTTTAATTGTCATGAGGTTTATTCAAGGATTCACCGGGGCGGCCGGAATCGTCATCGCACGGGCTTCCGCACGCGATATGTATTCCGGAAAAGAATTGACAGCTTTTTTCTCATTACTGATGCTCGTCAATGGGGCGGCGCCGATTTTAGCGCCGATTACAGGGGGATTTATCCTTCAGTTCGCCGGCTGGAAAATCGTATTTATCGTGCTGGCGGTGATCGGCTGTATCATTTCTGCCGCCGTGCTTACGGCGTTGCCTGAATCACTCCCGCCGGAAAAGCGGACAAGCGGCGGACTCCGGGAGACGCTGATGACGTTTCGCGGCCTGCTTGGCGACCGGATGTTTATGGGATTTGCGCTCAGCCAGGCATTTGTGATGACCGGCATGTTCGCATACATTGCCGGGTCGCCGTTTGTACTGCAAAACATCTACGGCGTATCAGCGCAAATGTTCAGCCTGCTGTTCGCCGTAAACGGTGCGGGAATCATATGCGCCACCTCAAATCACCGGACGGATGGCTAAAACACATGATGAACGGAAGCTGTTTGTCTCCGGGCTGTTGATCGCCGTCATCGGAAGCATCGCTTTGCTTTTATCACTTGCGTTTGGTTTAGGCCTGACGGCGGTCTGCATTTCTTTATTCATCATTGTTTCTTCTGTCGGGATCGTCACGACGACGGGATTTTCTTTGGCTATGCAGAAACAGGAGAAAGGCGCGGGAAGCGCTGCGGCTCTTCTCGGACTCCTGCCCTTTATCGGGGGTGCGGCTGCCGCTCCCCTTGTCGGTATTGCCGGAGAAGAAAATGCCTGGCCGATGGCCGTCAGCATTTTCGGTTTTGAGTTCTGTGCCGTTCTATCCTATGTGCTGTCGGCCAAACGGAAAACAAAGTAAAGCCCGCCGCTTTAAGCGAAGGGCTTTTTTTCTTATCCGGCAGCGCCTTTTTCCGAAGAAGCCGGCTCACGCTTCAGGCGTTTTTTGATACCGAAGTGATAATACGCGTAACAGATGATCATCAGCGGGACGCCGCAGTACAGACCGATACGCTGGTCGGGAATAAAGATGAGACTGATTAAGATAAGACCGTAAACCGAAAATCCGAGAATCGGCACGATCGGATAAAGAGGCGTTTTAAATGCCAGGTCTTTCAGATTTCCTCCTTCAGCGAGAAAGCGTCTCCGGAAAACGAATTGAGAAGCGCAGATTGACATCCACGCGACGACGGTAATCATACCGGAGATGGAAATGAGCCACACATACACCGTTTCAGCCGCGAATACACTTGTCAGCAGGGATAAACCGGAGATAGCGATGGTGATGGAAAGAGCTTTCAGAGGCACGCCTTTTTTCGTCAGTTTCGTTAAGGAAGCGGGGCCCATCTTAGTTTTTGACAGGGACCACATCATTCTGGACGAAGCGTACAGCCCGGAATTCGCCACCGACAGCATGGCGGTCAGAATGACAAAGTTCATGATATCAGCCGCATAGGGAACGCCGATTTTATCCAGCACAGCCACAAACGGACTTTCGATGACGCCTGCCGTTTGGTACGGCAAAATGGACACGAGAACAAACATCGCCAGCACGAAGAAAAACAGCGTCCGCCATATGACGTTTCGGATGGAGCGGGGAAGCGTCTTTTCCGGATTTTCGCTTTCTCCCGAGGCGATTCCGACCAGTTCGGTGCCCTGGAATGAAAAATTCACCATGACAAGGGTAAACAGCACGGCTTGGGCGCCGTTCGGGAAAAGCCCTTTGTCCGTCGTAAAGTTTGACAGATACGGAGCCGTCTGCCCGCCGTTAAAACCGACAAAGCCGAATACCGCAGCGCAGCCGAGAATAATAAACAATACAATGGCCATGACCTTAATGCTGGAAAACCAAAATTCCATTTCCGCAAAACTCCGCGCAGACAGCGCGTTAATGGAAAAAATGACGACGCCGAATACAAGGCACCACACCCAAATCGGAACGGCCGGAAACCACCGCTGCATTAAAATCCCCGCCGACGTCAGTTCAAGCCCCACTGTATTGGCCCAGCTGAATGCGTACATCCATCCGATCGTAAAACCCGTCGACGGCCCGAGAAACTTTGCGGCATACGCCTGAAATGATCCTGCGACCGGCATGGCGACCGCGAGCTCCCCCAAACAAAGCATCACCAGATACATTAAAAATCCGCCGATCACATAAGCCAATATCGCGCCGATCGGTCCCGCTTCACTGATCGTAAAACCGGAGCCCAGAAAAAGCCCCGTCCCGATCACGCCGCCGAGGGCGATCATAAACAAATGCCGGCCCTTCATCGTGCGCTGCAATTCAGTTTGATTGGTATCTCCCTGCATATACATCCCCCTTATTCCGTTATGTCAGCCATTTGTGCGTATGTCTAATCGGTAGCTGTGCAAAAGGTGCATTGTCGTCTGCTGAATGAGCTCCGGCAGCACATGGAATGTGTACGGCTTGTACACGCGTTCCGTCCATTTATGGCCGTCCTTTCCGTATACCCCTATATTGACCGACGGAATATTCAATTCCCTGATTTCTTTAAAAGGAATCGTCCCGATGACATCCCAGCCCGGAAAATTATCGGTAAAGGCGGAGACCTCCTCGTCTGTTTCATGCAGCGATAAAAAGCTTCCGTCCGCTAAATAAGGGAAAAACTTTTTAAAGACGAATGTTTCTCCGGTTGATGCCGCTGTTTTATCGACGGCTTCTTGAATGACATGCTGCAAAAGCCGGTCCCGTGTGCTCTCTTCCTTCAGATAATTGTGCGGAAGGTAAGGCGGCGCATAGAAAATAATGACCTTGGCTCCCTGCTCAGGATCGAGTTTTTGCAGTTCCTCGACGGCTTTAAAGCATCTCATCCGCAGTTCAAGATGTTCATATGTTTTAAATGCCTGCTCGATACACTGCGCCGGGTCTATCCCGCGGCTTCTCAGCCTTTTCAGATAATCTTCCAGACTGTACACTTGAACGTTCCATGACATCTCTTTTTTCGGCAGGCTCGTTCTCTCACAGTATTCGTCGTAATAATCAGATGATTTTCGTTCTGTCTCTTTGCAGGCTTCGTCAGCCACCGCAGTCAGCTGATCCATGACTTCTTTGGCGGTTTTCTCGTAAATAAAATAATTAAAATAGACATAGCTGCTGACGGCGGTCTGCACGTTATACGCTTCCTTGTTGTCACGCAGGTAGAGGCAGGTCGGCGGAAGCACAAGCTCTCCCTCAATGTTTTCCGCCATATGAATATTGTTGTGAATTCTTCTGGTGATTTCTGACGCGATCAAATTCGGGTCGATGCCGGACAGCGTATCTCCGACATGCACCTCCCGCCCGTAAATCGCAAAGCAAGGCAAAAGCTTCCCTGCCGCGCCCGTGTAGATGTACCTTGTCGTGTCACCTTCATACAGCGGGGTGATAAAATCGTTATTAATCGCTGCTAAATAACGAAGCTGCTTTTCTTGTTTCAGCCGTTTTAATTCAGAAATGCTCGTTAAAATGCCGGAATGCTGGCTTTCTTCATCCGGGTTTGCCATGAACAGAATATGGCCCGGCAGCTGATCGCGCCGCTCAGAAAAGTGAAGCAGATTGGCGAGATGAACGGCAATACCGCTTTGCATATCAACCGAACCCCTTCCGAACATCCACTCGCCTGAGCGGGCGTCCCGCTGCACATCACGATCAAATTCATAGTTTGAGAAATACTCCGCGAGACGGTCGGAATCAAAAGCGATATCTTTTAAAGGGCCGAAATCCTCGATGCCGACCGTATCAAGATGAGCGTGATAAATGACCGTATTCAGGCTGTCGCCGTTTCCCTCAATAAATGCGAAAATATTTTTGCGGCCGTAAGGGTCCTCAGGAATCGCCTGCTCCCACACATGTGACGGGTTCTCCTGAAAGTAGGGAAAGCTCTTGATCATATCTTTGATATAGTCGGCTTTTTTTCCTTCTCCCAATGTGCCGTTGATGCTGTTTAACGCTACCAGTGATTTTGTAATGGCTTCTATTTTCTCCTCCGGAAGCATTTTGCTGAGCTGCTGATACATGTTCCATCCTCCTTACCCTAATATAGAGAAAATAGCGCGACTCTCTTTTTCATCGCGCTATTTCCGAAAGATTAATAGGCTTCAGACGTTGTTTTTGCCTGCATATGAAGAATCAGATAGTCAGGTCCTCCGGCTTTTGAATCGGTTCCTGACATATTGAAGCCGCCGAACGGCTGGTATCCGACAATCGCTCCCGTACATCCGCGGTTGAAGTATAGATTCCCGACGTGAAAATCTTCGCGGGCGCGTTCAATGTGCGCGCGGGTTTTCGATAACAGAGCGCCCGTCAGTCCGTAATCGGTATTATTGGCAATCTCAAGCATATGGTCGAAATCACGGGCTTTTGAGATCGCGACGACCGGCCCGAAAATTTCCTCCTGCATCAGGCGGGCGTTTTCATCAACATCCGCAAAAATGGTCGGCTGAATAAAGTATCCTTTTGAATCATCACCTTCGCCTCCCGTCAGGAGTTTTCCTTCTGTTTTGCCGATTTCGATATACCTCATGACTTTATTATAAGATGCTTCGTGGATGACTGGCCCCATGTATGTATCAAAATCTTCCGGACTTCCGACGGTGAGTGATTTTGTTAAAGCGACGGCTTTTTCAACAACTTCATCATAGACGTCCTGATGAATGACCGCACGCGAACCGGCTGAACATTTTTGGCCTGAGAATCCGAAGGCGGAATACACGATTGAGGAAGCGGCAAGATCAAGATCAGCATCTCTGTCTACAAGCACCGTATCTTTCCCTCCCATTTCGGCAATGACCCGTTTCAGCCACTTTTGGCCCGGCTGTACTTTTGCGGCGCGTTCATAGATGCGGCATCCGACCGCGCGGGAGCCTGTAAACGACACAAATCTCGTCTTCGGATGCTCAACCAGATAGTCGCCGATTTCTCCTCCGTCGCCCGGTATGAATTGGAGCACGCCGTCCGGCAGGCCCGCTTCTTTCATCACTTCAACAAATTTCGCCGCCACGACAGGCGCCGCATCCGCCGGTTTCAGCAGTATCGTGTTGCCTGTTACGATGGCTGCCGCCGCCGTTCCCGCCATGATCGCAAGCGGGAAGTTGAATGGAGAAATGACGATTCCCACCCCAAGCGGCTCATAGTGATACTGATTATATTCTCCGTCACGGCTCTTTACAGGAGAACCGTCTTTCAGTTTCAGCATCTGACGGGCATAATACTCTAAAAAGTCGATCGCTTCCGCCGTATCAGCATCCGCTTCCTTCCACGGTTTTCCCGCTTCTTTCACTAGATACGCGGAGAATTCGTGCTTTCTTCTGCGGATGATCGCCGCCGCTTTAAACAGCACATTCGCGCGGTGTTCCGGCCGTACTTTTTTCCATGTTTGAAATGCCTGCAGCGCAGCCTGCATGGCCTTTTCCGCAAGTTCTTTTCCGGCGGCCGATACAGAACCGATCACTTCTTTTTTATCTGCCGGATTGACGGAAATGATCTTTTTATCCGTTTCAATCGCTTCACCGTTGATGATAAGCGGATAATGCTTGCCGAGCTGTGAATTCACATAAGCCAGCGCTTCCTGAAACGATTGTTTATTTGTCTCTTCCTGAAAATTTGTAAATGGTTCGTGTGCGTATGAAACTGTCATTAGAATTCCTCCCCGTATTTTGTAATGTGTGCTCACGCTTAATGAAGATGCAAGAAGCATACCAGCATAGCAATTTGTGATAAAAATAGGAAAATCTTTGCCGAAAGCGGACGAAGCTTGTCCGAACCTGTCAGCTGCAATCTGAAAACGCAAAGAAATTTTGCGATCCGCTATATAACTGATGCAAAATCTCTTTGCGGATAACACTTATACCCAGCCGCGGAACCGGGCCGCTTCAGCCGACTTTCTGATGCCCGTCATATAGGCGGCCAAACGCATATCCACTTTGTGGGTATGCGCTGTCTGATAAATGGATTCAAACGAATTCACCATGACGCTGCGCAGTTTTCCGGCGACTTCTTCCTCAGACCAGTAAAAGCCTTGATTATTTTGCACCCATTCAAAATAAGACACCGTCACGCCGCCGGCGCTTGCCAAAATGTCCGGCACGAGAAGCACGCCTCTTTCATTCAGGATTTTCGTGGCGTCTATCGTTGTCGGGCCGTTCGCCGCCTCCACAATGATTGAGGCTTTAATGTGATGGGCGTTTTCAGCCGTTATCTGATTGGAGATTGCGGCAGGCACGAGAATATCACAGTCCTTTTCCAGCAGCTCCCGGTTCGTTATGACATCAGAGAAGAGATTCGTCACCGTGCCGAAGCTGTCCCGCTTATCCAGCAGGTAATCAATGTCAAGGCCGTCAGGGTCATACAAAGCCCCGTGGGCGTCTGAGATGCCGATCACCTTGGCGCCGGCGTCATGCATAAATTTAGCGAGAAAGCTCCCCGCGTTTCCGAACCCCTGAATGATGATCCGCGCATTTTCCAACGGAATCCCTTTTTTCTTAACGGCTTCCTCAATACAAATCGTGACACCTTGCGCGGTCGCCGTCTCCCGCCCCTGTGAACCGCCGAGAACAATCGGTTTGCCCGTAATGAATCCCGGTGAATCAAATTCTCTCAGGCGGCTGTATTCGTCCATCATCCATGCCATAATCTGCGAGTTGGTATATACGTCGGGAGCCGGAATATCCTTTGTCGGGCCGACGATCTGGCTGATCGCGCGCACATATCCGCGGCTCAGCCGTTCCAGCTCTCCGAATGACATCGTCCGCGGATCACAGATGATGCCGCCTTTTCCGCCCCCGTAAGGAAGATTTGTGATGCCGCATTTTAAAGTCATCCAGATGGAAAGCGCCTTAACCTCTTCTTCACTGACTTCCGGATGAAACCGCACGCCCCCTTTTGTCGGGCCGACTGCGTCATTATGCTGTGAGCGGTAGCCCGTGAAAACCTGTACTGAGCCATTGTCCATTTTGACGGGGATGCGTACGGTCAAAAGCCGCATCGGCTCTTTCATCAGTTCATACATATTGTCAGGATAGCCCAGTTTGCGCAGGGCTTCTTTTATGATCGATTGTGTGGACAAGAACAAATTAAGAACTTCTTTTTCTTCATCTTTCTGATTGCTTTTAGAAAGCGGGTTGGCTGACATGTTTTATCACCTCATCGTATTTTACGTGTAAGCTTCAATTACCGGCAGAACGAAATGTAAGCGCTTTTACACCAAAACCCATCAATCCCTTTCACATTGTCGTTACGCCCCTTTTTATATGCAAGATTCATGCCAGGTTTTTGTGTGTAAAAAAAGAGGCTGTTGTCAGCCTCTCAGATTAAAGAGAAAGGGGATTTGAAGACGTATACAGAAGAAACCTTACTGCATTTATTAAAATTTAATACGTCTTAAACGTACAGAAAACGTTGTTTCTTTGAAGGGGACACTATTTAGAGATATACTTCCTTCCATTTGCTCTACTAATCTCTTAGTAATCGTCAGCCCCAATCCGCTTCCCTGATAATTGGTATTTCTCGAGTCCTCCAATGTGTACATTCGTTCAAAGACACGGTCTTTATGCATTTCATTTATTCCTTTTCCTTTATCTGATATTTCTACAAAAACATCATTATCAGTTATTCTGATCTTTAAACCCACCATCTTACCATCGGAACCATATTGAATTGCATTCGTAATTAAATTATTCAGAACCCTCTCAATTGCATCTTCATCTCCGCTAACAAAGACAGAATCATCGGGTATATCAATCACTACTTCAAATTCTTTGCTGATTAAAATTTCGTAGTAATCCAAAATTATTTTTCGGCTGACTTCACATATGTCAATTCGTGAAGAATTTAATTTTTTATCTCCTGACTCTAATTTTACAAGTTCAAAAAAACGGTTTATTAACGCTAATACCTCGACCGTTTTTAAATTAACTGTTTTTAGTAAACTCATAACCTTTTCCGAAGTCAGACTTTTATCGTTATTTATCATTTCAATATAACCTAGTATAACTGTTAAAGGCGTCTTTAAATCGTGTGAAATATTTGATAACATTTTTCGCATGGACAGTTCAATACTATTGTAGTTCCCTTTGATCTTTTGATTATGGTCTAAAAGACGGTTTATTTGAATTAACAAGGATTTTATATATTTATCTTCCGTGTTAAGCAATAATCTTTCGCCTGTCTCTTCATTAACAACTTTTCGAAGTTTATTTCTTATATATTTAATCTCAGTTCTTAGATTTAATCGGCTTCGGAAAAGAAATATATTTACTGCTGCAGAGCATATGAATAAAATAACCAACATATAAAACAATTTAAAAATCTCCCAACTTATAACCGATTCCCCACAAAGTTTTTATGTACATTGGATGAGATGGATCGTCCTCAATTTTCTCTCTGAGCCGTCTAATATGAACATTAATTACATTCTCATCTCCATGATACTCATCTTCCCATACGGATTTATAAAGTTGAGACTTAGTATATACTTGTGAAGGATTAGAAATAAAGAGTTTTAAAATATTAAATTCTTTTGCCGTGAGATTAATCTTTTCATTGAATTTTTTAACAGAAAAGCCATGCAGGTCAACACTTAAATCACCTATTTTAATGATTTTTTCTTCCTTTGAAGACAGGGAGCTCTTATAGTGTCTTTCTCTTCTAATGGTTGCTTTAATTCTGGCTATTACCTCCAGCATAGAAAAAGGTTTAGAAATATAATCATCAGCCCCGAGGCCGAGACCAAGTGCCTTATCTACATCTTCATCTTTTGCAGACATGATAAGAACGGGAACCATACTTTTGGAACGAATCATTCTTAAACATTCCATCCCATCTATCTTCGGAAGCATTAAATCCAACAATATAACCTCAAACTTTTGGGTGTTCAATATGTCTAAAGCTTCTTCACCATCAAAAGCAGCTGTTACTTCAAACCCTTCTTTCGTTAAGCTTTCGCTTACCATATCGCTTATGAATTGGTCGTCTTCTACAATTAATATTTTGTAACCCAAGCTTTCCGCTCCTTAAATATAAAACTGATATTCTTAATTCACTGTTTATTTCAATCATTATACAGATAATTAATCTCATTATAATTATTTTTTATACAAAAGGAGATAAATATTCCAAAACATTTTAAATACAAACAAATAAGACAACCATTCTTCAATAGCGGGAATTGTTGTCTTGTGTTTTTCTCTTTTTATCTCACCTTTATCGAACCATCTTCACTAGATAGACTCACTTTATTACTTCCTGCGCCAATTTCACCTTTTTTCAGTTTTACGCCATCATGGCTCTTATTAAGCCCATCTAGATCAAACGTTACATCAGAATTACTCTGAGCAAAAACAGCAAGTGAAGTTGGCGCTTTTTTATAAGATACACCTATATCTCCTGATTTCGTATTTACTGATAAAGATGTTCCTTCTGTTATGTCCTTGATTGAAACCGCTCCATCTTTAGAAGTAACCTTTACATTGGAACTATGTATTTCCTTCATCTCGTTATCGCCGCTTGCAGATGTTATATTTAATTTCTCAAAAGAACTATTTTCAACGCTTAACGCCCCATCCCTGGATGAAAACTTTCCAGTATGAGCCGAAACATTATTGATTTTTTCATCACCGGAATGATTATCAACGACAATATGTTCAGCTGAAATTTCACTTAATTGTATATTCCCATCTTTATTGGTTATTTCAATATTGTTCATACCTGAATTGGGAACATTAATATAGATTGTGCCGCCCTGCTTCCCAAAAGTAAATCCATCCAAAAAGCCGCCATTCTTTTGTTCTTTTTGACTAACGACCAAATCTCTCCCATTTTCTTGAAATGTAACTAGAGCCTTATCTTTCTGTTTCCCCTCAGCAGATATTGTTGCCTTATTTGAATTACTCTTTTTAAACTTCACATCCCATGAGTCAGTATATACTTTTAAAGTATCAATTTTTTCAACATTGTAGGACACGTTCTTTTTAAAGTTTTTTGTATCTGTCTTATCAAGGATTAAAACAATTCCGCCGATTACGATTAACACTGCACATGATGCTATAATCTTCTTCATTGTATAATTTCTCCTTTTATCTACAATAAATCTTTCTGATCCACCTTACGGTAAGAAAGATAACCGACTAAAAAACCAAATAAACAAAGTATAATTGGAATGATAATAAATTGACTTAAACTGACTGTTTCTTCTCCGTCGGAAACTGTTGCATTGATAAAGACCCCGATTATGACAGCCCAAGTGATTGTAGCAGAAGTTGATTTTTTTCTCATGCCGAAAAATAAAGGAATCAGACTCACTCCTCCCATCATAAAAGCGGTGAGAAGAGACGATGGCATAGCGGAAATAACTTCACTCATTTCAACAGGCTTCTCGAATAAATATAAGTGCGGACTCACGAAGAGAATTAACAAGTTAATAACAAACGTAGCAATAACAATACTTACAAAGCAGAATAGGAAGACAATAGATAGTTTAGCTTGCATTAATTTTTTTCTTTGTAAAGGATAAGTAAACAGCAATTGTATTGTTTTATTTTTATATTCATCAATAACTAAACGGGATAAAATCACAGCAGAAAAACAAATAAACACAATTCTAATTAAAATATTAGTTAGAGATATAAAATCTGCATAATCACGAAACATAAGTTCATTTTCATTTTTAGATTCCCATCCCATAAGAGCCACTAAGGCAAAGATGATGAATATCCAAAGTGCCACCCATTTAAAATACTGTGATAAGTGATGTTTTTTGTACTCTAATTTCATAAGTTTTAACATGCTAATAGCCTCCAGCAGAAGAATTTAAGACAATGCAAATAGGTGCATAACACAGACAGGCAATCTATCTAGTGTGTATTCCCTCCCCATTCATAGAATTTAAGAAGTATTCTTCTAAAGAACTGTGTTTTTTATTTATACTTTCTATACCAATGTCATTCAGAATAAGTGCTTTAGAGATTTCTTGTTGTGTAACTGCTGTTTCATAGATACGAATTAATTGCTGGTCAATCATTTTAAAATTTCTTATCCCCAGATTTTGCTCTAAAATATATAACGCTTTTTTTATATTTTGGACTTTTACCTCCACATACTCTGTTTGTTTTCCGTTTATACTCTTCATAGAAACTTCTTTTATTAACTTGCCATTCTGTATGATACCAACAGTATCTGACATTTGTTCCATTTCGGCTAAAATGTGACTGGAGACTAATAATGTAATTCCATATTCTCTGCAAAGTAACTTAAAGAGATCCCTCAACTCTTTTATACCTATTGGATCCAGACAGTTAATCGGCTCGTCTAAAATGAGAAGTTCTGGTCTTGTAGAAATAGCTCTGGCTATTCCTAACCTTTGTTTCATTCCTAAAGAAAACTCTTTCACTTTTTTATTATCAATATTATGTAACTTTACAAGCTCGATAGCGTGGTCAATGGATTTTTTATCGTAATAGCCCATATATTCACAATGGAAATCTAAATTTTCTTTAGCAGTGAGGTTGTCATAGAAAATGGGATATTCAATAATGGTGCCCATTCGTTTTAAAACTTCAAATGACGTATCTGTTAATTTCTCACCGAAAATTTCTATTTCCCCACTTGTTGGCTTGATTAAATTGGTAATCATTTTCATAATGGTTGTTTTACCTGCACCATTGGGACCCAAGAATCCATAAATCTCCCCTTTTTTCACGTGCATATTAACCCCGGAAACAACTTCTTTTCCTTTAAATGTTTTTGTAAGCTGACTCGTTTTTAAGATGTATGTCATTCGCTTTCCCCTTTCCATATATACTCCTACTATATAAAGGAAAGTTCTCTTTTCCCTTAAGCAAATATTACTTTTTTCTTAAGATTTTTCTAATTAAATCCTAATCCTATCCCCATTCTATAAATCATTTATTGTTTTTTAGGATGTATGTTCTTCATAGGAGAAGAAAATAAGAATCTTTTAATTTTTGGTTCCATTAAGGATTAACCGACATCTTCCAAGACATTTTTGATGAAATTGTCCTTCAGGCCAGCAATCATGATAGTCGACGGTCGTATCTTATTCACTAGCTCCATTCACAGCAAATGCTAACATCAGCACAAAAAAACGAAGACATCCGCTGTCTTCGTCTTGTGCGCTACCGGTGAGCCGTCTGCCAGTCAAATCCGATGGTGTCATCATTCCACGGAATTCTTTTTTCGTCAGGCTGATCCGGATTGTAGGACATCGTCGTGAAATAAATAATGGTCAGCGGGGTTTCGCCCAGCACTCTGTACCCGTGTGCGACGCCTTTGGGAATGAGAAGGAGCATCGGATTGTCTTCTCCCATGTAGTAGACATCCGTTTCTCCCTTGGTTGCCGACTCTTCGCGAAGGTCATGGAGCACGACCTGGGCGTAACCCGTCGGAAAAAACCACAGGTCATCCTGTTTCTCATGATAGTGAAATGCTTTAATGACGCCGGGATAGCTTTTGGACCAGGAAGCCTGCCCGAAACGCTCTAAGAGATGTTCATCGTCACGGACGAGTTCTGAGAAAAAACCCCGGTCATCGCTGTGTTTGATCAGCTTTTTGATTTTTACGCCTTCGATCACTTGCACTGTCCCTCCCTTTGTAAATAATCATGCAGCGCTTCCCGCCAATGCCTCATGCCGAGCCCCTGCCGTTCAATCGACTCAAGACTCAACACCGAATAAGCGGGGCGCGGCGTCTCATTTCCGTATTCCTCCGTCGTGACGGGCAGCACGGCGGCGGTTCTGCCGCTTTCTTCAAAAATAGCCTTGGCAAATTCATACCAGCTGCACACTCCGCTGTTTGCGGCGTGATATAAGCCCGGCGGCCTGTCAAACAGACCGATCACCGTTTCGGCTAAATCCTTTGTGTACGTCGGTGCGCCGACTTGATCGTTAACGACACGCACCTGATCATGTGTATCCGCAAGTTTCAGCATCGTATTGACAAAGTTGTGCCCGCCGCTGCCGTACACCCACGATGTTCTGATAATGGTGTGGTTTTTTCCCGTTAACCGGATCAGTTCTTCGCCGAGTTTTTTGCTTTTTCCGTAAATCGTGCCCGGATCTGCGGGATCGTCGGTCTGGTATGGCCGTGTTCCTTTGCCGCTGAAGACGTAATCGGTGCTGATGTGAATGAATTTCGCGCCGGTGTTTTCAGCCTCAAGCGCGGCATAATAAGCGCCGATTCCGTTTATTAAATACGCTTTGTCGAGCTCCGTTTCACATTTGTCAACGGAGGTGTATGCCGCCGTATTGACGACGATATCCGGCTTGTAATGGCTGAACGAGTGCCGCACCGAACGCTGGTCGGATATGTTCATCATCGCTTTTGTCAAGGCGATCACTTCATACCCTTCCCGCTTCAGCTGGCGGCATAACTCCCGCCCCAGCTGGCCGGCCGCTCCGGTTACTAATACCTTCGTCAATCGGATCCCCTTCTTTCCGATTAGTCTTGGCTGTCTGTATACCAGCGAATGGTTCTTCTCATTCCTTCTTCAAATGTGACGTCCTGCCGCCATCCCAGCTCATTTTTCAGCTTTGAAGCATTGATGGCGTAGCGGCGGTCATGCCCTTTTCTGTCTTCGACATGAGCAAACCGTTCCTCGACACCGAGCTCCTTCATGATAAATGACGCAAGCTCTTTATTCGTCCGTTCATTTCCTCCGCCGATATTGTAAATGTCACCGAGTGTTCCTTTTTCCAGGACGAGCTTAATGGCGCGGCAATGGTCTTCGGCAAACAGCCAGTCTCTGATCTGCAATCCGTCGCCGTACAGCGGAACCGGCGTGCCGTTTACGGCATGCCTGATAATGGTCGGAATCATTTTCTCGTGATGCTGGTACGGCCCGTAATTGTTGCTGCATCTTGTAATGATGGCTGGAAGCTTATGAGTTTTCACATAAGACATGACGAGCAGGTCTGAGCTTGCCTTGCTGGCGGAATACGGATTGTTCGGAGAAAGCGGCGTCGTCTCTGTAAAAGCGGGATCATCCGGCGCCAAATCTCCGTACACCTCATCTGTGGAAATGTGAATCAGTCTGCCGGCTTTTCCCTGCAACACCGCGTCCGCCAGTCGGTATGTGCCCATCACATTTGTTGTGATGAACGGCTCTGCCTGATTTATGCTTCTGTCCACATGGGATTCAGCCGCAAAATGAATGACAGCGTCATACATGTGGGAAAAGACTTTGTCAATGTCCTCTTTTTTAGAAATGTCACCTTTGATAAAACGGAAACGGCCGTTCTTTTTTAAGGCTTCTATTTCAAGCGGCCTGCTTGCATACGTGAGATTATCCAGGACGGTAATCTGCGCGTCCGTTTCTTTCAGCATCATCTTTGTGAAGGTAAGGCCGATAAATCCGGCGCCGCCTGTAATTAAATATGATTTTGGCATGATTAATGCTCCTGTCCTTTCTGTATTGCCTGATGCGCCAGGCTTCCGGCGAGGTAGAGCGATTCATGCGTGCCCGCATCCACCCACCAGCCCGTTAACACATCATACGTCAGCTCACTGTGTTCAATGTATAAATTATTGACATCTGTAATTTCCAGTTCGCCGCGTTTTGAAGGGGAAATTTGTTCAATATAAGAAAACACTTCTGCGTCGTACATGTAGATCCCTGTGACGCATAGTCTGGTCGGCGGCTGCTCCGGCTTTTCAATGATCGACTTGATCCGTTTGTTTTCCTCATCAATCTCGGCGATGCCGAAGCGCTCCGGATCGTCCACTTCTTTCAGCAGCACTTTCGCTCCTTTTCCCTGCTTTGCGAAACGCTCCGTATAAGGTTTTAATGAATCTTCAAAAATATTATCTCCCAAAAGCAGGACAAACGGGTCGCGCCCGGTAAACCGCTTTGCGTATGATAAACCGTCGGAAATGCCGGATGCGGCTGGCTGAACCTGATATGTGATTGAGACGCCGAGTTCTTCTCCGGTTTCGAGAAGTTTATGAAATTGCGGAATATATTCTTTTTGCGTAATCAGCAAGATATCCGTAATCCCCGCTTCTTCCAGCTTCATGATCGACCAGTAAATCATCGGATATGGACCGACAGGGAGTAAATGCTTATTGACCGCTTTTGTCAGCGGCATAAGGCGTGAGCCGGTGCCTCCGGCTAAGATAACACCTTTCACATGAACACTTCCTTACGTGTGGTTTTATCACAAATCATAAAGAATCGCCGCCGCCCGTTTGATGCCCCTGCCGTCAACCAGCGGCTTTCCGTTTTGATGAAGTCCGGACCGCATCGGATAATCAGCGGCCATGTCAGACATATGCCGTGCGAGAACGTCCGCTGATATGCATTCACCAAGGCCGAGATGAACGGCGGCCCCCCGTGCGGCGAATTTATCCGCCGTCTCAGTTTGATGCTCCACTTGAGAAAGTACGATGCAGGGCACACCCGTACAAATGGTCTCATATAAAGTGATCCCGCCGGACACGACGGCCATATCAGCCCTCGAAAGAAGCGCGGCCATGTCATTTGTCTGCCTTACCATCTCGGCATAAGGCATTTGTGTAAGATGCGCGCGCACGTCATCAGCATGAGGCGCGGCGCCGCCCATGACGATGATCACTCGTTTTCGCTGAATATCGGGGATGCGGCGGCATGCTTCCATCACTTTAAAGACAAGCTTCTTCGGGTCGCTTCCTCCTAATGAGACCAATATGGTCCGGCATTCTTTTCTCAGCTGATAGAGCTGCTTTGCTTTTTCAAAACCCGGATGAAGAATGATATATTCCGGGCCTTCATATACAACGGCGCCGCCCATTTGAACCGTCCGGCTTTTCAGCCCTCCGTAAATGCCGTTTATAACGGCATCGCATAAATGAATGACATGTTCCCGTTTTTCTTCAAATAAGACGATACGTGCCGATGAATGCTTTTTGACTTCCGCTAACCAGTCACACGGCATATCGAGCAGATCGAATATGAGAAGGTCAGGAGCCTGCCTGTTTATTTCCCGGACAATAAATTCCTTCTGTCCCTTGTCAGGCTTGATGATCACTTCCCATTGATCAGAAGACAGATAAGAAGAAGCCTCTTTATTTGTGTAGAACGTTATTGCGCAATTGTTCTTAATGGCACCGGCAAGCAGCTTCATCCGGACCGCGTGCCCCATGCCGATGTCACGGCCCCCGTCCGCGAAAATCAAAACCCGCATGCTAATCAGCCTCTTTTTGCCGGATCATTTGATTAATGGCCCTGAGCTCCGGATCACTATTCAGCAGATGGATCAATTCTCTTGCCGGAATATCAGGACGCGAGCCCGCTTTTACGTACAGCTCGCGGGCCAGCCTGTAGTCCTCTTCTGTATCGACGGTCAGCCGCAAGTGAGGAGCCCGGAGTTCCTGCGGGGGCTCAGGAAAGAGAAGCCGGTACTTCTCAGAGGATTCTCTTATTAAAAGCGTGACATGCTCCTGATATTTGTCCGCCAGCGTTTTGTCGGCATTGATCTCTGTTAAAAGGCGCGCGTTTACCGCCTCGCCGCCGATGCCGAGCGGTGTACCGCAGATATACGTGTAGTCTGCGTGCTGATCTAAATGCGATTGAATCAGAAAATCAAGCAGCGAAGGGTCGACAAACGGGTTATCCCCCGTCAGCCTGACTGCGATGTCCGGTTTTACTTGTTCGATGACTTGTGCAAACCGGTCAAGCACACGCTGTTCGCTGCCGCGGTGCACACGGTAACGGTTGCTGAGGCAGTGCGCAGACAGAATGTCGTCGGTCTTGCTGTCAGACGCGGCGACGATCATATTATCCCGTGATTGATCGTGAAACGCACTTTGACGAACCCTTTTGACAATCATATCGAGGATCGTATACCCGCCGATCGGTTTCAGCACTTTGCCGGGAAGACGCCCGCTTCCCATCCGCGCCTGAATGATGAACAAAATGTCAGTCATCATATGGGCTGCCTTTCGTCAAAAGGTCATCCCAAGTGATGCCCGTGTCGGCGGGGATATCCCTGACCGCACGCGCGCCGTCAGTTAAAAGCTCAAAATATCTCGGGTGAAGCCCCTGCGGTTTTTGGCCGGGACGAAGGACGGCAAGGTTTTCCGCCGTAAAACATTCGCCTTTTTGAATCGGCGCTGTTGAAAAAATGCCTCTGTAAGCAAACCTTCTGATATCCCCTTCAATCGGTGTCGTCGTTTTATGGGAACTTCCCGACAGCACTTCCGGCACCGGAGCGTGATACCCCTGCCGCAGCTCCGCTTCAACTGAGCGGATCGCCGCAACCATTTCTTTTAATTCATTCGGATTGAGGGCGAAGGAGTGATCAGCACCGGGCAGGTTTTTATCGATCGTAAAATGCTTTTCAATCAGTTTCGCTCCGAGCCTGACAGCCGCGCACGGCACATCATACGGATGGGCGCTGTGATCGGAGAAACCGATCACTGCATCCGGGAATGCGGCGGCAAGCATGGGAATGACGCTCAGATTGCTGTATTCAGGCGGCGCGGGATATTTCGCCACACAATGCATGATCGCAATTTCTTTGTTCCCCTCGCCGGTAATGGTTTGATAAGCCTCCTGAATATCTGAAATATCAGCGCCCGCGGTGGAGAAGATAATCGGTGTCTTCAGCCCCGCGACATATTTCAATAACGGCAGATGGTTCAGCTCGTAGGAGGCGATTTTAAAAGCTGAAGGGGAAGTCGCATACAGTAAGTCGGCAGAGCCTTCGTCACATACCGTGCTTAAAAACAGCACGCCTTTTTTCTTACAATATTCAAGCAGCGGTTCGATCCACTCAGCGGGCATTTCCATTGATTGCACCAAAGAAAAAATAGAGACGTTTTTTCCCGCAGCAGTTTTGTACAAGCCGGGGTCTTTCTGATACATTTTGTCAGCCTGAAACATTTGGAACTTGACCGCGTCCGCGCCGGCCTCACTGGCCGCATCTATCAATTCAAACGCCTGGCTCAGTTTTCCGTCATGATTAATTCCGGCTTCGGCGATGATGAATACGGGCGAACCTTCGCCGATTGACTTCGTTCCGATTTTGCATGATGCCATCAGTCCGCCTCCTTCCCGGGCCACACATGATAGTAGTAATAGGACGCATCCGCTTTAAATCCCATTCTTTCATACAGGCGGATGGCTCTTACATTGTGGAGCTGCGTTCCCGCTGATACAGTCTTATGCTGAAAACGCAATGATTGTTCAATCACGTGCGCCGCTAAATGGTATCCCGCTCCTTTTCCTTCAAAGCCCGGCTTTACCGCCATCAGATCAAGGACGAATTCATCGCCTTTAGACAGCCCCTGAACAAAGCCCGCGGTCTCTCCCTTATATTTGGCGAGGAATTGTAACGAAGCTCTTCCTTCCGCGTTATTCCGCGCCCACTCTTCAAACAGGCGGTTTGCACTTTTATAACTGAGATGGGGGTCCTGATAATACCTGCTTTTTGTAAAGGCGTCGCGGGCCAGCCGGCTGATCGCTTCCGTGTCGCCGGGTCCGGCTTCTGTAATCTCAAACGGCGGCGTGCTGTTATATACACGCACCGGACTGACGAGCTTGAGAAGACTCCCTACAAAATAAGCGTTCGGAAGCTGCTGCACGACCTGCATCGCGCCGATATCTTCAGCCGGTATTTTAATAAATATAAAATCAGTGCCGTCCGCCCGCCTTGCCGCGTAAAATTCCTGAAACAGCCTTTTGAGCTGTCCGGTGCTGTTTGCGGCTGCAAGCTTCACATTGATGATATTTTTTCGGAACAATTGACTTTCCCACGAAGAGTTTTCATATAAAATCACGCCTTGAAGGCTGTTTTCTTCCAATAAACAGAGCGACGATTCATAGGCTTCCGGATGAATGCTCTTCTGATGCAGGAAGGCATGAATCATGTCCTGCGCAAGATTTTCCCTCAGTCTGTACACCTAATCAGCCCCTTTGACGATATCCGTAACGGCTGCAATGACGTATTCAACGTCATCATCTGTCATTGACGGATAAAGAGGGAGTGATACGGTGCGGTGATAATACGCGGCCGCGGCCGGAAAATCAGTTTCCTTATATCCGTACGTTTTTTGATAATACGGATGGAACGGAACCGGAATAAAATGAACACTTGTGCCGATATTATATTGGTCTTTCAAAGCGGAAATCAGATCGTTCCGGCTGATCCCGGCCTCCTGCTCCTCTATTTGAAGAACATACAGATGCCATGCATGCCGCCCGTCATCACTGACATACGGGACGGTGAGCCCTTTCATGTGTCTGAAGGCGTCCTGGTAGCGGCTTGCAATTTCAGCCCTTCTTTGCTGCATGCTGTCAATCCGTTTCAGCTGATGAAGCCCAAGCGCTGCCTGAAGATCAAACATATTCATTTTATAGCCGGGCGTTTCGACCTCGTAGTACCAGCTTCCGTTTGAAGAATAGCGGTTCCACGCGCCTTTGCTCATGCCGTGAAGGCTGAGCACCCTGATCTGATCGGCAAGCCCGTCATCGTCCGTCGTCAGCATGCCGCCTTCACCGGTTGCCAGGTTTTTTGTCGCGTAGAAGCTGAATGCCGTCGCATCACCGATTGATCCGATCATTTTCTGTTTATAAGTGGTATACACGGCATGGGCGGCATCCTCTAAGACAAATAATTGATGCTTTTCGGCAATGGCCAGAATCTGATCCATATCACATGACTGGCCGGCGAAATGAACGGGTACAATCGCTTTTGTCCGCGGGGTGACGGCCGCCTCAATTTTTTCAGGGTCTGCATTCAGCGTAAGCGGATCGATGTCAACAAACACCGGAACGGCGCCTGTGTGCACGATTGTATTGGCTGTTGAACTGAACGTCACGGCAGACGTGATGACCTCGTCACCGGGACCGATCCCTTTCGCTTTCAGGGCCAAAAACAAAGCGGCGGTACATGAGTTCAGCGCGATCGCGTGCTTTGCCCCCGTCCAGGCGGCAAAGGCTTTTTCAAACGCCTCTACTTTCGGTCCCTTTGAAAGCCAGCCCGATTCAAGCGTATCAATAACCTCCTGAATTTCGTCCTTCCCGATCATGGGCAATGAATAGGGAAGAAAAGCTGATCTTTTTTGCACCATTTTTTTGCGCTCCTATCTTTTTTATGAAGGGTCAACCCGTCTGAAGCTGACTCCGGTTTTTTCCTGAAGCACTTGGCATAAAGCGGCAAGCGAATCCTGTACCGGGTAGTTCGCGGCGACAAAAGCACGGCGCGCCTGTTCCGCTTTTTGATATGCTGCGGGGCTTTCGCATATCCGGATTAATTCCTGAGCGAGTGCCTGCGGGTCCTCAAAGACAAATTCTCCAAGTGAATGATAATAAGGGTATCGGCGGGTTCCCGCTGATTTTCCGATCAGCACGGGCTTTTGAAACAGCATCGCTTCAAGACCGACCGTTGATGTCTGTGTCACCGCAGCGTCAACATACGGGAGAATATCATACAGCTCCATCTCTTTTTTGATGATTTTGCCTGCTTTATATTTCCGCAGCACCTGATTGTAAGCATCCAGCTTGTTTTTGCCGATTTCCCACGGATGCGGTTTAATAATGAGCTGCATGTTCTTTTGGCCGGCAAGCTCTTCAAGCACTCCCGTATAAAATTCATCAGAAAACGGCTGCGTGGCGATCAGCACCGTCCGCTGTGACGGGAGAAAAGAAAGTTTGCGGTAAAACGTGTCCCGATCTATCGGCTCTCTTGAGAAAATCTCGTCGAAACGGGGATGCCCCGTGATGATGATTTGTTCATCCCTGCAGCCTTTTGCTTTATACCACTCCGCTTCATAAGCCCCGAATACAGCCTGATAGTCCGTAAATACGGGCAGAAACGCTTCATCTCCCATGAGCGCTCCGTGCTGCAGACAGATGCTGACGGCGTTTTTTTTCGCGGACATCAGCGCCAGCACACGGCTGTAAATATCCTCCGTCGTGCCGACTACAACAGCGGAAATCTTCTCGGCCGTAAACAAAATATCAACGGCGTCAATCGCTTCAATAAATAACGGGATGTCTTTATACAAACGTTCCTGAAATTCTCTGTTTCCGAAAGCGGGATGGCTGTGAAGCTCTTTCAAAATGGAATGGGCTTTTTCAATATAAGGGACGGGGTTCCCTTTTTGTCCCATTTCCGTCAGCTCCAATTTGCAGATAACGGGCAGCCCATGATGGTCAGGCAGACTCCACCTGGCCAGTACCGCTGTTTTTGCCGGATCAAACTGCCGGTAATTTCCCTCGGTGAACCGAAGATGATCGAAATGCAGAATGACTTTTCCGTTTACCGGTTTCTCATCTGTTTTCTTAATGTTTTGCCTTTTTTGATCATAATAAGGCTGAATACCGGCTTCAGGAATATGCTGATCCGCCGGACCGAAAAGCTCTGGGTTCTGCTCCATGCTCTCCCGAAGCGCCGGACTGATATATTGATAAAAATTACTGATCAATGCGAGCGGGATGTCTTTGTAGCGAAGTGACTGAAAAAGGTCAATATACTGCCGGTACAGCACCCAATAGTTCGCTAAGTATGCCGACAAGCCCTCACCCCTTTCCAAGCTTTTTTAATGATTCCCTCAGCTCCCGGCACGTGGTCTGCTGCGGAAGGCTGTTCACAAACTCGTTTTTCTCCGCCGCGAAAAGCTGATAATGGATGGATTGATCGGTAATATAATTGATATCAAGCTCCTCAGAAATCGGGTAAAACGGATAAAAATGATTCACTCTCCAGAAGAAACGGGCGTCACCGATCCGGTAAAACGTTGGGCTTTCATCCCAATAGGAACCGAATGCCGCTTTGACCTGTTCCAGCACGGAAAACCGGTGCATGACCGAACAATGGTCAATGGCGCACGGCGCGTTCCACACGATCCGTTCGGCGGGCCTGGCCGTCTCCTTCACCGTCTCTTTCCGCTGATTCAGATGATAGGTTTTGGAACTTGAATACACGACGGCTTTTTCCGGGTCTTCATCAAGCTCTTTCACCATTTTCTCAAGCCGTTCCGGCACATACGTGTTGTCGTCGGTCGCATACGTCACGTACTCGCCCTCCGCCATTTCTATTGCCTGATTAATCAAAGCGGCGTAGCGTGTTTTTTCCGTTCTTTCTTTGACGCCCGATACATCGCTTTGATAAAACCGGACGCGGTCATCCGTGAGAAAAGGACGTATTTCCGCCAATGTCTCTTCATTTGAGTTGTCATCCATAATGAACAGTTCAAAGTCCGTAAACGTCTGAGACAGAATACTTTTAATAGAGCGGGCCACATAGTCACTTTTGTTATAGCTCGTCATGATCACTGACACTTTAGGCAACTCGTCACCCCCTTTTCGCACCTGAAACTACCGCTATCATATGTTCCTTATGCGGAAGATGCGCTAGGAATACAGACTATTATGTGAAAAGTCAGCATTGCGCGCACAAAAAAAGCCGGCTCTGATGTCCGGAAACATTGGATCGTATTTTCTTTTTTCGCATAAATCTTTCTTTGGGCTCATATGGTGGAATAGATAAAAACAGCAGCCGCTCTGTCGGCTGTCTGATACTTGTCAGGAGGTTTCAGCATCAAGAGGTTTTCATCAAAGGAGGAACAATATGAAACCGAAAAAGAATCAATATCAGCAAATGCAGGGGATGGGGATGGGAATGGATATGCAAGGATTCCAGCCGCAGCACGGGCCTAATCCTTATCCGCAGCCTCAGGGCCAAGGATCACAAATGATGCCGATGCAGCAGCAAATGACAATGCCGATGCAGCAAGGCCAGCAGGGCTTCGGCGGGGGGTTCCCCGGCCAGCCGCAGCAGCAGGGCGGCGGCAGCTTTCAAATCCCGTCAGGTCCATCATCGTCACAAAACGTTCCCGGCATGCTGCCGATTGAAGAGTCATACATTGAAAATATTCTGCGGTTGAACCGGGGCAAAACGGCGACGATTTATATGACATTTGAAAACAGCAAAGAATGGAATTCAAAGATTTTCCGCGGTGTGATTGAGGCGGCGGGACGTGACCATATCATCATCAGCGATCCGAAAACGGGCACCCGCTATCTGCTTCTGACCATTTACCTTGATTACATCACATTTGATGAGGAAATCGCTTATACTTATCCGTACTCCATGTCTTCTTATTCTCCGAGATAAATCAAAAAGCCAATCGCTCACTTGACAGAGGATTGGCTTTTTTTCTTTATAAATATTTGACGGCCGCGACGATAATTATAATCCAAGAGATGATAAACGCCACGCCGCCGAGCGGTGTAATCGCGCCGAGAATGGAAATCTGCGTCACGCTCAATACGTACAGGCTTCCTGAAAACAGAACGATGCCCGCAAACATCAGCCAGCCCGCGACAGAAACACTGCCTGCGCCAGAAAGCTTTTCGGCCAAAAACGCGACAGCCAGAAGACCGAGCGCGTGATACATATGATATTGCACGCCTGTGTGCCACACCTGCAAATATTTATCGGGGATTTTCCCTTCAAGCCCATGCGCGCCGAAAGCGCCCAGCGCCACGGCCAATAAAGCGTTAATCGCACCAAGAATAATAAACACTTTCATCTATTTTTCTCCCGCCTTTTCGTTAAAGTTTCCAATTCAATCATAACCCAACATCGGCAAAATTCAACGTCCGTCATCCGATGACACGAGATTGTCGGATTTTTTCTTTTTGATAAGCTGGATTCGGTCAATCGCTATCGCCAGCAGCGTCCCGAGCACAAGGCCGTTGCTTAAGAGCGAAATCAGGATCGGATGCATCCCTGATAACGCGCTCTCCGGTACAAACATTACGCCGACCCCCGTGAGGAGCGCCAGACCGATAATGGAGCGGATTCGTTTTTGCTCCGCTTTCTCATAAGAGTCAAACTCTGTAAAGGCAAGACCCGCCATCGTGGAGAAAACGACGAAGTTTACCGCAAAGCCGACCGGTGAGGGCAGACTCGCAAACGCATTCATAAATAGCGGGATCATACTGATGATCATGACAAATACACTTCCCAAAAGAAACGGCTTTTTCGAAGGAAGCTTCGTCGTCTCAATAAAACCGGCCGCCCCTGAAATCGGCACAGGCGCAATGCCCCCTGACAGCCCGCTCAAAAGGTGGCTGATCGAAGCCGCAAACCCTGCCGGACGCTCACGCCGTTTCCCAACGGTGCCGCCGAATTTTTTCACCGCCGCTTCTACAACCCGGATGCTCGCGAGCATGTTGACAATCAAAAGCACGGTAATGAAGAGTGACGTAATGATCAAGCCGCTGTCAAACACGGGTTTTCCAAACGGAAAAAGAACCGGCAGCTGAATCACGCGATCCGGTATCTGAATCGGTTTGGCAGCGCCGAAGACGGCGAATAAGATCCATCCGCCGGCAAGCGAAAGGAGAATCGCATACTGTCTTAAGAACGTAACATTTGATCGGGACATGATGAACATCGCCGCCGTCACAACCATGGCGAGCCCGAATACAAGGCCGTCGACGCTGTTTTTTAAATAGCCGATGCCCAAAAGGCCTTTCACAATCGGCTGACTCAGCTGCATGACCAACAGCAGCAGATACACACCGGTCACAACCGGCGTAAACAGCACGGCCAGCCGTTCAATCACTTTAAAAAGGCTGAACAAAAAGAAAAAGACAGCGCTTAATAACAGCGCCCCCTGCAGCGCCCGCAGCGTCTCGCCGAATGTCGCAAATACCGTGCCCGTCAGTCCGCCGTAAATCGTGTATACGCCCCACCATAAGCCTGCCGGGCTTTCATTAATCGGCAGACGATGTCCCTGGAGACATTGGATGACCGCAGCGACGCCAAGCACAAAAAATGTGCTCTGAATCAATGCGGCAGAATCGGCATGGTTCAAGTGAAATGATTGTGCGATGGCGACAGGAACTACAATCGCAGCCGCAATCATAAATGCCGTCCATTGCAAACCCCCGAGTATCAGTTTCAAGTCAATCAACCTCTCCTGTTAAAAATCGAAAATGGAATCCCCGTTTCCGTCTTCCTCACGTTCGTCTTTCGCTTTTTTCTGATATTGGTTCAGCCCGGCGCTGCCCATCATTTTTTCAAGCAGCAGCGGGTCTGTCGAAGGAGACGCGGAAGGTTTCGGCGCCGCTTTCGGAATCGGATTCTGCACAGGCGCCGGAGCGGTGTGCGTCTGAGTGCCGAGCACGACATCACACAGAGAGCGGATGGCGGCCGCGTGCATTTTGACCTCCTCGGTGCGGATCGCCGTTTTCGCCTGCCTCAGTTCTTCTTCCATCTTCTGAATCAAAGCAGAGATATGTATGTTCATGAGTAAATCCTCCAGCAGTAATTTGTCTTCTTCCTGCATTTTATCAAATTTCTGAGCGAATCGCAGAATGGAGTTTGTTATTTTTTCTGACGGCATACCGCCCGGAACATCAAAAAAGACGCTTCCGCCGGGCGGAAGCGCCTCAAAAAACCGTTTATTGCGGCAGGTCGGGGATGCACCAATCGATCGGCTGCTCCCCCATTTTTTCAAGGGCGGCGTTTGTACGGGAAAACGGTCTGCTCCCGAAAAAACCGTTCCTTGCTGAAAACGGGCTCGGATGAGTCGATTCAATAATAATGTGTTTCGATGTGTCAATGCGCTCTTTTTTCATCTGCGCGTGACGCCCCCACAGGATAAAGACAATCGGCTTCTCTCTTTCATTCACCACATCAATGATGCGGTCAGTGAGCCGCTCCCATCCTTTGCCTTTGTGGGAATTGGCCTGACCGCGGCGAACCGTAAGCACTGTGTTTAACAAAAGCACTCCCTGCTTCGCCCAGCTGACGAGCGATCCGTGGTTCGGTACGGAGCAGCCGATATCTTCCTGAAGCTCTATGAAAATATTTTTCAAAGACGGCGGCTGTCTGACCCCGGGCTGAACGGAAAAACTAAGCCCGTGCGCCTGTCCTGGCCCGTGATACGGGTCCTGTCCGAGAATGACCGCTTTTACATCCTCATAGGGCGTATAATGCAAGGCGTTAAAAATATCATGGCTGTCAGGATAAATCGTTTGGCTGCTGTATTCTTGTTTCAGCATCTCTCTCAGCTCTTGATAATACGGTTTGTCAAATTCATCTTTCAGCTGATTCCACCAGCTGTCCTTTAAAAGCTGTTTCAAACTGTCCGTCCCCCTTATGAACTGTGCAGTCTTGAATGGACGGGCTTTCCGTCCCACACAATGTCAGTCGGCGCCTCCCGCCTCTTCATGTCCGGCTCTTCAAGAAGAACCGCGAAGTTTTTCGTCGGGAGCTCCCCAAGCCCGTGCTTTTCGCTTAACCGGTCTAAGTACCGCTTCCGTTTGCCGCCGAGATCCGCGGACTGATTGCCGCCTCCCTCAAAAAACGCATATATGACGCTCGCGCAAGGAACACGCTTCACACGGTGCTGTTTCGCGGCGCGCAAATAAAAGTCCCAGTCCCAATAATTATGGACATCCGGATCAAAATACCCTAACGTGTCATGCAGAGAACGCCTGTACATGCTGCCCGACGGAACGTACGTGGAAAACACCCGCATATCCGCATAATCCGCCGTATAGGCGAACGGCTTTCGTGACACCGGGTATCTCGTGCCGCCCCGTTCTTCAAATGACACAATTTCCGCGTCAGAATGGACAAAATCCGCATCAGCAAGTGCAGTCGCCATTCTTTCCAAATGGCCCGGCGTAATGAAATCATCATCATCGCACAGCATGATACAATCACCCGACGCTTTTTTCACACCTGCGTTCCGCGCTTCCACATGTCCGGCATTCTGTTCTAAATCAATAATCTGAATCGGCAGATCGCTGTACAGCTGCTTCGCTTGTTCGACCGATTCCCCGGCATCATTTACGATGATGACTTCATAAGGCTTTATGGTCTGCATGGAAATCGACTCCAGCAGCTCACACAAAGCCGGAATCCGGTTATACGTGACTATGACAATTGATATATTCATGACCCGCTCCTTCTGCTTTTTCTCATGTTCTATTAAAACATAAAGCGGCGGAGAGATCAGGGGGGATTTTTGATTTCGGCCCATTCAGAAACAAATCCAGGTCATGCCCGCCAGCAAAACGAGAATGATCAGAAGGTCTCCCCAAACAGTGCATACCGCCTTGGCATTAAGTCTGCCCGCCTCCATGGCGTTCCAAAGTTTTGATTGATAAACAGGCACCAACACCATCGCATAGCATGTGCACAAGCAGACAAAAGCCGGCGGGACAAGCGCACATCCATCCTCATGCCAATCATGAATCAGTTCCGGTATACTCACTCCGCTGTCAATGTACAAGTATAATATACCCGCCAGCGGAATGAGCGAACTGATCTGCAGCTCGAAAAGTTTCACCTTCCACTCACGCGCAAACGAAACGGCCCAAATCCATCCCAGCGCATAAAACAATAGAAGAAGCAAAATACTGAAAACAACAAAAATAGCGTCTTGCATCCCATTCAGAACCATAATAAAAAGACTCCCAACGGGCAATGCAAGAACCAAGCCGCAGACGGTAAATACGGTAACGGCTATTTGGGCGCACGCGCCGTACATCCACGAACCTAATCTCATTTTAACACCCCTATATAGATTCCCTATGTATATAGTGAAAAAGATCAGGCAAGTCTCTGCCTGCCTGCATAAAAACCTATTTTGCCGCAAAACGGAAAACATACCGTCACAACAGCGCATACTGCCGCAAAACTCGGTGTGACCGCCGAAGGAAACAGCCCAGCCGGAACCAGATTGAACAAAAAGACAAACATAAAACATAGATTCGGCACCATTGAAGCCCATACCGTCCGCTCAGCAAGCTTTTTGCCGCCAGCCCCGAACTCCTTGCCAGCTTGATAGCCGATTTGGAACCAATACAGCACATAACCGATCATAATCAGCCATACTGACACGGAAATCCCTTTCCACAGCGCGTCAACAGCGGGATGAATCTCCCACGCGTGCATCATCGTAATCATCGCCCCCATCACAAAAAGACCGCAGTTGCAGAACAGATAAAAGAGCATAAAAGTCCGCGCGGGCACCGCCGAAGCTTTTTGAAAAGCAGAGATAATCTCAGACGGAGTCCCCACTTCCCGCAGAATAAGCGCCATCGCTTCGCTTTCGGTTTTGCCTTTTTCCAGATGATCACAAATGGCATGATGAATATGGCTTTCGATTTCCTTTAATAATTCACGGCTTCCGGCCTTGCCTTCCAGCCCTTTTCTGATTTCCCGCACATAAAGGTCCTTATCCATTCTGCCCGCCCCGCTTCAGCATCCGGTCCATCAGAGCGGAGAACAGATTCCATTCCTTCGTCCGTTCGGCTAGAATGTTTTTTCCTTCATCGGTGATCCGGTAATATTTTCGGTCGGGCCCTTTGGTCTGCTTTTCCCAGTAAGAAGAAATATAGCTTTGGCGTTCAAGCTTATGAAGCGATGGGTACAGCGTGCCTTCCTTCATTTGCAGTTCATTCCCGCTTCTTTTCTCCATTTCTTTCACAAGTTCATACCCGTACATGGGCCGTTCATTCAGCAGCGTCAGCACCAGAATGACCGTGCTTCCCTTTACAAGCTCCCTGTTGAGCATTTATTTTCTCACCCTTACCTAGTAATCTTATGTAGGTATTGTACGCACATCCCCCGGGGCTGTCAAATCATTCCTCCAAGCCTTCCGTATTGTGATCGGGAGAAAATCTAACTATAATGAGATATAAAACACTGATGGAGGCCATTGATATGTCAATGCACAAAGCACTTACTATTGCCGGTTCTGATTCCAGCGGCGGCGCAGGAATTCAGGCCGATTTAAAAACATTTCAAGAAAAAAACGTATACGGAATGACGGCTTTGACCGTGATCGTAGCGATGGACCCGGAGAACAGCTGGGATCATCAAGTATTTCCGATTGATGCCGATACGATTCGCGCACAGCTGGCGACGATTGTTGACGGAATCGGCGTAGACGCCATGAAAACGGGAATGCTCCCTACCGTGGAGATCATAGAGCTTGCGGCGAAAACGATTAAAGAAAAACAGCTGAAGAATGTCGTTATCGATCCTGTCATGGTCTGCAAAGGAGCGAACGAAGTGCTGTATCCGGAGCATGCCGAAGCGCTTCGCACCCAATTGGCGCCGCTGGCAACCGTCATCACGCCAAACCTGTTTGAAGCAAGCCAGCTGAGCGGTATGGATGAATTAAAAACGGTGGAAGACATGAAAGAAGCGGCCAAGAAAATTCACGAACTCGGCGCGAAATATGTATTGATTACAGGCGGAGGCAAATTGAAACATGAAAAAGCGATCGACGTGCTGTATGACGGAGAAACCGCGGAAGTATTAGAAAGCGAAATGATTGATACGCCTTACACGCACGGAGCCGGATGCACATTCTCCGCCGCCGTGACGGCCGAACTGGCCAAAGGCGCTGAAGTGAAGGAAGCCATCTATGCGGCAAAAGAATTTATCACTGCGGCAATCAAAGAATCTTTCCCGCTGAACCAATACATCGGACCGACTAAACATTCGGCGATGCGTCTTAGCGGAAAATAAAATAAATATCCCCCTCATGATCGAGGGGGATTATTTCATTTTTTTCGCGGATGACCGCAAAAACATCTCAATCGATTGCACAAACAGCGCATATTCCTTCATCTGTTCATATGTATGCCTCAGCCGATCACTCCATTCATTGTGCGGCTCAGCCCTCTTGAGCATGCGATTCAGCTGAAGCAATACTTCTTTATATTCTTCCCGTTTATCTTCCACTTGCTCTGCGGCTTTGACAAGTAAACATTTCGGCGTCATCTTCTGATTTTTCAAAGCTGAGAAAACAACTCCTTTTATTCCTGGAATCATAGGCTTTCGTTTGAAGAATAGCACAGATGGCATAGGTTTCACATAAGAAAAAAGAACGATTTTCTACAAAAGTGTCCAAATTGAGGCATTTATTTCCGTTTTTCCAACCGAAGTGACGGTTACGTCATCATTTCCCGGGAAAGGAAAATATCTGGCGCTGAATACCTCTTCTCCATCATTCAAAAACAATTCAATGGAGGATGCATCCAGAAAGAGCTGCACGGAATGCAGCTCGCTGATGGCGCAGCATCTCTTTTCTTTTTCTTCTCCGCTGAAAGCGGTGCGCTCCAGCACAGCCAGCCCCTCTTCCTGATGAAATATAAACCGGGCCGCGCCCCGAATTGAGATTTCAAAACCGGATTCGCAAGTGATGTCTTCCAGCAGCACTTCAGCCCGGGACGCATCTTTCACCGGGAGGCTTACAGACGAGCAATTCAATTGAAGACGGCGCTTTTGTTCATCCGTGCGGCGCGATTTCATTTCCGGAAGCGGGCGCTGTATGATTCTGCCGTTGGACAGTGACAGCTGTCTCGGCATCGTTAAGCAGTGAATCCAGTGATACGCATGTGTCGGATGCTTGTCCTCATGCTGATCCGGAACGCCCATCCACGCGAACAGAATCCTCCGTCCCTTATCATCTTCCAGCGTCTGCGCCGCATAAAAATCAAATCCTCTGTCAAGCTCCGTAAATTCACCATGCTTAAATTCTGGCGGCTCTGTATGCAGCCTGCCGAGGAAATAGCCCGCCTGATGGCTGTTATGATATTTTATCCCGTCGGCTTCAAGCCCCTGCGGACATACGAGCAGCACGTCGGTTCCGTCAAGGGAAAACAGGTCGGGACATTCCCACATATAGCCGAATGACCCGAGACTGCCGGAGTCCGCCCCCGCAATCGCACCGAGAAACGTCCAATCCGTCAGGTTCTCTGATGTGAACAATACAGCGCTTCCGGTGAGCTTTTCTGTCTGCGCGCCGAGCACCATGTAATACGCCCCGTCCCTCTCCCACACCTTCGGATCACGGAAATGAGCGGTATAGCCTTCCGGGAGACGCGCGACGACTCCTTTTTTATCAAATACGATCCCGTCTTCGGATACGGCGAGGCATTGATACGTTTCCCGATTTCCTTCTCCGTCACGGACATTGCCTGTGTACATCAGGCAGAGCCGCCCGTCTTTTTCGATGGCGCTTCCGGAATAACAGCCGTTTTTGTCATACCACTCACCCGGCGCAAGCGCGATTTCTTCCTCTTTCCACTCAACGAAATCCTTCGTCGTCACATGCGCCCAAAATTTCGCGCCGTGCCCCGTATGAAATGGCTGCCATTGAAAAAACAAGTGATATGCGCCGTTCCATTGGATGACGCCGTTCGGATCATTTAAAAGCCCGACCGGCGGCATAACATGATAGTTCTGGCGGTATGGATCTGACGCAACTGTTTCTTGCCGCTTCTTTTTCGCTTCCTCAGCCTGCAGGCGCAGCTCTTGATCCGGTGTCCTCATTTGACGGCCTCCTTTTCTTTAGCTCCCATAATGTAAGCGGCAATAAACGCCGAAACAGAGGCGATGCCCATTCCGATCAGATAGTTTATAAGATTTCCTAAACCGAGCGGAGCCGTGATGGCAATCATCGGAATTCCGGTCAGACCGTAAGCATTGGCTGCGACACCGGTCACCACGACATAGGCCCCCCCCAGCGCTCCGCCGATCATTCCCGCGATAAACGGCTTCCGGTACCTTAGGTTCACACCGAAAATAACTGGTTCGGTTACGCCGAGAAAAGCGGAAAATGCGGCAGGCAGAGCGATTTCTTTCATTTTCGCTTTTTTCGTCAGGAAAAATACAGCCAGTCCCGCCGCGCCCTGAGCGACATTCGCCATCGACCAGATAGGAAGGATATAGTTTCTGCCCAAATCAGCGATGAGGCCGGCCTCAATCGCATGAAAGCTGTGATGCACACCTGTGAGCACAATAAGCGGATAAAGACCGCCGAAAAGAAGTCCGGCAACAATGCCCGCGTGATCATACACATATGTCAGCGAGACGGTAATGCCTGATCCGATCGCCCTGCCAAGCGGACCGATTGCGATAAAGGTAATAAATCCTGTGACAATCACCGTGACAAACGGCGTGACCAATAAATCGAATGCGTGAGGCACCATTTTTCTCGTGCCCTTTTCCACTTTGCTCATAATGTAAACGGCTAACAGTACGGGGATGACCGTCCCTTGGTAGCCGAGCAGCGCAATGTCGAAGCCGAAGAGCTGCATAAAATCAGGCGATGCATCCGCAAGCCCCCACGGATTCAAAAGCGCCGGATGGATCATAATTCCCCCCAGCACGGCACCGAGATAGGCATTACCGCCAAATTCCTTCGCCGCGCTGAACCCGATGAATACGGGCAGGAAGATAAACGCCGCGCTTGAAAACATGTCTAAAAGCTTAAACAGCGATGATTGTTCAGACACCCAGTGGAAAGCCTTCATCATGCCGAGCAGCCCCATTAAAAGTCCGCTTGCCACGATAGCCGGAATGATGGGAACGAATATGTTAGACAGTGTTTTCGCAAATCTTGCGGCCGGATTCAGCTTTTTTTTCGCCGCGTCCTGATGTGTCTCACGATCCTCCCGCCCCAAATCGGCTTCTTTTGAAAAAGCGTCATACACTTTATTCACAAGGCCGGTACCGAATATAATCTGATATTGCCCCGAGCTGCTGAAAGCCCCTTTTACTCCTTCTGTCTCTTCAATATCGGCCTGGCTGACCTTCTGTTCATCTTGAATGACGAGTCTGAGCCGTGTGGCGCAATGTGTCGCGCTGATGATATTTGATTTCCCTCCGATATGTTTGATAAGCTGTTTTGCCGTTTCTTGATAATTCATGATGTATCCCCCTTTCTAAAATCAAAAAAGACCTAAAATTCGCCAACGAAAAAGGTCAGCATGATCCCTTTTTCATGTACGCAAATTTTAGGTCTTGCCTGCATTACCAGTCACAATCCCGCCGATTCAGTTTTTTAATGCGCTTTCATTTTATTTCATGATAGCGCTTTCGTCAATATGTTTTCAAAAAAAAAGTCTGTTTCTCGAAACAGACGCGTTATTCCGGGTTTTTTTGCAGACGCTGGACATGCAGCGTAATATAGCCGGCCTCGGATTCCGGCAGTTCCAAATCATATTCATTTTTTAAAAACGCCGCCAGTTCAAGCGCACACCGATAAGCAAACGGATACTTTTTTTGGATGAAATAAAGCATCTCCTCGTCCATGGAATGGAGTGCTTCATTTGAGTCCAACCGGCTGACCGCATACCGCAAGTGCGTGACGAGGCGCTGATAGGAAATACTGTCTTCATCCACCTTCTGTTCGAAAAAGGATTCGATCTTTTCGATCATTTCTTTGATCATGGTTGTATGCTTCATCGCCGAATACATGCTTTTGGCATCAGCCTTAGCAGTGTGGATATGAAGCGCGATATACCCCGCCTCATCATCAGGCAATGATATACCGAGGGTTTGTTTCACGTGTTCAACCGCCCAGCGGCCGATTTCATATTCTTTTTTATAAAGCGCCTTAATTTCATGAAGCAATCGGTTATGCACCTGAAGGCCGTTTTGAATCCTTTCGATCGCAAAGGATAAATGGTCCGCCAGCGCAATGTGGATGTGATCGTTCAAAGGTGCCGCAAGCTCTCCCTCCGCATGGCTGATGATATCTTCAGCCGCCTCTATATGCTCTTCGGGAAGCGTTTCTAACACTTGTTTGAACTTTTCATTTTCGTCGTGCACGACAAATATTTTTTCAATTTTATGTTTTTGAATCACATCATTTTTTCTCTTTTGAAAAGCGATTCCGGGACCCATTACGATCTTTTCCCGTCCGTCTTCTTTTATTAACGCCGCATTGTTATTTAATACTTTGTCTATTCTCAAGAGGTTCGCTCCCGTTCATATGTTTAGTGGGATTGTACCCTCTTTTTCATATGATGTAAAGGTGCCGGACCCGCGCGCTCCCGTTTCGGCAATTCTTTGCGGACAGGCATCCATCGGTTTTTATCCAGCCTGCCGCGGGCCGATTTCGTTTCATCGGTCAAATCCGCCGATCGGACACGGCTCACAAACGAAAAAGCCCCAGCCGTCCGCTTCGCTTTCTTATGATAAGCCGCTTGGTTTCCGTACACGGCGGCTAATGGATATCTTCCGTTACCCGGCGCCATCCAGTTCATCAGAAAGACCATCCACACCCGTAAAGATACTAGCAAACGTTTCATTGCAAATCATCCCTCCGCTTCTTTTTGACAGACAGCTTGTTCGCAGGCCTGTTTTTCTCTCCGCTTTAACGGAAAAGGCGGCCGATCCTTCTCCGCTAAAAACTAGCGGGTCTAGCAACCCTATGACTCTATGATAGACGCGGCCGGGCGAATTGTTTGTCACAATATGAGTGAAAAAACAAACTAGTTTTCAGAAGTTTTGTTGAAAGCTGATGGAAATGACCTGAAAAATGGAAAAGCCGATAAAAAAAGTTATACACACCTTATCCCTTGTTTAAGCACAGCTTAAACACAGGGTATATCCACATATCCACAAACTCGATCTATATTTTGTATAGGAACACTCGTTCCCAACAATATATATACACAATTTTATTCAGTTATACACAGGATTCTGTGTATAACTCCCTCCTTATTCACAGACCAATTTCCATAAATGAGTCATATGTCACAAGGATTATTTTGAATTTTCAAGAAATATATACTAGATTTCTAATTCAGATAAAGAAAAAGGGGGAAACACGATTGAAAAAAGGAATCATCCGTTATCTGCTTCCGGCTTTTGTCTTATCCTTTACCTTATCCACAAGTTCACAGGCTGCGCCGGCTTCAAAACCGCAAACTCCTGATCTTGAGAAGGCTGAGGTGTTCGGTGACATTGATATGACCACCGGCAAACAAACGACAGTCATCGTCGAGCTGAAGGAAAAGTCACTGGCGGAAGCAAAGGAACTCGGCAAAGCACAGACAAAAAGCAAGCTGAAAAGCGAACGCTCAAAAGTGAAAAAGAAAGCGCTCAAAACCATTAAACACGGAAAAATCAACAGGGAATATGAGCAAGTGTTTTCCGGCTTCTCCATGAAACTCCCGGCAAATGAAATTCCGAAACTGCTGAGTGATCAGGATGTCAAAGCGGTTTATCCGAACGTCACCTATCATACCGATCAGCTGAAAGATAAAGACATGACCCTATCTAAGGATGCCGTGTCTCCGCAGATGGATGACAGCGCGCCTTATATAGGGGCAAGTGACGCGTGGAAGCTCGGCTATACGGGGAAAGGCGTCAAGGTGGCCATTATTGACACCGGTGTCGAATATAAACACCCTGACTTAAAGAAAAATTTCGGACAATATAAAGGATATGATTTTGTGGATAACGATTACGATCCTGAAGAAACGCCGTCCGGTGATCCGAGAGGCGCGTCGACTGACCACGGAACTCACGTCGCGGGCACGGTAGCGGCAAACGGAACGATTAAAGGCGTCGCACCGGATGCTACACTCCTTGCCTACCGTGTGCTCGGTCCGGGCGGAAGCGGAACAACGGAGAACGTCATCGCCGGCATTGAACGCGCCGTACAGGACGGAGCGGATGTCATGAACCTTTCTCTCGGCAATTCTGTGAATAACCCGGACTGGGCGACAAGCACGGCGCTTGACTGGGCGATGGCAGAAGGCGTCACGGCCGTTACATCAAACGGAAACAGCGGGCCGAACAATTGGACCGTCGGCTCTCCGGGAACGTCCAGAGAAGCTATCTCCGTCGGAGCGACACAGCTGCCGCTGAACGAGTACGCCGTCTCCTTCGGTTCCTATTCCTCAGCGAAAGTAATGGGCTACAACAAAGAAGATGACATAAAAGCACTGAATAAAAAAGAAACAGAGCTCATAGAGGCGGGTATCGGCGAGCAAAAGGATTTTGAAGGCAAAGATCTGAAAGGAAAAGTCGCGGTCGTCAAACGGGGCAGCATCGCCTTTGTGGATAAAGCAGACAACGCCAAAAAAGCGGGCGCGATCGGTATGGTTGTGTATAACAATGCTCCGGGAGAAATTGAAGCCAATGTACCGGGCATGTCCGTGCCGACGGTTAAGCTTTCATCAGAAGACGGCGAAAAACTCGTCAGCCAATTAAAAGCGGGCGGCACAAAAGCGACATTCCATTTATCCGTCGCTAAATCGCTCACTGAACAAATGGCAGACTTTTCGTCACGCGGCCCGGTTATGGACACGTGGATGATTAAACCTGACGTCTCCGCTCCCGGCGTAAACATCGTCAGCACCATTCCGACCCATGATCCGGCCGACCCGTACGGCTACGGATCGAAGCAGGGAACGAGCATGGCTTCTCCGCATGTAGCCGGCGCAGCTGCCGTCATCAAGCAGGCCAAACCGAAATGGAGCCCGGAACAAATAAAAGCCGCTCTCATGAACACGGCGGAAACCTTAACGGACGCGGACGGTGACGTATACCCGCATAATGCGCAAGGCGCCGGAAGCATCAGAATCATGAAGGCGATCAAAGCAGACTCCCTTGTCGCCCCGGGAAGTTATTCTTACGGAACGTTTATGAAAGACAAAGGCAATGAAACGAAAAAAGAAACCTTTACGATTGAAAACCAATCGTCCATCAGAAAATCATATCAGCTCGAGTATTCTTTCAACGGCACGGGCATTACCGTTTCGGGCACAGACCGGGTCGTGATCCCCGCTCATCAAACCGGAAAGGTCAATGCGAAAGTAAAGGTCAATGCCAAAAAAGTAAAGGCGGGCACCTATGAGGGAACCGTCACAGTGCGTGAAGGCGGAAAAACAGTCGCAAAAGTGCCGACGCTGCTGATTGTAAAAGAGCCGGACTATCCGCGCGTGACGTCAATCGACGTACAGGACGGCACAACGCAGGGAACCTACCAAATTGAAACCTATCTTCCGGCGGGAGCCGAAGAGCTTGCCTTCCTTGTATATGACAGTAATCTTGACTTTGTCGGCCAAGCCGGCATCTACAAAAAGCAGGATAAAGGCTATCAATATTTCGACTGGAACGGCAAAGTCAATGGTGACACCGCACTGCCGGCAGGAGAATATTATATGCTGGCCTATGCCGCAAACAAAGGGAAATCAAGCCAGGTGCTGACTGAAAAACCTTTTATCATTGAATAACCGAACAACCCTGCTGGAGCATCAGCAGGGTTTCTTTCTGATTAATCGGCAAAAGCTTCTCGAAGCAGGCGGTATGATTGAAGTTTATCTTCAAAATGATGAGTAATGGTTACAGCCATCACTTCTTCCGTTCCGTATGCTTTACTGAGAGCCAGAATCTGTTCTTTCACTTGCTGCTTCGTTCCGATGATCATTCGATTCCGATTATCGGCAATTCGTCTTTGTTCATACGGTGTATACGTATTTCCGCGGACGGTTTCGTAAGACGGTACGCCGTGAAGCGGAATCCCCTGTTCACCCGCAAGCAGCGTATAATCCATGACGGCCGCGAGTTCCTCCGCTTTCTCCTCCGTGTCCGCGCACAGCACAAACACCGCCACGGCTGTTTTTGGTTCTTTTCCTAATAGAGAAGGTTTAAATCTGCGCTTATATTGTGCTGTCGTGCTTTCTCCGCCTTCTCCATTAATAAAGTGGGCAAACATATAGCCTGCTCCCATTTCTGCACTCAGAAGCGCGCTTTCCCCCGATGAACCGAGAAGCCAGACTTCCGGCGCCGTCTTAATAAGGGGTGATGCGGTCAGATTCGGAAAACGGTGATTGTCATCGGCTGCATCATGCAAATACATCGCCAGCTCACGAATCTGCTGCGGGTATTGATCAGCACTACGCTTCCCGCCGTCATTCAGCGCCCATGATGCGATCGGCATTCCGCCCGGCGCTCTCCCTAATCCGAGATCGATTCTGCCCGGCGTCAACCCTTCAAGCACGCGGAAATTCTCCGCCACCTTATATGCGCTGTAATGCGGAAGCATGACACCGCCCGAGCCTACACGAATCTCATTCGTTTTCGCCGCAATATGGCTGATCAGCACTTCAGGGCTTGAACCCGCCAACCGCTCTGAAAAATGATGCTCTGACACCCAAAACCTCTTATATCCGAGCTTTTCCGCCTCCTGCGCCAGTCTTACTGTATTCCGCAGTGCACTTTCCGCAGAACACCCTTCTGATACAGGAGATTGATCCAATATACTTAATGAAATCATCACTGTCACCTCATCAACATCGTACCACTGCTAAGCCGTTTTTTCTTTCTGTATGCTTATAAGCATCCCTGATGATAAACATTTATATACCTTGTTCCATTTTGTCGAAATATGTTACACGTGAAACATAAAAAAACCTCTCCCGGTCAGGAGAGGTTTTTTCTTAATTCTTTTGAAAACCTTTATCTTTTACATATTGATTTAAATAGGTTCTCGGTTTTTGTTTCATGAACTGCAGGATTTGATCAGACCACGTTTCAACCCGCTTGCCGTTTGTCCGTTTATCATAATAATCGGAAATGGTTTCATCATATTCCTTCATATAACTGCGGAAGTTTTCTTCATTCGTATCGTACGTGTTTTCATGATATACGGCTTGTTTCGGCAGGCGCGGCTTTTGACCGGACGGATGAGCGGGATGACCGACTACCAAGCCGAACAGCGGCAGCACATGGTCAGGTGTTCCAAGCACTTCCGTCACCTGATCAAGTTCATTTCGAATGCCTCCGATATAACAAATGCCGAGTCCCATTGATTCCGCGGCAACACTTACATTTTGTGCGGCAAGTGCGGCATCAATAACGCTGACCATAAACATTTCCGTATTCTCAAGAAGCTCGGTAATGTTTTCGCCTTTTTCCTCAGCAAGTTTTTTATGACGGTACAAATCAGCGCAAAACACAAACAAGTGCCCGTTATTTTCGACGTAAGGCTGGTTTCCGGCCAGTGCCGCCAGCTTCCGCTTTTTCTCTTTATCGGTTACACCGATGATGGAGTAAGCCTGCACGTAACTGGACGTTGACGCCGCCTGGGCGCTTTTCACTAATGTATCTATCTCTTCTGCTGTCAGAAGCTCGTCAGTAAATGATCGGATCGACCGATGATTAAGTATGGTTTCGATGGTATTGTTCATATATAAAGCCTCCTTCCGGTTTATAGTATCCCATTGGGCGTAAAGTTAAAAGCAACACGACTCAATACAACCAAAATTGATATTTAAGATTACACTAACACCCCGTTTTTTAGAGTAACTATACGATCACATTTATCTGCAACTGTTTGATCATGGGTTACTATAACTAAGGTTTTGCCTTTTTCTTTGATTTTCAAAAATAAATCTAAAATAATTTCTTCTGTTTTTTCATCTAATGACCCTGTAGGCTCATCAGCTAAAATAAGTTCTGGTTCGTTGATTAACGCTCTTGCTATTGCGACTCTTTGTACTTGTCCGCCTGATAATTCTTTTGGAAATTTCGAGTAACAATCTAAAATCTCCATTTTACCCAGTAAATCAAAAACTTTCTCTTTTATCTCTTTTTTAGTTTTTTTTGAATAAATTAATGGTAAAGCAACATTTTCAAAGACGTTCTTTTCTTCAATAAGCACATAATTTTGCAGAATAAATCCTATATTATTTTTTCGAAAGTCACCAATCTGCCTAGTATTCAAGTTTGTAATATCGCTATCTTTAAATATATAATGACCGCTATCAGCTCTCTCAAGCCCTGCCATTATATGAAGTATCGTAGATTTCCCAGTACCGCTCCGACCCATTACAGCCAGCATCTCCCCATTCTCAATTTCCAATTTTATGTTTTTTAATACCTCTTTTTCTATACTTCCATCCCTATAATTTTTCTTAATATTTATTAACTCAATCATTTTACACCTTCCCTTTTAGAACTTGTGAAAAATTCATTTTTCTCAATTTCACATAGAGAGGAGTTAATCCAAATACACTAATAATTATACATAAGCAAATCATCATTAAATAATAATACAAAGGCATAACTCCAACTAAAAACATAAATACAAAAACAATAGTGAGACAGACAAATAAAATCAAAAATACCTCAGCAAATATATATGAAAATATTCTATTAATTGAAGCACCAGAAATTAAATGTAATAAGTATTTTCTTATATTAAGATTCCATTTGATACTAATTGAAAGTATGATAGTCATGATGCAAAAAAAGAATGATACAGCACAAACAGTGATCATTAATTCTTTATTTTGATTAACCATAGATGAGATCATTTCAACCCCCAGACCATTTGCACCAATCACAGTGTATTCAAAAAAGTTAGAGTTGTTCGAAATACTATTCATTATTTTTTTTATTTGTAAATTATCTTTTGTAGTTAGGATTTGTCCATTGATTAATTGCAGATAATGCCGTTGTTGAAAAGTTAACTCTGATTGTGAAACCGGCGTTTCACTTATGTTCATATCAGGAAACACTATATAACGATCAATATAGAACTCCATTTCATCACGTACTGGAATAACTGAATTTCGATCTAGAATACCGATTACTTTTCCATTGAAAGTCTTATCTATATAATCCAAGCGAATTGAATCACCAACTTTGTATATATTTTGATAAGCAGACCCTAATATCACAGGTATTACTCTTTCTTTTGTATATATGTAGTCTTTTTTCGAAAAAAAAGAGCCCTTTTTCATTTTAAGATTAGCAACTGAAAACACCTTATCATTTAATTGTACTGATTTAACTAGTTGATACTTTCCCATTTCTTTATCTTTTGAATACGGTTCCTCAGTAGATCCATATTCATAACCGTCTAAAAAAGTAGCATCACCTTTAAAGTTTTTGACACCAATGGGTTGAAGTGTGGTATTCAAATACTTAAAATTATCATTTCTAATTAATTCCCCATAAAATCTCTTTAGCTTTAAAAGATCCTTTGGATTGGAGAAATATTTTTCTTCCTTTTCATCAAATAAAGTATCTGATAACTGATAAATATTTTTCCCTTTTAATTGAGCATAAAAACTTTTTGTTTTTGTGTCTATATTGCTCACTTGTAAAAAAAGAACTGATATGAGCAAAAAAAATAAACAACCTAATACTAATATCAATATAGAAAATACTTTTTGCTTAGCTAGACTTTCTTTTAATTCTATCAGAAGTTGATTCAATTACTACTTCATCACCTTTAAAGTTTTTTTATTATTGTATGAATATATATATATTGAAGATACCATGGAAAACATTGCAAATAACGTTATATACAATTCAAATAAAATTGTATGAATTATATGATAGTTGTTAATATATATTCTATAATCGAATAGTATAAACACTGAACTACAAAATACTAATGAAAGTGACATAATAAATATGTATTTTTTCAAAAGCGAAATAATAATCCTTTTTTTCTGAATCCCAATAAGTACTTGAATAGCTATATTTATTCTCTTTTTATATAGCCAGTACAATGCTATCAAAAAATTTTTTATAAGAACTATTCCGATTAGTACAATTGCAACTCGAAGTGAATTTCTATCTTGATCAAGAATACGACTCGTACCTCTTTCTTCTGCATCTATTTGATTAACTTCAATCTTATTTTTATGTTTAAATTCATTATATACTTTTTTTATATTATCATTTTCCCCATCAAGGACATAACTTCCTCCTACTTGAGGATCAAAAGCATCAAGGTTTAGGTAGACCATTTTATCTAATCTAGTTTTGTACTCAGTGCCCATTATGCCCACAACTTTATAACAATCGCCATTGTAAAAGTAGCACTTTTCCCCGTTTTTATTCACTGTATAATCCACGTTCCTACCCACAATAGATATTTTTTTATTTTTATAGTAATCAGACTCTCTAAAAAACCTTCCTTTAATAAGTGGAGGCCTTTCAACATTTCCAAAAGTTATCATCCCTCGTATATCTTTATCGTTTTCATCAAGGTTCTCTTTGTAGATAACATAGTCATTTGTATTTGCTTTATTGAGAATCTTTGATAATTTCAGATCAGGCGGTGAATTTTCAGCATTTATAAAGAAATGTATACTTTCTTTACTATAGTAATTGTTAGTTATTTTGTTCATATTGTTCTGCTCAATGACAAAATTTAAAGTGAACAATATTAACAGAAAAGTTAAACTTAGAAATAAAAACAAAAAAATATCTGTTATAGTTATTTTTTTTCTCAACAAGTTTTCCCATCCCTCCTTCTATTTAAATTAACAGCCAATATAAAAGGTATATTGGCTGTTTTGGTATATTCATTTAACTTCCGTAAAAAGTTTTCGCTTTAGCAAAATCTGCGGTTGCCCAAGGACTAGTTGCTTTCGTATGATCTTTACCCCACTTTCTACCGGAATCGGTTTGTACTGCTCCGGTGATTGGCCATACTATTTGCGCCCTTGTATAATGATATTTCCCTTTCCAAGTTGTTTCTCCGACTGCTCTTTTGTATAAAACATTACTTCCAGCCTTAGTTTCAGACCATCCCTTGTGCTTAGCACTTGCTGCGTTAGCATCCTGAATTAAGAATAATAGACAAGGAATTAAAACAATAGATGTTAGGAAACCCTTAAGTTTTCTTGACATATTAATCCACCTCCTTTTTATAAATTCTACACCATAAGGATATTTTTGTAAACATCAGATCTATCTTTTTCTTAAATTCACTTTAGTAATTATTTAGATATTAAGTATAGTATTCTTATCCTTCAACCCTATTTGAAGTTAATATGATGTTAGTGCATTTCTGAAATATTAAATTAAACCATGACTTAATTTTAATGTAAATAAGCTTGTCAGCAAAATCGTTAGATTTGGTGACAAGCTTATTTTAAGAGCCAACTTTTAACTTTATATCTATTTATAAAACAAGTATCTCTTGTACTTAGTCAAATGAACCTTGGCATTGTAAACAATTCCAAACCCTATTAATGTAGATAAGATAGAGCTACCTCCATAACTTACAAAAAGCAGGGGAATCCCAGTAACCGGCATTATCCCGATGTTCATCCCAATGTTTTGAAATGTATGGATAACAATAAGTGCAGTAAATCCTACGCAAAAAAACGCGCCAAATCGGTTAAACGCATGCAAGCGGTCAATCAGCACCACAAGCCTGTAAATTAAAAAGAAAAACATGACAACCGCAATGGCGCAGCCTAAAAATCCAAAACTTTCACCCAAAATCGCAAAGATAAAGTCGGTCTGTCCCTCAGGTACGTACACCTTCAGATTATGAACGCCGTTTCCGGTAATGCCGCCCGATCCGATCGCCATAACGGCCTGATCCACCTGCCAGCTTTTATCGCTCTCTGCCTGAGTCGTTGCCGCACTGGAGTCAGACATCCACGATGTAATCCGGTTAATTTGATAATCCGCAATGCCGATTGAATTCGCCACATGGGGAAATTCAATCACGAGAACTAAGAAAAGACCAAGCACAAGCGCGGCCGAACCGCCGATAATGGTGATCAGCTTCCAGTTTACACCTGACATAAACACCATCACCATAACGATAAACAGACAGATCGCACCCGTTCCGGCATCCTGCAAAACGATCATCCCGATCGGAATAAACGTCCATGCCGCAATTTTCAAAAGCAGATTGACATCTTCCCGAAGTGATCTTTGATCTTTCGGGCCCGCCTTCGATATAATGGACGCGACCATCATCATAATTCCTATTTTCGTAAACTCAGAGGGTTGGAGAGTGAAGCTGCCGATTTTAAACCAGCTTTTCGCTCCGTTTTTAATCGGCGCGATGGATTCCGGCGCCACACGCAAAAGGAGCAGCGACAGCACGCCGGCAATCAATACGTACAGACTCAATTTCTCAAGCTGCTCTAAATCAAAATACATGATACTGACCATGAGACCGGCTCCGATGACATAAAAGACGATCTGTCTCATCCAGGCATTACTTCCGTACTGCCCGAACTGTCCGGCCGCATAAATGGCAACGACACTAATTATTAAAAACACACCAAATATAAAAATCAAATCCCCCTGATAATAGGGACTTTGCTGTTTCTTATATCGACTCATTCTATCCCGCCTTACATTTTCATCGGAAGTCACTATTGTTTATTATACATGAACACCGTTCAAGAAAACATGATGAGGTTGCTTCCTTTTTATTTTTTACGGTTTGGGGACTACACGACATATGACGTGTCAGAAAAGGAAATGTTTCGGTCATGATGAAACTTTTCCGATAAAAAACCCCTTCTCGTCAGAAAAGGGGTTTCAGTCTATGTTTAACGTCATAAACAAGCTGTTCGGGTCCTCTTTATAATGTGCAAACGGATCACAATATTGAAACCCTGCTTTTTCATACAGGCGTCTGGCGGGGAGAAAAGCCTGCATAGAACCGGTTTCTAAGCTGATCCGCTGGTAACCCCGCCGCCTTGCTTCTTCAAGCATATGGCGGAGGATCCGGTTGGCTGCGCCTTTTCTGACATGATGCGGAGCCGTTTTCATTGATTTGATCTCACCGTGCCGGCTGTTTAGCTCCTTTAAGGCGCCGCGCCGGTCCGCATTGAGCGCGTGTATACTTTCCGGGGGAGAATGCATGGTCATGCTCTTCAGATGCTCCTGCAAAAGCGCAATGACGTCCGGCGCTGTGACATCGTCTTTTGTTATGTCCACTTCAAACCCACCCTCGCTGTGCATGTTTTCTTTGAACATAACAAAGGTTCACAGCCTGTGCCATTACCTTGTCCGGAAATGTGACAGGGTATTTGATCTTTCCGGTTTCTTGTACCTATCCAAAAATGAGGCAATAGTTGCAATACATTTCTCGAAAAAGCGGTATCAAAAATTGGAAAACATGGTATAATAATTGTAACAAAATGTTCAAAAAACGACCACAAAACAGACACATTTTATTCTCTGTATTTCATTTTGGAAACGCTCCCATAAAATGAAAGGAGACATGTAAGATGGACATGTTTTTTGCTTATTTACTGGTCGCAAGCGCAACACCCCTCTTTATCTGGCTGGATAACAAAAAAGTCGCTCTTTCGGCCATACCGCCAATTATTCTCATGTGGGTTTTCTTCTACTTTTACGCAACCAGCAGCCTGTCCCCTCTCGGCCACACACTCATGATCATCCTGTTTGCCGTCAACGTCATCGTTGCCCATATCGCCGCCTTTATCATTTACGGCCTTCCGCGCCTGCGCCGGAGAAGAAGCCAATAAAAGAGGCACAAAAAACCCTCTTCGCCTGAACGAAGAGGGTTTCTTTTTATTCCTGATGTTCGGAATGTTGCTTCGCACCGCCAGGAGGGTTTCCATCCATATGGTCACCGTGATGGTAGTGCGCCGCAAAGATCCAGATGGAACCAAGGATGATAACAATCGCTCCGAAAAATCCGAAGAGCGTGTTTCCGACTTGAATTCCGCCGTTTTCGCTTTCTGTCATGTGCATGAACATGAGAAGCTGAAGACCGGCTTGGATAAATGCGAATCCGAAAATGATCCAGAGTTTTGCTGATGGGCTTAATTCCGTATATACCGCAACCCAAAGGGCCAGCAGGGTCAGAATAATAGACAACGCAAAACCTACGATATGCTTCCACGGAAAGTGGCTGTGTTCAGCAGATTTGTTTGCCATATTATAGTCCCCCCAATCCGATGAGATAGACGCCTGTAAAGATGAAGATCCAAACAACGTCTAAGAAGTGCCAGTATAAACTTGAGATAAAGATTTTTGAAGACGTCTGCGGCGTTAATCCGCGTTTCTTCAATTGCAGTAAGATGCCGGCAATCCAGAAGATACCGATCGTTACGTGCGTTCCGTGCGTTCCCAGAAGGACGAAGAATCCAGACCAGAAAGCACTTGTACCGAGAGATGCTCCTTCATGTACATAGTGGATGAACTCGTTAAGCTCACATCCGACGAAGCCCGCGCCGAGAAGAAGCGTAATGATCGTCCAAATGACGACGCCTTTTAAACTTCCGCGACGCATTTCATGAACAGCGATCCCGCAGGTGAAACTGCTGATCAGAAGCAGGAATGTCATGATCATGACAAGCTTCACTTCAAATAATTCAGCCGGTAAGACTCCTCCTGCTGTTCTTCTTTGAAGAACGAAGAAGGTTGCAAATAGTGTTGAGAACAACACAATCTCTGCCCCTAAAAAGATCCAAAACCCGAGAATATTGAGTCTGCCGGTTTCAGATTGATATTCCATAGGCGCGTTAGAATTGCCGTGTTCTGCATGTTCCATAAATCACGCCTCCTTTATTCGGAAATCTTTCTTTCCGTCTCTTTTATTTCTTCAACAGGTATATAGTAGCCATTGTCATATTCAAATGAACGAAGCACCATGCAAAGCAGAATGCCGATCAAGCCGACAATGCCCATCCAGAACCATTCAAATACAAGTCCGAAGCCTGCAATACCGAACGCCACTGACATAATAAGCGGTCTTCCGGAGTTGTGCGGCATATGGATTTTCTTGAACTTGCTTTCCGGATGAATATCCGTTTTGTCTTCTTTCAATTGCAGGTACGCATCTTGAGATTTCACTTCAGGAAGCACCGCAAAGTTGTAATGCGGCGGAATCGCAGATGAAGTCGCCCACTCAAGCGTACGTCCCACGCCCCATGAATCTCCGCTGATCTCGCGAGTAGAGTAGCGGAAGCTGTAGTAGATGTTGTAGCAAAGGATTAAGAATCCGACACCCATCATGAAGGCTCCGACAGTTGAAATAAAGTTCAATGCAGTCCATCCGTCATTCGGTCCGTATGTGTAAATACGGCGAGGCATACCTTGCAGCCCCAAGAAGTATTGAGGGAAGAAACATACATTAAATCCGATCATAAAGATCCAGAAGAACCATTTTCCGATTCTTTCGTTCAGCTTGTGGCCGAACATTTTCGGATACCAGAAAATAAAACCTGCGAAACATGCAAATACCGTACCCGCGATCAGCACATAGTGGAAGTGAGATACGAGGAAGTACGTATTATGGTATTGATAATCCGCTGCAGCCATCGCAAGCATAACCCCTGTTACCCCGCCGATAACGAAGTTCGGGATGAACGCAAGCGCCCACAGCATCGGTGTTGTAAAACTGATTCGGCCTTTATACATCGTAAAGAGCCAGTTAAAGATTTTAACCCCGGTCGGAACCGAAATCGCCATCGTTGTAATCGAGAAGAAAGAGTTAACAGACGCACTGTTCCCCATTGTGAAGAAGTGGTGAGTCCATACAAGGAAACTCAGGACGGAAATGGCGATAATTGAGCCGACCATCGCTTTGTAACCGAATAACTGCTTTCTTGCAAACGCTGAAATAATTTCAGAGAAAATACCGAATGCCGGTAAGATAACGATATATACTTCAGGGTGTCCCCAAATCCAGAACAAGTTAGCCCAAAGCATCGGCATACCGCCGGCTTCCAGCGTGAAAAAGTGAGCGCCGAACAAACGGTCAAATGATAACAGCGCCAATGCCACTGTCAAAACAGGGAAGGCGAATACGATAATAACCATTGTAATCAGCGTCGTCCATGTGAACATCGGCATACGCATCAGCGTCATGCCTTTCGTACGCATTTTCAGGATCGTCACCATAAAGTTGATACCCGTCATCAGCGTACCGATACCGGCAATCTGAAGACCGAGCAGGTAGAAGTTCTCACCAGGCCCGGGACTCATGTCGTTGCTTGCCAGCGGCATGTAACTCGTCCAGCCTGCGTTCGGAGAACCTCCGATAACGAAAGAAATATTGAAAAGCATCGCACCTACGAAGAACGTCCAGAAACTCAGGTTGTTCAAGTAAGGGAATGCTACGTCGCGCGCACCGATCTGCAAAGGTACGACAACGTTGATCAGACCGATTAAAAACGGCATCGCCATGAAGATAATCATGATCGTACCGTGAGTCGTAAAGATCTCATTATAGTGGTTTGAGTCTAAAAAACTGTTATTAGGAAGCGCTAACTGGGCGCGCATCATCAAGCCGTCGACCCCGCCGCGGAACAGCATGATAACAGCAGAGATAATGTACATGATTCCAAGTTTCTTATGGTCTACAGACGTAAGCCATTCAGACCAGAGCCATTTCCACTTTTTGAAGTATGTGAGTACAACGATGATAGCAATAGTGGAAAGCGCAATGGAAACTTGTGCGCCCAGAATTAATGGGTCACCTGTTACAAAAAATTCATCCCATCTCAATTTCATTCGGGCTTCCTCCTTTCTTGTTCAATTTCAATCTTGTTTATCGTCGGATACTTTAAATTCGTTTTTCTTTACATTTTCCCACGGATCTGTTTTAGAGTGCGGTGATACGGCTTTGTAGCCAAGGCGTTTGCGCGCCTCCATCGCATATTCGGCATCTTGGCCGTGGTCAACGTATTTTAAGTGTGTAGAAGAGAACGTTAATTTTCCGACATTCTCCGGAAGCATCAGTTCGTCATACTTCTCTTTCGTCAGCTTTGGAGAATCGCTTTGGGCTTTTTTCACCCAGCTGTTAAAGTCTTTTTGCGTAACAGCTTTTACGTTGAATTTCTGGTCGGCAAAGTGTTCGCCGGTGAAGTTCGCGTTGCGGCCTTCATATGTTCCCACTTTGTCAGCCTGTAAGTATTGATCCATCAGCATTCCCGCCATCGCGTATTTTTGTCCCCCAAGCTGAGGAATCCATAGCGATGCCATTGAATCGGCTGAAGAAATTTTAAATAAAACCGGACGGTCTACAGGAATGTTCAGGTAGTTAACCGTCTCAATATCCTGCTCTGGGTAGCTGAATACCCATTTCCAGTCTACCGAAGTAGCATAAACAACAAGAGGCTCTTTATCCTTTGTCGCTTCAGGCGCTTTTTCTAACGAATATATCGTCTGTACGGTAGGCACAGAAAGTGCAATAACAATTAAAATTGGGATCACTGTCCAGACTACTTCTAAGAACGTGTTGCCGTGCATCTCGGGCTTGTAATTTCCGCTGTCTTTGCCTTTGCGGTCGCGGTATTTCACTAAAATGATTGTAAATAGTACGAATACGACGCCGACAATGAACAGCATAAATCCGATTGACAAGAGAATCAGATCTTTCTGCTGGTCTGCTACAGGTCCTTTCGGATCTAAAACGGAAATGTCGCTGCATCCGCCCAGTACGAAAACAACAGCCAACATCGCTAATAAAAGTAACGGTTTAAATGCTCTGAACAAGAAGATCACCATCCTTCCTATTGATGTAGTGAATCTGAAATGTACTTTCTCAAAATCTTTTCTCTATCTACCTTGTTATGCTATCAAAATCTGCCCTTATTAGCTTTATTTTTTTCTAAAGTTCATCTTTTTTTCGACCTAATGTCACAAAATCGTCAAAAAATGCATGAACTTTTTCCACTTGCGCAAATCAAACATAAAAAGTTTTAGATCATTTAGCATATATAGAGAAAAAAGATAGTGAGAACGAATAATACCAAATAAAGGTTTACCATAATAAAAATCGCTGGTCAACAAAAAGTTTCATTTTGTTAAACATTCTACAAAAGAAATATTTTTTCCTTCGCTCACACCTTTTCACACGGTTTCCATTTTAACGCAACGCATTGTGAAAAAAAAGACCGGAACGCGCCTTGAGTATGTTCATTATAAAAAACGCATTCATATGTTTAATATGGACAAAACGAAGGAAACATATAGGCATAAATAATAAAAAATAGGAAGTGATATTTATGAGTTTTATCGTATCTCTGATTGTCGCTATTATTATCGGCTGGATCGGAAGTTTATTTGTAAAAGGCAGTATGCCCGGAGGAATCATCGGGTCAATGATCGCCGGTCTGATCGGCGCATGGATCGGGCACGGACTGCTCGGCACATGGGGTCCTCACCTTGCCGGCTTTGCCATCATTCCGGCAATCATCGGAGCTGCGATCGTGGTATTCTTATTCAGCCTGATCGCCAGAAGCAGAGGATAAAAAAAAGCCTCGTCCCTTATGGGATGAGGCTTTTTTCCGGTAGAGCGCCCAAATGGCGGATAAACCGCCGGAAAGCCGCTCTGCCTTCTTCTGTCTGTTTAAAGACGCCGGCATGCTCCAGTATCCGCGCAAAGGCATGGCCGATTTCCTCTTTCAGAATCTGTTCCGCGTTTTCTTTCGTTATCTTCCGCTTATGCAGCACACTGAGCGCCCAATCTTTATGCTTTGCCGCAGAAGGGCCTGCCGTTAAGACCGCTTCCGGGTCCGGTGAGCACAGCGCTTCAGCCGTGTATTTCATTTCTTGTTCAAGGCGGCCCGGCAGAATCGCAAGCCCCATTACCTCAATCAGTCCGATATTTTCTTTTTTCAGGTGATGAACTTCCTGATGGGGATGAAAAATTCCCAGCGGATGCTCATCAGAGGTGCGGTTATTTCTGAGGACGAGATCTAATTCGAATAAACCGTTTCTCCGCCGGGCAATCGGCGTAATTGTATTGTGCGGTGTTTCTCCTGAAAAGGCGAGGAGATCAGCCGCCTCATCGGAATAACCGCGCCACGCCCGCAGGATGGCATCCGCCGCGCCGGAAAGCTCAGACGCGCTCCCGCTTTGCAGGCGGATGACCGACATCGGCCACTTCACAATTCCCAACATCGTTTTCGGATAGTCAGGCAGCCTGTACCGCCTTTCTGTCTCCGCCCGCGCCATCGGGAATTCATAATTGCCCCCCTGAAAATGGTCGTGGCTTAAAATACTGCCGCCGACAATCGGCAGGTCAGCATTGGAACCGAGAAAATAATGAGGATACTGGCTGACGAATGACAGCAGCCGGTCAAACGTTTTTTTGCTGATCTTCATCGGTTCGTGCCGGTCTTTCAAAACGATGCAATGCTCCCGGTAATACACATACGGAGAAAATTGCAGAAACCACTGCTCATCGCCGAGAATTACCGGAATGACACGAAGGTTTTGACGCGCCGGGTGATCGGGTCTCCCCTCGTACCCGACATTTTCTTTACAAAGAACACATCTCGGATAATCGGATTGAGGCTGCTCTTTGGCAGCGGCAATTGCTTTCGGATCTTTTTCCGGTTTTGAAAGGTTGATCGTGATGTCCAGCTTTCCGTAAGCCGTCTCAGCCGTCCACCCGACATTCCGCTGTATTCTGTCCGAACGGATATAATACATATCCTCTGAAAATCGGTAAAACGTCTTTGTCGCCTGCTCCGGCCCGTGCACCGCCTTTGTTTCTTCAAAACGACGGACAATCTCGGACGGCTGCGGGGCAAAGCAGCCCATGATCTTCGCGCTCAGCAGGTCGCGATAGGTGTCTGTATCGGCTGCAATCCGGCCCGTTTCTGCCGCCCATTCATAAATCGGGGACAATATGTCCGGCAATGATGCCGCCGATTCATTTTCTTTCTGTTCTGAAACCTCCGGATGGGTGATATGCAAAGCTTCATATAAACGGTTTCTTGTATATTCAATATCAAGATAGGAAATCAGCTCTTTTTGCAATCCGTACTGGATTAAACGTTCCACGTGCCGCTCAATTGCCATCGTCATCCCCCTTTAGTTCTCTCGCTCCGGCTCCGACATCCGCCGTGTAAAAGTCAGCTTTTCTCCCTGTCTTTTCCTCATAGCGGGCCCCTGCCGTTTCAATAAAATCCGAAACCGCATCGTCCTTGACGATACTGACTGTACAGCCGCCGAAACCGGCTCCCGTCATCCTTGATCCGATCACCCCGCCGTGGCGCCAGGCCGCTTCAGCCAGTGTATCCAGCTCATGACTCGTCACCTCGCAGTCATCGCGTAAAGAGAGATGCGAATCCCTCATTAATTCACCGATATGATGAAGCTGATTGTTACTGAACATGTCGGCGGCCTCTATTGTGCGGTGATTTTCATAGACGGCGTGTTTTGCCCGGCGTCTGTTCACTTCATTCTGAATCAGCTCCGCATGGGCGTCAAAAGCGGAAGGGGTCAGTTCTCCCAGTGATTGAACGGAAAGATGCTTCTGAAGATCACAAAGCGCTTCCCCGCACTCCTTGAGCCTCGTATTATAGCCTGAGTCTGCAAGCGTTCGTTTTTTATTGGTATTTGCAATAACGATCGACAGCCCCGACAGCCCGAGTTTTGTATATTCAAAACTGAGCGTCCCGCAATTCAGCAGAATCGCATGATGTTTCTTTCCCATTCCGATGGCGAATTGATCCATCATTCCGCAGCTGACGCCGATAAAGGAATTTTCCGCCGTCTGAGCGAGCTTCACCAAGTCGGGCATATCCGCCTCAAGCTCATGGCATTCCTTGAGAATGACCGCCGTGACAAGTTCAATCGAAGCCGAAGATGACAGCCCCGCGCCGTTCGGGATGTTTCCCCAGAACACAATATCGAAGCCGTGCGGAAGGGAAAAACCGCTGCCCAGACATTCCGCCATGACCCCTTTCGGATAATTGGCCCACCCGTCCTCTTTTTGATAGCGGATATCATCGAGACTGCATTCCTTTATGCCCGCTTCTTTAAAATTATGAGAGTACATTCTGACGAGCCTGTCCCCTCTCTCCCGGACAGCTGCATATGTACCGATTGTCAGCGCGCACGGAAAGACGTGGCCCCCGTTATAATCCGTATGCTCTCCGATGAGATTCACTCTGCCGGGCGCAAAGAAAATGCGCAGGTCCTCCGATTCCCCGAATACATCAGCAAACGCTTTCTTTATTTTGTGCTTCATACGCATCCCCTTTCACCATTACACTTTCCCCCGGGGCGCGGAAAGAAACCGTTATGACACGCCCTCTTCTTTCGCTTTTCTGAAGACAATCCACTTGCTGGCCGCATAGTTGACGACTACGATAATGACGTTATCGGCGATTTTCGCCAGCGTTTCGTTCATATGAAATTGACTGACCAGAAGAATCATCATGGCGAGATCGATGGCGAGAGACAATACCCGCACGCTGAAAAAGGCCGTCAATTCTTTCATCAGACTCCGCATCCCCGCGGTCTTTTGCTGAAATACATACAGTTTATTCGTGACATATGCAAATAGAACGGACAGAACCCAAGCAGCGACAGTCGCCGCCTTATAATCCATCTCAAATGCCGACGTCAGAATGTAAAAACTGACGATATTCACGATGGTCGTGAATATCCCCATAATGATATACATCATAATTTCTCTGTAACGCATGGCAGTTCCTCGCTTTCTGAAAGACTTTTCTAAACCTTTTGTCAAATCAAGAAGAACGTTACCCTGATTTTCTGCCGCTGACAAAAACATAAAGCGCGTCAAACATGCTGCGGAAAGTAACCGGCCTTCCCAGCACATTGGATTGCTTAATCATCCCGTCGATGAGCGCGCACATCATTTTAGCGGTATGCTCGGTATCTATATGGTCTTCTATTAAATTTCTCGATTTGAGCCAATTTATGTACATAGTGCTTTCTTCTATCCATAACTTATAAAGACGGATATAAGCTTCATATTCACTGACGACTTTGTAAGTAGGCATATGAACGGCAAAAGACACAACATTCCAGGCAGGCTTGCTGTTTACAAACCGCATCAACAGGCTGGCCGCGCTTGCCGCAGCTTCACAAAGCGTCAACGGCCGCGCGGTTTGCTTTTCTAATTCGTCGAGATAGCCGGTGATGATCCTTTTTTTAATCTGACGCCTGTCTAATAAATGCTTCAGAAAATCTTCCTTGCTTTCAAAATGAACGTAAAACGCGCCTTTGCTGAAACCCGCCGCTTTACTGATGTCATCGATTGAGACTGAATCGTAAGCTCTTTCAATCAGGAGATGAAGGCCTGCGTCAATAAAACTTTCAAATGTTTCTTCTCTCTTAATTTGAAATTTGTTTTTTTTCATTTTTTACCCCAGCTGTTTGATCATTCACTTTATCTTACACCGAATCATTCTTTTGCGGTATTTTTTATGCAAAAAGAATATGCTAGTCGACGCTTTGAGGGTATATGTTAATAGGTCATATGATTTATTTTTATTTGCATACTATCCAGTCAGTATTTATTTGTTTATTATTATATGTAAGAATTCTTGAAGGATTTTGGTTATTTCAGTCATTTTCTTAGGGAATAGGTAGGTGAATTCATCTTCAATTTGGGATTACCGGCCAACTATGTGTGATATTTGTTATACATTGGCTGCTGTAGCTGGGCAAATCAATTTTTCAATTGGAGGTTCTTATGAAAACTCATGTAATGAAAGATATAGATCAAGATTGGCAATTGTTAATTCAAGAGGCTAGAATCATGGGTTTGCACATTGACGATGTGAGGCGCTTCTTAAATACTGAAAAAGCGGTGAAGAAAAAAACACCAATGAAAAACACCATCCGCCAGCGGTAAGATTTACAGGCGGATCCTTTTACTATATGACCTGCCACAGTCCGCCCGCACCCGAGTTTTCAAAGGAACATCCGCAATAAGAGGGGAATCAGAGAACAAACCGTATACCGGACAACCATTCCCGTCCGCATTCCGCAATTGAACAGCCAAACATGGTGATATGAGATCCCCCCGCTGCATATCTTGTGTATATGCCCATTTATGAGGTGATACACAGATGGATACGAATCCCTATTATGATGAAAAACAACAGAACTACTACGAAGGCCTGAATCCTTATTTATTGAACAAAATAGACGAAAACTGGCGGACAGTGCTTGATGTCGGCTGCGGCACAGGCAATTTAGGAGCGGCGATCGAAGACCGCGGAATAACGGTTTACGGCATTGAAGCGTATCCCGAAGCCGCAAAAAAGGCGGAAAGCAAATTGAGCCACGTGCTTTGCGGCGACATTGAATCCGCCATTCTTCCGTACGAATCAGAGCAATTCGACTGCATGCTGTTCGGGGACGTTCTTGAGCATCTTGTCGACCCCTGGTCAGTGCTGAAAAAGCTTCGTCCTTATGTAAAAAAAGACGGCACGGTGCTTGCATGCATACCGAATGTCGGCCACATCTCAGTGGTGCTGGAGCTTTTAGCCGGCAAATGGACTTACAGTGACGCCGGATTAATGGATCAGACCCACCTGCGTTTTTTTACCCGGGAAGAGATGCTTTCATTATTTAAAGCCGCCGGTTATGAGGTGAAACGCATTGAGGCGATCCGCGTTGATCACCCCACTTATCACAAAGCCATCGCATCATTGCACGAAGTATGCGTACAGCTTGGCATAAGGCATGACTTTATGACAGAAGCATCGGCCTATCAATATGTGATTGAGGCCGAGAGGAGCATGTAATGGATTCACATTCATTTCTGTTTGTCGTCTGTGTGAATGACGAGTCGCTGTACTCCCGGTGCAAAAGCCATATCATGCAGCTTACCGTCCCCCCTTCATACTCCGTTGATATCATGCCGATATACGATTCAGCAAGCATGGCCTCGTCCTACAACAAAGCGCTGAAACACCCCTCCAAATATAAAATTTATCTGCATCAGGATACCTTTATCATTCATCAGCATTTCCTTCATGACATGCTTCATATCTTTCAATCTCATCAGGAGCTCGGCCTTCTCGGTGTCGCCGGCTGCAAAACCCTGCCGCCGAACGGCATTTGGTGGGAAAGCGGAGAGCGGATGGGAAAAGTGATTGAATACCGGGGGAATGCTTATCATCCGCTGGACTTTGAGCACGGTGATGAAGACGGCCTGTTTACGCCCGCTGACGCCATTGACGGCTTGTTAATGGCGGCTCAATATGACGTGGAGTGGCGGGAGGATTTGTTTCGCGGCTTTCATTTTTATGACACATCACAGTCGCTTGAATTTCAAAAACACGGCTATCAAGTCGGCGTCGCCTGCCAAAAAGACCCTTGGTGCCTTCATTTTTGCGGCGACTCATTTGACGTCGCGGCATATGAAGCGGACAGACAAACATTTGTCAAACACTATATGGCAAAGCCCTCTCGCTGATCGAGAGGGCTTTTTACGGGTTAACATTTATTCAGTTCCCGCTCAATGATTTGTTCAAAGGTTTCCTTTCCCGCCGCGCCAGGGATTCTCTCATCGCCGATGGTAAACGTCGGCACTGCCGTAATGCCGGCTTCCTCATAAGCATGGCGGAGCGCTTCCTGCTGTACGTGTCTGTACGCTCTTGTCTCAAGCGCCTCTTTGAAGGCAGCACCGTCAAGTCCCGCTTCTTCCGCAAGCTTTGTCAGCACGCCAACGTCACCGATATTTTGTTCTTCCTGAAAGAACGCCTGAAAAACGCGTGTATGGTATTCGCTTCCTTTCCCATGTTCCTTTGCGAAATGAAAGCCTTCAAATGCCAAATCCGTGTAAGGATGCGGTGACACGCGGGGGAACGTGATGTCAACGCCTAACGACTGCGCCATCGGCTCAATGGAGTTTTTCCACATCTGCCGCTTGGCGGGATCATTCACCGGATCAAGTTTCGGCGAGGGGCTTGGACGCAATTCAAACGGCATCCATTCCACCTGTACGTCCTTGTCCTTGATTGCTTCTTCAAACGCCGCTTTGCCGACAAAGCAAAACGGACATACATAATCAGAATATACTTTAATCTGCAGTGTCATTGTAAGTCTCCTTTCCTATTCATTTTAAGATGTAACATATATAGTTACAAGTGTTTTTTTAAAAACACCCTCCATATGGAAGGTGTCACGATTCCAGCAGCCTTTGGGCGATATATTCTCCTTTTTTACAGCCGCCGGGACAGGCGAATAAGGAAGAGCCGATCGTTTGTGTGTATTCATTCAGCGCATCCTTTGCCGCCAAAGCCTTCAGCATCGGGACAAATTGGCGGTCCGGGTCTTTTTGAAAGCAGATAAACAGCAGGCCTGCGTCAACATAGCCCGTCTTCGGATCAATTCCGTCCGTATAGGAAAATGCCCGGCGCAGAATCTGTCTGCCGGTTGATTTTGCCACGCTGACATGCGAGTCGGCGGGAATTTGATTCAGCTTCACGGGATCGGTTTCCTTTTTTTGTCCGAAAGGCGCGCCCGAGCTTTTCACCCGCCCGAACGTGTCCTCTTGTTCCTTCAAGGATGAACGGTCCCATATATCTAAAAACATCTTAATTTTCCTAAACGCCATGTACGTGCCGCCCGTCATCCAGTCCGGCTCCCCTGATTGAACCCAAACGATCGAATTCATCATGTTTTCATCCTTCGTGCTTTGGTTGCCGGTGCCGTCTTTGAATCCGAAGAGGTTGCGCGGTGTTTCTCCGTTTTTCCCGCCGCTTAAGAAACCTTTATTGAGGAAGCGGACTTCGCACACGCCGGATGCCAGTTTCATCAGGTTTCGCACCGCGTGAAACGCCGTTTGTTCATTATCCGCGCAGACCTGTATGACGATATCACCGCCGCCTTGTTTCTTATCGAGCTTGTCGTTAGGCATCGGCGGAATATCGGCGAGGTGCTTCGGTTTTTTATCCTTCAGTCCGAAGCGGTCTTTCCCGTCTTTCTCGAAAAACCCGGGGCCGAAGCCGAAGGTAACGGTCAAATTCGCCGGTGCCAGATCCTGCGACTCCCCGGTATCCTGCGGAGGCATATCTTTATTTTTCTGTTCGCCTGACGGGACGGCGCCTGAAGTCAGCAGCTGCGTCAGGCTTGTCCAATGTTTGAAAAGGGAGATGACATCGGCTTTGTCGCTTGACATGACATCAAGCGCCGCAAAATACACATACGTCTGATGCGCCGTTGTGATTCCTGCTTGGTGCTTTCCGTAAAAAGGAACGATTTGATCACGATCCCTTTTTTCATCATTCTTCTTTGAAGCGGTGGCCGCCGGTTTGAAGAGCGGCGCGAGTCCTCCGAGGCCGCTCGCTCCGACAGCAACGGCGGCGCCCGCGACGGCGCCCCACTTCAGGACATCCCGTCTGTGGATCTGTTTTTCCTTGTTATGTTCATCGCTCATGCTGTGTCTTAACTCCTTTTAAAGCACATCGGCAATCTTCGACATGGTTTCAGAAAGGGCCGTCAGCTTTGTGCTTATCTCTCTGATTTGATCTGTACTTAATGTATCACAGGACGTATACGATTGATCGCACGTTTTGTATTTCGACATCAAAACTTCAAATTCGCTGAATTCCGCATTAAGTTTTTCCGTGACCTCGAAACGATCTCTCACTGCGCGCTTTTCACTGTTTTATAGAGGGCTTTCGAGCCTTCGGCGCCGGTGGTGATTGGTTCAGGCGTCACTTTAAGAGAAGCGATAGAGCCGTCAAACGCTTCGGTCGATATTGCAAGCTGATTGCCCTGTTCTTGACATACGGCTTATATTCTCCAAGTCCGTCACTGCCTTTTTGCGCACACAGAAAAAGGGCCGCCCTATCGGGACAGCCCTGCTTTGGAGTGCTGAATTTCCTCTGAAAACTTGCGCGCCGCCGCTTTTGGATCTTCGGCTTGGCTGATGGCGCTGATCATGCTGACGCCGTCTGCACCCGCTTCAATGACGGGCGCCGCGTTGTCAGCCGTAATGCCGCCGATTCCTACAATCGGAATGGTGATGCCCTGACGCCGCACCTCTTCAATCAATGTAACGCCCTGCACAGCTTCAGCATCTTTTTTTGTTTCGGTCGGATAGACCGGGCCCATTCCGACGTAATCGGCTCCGGCTTCTTCCGCCCGCTTCACCTCGGAGACGTTATGTGCTGACACACCGAGAATCATATCGCCGATTGCCGCTCTCGTTTCTTCGGCGTCTGCGTCATCCTGTCCGATATGCACTCCGTCCGCCTCAAGGCGCAAGGCCAATTCGACATCATCATTAATGATGAAAGGAATCCCGGCCTGCCTGCAGACATCCTGCACCTGCTTCGCGAACAGGACACGTTCATCCCCTGTTAAAGAACCGCTCCCCTTTTCCCGAAATTGAAAAAGCGTAGCGCCGCCCTCAATGGCTTTTTTCACCACGGAAACGGGGTCTGCGCTTGTATTGTTTGATCCCATAATAAAATAAACCGATAACATATCCTTCATCATTTCCCGAGAAATACGCGTCATTTTTCTGTCACCCTTTCAATTGCGGCAAGCTCGGCCGCTTCTTGTTCGGAGATGCTTGCCAGCTTGTTTAAAAGCTCAATCTGGAAGCTGCCCGGCCCCTTATGGGAGGTGTCCAGAGCGGCAAGCTGAGCGGCGCTTCCGTATACAGAAACGGCTGAAACGGCCGCTTGCAGAACGTCCTGCCCCGCTGCGCAGAAGGCTCCGATTACAGACGTCATCAGGCATCCCGCCCCCGTCACCTTCGTCAGCAGTTTATCACCGTTATGTACGGCGTATGTGCCGGTGCCGTCGGAGATGACGTCGGTTTTTCCGGTAATCGCAATGACCGTCTTCATCCCGCTTGCAGCCGTCTTAGCGAGCTGAACCACATCTCCTCCGGCTTCCCCCGCATCCACGCCTTTTATCTTCCAATCAGGGGCGCCGGCAATATTGGCGATTTCCGCGGCATTTCCGCGAATGACGGACAAGCGGACCTCCTGTATGATCTTGCGGGCTGATGCCGTCCGAAACGGCGTGGCGCCGGCGCCTACCGGATCAAAAATGACCGGAACACCGTTTTCGTTGGCCGATTTTCCGGCTGCGATCATAGCTTCAACCGACACCGAACTGAGGGTGCCTATATTCAGGACGAGCGCTCCTGCGATTTTCGCCATGTCGGCGGCCTCCTCAATTGCATAAGCCATAACGGGCGATGCGCCGAGCGCGAGCAGTCCGTTAGCGGTGAAGTTCGTGACGACATTATTGGTGATACTGTGAACGAGCGGGTTTTGATCCCGCACTTTACTCAAGTGTTGAGCTGCGGTTTGTGCGTCCATGCTTAATCATCCTTTTTTCTCTTTTTCGGATTCCATAAATACGATTTCGTATGCTCCAGCCAGGCTCTGGCGGCAAAGGACATATAGCGGTCTTTCCGCCAAATGATGGCTAAATGCCACGGAATGACCGGATGAACGAGCGGAATGGTTCTGACTTTGTCAGGATCAAGACCGCGGCAGATTCTTTCCGGCAAAAGGCCGATACCGAGATTGGCCGATACCATTTCGCTGATAAAGTCCCACTGTGACGTTTCATAAATGACGTGCGGCCTGAATCCGGCTTTCACGCATTCCGTCATAATTCGATTATGAAGGACAAAATCCTCCCTGAAAAATATGAACGGCTCTTCTTTCAATTCGTGAAGACTGCATTCTTTCTCGTCAGCGAGCCGATGTGACGGATGGACGACGAGCATAAGGGTTTCCTTGACGATTGTGAACGTATGAAAAATTTCTTCATTCGCGGGAAGCACGACGACCCCGATATCAAGCGAGCCGTCCTCCACCCCTTGCTGCACTTTAATAGAGCCGTCCTCAACAAGCTGAAACGTCACATCGGGATATGTGACGCGGAAGTCACCGAGCACTCTCGGGAAAAAGCCGGACCCGATCATCGGCGGAAGACCGATGCGGACGTGCCCTTTCTTCACTTCCATAATATCATTCAGCTCTGACGTCAGGTTTTGGAATGACTTTGTGATTTCCTGCGCCTGCACATACATGCTCTGCCCGGCGTCAGTCAGTTCAACTTGCCGGCCATTGCGGTAAAACAGCTTAATGCCGAGCTCCGTCTCCAGGTTTTTAATCATTTTTGAGATTGTCGGCTGTGAAACATACAGCGACTGTGAAGCCTTCGTAAAGCTTTTCAAACGGGCCACTTCCAAGAAATACGTTAAGTGCCGGATATCCATTACATTTCATCCTTTCTATAGACAAAAGGAATACACATTATTCTTTATATGTATTTTACCTATAGCAAAACCTTCTGTACAATATAAATATAAGGGAGGCATCATTATGAAAAAATTGCTGCTTACCGTTATTCAAATCGCTCTGCTGTTTATATTTGCGCGTCTGATCAATTGGGTCACGGCGGCTCTTCATATAAATATTCCCGGCAGTATAATCGGGATTGTGATTCTTTTCACATTATTGCATTTCAAGATTATCAAACTTGAATGGATTGAGCTTGGCGCAGCATGGCTCCTCGGTGAGCTGCTGCTGTTTTTCATCCCGTCTGCCGTCGGAGTGATTGAATACGGAGATATTATGTCTAAATTCGGCGTAAGCATTTTACTTGTCGTCGTCATCAGCACATTTGTCGTGATGGTTTCAACAGGTACGCTTACACAGCTGATAGCAAAAAGAAAGGAGAAAAAACAAACGTGTTCATCGGAATCATAAGTTTATTCTTAACTGTCTTAGTATATTTGGGCGCGAAAAAACTCTACACTCGTTTTCCGCGGGTGTATACGTCGCCGCTTCTGATTACGCCCGCTGTTTTGGTCGTACTGCTGCTTCTTGTCAATGTCCCGTATCAGACATACAATCTCGGCGGCGGACTGCTGACCGATATGCTTCAGCCGGCAACAGTGGCGTTCGCCATCCCGCTTTATAAATATTTCCCGATTTTAAAGAAATACGCCGTGGAAATTATTTTGAACGTAGCGGTCGGTTCATGTATCGCCATTCTGTCAACGGCCTTTATCGCCAAATGGTTCCATCTCGGCAGCAGCTTAGTCGACAGTCTCGTGCCGCGATCCGTGACGACGCCGATTGCCATGAACGTTTCAGAAATGATCGGCGGGATGCCGGCCGTTACAGCGGTTTTCGTCATTTTAACGGCTTTATTGGGAACGATCATCGGGCCGATGGTCATCCGCTATTTCCGCATTGATAACGAAATTGCCCGGGGCGTGCTGCTCGGAACCAGCGCGCACGGAGCGGGAACATCTAAAGCATTTGAGCTCAGCTCCGTATCAGGAACGATCTCAAGCGTGTCCATGATTCTCGCCGCGATTATGACACTGTGCGCGGCCCCGATTTTGCTTTCGTTTATGTCATAAAAGACTGCTCCTTACAGAGCGGTCTTTTTTTATTTGCTATGAAGGATTGATTTGTCTGTCCTTCATAAAAAGACGAAAACACGATATGATAAGATATGAAGTGAAAAGACTGAAGAACGGATGTGTCATATGAACGGCCAGCAGCGAAGCAGCATCAGAAAAGGACTTGAAGTCGATATCGTCCTGAAAGCCGATCAGCGTTCAGGAAAGCTGACAAGAGGAATCGTGAAGGATATTTTGACGAACTCAAGCTTCCACCCGCGCGGTATTAAGGTCCGCCTTGAAGACGGGCGAATCGGCCGGGTCCAGCACATTATTGAATAGAAAAAGCCGGAGCTTCACGCCCGGCTTTTTTTCTTTAATTTCAGCAATGAAATCCTCATATGTTCTCCCTTTATATACAAAAAATCTTTATCCAACTATTGACTCTTACGCTGCGTAATACTTTAGAGTAGCCATTAAGGAGGCGGCAAACGTGATGGGTATGAAAGTAAAAGAGGTAGCTGAACTGATTGGAGTAAGCATACGTACTCTCCATCATTACGATCAAATTGGATTATTGACTCCTCAGGAAACGACCGATTCCGGTTATCGGCTTTATTCTGAAGAGAATCTTGAACAGCTGCAGCAGATACTATTTTTCAAGGAGCTCGATTTCTCCTTAAAAGAGATTAAAGAAATCATTAATAGTCCTTCATTTAACCGAAGGGAGGCATTAATTTTACAAAAGAAAATGTTGATTGAGAAACGGAATAGAGTCGATAAGATGATTGCAACCATCGATAAATCAATCAAACATATGATGGGAGAGATTTGCATGACGAACAAAGAGCGGTTTGAGGGAATGAACTTCAATCGTAATCTTTATGAACAAGAAGCTCGCAAACGGTGGGGTGATCAACCTGTCGATAAGGTAAATATTAGATTGAAAAACATGACTGATGGTGAGCAAAAAGATTTATCTGATAAGTGGACTGCAATGTTCAATAAATTTGCACTCCTTATTAACCAATCTCCCAAGTCCCCAGACGTACAAACAGCTATCAAAGAGTGGTTTGATTTTCTCAATGAAAATTTTGGTGAATATTCTTTTGATGCCTTTTACGGATTAGGTCAACTCTATATCGAAGATAAACGCTTCACTAAGAACATCGACCGGTATGGTGAAGGGTTGGCGAAGCTCATGAGTGATGCCATTACAATTTATATAGATAACCAAAAAAAGGGTGGTACCCATTAAAATCATTATCGAGGATACAATTGGGCAATACGAAACGTTATTTTCAATGATTGAAAATAGAGAAGATTATTATCGGTATTCAATGATGAAACCTTTTGAAGATATGTGGAAAAAGATGAATGTTCCCTTAAAGGCAAAGGAACCTAACGGATATGATGTAATCATGGCTGCAAATATGCTGGGCTATCTGAGCATATTTGATACGGAAACCGGAAGAAAAGCATTAGAGAATCTAAAAGAAATTCAAGCTCTTCAAATTGCATATGGCACTTTAACTCATTGTGTAGAATTTATCAAACAAAACCGCTTAAAAATAAATGCTGATGAAATAAGGTTTGGGATGTATCTGGCTAATCAAAAAAAGCTTGAGTTACATAGAGGGTATTGTGGATTCGGAGGAATTCCGGGATTTATTCAAGTTTCAATATTCCCCAATTCATATAACATACCGAGACTGCCTGCTGTAATCGCACATGAATTTCATCATAATATTCGTTTTTCGTATTTCAATTGGGATTATGGGAACGTAACGGTTGGGGATTACTTAATTATAGAGGGGCTGGCAGAATCGTTTGCCAAAGAACTTTACGGAGAAGCTCTGTTAGGTCCCTGGGTTACTTCTTTTGAAAAAGAAGACTTAGAATACTCAAAAGAAATCATCAAAGACTCATTAAATGTGAAAGGGTTTGCTGAGGTCAGCAGTTACATGTTTGGTGACACCTTTGCAGCCGAACAAGGTTATCAGCCTGTCGGCTTATCACCGTTTGCCGGTTATGCGGTTGGCTACCAAGCGGTGCAATCCTTCATGAAAGCCAACAATGTGGGCATTAGTGAGGCCACTTTACTTGGCACAGATGAGATACTAAGAAATAGCGGGTTGTTTCTTTAAGAATGAAGATTATTTTATCCCGTATTAAAGCGATGGAAGAGGGTTTTCTTTTCCCCTCTTTCCACGCTATAAATGATCATCCTATTTTTTCCGCAAGAAAACAACCTTCAAATAATTCCCTTCTTTAAACGCGGGAATCGTTTTGAAATCTTCCGGAAGCGTATATTCTTCCAAAATGTCGTAACGCTCATTTGTTTCTTTAAAGGCGGTCTCTATAAAGCCTTTAAATTTCTTCATATTGAAGGCGCTGCTGTTTGTCGAAGCGATGATGATGCCGTTTTTTGCAGTGATGGCGATCGTTTCCTTCAGCAGGTTTTTATAATCTTTCGCCGCGCTGAACGTCCGTTTTTTTGTGCGGGCGAAAGAAGGCGGATCAAGGATGATGAGGTCAAACGCCAGCCCTTTTTTCTCCGCATAGCCGAAGTATTTGAAAACATCCATGACTTTAATGTCATGCGCCTCATAATCAATTCCGTTGGCGCTGAACTGTTCAATCGTTTTTGCGAGACTGCGGTTGGCGACATCGACGCTGGTCGTTTTCTCAGCTCTGCCAAGCGCCGCCGCAACGGAAAATGCCCCCGTATAAGAGAACGTATTCAGCACCCGTCTGCCGTTTGCATACTTATCCCGAATCGCTTTGCGCACATGACGCTGGTCTAAGAAAATGCCCGTCATCGCCCCATCGTTTAAATCCACCGCGTACCGTATGCCGTTTTCTTGAACAATGACCGGAAAATCTCCTCTTTCGCCTTTGACAAAATCGTCGTCTTCCACGTATTGCCCAGCCGTATCGAATCGTTTCTTTTCATAGATCGCTTTATAAGAAAGCTCCAGTCCGTCAATCGCCTCAATCATGCTGTCCTTATAAGCGTAAATGCCTTTACTGTACCATTGAATCAGCAGATAACCGTCATAAAAGTCAATCGTGACGCCGCCGATGCCGTCGCCCTCACCGTTGAAAAGCCGGAACGCCGTCGTATCGGGCGCCTTAAACAGATGGGCTCTTGCTTCAGCCGCTTTTTTCAGCTTGTCCAGAAAGAAACGTCCGTCGATCCGTTCATCTCTCGCGCGGGACAGCACCCAGCCGACTCCTTTATTCTGCAAACCGTAATAGCCTTTTCCGATAAACTCACCCTTCTCGGATGTCACATCAAAAAGATCGCCCTCTGTTAAATGAGCCGAGCTTCCGGACAGAGCGTCTTTTTCAATCAGGGGGAATCCTTTTTTCAGCTTTCCGGCAAATGTATCTTTCACTGTAAGTAGCTTCATTGTGCATTCCTCTTTCGTTTTGCTTTCTCTTATCGTACCATAAAACATGATCAACACCGCATTGTCCCGAAAAATTCAAAACAGGGGGAAAACCATGACAGCCAAAAGAATCGACCATACAGGCATTATGGTCAAAGATATTGAAACATCCATCGCCTTTTACCAAGACGTTCTCGGTATGCAGTTAAAGGATCGTATCACTCATACGAACGGCATTATTGAACTTGCCTTTCTCGGCTTTCAAGAAGGGCCGGAGACAGAAATTGAGCTGATCCAGGGCTACAGCAGCGAGCTTCCCGCAGAAGGAAAAGTGCACCATGTTGCTTTATTGACTGAAGATATCGCAGCGGAGTTCACACATGCAAAGCGTCAGGGCGCCGTATTCATTGATGAAGAAATCACGACGCTTCCGAACGGGTACCGCTACTTTTACATTGAAGGACCTGACGGCGAATGGATCGAATTTTTCCAGCGTTAAAAAAAACGGGCGAAAGCGCCCGTTTTTTTTATGTTTCTTCTGTGACGTTTTGTTCCGCCGCCCGTTCCTCTCTCCATTTTTGAAGATCCCAAATTCGGAAAAACGGATAATAGATGATAAATGTAATCAGGAGATTGATCAGCTGCATGACCGAACCGGAGATTTTCCCGCCCGTCGCCAAATAACCGGATATCAGCGGCGGCATCGTCCACGGCACGGCGATTCCCGCCGGTTTTGCCACCATCCCCGTGCTCATCCCGATGTACGTCGCCGTAATGGTCAAGAGCGGCGCAATGATAAAGGGCACGATTAACAGCGGATTCATGACGAGCGGCATCCCGAAAATAATCGGTTCGTTAATGTTAAAAATCGCGGGCCCGATGCCGAGACGGCCGAGCTGTTTCATCTGTTTGCTTCTGGAGCGCACAAGCATGGTCAGCACAAGGGCAAGCGTCGCTCCGCTTCCGCCGACATTAATCCATATTTGAAAGAACTGTGTCGTAAAAATGCTCGGCAGCGCTTCTCCCGCCTGAAAAGCCAAACGGTTGGCGTCCATCGCCCCGTACCAGATCGGCGACATGACGCCGCCGATAATGGACGCGCCGTGTATGCCGCACGACCAAAGCAGCATTTGCACGAATTCGGCGATAAGACTTCCGCCGAGACTCCCGCCCAAAATAGACAGCGGGGTGCCCAGCAGATCGCCTACGACATTGTGGAGGCTTTTAAAAGGAGTTATTTCAATAAACAGACGGGCCAGCCATACAAGCGTAATAATAATGAAACCGGGGATGAGCGCAACGAACGATTTGCTGACCGCAGGCGGCACTCCGTCAGGCATCTTAATAACGATATTTCTTTGTATGATAAACCGGTACACTTCCGTAGACAGCATTGCAATGATCATCGCGACAAACAGACCTTTGCTTCCGAGCAGCGAAATCGGAATGCCGCCTCCCACCATAATCTCTGTTGCCGAGCCGTCAGGAATAAACGGAATCTGATACGGCGTCGCCAATAAAAAGGCGGCAAGGGCAATGGCTCCCGACGACAGGGCATCCACTTCATAGCTTTCCGCAAGCCGGTAGGCAATCCCAAAGGCGGCGACAAGCGCCATAATGTCAAAGGACGCATTCACGGGATACCCGAGCTTTTCAACCCAATTTTCACCGAAAAGACCAGCCATAAAATCGGCATAACCGGGAATCGGAAGACTCGTCAGAATCAGAAAAACCGATCCGATGATGATAAGCGGCATAGTCAAAATAATGCCGTCCCGCAAAGCTCTTAAGTGCCTTTGACCGGCGACTTTTCCGGCGACAGGCATGATTTTTTCTTCCATGACCCGATTGAACGTACTCATTTATCAAAAACCCCCTTTTTGAGTTCATTGCGCAGATGTCTTAAAGCATTTTCTCCATCATATTTTGGAAACGCTTACATTTGCATACAGAAATTTTCCTTATCCCTCAGGAAAAAAAGAATTCCGCACTGCCGATATATAAAGAAAAAGGGGGAATCACAATGTATCACATCCTGAAACCGATAATGGCCGCGGCCTTGTGCGTCAGCCTGTTCTCCGCCGCGGCGCCCGCGCACGCCGAGACGCACGACCGGGACGTTATCGTGGTGTACAAAAATCAAAACGGCAAGGAATCCGCCATAGACAGCGGAGCGGATGTGGAACAGACCTATCAGCATCTCCCGGCAGTCGCCGTGTCAGCCGATTCACAAACGGTGAAAGACCTGAAACAGGACCCTGACATCTTATATGTAGAAGACAATGTATCCTTTCAGGCAGCAGGCGGTTCTGATATCCGCCCGTTATCAGCGGCCCAAAGCAGCAGTTACGCGCTGCCGCAATGGGATATAGAACCGACTCAGGTCAAGCAGGCGTGGAAAGAAGGCTTGACGGGAAAAAAGGTGAAAGTGGCTGTCATTGACAGCGGCATTTACCCTCATGATGACCTTTCCATTGCCGGAGGCTATTCCGCAGTCAGCTATACTTCCTCATACAAAGATGACAACGGACACGGGACGCATGTCGCCGGAATCATTGCGGCCAAACATGACGGATACGGCATTGACGGCATCGCGCCGGATGTCCGGTTATATGCGGTTAAGGCATTAGACAGAAAGGGTGCAGGCGATCTTAAAAGCCTTCTTAAAGCGATCGACTGGTCGATCGCCAACAAAATGGACATCATCAATATGAGCCTCGGAACTAACGCAGACAGCAAAATTCTTCACGACGCCGTAGACAAAGCATACAAAAAAGGAATCGTGATCGTAGCCGCCGCAGGAAACGACGGCAACAAAAAACCCGTCAATTATCCGGGTGCCTACAGCAGCGTAACGGCAGTCTCAGCGTCAACTGAAAAAAACGGTCTCGCGGCTTTTTCCACGACCGGAAAACAAATTGAATTTGCCGCACCCGGCACCAATATTACGAGCACGTATCTGAATCAAATGTACGCCGCGGCTGACGGCACATCTCAAGCCGCGCCGCACGTCACCGGCATGTTCGCGCTGCTCAGGCAGAAATATCCCGAGGAAACAAATACACAGCTCCGGCAGCAGATGCAGCAAAACATCAAAGATCTGGGCGCTCCCGGACGTGACAGCCGATTCGGGTACGGCCTGGTGCAATATCACGTAAAGCAAAAGAGTTTCGCCGAACGGGCCGTAATAAAAGCGGAAAAGACGAAAAAACAGGCAGATATCAATCAAGCAAAAACGGCAGTCAGCAAGCTGTCCAAGTCAAAGGGAAAAACCGCTCTCGAGGCGCGGATCAATAAAGTCCAGACGGCAAGAAATGTGACGGACGCAAGAGACAAAGTCCGGACTGCCGAAAAACAAAAGAAAAAAACCGCCGTCAATGCCGCACAAAGCGCCATCCGCAAATTACCGGCCGGTTCAGAGAAAAAAGGGCTGCAAAAGCGGCTTAACGCTGTCAACTCAAGCCTTTTGAAAACAGCTGAGGCCAGCGTCAAGCAGGCGGAAAAAAAGACCTCTGAGGCCAGCACCGCAAAAGCCCAAAAAGCAGTCAGCGAAATCCAGCCGGGAAAAGAAAAAACCGCTCTGGAAAAACGGCTTGACCGGATAAAAGATAAACTCAACCGGCAACAGGCTAGAGACAAAGTAAAAGCGGCTGAAAAAACCAAGACGAAAAAAGCAAAATCAGCGGCGCAAACGGCAGTCAGCCGGTTGAAGCCGTCTGCCGAAAAGACCAGTCTGCAAAAACGCGTGCGTGCGATTCGGGTGAAATAATAAAAAAAACGCTTGAGAGCCGGATAGCGGCTTCACAAGCGTTTTCATCACACCTGCCTATTGGTTCATGGCCGGGCGGTCAATCGTGTTCCATTTCGTAAAGGACATATATCGGAAATAATGATCACGATACGGGTGCGAGGTGCCTGTATTCCAAGGCTTGTCGCTGCCGCAGAAATGGACGATGGCCGGTTCGGCACGTGTTTCTCTGTAACGGATACGGTCGATCAGTTCAGGAGGCGTTTTCTCATTCATGATAATATGCGTCTGCGCGTTCCAGCGCGGATGCAGTTCATGCCATTGATCATATAAGATCGCGTTAAGCGCGTCCTGATCATGAAACACGAGAAAATCCTCCGAGCTGTTTTCGTTGATAAAATCAATCACCTTTTCGGAAATATTCTGTCTTCTCCAAGGTTCGAAATCTATAATCATAATGCCGGAATTAAAATACTTGGCAGTGTCGCTGATATTCATTTTTTTCAGTCTTTCATGCTGTCCGGCGTCTTCTACCGCCGCAACTATTGCCGGGGAAATATCCAAGTCCCATAAAACCGAAATATCTTCCATCACAATTGCATCGCAATCAATGTAAATCATCCGCTTTACGGACTCATCCTTAATTAAATCAGGGATGGAAATGCGGTAATAAGCCGCTTTTGTAATGTGGCTGCTTTCGACTGCATGCTTGTATTGATCAGCGTCTACTTCTAAAAATTCAAGCGGTGTCCCGAATGACATCGCGGTCTGTTCAAGCTTGTCCTTGTTTTCGGAAGTAATTCCGCCGTCGATCACATATAATTTCGCATCCCTTGTTTTATCCATATTCATCAATAAAGAAGCGAACATCCCACCCAAATGACGAGCATAATGATCATCGGCACATGATACGATATGCATTGTTTCATTCTTTCCCACTGATATTCATCTCCCTTTTTGTTGTACAAATGTCTTTCCCTTTTTTTAAAAAGTAAACCTCGATCTTACACATTTTTTCTGCGGGAATGTGCTGTTTGCGATTTGATATCTTTTGCATTCTCTGTTAAAATTCATTTCATAGCTAATGATTCTGACAATAATAAGGAGCAAGACGCCATTGACGAATCGCAACGATGCCGGATCAGACAATAAGAAGCCGAACAGGCCTTTTTCCGATCTATCCGGCCGAAACAAAGAGGCGGCCTATATTGCCGCTGCACTCTATCGGTCCGCCCAGCAGCTCCGTGTAAAAATGGAGAAAGAGGTGCTGTCGGCACACAAATTATCATGGACGGCGTTTTCCATTCTGTATGACCTTTGTGAATGGGAAACGCTTGATACAAGAAGGATAGCCGCTCTATCCGGAATTACCGCGGCGACGGCGAGCAATGTCCTGAACACTTTGGAGAAGAAGGGCTTATGCAGCAGACAAACGAACAAAAGAGACCGCAGGCTTGTATTCGTCAGTATTACCGATGAGGGCAGAAAGGTTATTGAAGACCTTTACCCCGACTTTCATCAGGGGGAAATTGAACTGACGGCCTGTCTGGATAAACAGGAACAAAAAACGCTGTCCGCCCTGCTGCAAAAAATCGCTGACAATTTCATAACATAGCAGCTATGACGGGAATCAGTAACGGATTGTCTCCCTGTTTCAGAGAGCCGGCGGATGGTGCAAGCCGGCACAAAGACAAACGTGAATTACCTCCCTGAGCTTTCTTTGTGAACTTCAGTAGCAAAGAACGGGAAACCGTTATTCGAATGAGCGGAAGACGTCGTCTTCAATCAGGGTGGTACCGCGTGCATACAGCCACGTCCCTTTTGGGATGCGGCTTTTTTGTTTGGGTAAAAAAAGGAGGATGTAAAAGATGGAATCAATCACTTTAACGAATGATCAGGAAAAAGAAGTACAAAGGCAGCTGGATTTGTACATGACCGGCGCCGCGGACGTCATACCGCCTGAAGAATTGAGAAATAAAATCGCCAAATCAGTGACATCCGGCAAGCCGCTGAACATTAAACTCGGCCTTGATCCGTCCGCACCCGACGTCCACTTGGGCCATACCGTCGTGTTAAACAAACTGCGCCAATTTCAAGAAAACGGCCATATCATACAGCTTGTTATCGGGGACTTTACCGGAAAAATCGGTGATCCGACGGGGAAGTCGCAAGCCAGAAAACAGCTGACTGATGAAGAAGTCCAGCACAATGCCAAAACCTACTTTGAACAGTTTGGCAAGGTGCTGGATCAAGACAAAGTTGAACTTCACTGCAACTCAAAATGGCTGAAGACATTGAATCTGGAAGATGTGATTGAATTAGCGGGGAAAATTACTGTCGCCCGTCTGATGGAGCGCGACGACTTTGAGGAGCGCATCGCCATGCAAAAACCGATCTCACTTCACGAATTCTTTTACCCGCTGATGCAGGGTTACGATTCTGTCGTTCTCGAAAGCGATATCGAACTCGGCGGTACGGACCAGCATTTTAACGTGCTGATGGGCCGCCATTTCCAAGAACGCTACAAAAAAGAAAAGCAGGTCGTCATCCTCATGCCGCTTTTGGAGGGTCTTGACGGCGTTGAAAAAATGTCTAAATCAAAAAACAACTACATCGGTATTGACGAGCATCCGAACGACATGTACGGCAAAACGATGTCATTGCCGGACAGCCTGATGAAAACATATATTCATTTAGCGACAGACTTAGAGCCTGCGGAGAAAAAACAGATGGAGAAGGATTTGGAATCAGGAAAGCTTCATCCGAGAGATGCCAAAATGATCTTAGCGGGTACAATCGTCAGAATGTACCACGGCAGGAAAGCGGCGGATGCGGCAGAACAGCATTTCAAACGTGTCTTCCAGCAAAACAGCCTGCCTGAAGATATGAAAACCGTCATATGGGACGGAGAAAAGACCGTGCCCCTTATTGAGCTGCTCGTCACGATTGGACTCTTTTCTTCAAAAAGCGAAGCACGCCGTATGATTCAAAACGGCGGAGTCAAAGTGAACGGGGAGAAAACGGATGCCCTTCATACCGTCATTACCGCAGAAGACGGCATGACGATTCAGGTGGGCAAGCGAAAATTTGTTTGCTGCGCGTAAACGGATAAATAAACAGCCGGACTGCACATAAAAGCGGTCCGGCTGTTTGTGATGCGTCAATCGTTTAATCGACTTCTCTCTTAATCCCAAGCATCTTTTCGTCTAAATAATGGGCGATGTCCGCCGCTTCCTTCAGCTCGTCGGTCAGATGCTTTGGGACTTCGTTATTTAATTTGTAATAAATTTTATGTTCAAGACTCGCCCAAAAATCCATGGCAATGGTGCGGATTTGAATTTCCGCCTTCACATATTCCACACGATTCGTCAAATAAACGGGAATTTCAATAATCAAATGCAGGCTGCGGTAGCCGTTCGGCTTCGGATGTTTGATATAATCCTTCACCTTTACGATCTTCAGGTCCTTATGCTGCTTCAAAACCTCAGCGACATTATAAATATCGGAAATAAAGGAACAGATAATCCTGACACCCGCAATATCATGAATATGCTCTTTCATTTCCTGCGTCGTCACATCGCAGCCTTTGCGCATCAGTTTATTGACGATACTCTCGAAACTTTTTACGCGTGATTTTGTATGCTCGATCGGGTTATGCCCGTGAATCAAATTATATTCCTGGCTGATGATCGAAAACTTCGTATCCAGCTCATCTAAAGCGAATTTATAAACTAATAATTCATTTTTCCAATCTTCCATGACCGTTTTCAAATCATCCATATGGGCTGTTGACAAGTCCATTTTTTTCATCTCCTTGCTTTGCTGTCCGTATATAAGACGGGTCAGTCCTCAGTCAGGTTCTTTACAAAATCATGAAGATTATTTCATAAAAAAAAGCAAATGCCGGTTATGGCATTTGCCTTTTCATTTGATCAGCGGAAATAACTGATCAGGAGTCCGATTGAAAGCAGGAATCCGAAAAATGTATTGGTTTGCGCCGTTGATTTCATCGCAATAATCATGTTCATCGGCATTTCGTTTTTCACAAAGCCTTTCACAGCCTGAACGGGCTTCGGCACGCTCAGGAAGACCAGGAACAGCCATGGGCTTGTGTAACCCATGATGACAAGACCGACGATCCAGATGTAAGCGATGGCAAAAGATGCGGCCAGTATCATGACGGCTCCTCTATGCCCCATCAAAATGGCCAGCGTTTTACGTCCGCCCTTTTTATCTTCCTCAATATCACGGATATTGTTGGACAGGTTAATCGCTCCGACCAAGATGGCAATCGGGATGGAAATCAAAATGCTCTGTTCATTAATTCTGCCTGTCTGAATGAAGAAAGAAATAAGGACAAATACAGAGCCCATGCAAATGCCGGAGAACAGTTCCCCGAACGGTGTATACGCAATCGGCAGCGGGCCGCCCGTATACAGATAGCCGATCAGCATGCCGGCAAGGCCGATAACCGCAAGCCACCAGCTGCTGCTTATGCAGATATAAACACCGAGCACGAGGGCAATCGCATAAGAGCCGAGCGCCAGCTGCAGAATTGTTTTCGGCTTCATGCCGTGGCGGACGATCGCTCCGCCGATACCGACGGAATCCTCCGTATCTAAACCGCGTTTAAAATCGTAATATTCATTGAATAAGTTCGTGGCGATCTGAATCCAAAGGCAGGAAAACAGCATGGCCAAAAACAGCAGGAAATCAACCTTTACGTAAAACATCGCCAATACGGTGCCGAGAAGTACGGGCACAAACGATGCCGTCAATGTATGAGGGCGGGTTAGCTGCCACAAAATGCGGCCCATGCTTTCTTTCTCGGGCGTCTTTTGGCTGCCCCCCATATTGTTTTGATTCATTTTCCTCTTCCTTTCTATTAAAAGGCTTTCACAGTCAGCCGATAACAGTAGTGTTGAATTGGGGTTTTCACGTTTTCTGCTACCTTATCTATCATAATAATTTCTTCCTCATTTCACAAGATGCGGCGCTTTATCGGCTATCCTGCCGGAAACGGCTTTTCGCCCTTCTCCATTGGGGTTCGGCACAAGCCTGCGTAAGAAAAAGCCGCCAAAATTTTTTTACCTCGTTTATATTTACGATAAGTTAAAAATCCCGCCTGAACAGCGCCTTTTTAGTATGATCATTTGCCAATTTATACATGCGTGTTTTCCATCCTTTTGTTTCTCATTCATTTTTAAGGAAATTTTAAGCTTAGGATATTAGACATATTTTGAAACTTTTTGTTAATCTAATCGTCATATACTGGTGTAATTATTGAATACGCGGGGAAGGAATTTTGAATATGATGCAAAAATTAAAACGTGCTTATGAAAATACATTGATCAAATGGACGTTTCATACGGGCTTTTATTTTCTGATATTAGTATTGCTCTTTTGGATGTATGGATTTCATACAGCGAATACCGGCACTTATATTTACAACGATTTCTAATCGGGGAGGATAACTATGAAACTACTTGATGCTATAAAAACATACGCAGACGCCAAGCCGCAGGCCGAAGCGTTTCATTCCTTAGATCATTCCCTCACTTACGGGGAATTATGGGATTTGTCGGAGCGGGTTGCGTCCGGCATTCAAAAACATACAGCTGACGGTTCGAAAGCGCCTGTCCTGGTTTACGGACATATGGAGCCGAATATGATCGTTTCTTTCTTAGGAAGCGTCAAAGCGGGCCGCCCTTACATCCCTGTCGATGTTTCCATTCCGGCGGAGCGGATCGTCAAAATCATTGAAAGCTCAGGCGCAGAGCTGCTTATCACCGTATCGGGCGATGCAGTCGATACGGGAAGCAATCTGATTAAAACCGTTACGCCCGAAGAGCTTGCAGCTGACGGAGATGCAGACCTCAGCCGTGAGAACTGGGTAAAAGAGCTGGACACATTTTACATTATTTACACGTCCGGCAGCACGGGAAATCCGAAGGGCGTGCAGATATCGGCTGATAACCTGCAAAGCTTCACTGACTGGATCTGCAGGGATTTTCCTGTGGGCGAGGGTAAGACTTTCTTAAACCAAGCGCCGTTTTCTTTTGATTTATCTGTCATGGACATTTTCCCTTCGCTTCAAACGGGAGGTACGCTGCACTGCGTAACGAAAGACAAAATCAATAAACCGAAAGTACTATTTGAAGAGCTGGAGAAATCCAAACTGAACGTCTGGACATCGACGCCGTCTTTCGTCCAAATGTGTCTGATGGACCCCGGCTTTACGCAGGAGCTCCTGCCTGAGGCAGAAGTATTTATGTTTTGCGGAGAAGCGCTTCCGGCTGCCGTGGCACAGGAACTGTTAAACCGTTTTCCGAAGGCCCGCGTATTCAATACATACGGCCCGACCGAAACAACGGTTGCCGTCACCTCCGTTGAAATTACGCAGCAGATCATCGATGAACATGAATCTCTGCCCGTCGGTTTTGCAAAACCCGATATGAATATCTTCATCATGGATGAAAACGGGAATAAGCTTCCGGACGGAGAAAAAGGGGAAATCATCATCGCGGGCCCGAGCGTGAGCAAAGGCTATCTCGGAGAGCCTTCTCTGACGGAAAAAGCGTTTTTCCCGATCGACGGCCAGTGGGCATATCACACGGGTGATGCCGGTTATGTTCAGGATGGTCAGATTTTCTGCCAAGGACGCCTTGATTTCCAGATTAAGCTTCACGGCTACCGCATGGAGCTGGAGGAAATCGAAGTACATGTAAGGCAGTCTCAATATGTGCGCACGGCGGTTGTCATCCCGTATCAGCCTAACGGACCTGTCGAATATTTAATTGCCGCCATCGTGCCTGAAAAACATGATTTTGAAAAAGAATTCCAGCTGACAAGCGCCATTAAGAAAGAACTGGCCGCTTCGCTTCCGGCCTACATGATTCCGAGAAAATTCATTTATCAGGATCACATCCAAATGACTGCGAACGGAAAAATCGACCGTAAACGCATTGGCGAAGAGGTTCTTGTATGACGCCTTACAGCTCGTTTTTCTTCTTTATCTTACTTGGAATCCTTCTTTTGCCGACGATTATTTTAGGGCTGAACGGCAAGAGATTCCAAGGATACAACATGTTTATATCCATCATCGTATTGGCTTTGATTTTCGCGCATGATCTGCACGGCGTGATCGCACTATGTATCTTTACGCTGTGGCAGGTGCTTTTAATCAGGGGTTATCTCGCTTACAGACTGAAAGCCAACAGCGGCTTTGTCTTCAGTATGGCCGTGATCGCGTCCATTTTACCCCTGTTTTTATCTAAATTATGGCCGTTTTTCTTTCCGCCGGCGCCTCATCACCCGGTTCATAACCTGATCAGTTTCTTAGGAATTTCTTATTTGACATTTAAAGGCGTCCAGCTGATCATGGAAACGAGAGACGGGCTGATTAAAGAAAAAATGCCGCTTCACCGCCTTTTGTACTTTATTATGTTTTTCCCGACCATTTCTTCCGGTCCGATCGACAGATACCGCAGATTTGCCAAGGACGAACAGAAAGTATGGACAAAGGGAGAATACGCTGATTTACTGTATACCGGCATTCATAAAATTTTTATCGGTTTCTTATACAAATTCATTATCGGATATGCGATTAACACGTATTTCATTATGAATCTGTCCCATATCACCCACAGCAAACTGTGGGGTAATGTGCTGTACATGTACGGATACAGCTTGTACCTGTTTTTTGATTTTGCGGGTTACACGATGTTTGCCGTCGGTGTAAGCTATATCATGGGTATCAAATCTCCGGAAAACTTTAATAAGCCGTTTATCAGCAAAAACATTAAAGACTTCTGGAACCGCTGGCACATGTCCTTATCCTTCTGGTTCAGAGACTACGTATTTATGCGCTTTGTTTTCTGGATGACAAAGAAAAAATGGATAAAGAACCGGATGGCCGTCTCGAACATCGGGTATTTCCTGCTGTTCATGCTGATGGGCGTCTGGCACGGACTCGCCCTGCAATATATTGTATACGGCCTGTACCACGCCGTATTAATGACCGGGTATAACTTTTTTGAGAAATGGAATAAGAAATACAAGTGGCTGCCCGCCAATCGTTTTACGGCCTTTTTAGCCATCGTCATCACATTCCATTTCGTATGTTTCGGATTTTATATTTTCTCAGGAAAACCATTTCATCACTAAAGGAGATTGAAAACACATGGAATTTAAACAGGAAGTATTAGACGTATTAGCTGAAGTTTGTCAGGAGGACGCTGTGAAAGAAAATCCTGATATTGAAATCTTTGAAGAAGGACTGCTTGATTCTTTCGGAACTGTAGAGCTGCTTGTCGCCATCGAAAACCGCTTCGGCATTACAGTGCCGATCACTGAATTTGACCGTGACGAGTGGAATACGCCAAACAACATTGTAAACAAACTGACTGAGTTGAAGTAAATGAAAAAGCGTTTCTTTGGACCAATTATTTTAGCGTTCGTCCTGTTTGTCGGAGCTATCGCAGTTCCGGCTTCATGGCTTACGCGCTTCATTCCTGAAAAACGTGTCGAAGAGTCGGCGGCAGCCTTAAATCCGAATATGTTCCAGGGGCTCTATCTGCAAAATAAAATGTTCGAAGACTCGAAGTATCTGCCGATTTTCGGTTCTTCCGAGCTTTCAAGACTGGATGAGTTTCATCCGTCCAACTATTTCCAAGTGAACAACCAAGGCTTTACGCCTTATCTTGTCGGAAAAGGCGGGGACCAATCCTTGATACACGCCGTGAACTTTGCGGCGCATTATCAGCAGCTGAAAGGCAAAAAGCTGGTATTCATTGTTTCTCCGCAATGGTTTATCAAAAAAGGTTCTGATGAACAGCACTTTGCGCCGAATTTTTCATCACTTCAGGCATTGGATTTAGCATTTAATAACCAGATTGATCCCGCGGTCAAAAAGAACATGATGAAGCGCATGCTCCGTTTTAAAGTCGTTCAGCATGATGCCGTCCTTTCTGAATTGTACAAGGGAATGGTCAACGGACAATCATGGAAAGTGAAAGCGGTCATGCCGGCTGCCAAAGCTTATTATTCTCTGCTTGAGAAAAAAGATCTTTATTATTCAATGGGGGAAACCGAGGGCCCTGAACGGACGATCTCTGAAAACCTGAAAGGGAAATCGTGGTCAGAGTTAAAAACAGCCGCCGCTCAATTAGGAGAACGGAGCTCCAAGTCCAATCCTTTCTATATCGATGACGCCTCTTATAAAAAGATTAAGAAGAAAGTAAAGAGAGTGAAAGGGATCAACAAAGGAAGAACGTACGCCAAATCAGTCGAATATCACGACTTTGAGGATATGCTGGACATTCTGAAAGATGCCGGCGCTGAGCCGATGTTCGTGGTTATTCCGGTCAACGGAAAATGGTATGACTACACCGGCTTCCCGAAAAAAGGCCGGACTGATTACTACAAAAAAGTCACTAAGCAAATTAAAGCGAAGGGCTTTCAGGTTGCCGACTTATCCGGGCACGAATATGATCCGTACTTTATGAAAGACACCATCCATATCGCCTGGAAGGGCTGGGTGTACGTCGATAAAGCAATGGAGCAGTTTTACAAAACCGGCAAGGTGACGGTTCACTGAGCACGGTGATGACAGAATACGTAAAAACGAACACGCAGGGGGCATTCTCTCCCCTGCTTTTTATGTGATTTGATTTTTTCACAAATTTGAGGAAAACTATTGCGAATATTTGTTGAAGGTATACAATAGAATATAAATTATTTTCAAATAAGTTTGACAATAACACCAATAGGGAGACAGAACATTATGAAACAAGACATTCGTGTTGAATTGACTTCAGCCAAAAAACCGAAACCGGACCCCCATGACCTTGCGTTCGGCAGAATTTTCACCGACCATATGTTTGTTATGGATTACGATGCCGATCAAGGCTGGTACGATCCGAGAATTATCCCTTATCAGTCCATCTCAATGGATCCTGCGGCCATGGTTTATCATTACGGCCAAACCGTTTTTGAAGGGCTTAAAGCGTATGTAACGAAGGATCAGGAAGTGCTTCTGTTCAGACCGGAGAAAAATATGGAGCGCCTGAACCAGTCAAATGACCGCCTTTGCATCCCGCTCATTGATGAAGAGCTTGTTCTTGAAGGTCTGAAACAGCTCGTAGCCATCGACAAAGACTGGATTCCGAAAGCGGAAGGCACTTCCCTTTATATCCGTCCGTTTATTATTGCGACTGAGCCTTTCCTCGGTGTAGCGGCATCCCATACGTACAAGCTGTTTATCATTCTTTCCCCGGTCGGCTCTTATTACAAAGAAGGCATTAAACCGGTGAAAATCGCCGTGGAAAACGAATTCGTGCGCGCCGTCAAAGGCGGCACCGGAAACGCGAAAACCGCCGGCAACTACGCATCAAGTCTGAAAGCGCAGCAGGTTGCGGAAGAAAAGGGATTTTCCCAGGTTTTATGGCTTGACGGCATTGAGAAAAAATACATCGAAGAAGTCGGCAGCATGAACATCTTCTTCAAAATCAGCGGCGAGATCGTGACACCGGAGCTGAACGGAAGCATTCTTGAAGGAATTACGAGAAATTCTGTCATCACCCTTCTCAAACATTGGGGACTGACTGTGTCTGAGCGGAAGATTTCGATCGATGAAATCATCCAGGCGCATCGTGACGGCCGATTGGAAGAAACATTCGGAACCGGTACGGCGGCGGTCATTTCTCCGGTCGGCGAACTGATCTGGAATGATGAAAGTCTTGTCATCGGCAGCGGTGAAACCGGAGAGATCTCGAAGAAATTGTACGATACCATTACAGGCATTCAAAAAGGCGCGGAAGCCGACGTGTTCGGCTGGACGACGGAAGTCGCCTCACTAAGCGAATCAAAATAAGCAAAAAACCCGGAAGCGAATCCGGGTTTTTTTACTGCTCTTATGCTTCAATCGACTTAAAGAAATGAGGCAGATGTTCTTTGTGGGCCTCAAGCATTTCATCCAGAATGGCCTTTGCCACGGAGTCTGACGGGACGAGAGGGTTGATCGTCATCGCAAGTAGCGCCGTTTGATAATCTCCCGTGACGGCTGCTTCAGCGGCGACACGCTCAAATGATTTGATTTGCTGGACGAGTCCGCGGACAGACACCGGCAGATCACCGACGGCGATCGGTTTCGGACCGTCTTTCGTCATGACACAGTTCACTTCGACCGCTGAGTCATTCGGAATGCTGGCGATCGCGCCGTTGTTTATCGTATTGACGGGCTGGATATCATGTTTGTCATTATAGATGGAGCTGATCAGGTTGCAGGCCGCGTCACTGTAGTACGCTCCGCCCCGTTTTTCAAGCTGCGGCGGTTTGATGGCGAGATTCGGATCTTTGTACAGTTCGAACAGTTCTTTCTCAACCTTCTGCACGACCTCGGCGCGTGTGCCCTCCGTCTGTGACGCTTCTATTTCATGCTCGAGCATTTCTTTCGTTTTGAAATAATAGCGGTGGTAGCCGCAAGGAATCAGATCGAGCGCCTTCAGGAATTCAGGCTCCCATTCCGCTCCTGAAATATTTTTCATCGTCATGGCGTTTTTCGGGTCTCCCATGGCTTCAATGACTTGATCTTTCACGCTGACGCCGTCTAAGAAAACATCTAATCCGAAGACCATGTGATTCAGCCCGGCAAATTGCACTTCGATCCGGCTGACATCCACATCCAATGCTTTTGCGACGCCCATTTTAATGCCGATCGGCACATTGCAGAGGCCGACGACTTTTGTGAGATTCGAGTAGCGGAGCAAGGCCTCGGTAACCATGCCGGCAGGGTTTGTGAAATTCACGAGCCATGCATTCGGACAAAGCTCTTCGATGTCTTTCGCGATTTCCAGAATAACCGGGATGGTGCGCAGCCCTTTGAATAAACCGCCCGGACCGTTTGTCTCCTGGCCGATTACGCCGTATTTTAACGGAATCCGTTCATCTTTGGCGCGGGCCTCAAGAAGGCCGACGCGGAATTGAGTCGTTACGAAATCCGCATCCTTCAAGGCTTCTCTCCGGTCAAGCGTCAGGTGAATCTCTATCGGAACACCCGCTTTTTCGACCATGCGTTTTGCAAGCGTGCCGACGATATTGAGTTTTTTCTCGCCTTCAGGAATGTCGACGAGCCATAATTCTCTGACAGGCAGTTCCTCATAGCGCTTAATGATGCCTTCCACAAGCTCCGGTGTATAGCTTGAACCTCCGCCGATCGTTACAATTTTAATTCCTTTTGTCATATTTTTGCTCCCCCTTGCAGACTCACTTTTTCATAAATCTCGACTAACTCTGCGGCCAAGTCTTTCACGGTCATGGCATTCATTAAATGATCTTGCGCATGCACCATCAAAAGCGTCATGTCTGTTTTTTCTCCGCCGGCTTCATTTTGGATCAGTTCTGTCTGATAATGATGAGCTTCGGTCAGTTCCCTTGCGGCTTCCTGAAGCTTTTCCTCCGCCATGGCTCTGTCCCCCCGCTTTGCGGCGGCAATGGCTTCCATTGATGCGCTTCTGCCGTTGCCGCCATGCAGGATGATCTGAAAAATGGTCTGTTCCATTTTTTCATTCATGTGTTTCACTCCCTTTCTCTACAGCACGGCTTTTTCGTCTCCCTGTACGGCTGGCGCCTGCGATTGTTCAAGTTCGTTTTCTTCTTTCAGCTTTTGCGAATCCCACATTCTGAAGAACGGATAGTACACGATAAAGGCTGTGATGATATTAATCGCCTGCATGACAGCCCCTGATATTTTTCCGCCCGTGGCAAGATAGCCGGAGAAAATCGGCGGCATCGTCCATGGGACGGCAATGCCGGCAGGTTTGGCGACGAGGCCGGTGCTCATACCGATATAGGTAAGGACCAGTGTGACAAGCGGTGTGATAATGAACGGAATGAGAAGCATCGGGTTCATGACGATCGGCATTCCGAAAATAATCGGCTCATTAATATTAAAGACGGCCGGCCCGATGGCGAGTTTCCCAAGCTGCTTCATCTGCTTGCTTCGCGAACGGAGAAACATGGTGACCACGAGCGCCAGTGTCGCGCCGCTTCCGCCGATGTTGATCCAGATTTCAAAGAACTGCTGGGTGAAAATATTCGGAAGCGCATCGCCCGCCTGAAACGCAATCCGGTTGGCATCCATCGCTCCGAACCAGATCGGCGCCATGACGCCGCCGACTATGTTCGCCCCGTGTAATCCGCACGCCCACAAGAGCATTTGAACCGCTTCGGCTATCAGGCTTCCGCCGAGACTTCCCCCAAGAATCGAGAGCGGCGTCCCCAGTACAACGCTTACAATGTTATGAAGGCTTTCAAACGGCGTCGCTTCGACAATTAAACGCGCACCCCAGATCAGAAAGATGACGGCAAAGCCGGGAATTAAGGCGACAAACGATTTGCTGACCGCCGGAGGCACGCCGTCCGGCATTTTGAAGACGAAATTCCGCTGGATGATCAAGCGGTAAATTTCCGTCGACAGCATGGCGATGATCATCGCGACAAACAGCCCTTTGCTTCCCATGAGAGACAGCGGGATGCCGCCGCCCACCATGATTTCCTCTTTGGCGCCGGAAGGCAGAAACGGAACTTTGTACGGCGTTGCCAAGAGAAACGCCGCCAAAGATATCGCACCGGCCGATAATGCGTCCACCCCGTATTTTTCGGCCAGGCGGTAGGCGATTCCGAAAGCGGCGACAAGACCCATGATTTCAAAGGTCGCATCAACCGGATATTGCAGTTTTTGAGACCAAGCGCTTCCGAACGTCTTTGCCATGAAATCCGCATATCCCGGAATCGGCAGGTTGCCGATGATCAGAAAAAACGAACCGATGATGATAAGCGGCATGGTGAGGATGATCCCGTCACGCAATGCTTGCAGATGCCGCTGGGAGGCAATTTTTCCGGCAATGGGCATGACTTTCTCTTCTAAAAACTGGTTCACCTTATTCACACGGCCCGCCCCTTTCTACGATGCGTTTCCGAGCTGTTCTGCTGATTTCAGAACCTCCGCTCCGTTGCAAGTGCCGTAATGGACGGTATTGATAACTTCAACCGGCACTCCTTTTGATTCACCTAATTTTTTCAGCTGCGGAAGCAAATAACGGACTTGAGGCCCAAGCAGCAATACGTCCGCTTTATCAATATGCTGGTTGACTGAATCGCCTGACACCGCCCAGATTTTATATTCTTTTCCTTGTTCCTGCGCGCTTTTTTCCATCTTGGTGACGAGTAAGCTTGTTGACATCCCTGCTGCACAAACGAGTAATATATTCATGTAAAAGACCTCCTGAAAGTTTGATATTTTGTATGTCTCGATGTTAGTACCATCATATTATGAAATCGCTTTCATAACTACTCAGGCTTTTTCCGCTGCTAACGGAAAAAAGGTATATCCCGGTCTTTCTCTGATCGTTTGTCTCTGAATACTCGTAAAACCTCCTGATAGGTTGTGCATTTTAAGAGACGGCTTACCGCGGCCGGATCATCTAACATGCCGCCGAGCCATTTGTACATATGCTGGAGGTCGGCTTTGCTTTCTTTCTCGACGCAGAGCAGGCAGACAAATTGGACACGCTTATCCGCCCAGTCAATCGGTTTCTTCAGCGTGCATACCGCCCAAAACGTCGTGTCTGTCTGCGGAACGAGCGGGTGCGGAATCGCCGTAAGATTGCCGAAACTCGTAGGAGAAATCGCTTCCCTTTCAAAAATAGAATCGGTCAGAGAATCAGAAGCGAGGCCGGCTTCTGCAACCTGCTGTCCGAGAAAACGGATGACGTCCTCCTTCGTCTCCAGATCCTGCTGCAAAAATACCAGCTCCGGTTTCAGAAAGTTCAATTGTTCCCGCTTTTCTTCCAGCATGGCGTCGATTTTTGTAAAATCCCCGCCGCCCAACAGCGTATGAACCTTCAATACGGGAACGGGCAGGTCTTTTTTGATCGGCACTGTGCTGACCACAAAATCAATCGACTCAAAGGAAAGCTGGTCAAGGCTGCAGTAATCAGCCGTTCCGACGATTTCAAGACGCTTTGCGAACCGGGAACGGAGCTTTTCTCTTAAAAGCTGCGCGCTGCCGGCGCCGGACGCACAAACAATCAAGCAGCGTTTAGGCGGCCGTTCCGTCTTTCTCCTTTCAATGGCGGCTCCGAAATGAAGCGCCAAATATCCGATCTCATTTTCATGAATATCAATGCCGGTTTGCTCCTTGATCACGATTCCCGCAATCACTCCCGCTTCAAATGCGAGCGGATAATTTTCCTTTATGGCGGAGAGCATCGGGTTTCTCAGGTTCATTCCGTACCGGTTTCGGTTAATCGCCGGCTTGATGTGGAGCGCAAGACCCGCTTTCAGCTCATTGTCGTCCGTGATTCCGAGCTTCAGCTCCCGCTCAATGGCTTCAATCATGGCCTCCGTCAAACGGCTGGTTTCCCCGTCTATCAGCCTTGTAAGCTCTTTTCCTTCCAGTTGTGACTGGGTCATGCGCTTTGTCCCGAGCAGGTGAATGGCAATATAGGCGGTTTCCTGTTCGGGAAAGGTGACCGAAAGCGCAGATTCAAGCTCTTTTACGATGGCTTCCGCTGACTGATATTCTGTTTCAATAATATCATGAAGATCTTCCGGGATGAGAGATACATAGTTTTCTGTCCGGATTCGTTTGCAGGCAATGGCGATATGGATGATGAGATTGTTCAGGCCGAAGAAAGAAAGCGGGATCTTATGGTTTCGAACCTGCTTCATAATGGCTGTGCGGATCACGTGAATGTCGTCTTTCGGCAGAATACCGGCCTTTTCACTCAGGAGATCAGGCTCAGGCTCGCGGTCGTCCACTAAGTATTCCGCCATACAATAACGGAGGCGGAGCTCTTCGCCGCGCAGCTTAAAGCCGTAGTTCGGCCTTGTTTCCAAAATGATGTCATAGGGGCGGAGCCGTTTTTTGACTTCTTTTAAATCAGATTGAAGTGTGGATTTACTGATGAACAGTTCTTCCGCCAAGTCATCCAGCTTGAGGTAGCCGTCGGCCAGAAGCATTCTTTTCATAAGGTAATCTAACCGTTCACCGGGAAAAATCGGCACGGTGCTGTTCTGCTGGAAATTGTCCTGAAGCCAGTTTTTAAACGGCTGCTCATTCCGGATCATCAGCTTATAGCCGCTCCCTCTGACAGATTGAATGGATGCGCCGTGTTTTTCTACAATGGTTTGCAGTTCCTTTATGTCATTGCGGACCGTCCGCGTCGTTACCTTTACATTTGCAGCGATGACTGAGCTTGTAACCGGTGTTTCAGCAGCTAAAAGCAAGCGCAGAAGTTCACGAAGCCGCCCATGAAGCATGAGAAAAACCTCCTATCAGATCAGATGCAGACGTGAAAAATGGGCAAATAGAATGAGGAAGGGGTAAATGTATGTAAATTCTATAATGGGGAGGATTTCAAGTCAATGCGGCAATCCGATGCCAGGCCCGTAAAAAAACAGCCGGATCAGCCGGCTGTTCGGGATGCGGACATGCGGTTCCGCTTAGATGCCTTCCGTTCTTTTATGATTTTTCTGATGATCGGATAGATGACGGGCGCCCATTTGATAATCGTTTTGAAAAATTTTTTCAATGTCTGAATCCCCTTTCTTTTACCTTGTCTTTCCCCTCTTATCAGCGTTTATAAACATGGTCAGCGTGAGACATACCGGTTCCCCGTCACCCAATAGCGCCACGGATAATCCCGGGCTTCTCCGCTGTTGTCAATCCCGATTCTCGGGCCTGTTGATATATGCTCAGGCGTAAAGCCCTCCGTAATATACAGCGGCGGTTCCGTGATCATGCCGCCGTAGTCGTTCATTGAAATGCCCATCGCCTTCGTCAGTTTTCCCGGGCCGTTTGTCCGCTCTCTCGGGGGTCTGCCCGGTCTCCTGCTCTCCATCAGGAACTGTCCTTCATGAGGCTCCGCCGCCCTGATTAACACGGCCTGCGGAATGCCGATGTCCGCGGCGACGACGTTCATTAATGTATGAGTGTGCATGACGTATGTATAAATGCGGCCCGCCTCATGGAACATAATTTCCGTCCGTTTCGTGCGCCGGTTGCCGAAGCTGTGCGCCGCCCGGTCATCCGCTCCCATATAAGCTTCCGTTTCCACGATAAAACCTGAAGCCGTTCCCTCGTCCGTCTCCTTCACCAAGAGACAGCCGAGCAATAAAGGGGCAAGCTCCACTGACGGTCTCTGGTAAAATTCAATCGGCAAAGGCTTTCGTTCTCCCGCCATTTGCCTCCCTCCTTTCTGAATATAGCGATTTCCTCTTTCACGTTTTTCACTTCTTTTTTACAATATAAACATGAGAGAAAAAAAGGACATCATTGTTAAACGCTCTATTGCGTTTTGAAAATCAGCTCGGTATAATATGATGGTTCAAATGAAAATGATTCTCATATTCAATAAATACCGGACAATGATCATAAAAGTAGGTGAATTGATTTTTGAGCGATTCTGTCACGTCCGCAAACCGTCTGATCAGCATCTTAAAAAACGGGGTTTTCTTCCTGATCGCGGTGATCGGGCTGCTTGTATCTATTTTTTTCGCTGTCTCATTCGGCGCGAAAGACATTACTTTACATACGGTTTGGTCGGCTGTTGCTGATTATAATCCGAACATAACGGGCCAGCAGATCATTCATGAATTGCGTCTTCCGAGGGTGCTCGGGGCGGCCGTTACAGGAGCCGCTTTTGCTGCAGCCGGCGCCCTCATGCAGGGTGTCACGAGAAACCCGCTTGCCGATTCGGGTGTCTTAGGCGTAAACGCGGGCGCCATGTTTGTTGTTGCGCTCAGCTTTGCTTTTTTCCCTCATTTGTCATACGCCCTGCTGATGGTGATGTCATTTTTGGGAGCACTGGCAAGCACCGGCTTGATTTTCTTTATCAGTGCGGCGGGAAAAGGCAGCATGACACCTTTAAAGGTGACGCTTGCCGGGGCGGTCGTGGCCGCTCTTTTACATTCACTCAGTACCGGTGTGGCGATTTATTACGATTTAAGCCAGGATTTGGCCTTCTGGTACGCCGGCGGGGTGTCAGGGATCAAGTGGGCTCATTTACAAGTCCTTGTTCCCGTGATTGCGGTCTTCATCATTCTCGCGACATTCATGGGCCGGTCCGTCACCCTTCTCTCAATGGGAAATGACGTGGCGGCGAATTTAGGGGTGAACACGGCTCTGACGCGTGCCGCCGGATTAATGATCGCCGTCGTTCTTGCCGGTGTGTCTGTTTCCGCTGCGGGCGCGATCGGCTTCGTCGGGCTGGTCATTCCCCATATCGCGCGAAAGATCGTCGGCGTTACGTACAGGCTGATTATTCCGATGTCCGCGTTGCTTGGCGCGATTCTTTTGATTTTGGCCGACTTGGCCTCACGCACGGTCAGTCCCCCGAGAGAATTGGCGATAGGCATCATGGTGGCACTTGTCGGTGTCCCTTTCTTTCTTTATATTGCCCGCAAGGAAGGGAGAGACTTATAAATGAAAGTGCAGAAAGAAACAAAAAAAGCGGCGGCGGCAGGTCTCGTTCTGCTGGTCATCGCCGTTTGCATGATTCTGATCGGGCTGCACACGGGCTCATTCCGGCTTTCTCCCCTCACCGTGGGAAAAACGCTGTTCGGATACGGCACGTTTCAAAGCACAACCGTTTTATTCGATTACCGGCTCCCCCGGATACTGGTGACGATGCTGGCCGGCATCGGCTTAGGCGTGTCGGGCGCTGTTTTGCAGGGTGTATCCCGAAATCCGCTTGCCGATCCGGGCATTCTCGGACTGCATGCCGGCGCTTCCTTCGGTTTGATGATGTATATCACATTCTTTCATTCCCTGGAGGCGCAGGCGTCGATGTTCATCCCGCTGTTTACGTTTGCGGGCGGAACACTCGCCGCCCTGCTGATCGTAGTGCTTACGTACGACAGGCTGAACGGTTTTTTAACGATCCGCATGCTGTTAGTCGGGATCGCCGTTTCCGCGGGCTTCAGCGCCGTTACATTGTTTATGTCGCTGCGTCTGAATGAAGAAACCTATACATTCGCTTCCCGCTGGCTGGTAGGAAACGTCTGGGGCAGGGACTGGATTCATGTATGGTCGCTATTGCCCTGGATCGGCATTCTCGCACCGCTTGCATGGCTTAACGCCCGGTCTTTGAACATTTTAATGCTCGGTGACCAGGCCGCCGTGGGGCTTGGCGCACACGTGCAGAGAAAAAGGATCATGCTGATCGCCATAGCGGTCGGCCTGTCTTGCGCGAGTGTGGCGATGGCCGGCGGAATCGGCTTTATCGGCTTTGCCGCCCCTCACTTGGCAAGACGGCTCGTCGGCACCATGCATCAGCATATTATTCCGATTGCGGGATTAATCGGCCTTGTCATTCTTGTCGCGGCAGACACCATCGGCCGGTCTTTGTTTCAGCCGAATGCCATTCCGGCCGGCGTGGTTGCGGCAGCCATCGGCGCGCCGTATTTTCTCTATCTCGTCATGAAAATCAAATCATAAAACAAGGAGTATTCCCATGAAAAAAACAATTGCGCTCATCAGTTTCATGTGTATTTTCTTACTGGCTGCCTGCCAATCCGATTCATCACAGCCGGAGTCAAAAAAGAAATCCGGTGATCATAAAATCGCTTCGATGTCCATTCACCTGACAAATGATCTGCTGGCTCTCGGCGTTACACCTGCCGGTTCCGTCGTGGGCGGAGAATTAAAAGATTTTCTCCCTCATGTGAAAAATCAGCTGAAAGACACGAAAAAACTCGGACCTGCATCAGACCCGGATATGGAAGCTTTACTTGAGCTGAATCCAGACAACATTTATCTTGATAAAGAATTTGCGGGAAAAGATGTGTCAAAATACAAGAAAATCGGAAACACACACGTTTTCGACCTTGATAAAGGCACATGGCGCGATCATTTAAAAGACATCGGAAAAATCGTCAACCGTGAAAAAGAAGCGAAAACATTTATTCAAGATTACGAAGATGAAACAAAACAAGTCAGATCCATGATGAATAAGGAATTAGGGAAAAACGCCAAAGTCATGGCGATCCGCGTGAACGCAAAAGAGCTTCGCGTCTTCAGCACACGCCGCCCGATGGGACCGATTCTGTTTGACGATCTGAAGCTGAAACCGGCTGACGGCATTAAAGAAATGAACACCTCCCGCCCTTATGAAGTCATTTCTCAAGAAGTGCTGCCTGATTACAACGCAGATGCGATTTTCGTGGTCGTTAACAGAGACGACAAGTCACAGCAAGCTTATAAAGAATTGCAAAAAAGCGCTGTATGGAAAGGGCTTAAGGCCGTGAAAGCAAACCATGTCTATAAAATTGCCGATCAGCCTTGGCTTGATTATTCGGCACTGGGAAATAAATTAGCAATGGATGAAGCGAAAAAACTGTTCCAAAAATAAACATGAGCCGGTTTTGCGAAAAGTGCAAGACCGGCTTTTTTATATTATCGTTTACTTATATAAACATCTGCTTATATAATAGTGTGAAAAAGGAGTGAGCGCATGGAACGGCGGCATCATGCTTTAAGTTCCGGAGGGATCAGCCAGTGCCTCAAGCTTCTAAGCGACCCGACGAGGCTTTTGATGCTGAAGCTTCTGGAGGATAAGGAATATTGTGTCTGCGAGCTGACGGCTATTTTTGATATAAGTCAGCCCGGCATCAGCCAGCACTTGCGGAAATTAAAGAACGCCGGCCTTGTGCGGGAAAGACGCGCGGGCCAGTGGCGGTACTATGCCATTCATCCGTCCGGTCCGGAATACGCGCTGGTTTGCTCGATTTTGCAGCAGATAGATGAAAAGGACGAAGTTTTACAGACATTGCGGCAAAAAGAAGTCACTGTTACATGCCGGTAAGGAGGATATATTCTTGGGAGTTGCGGTTTTATCAGCGCTGATTTTTGTGCTGACACTTGTGTTTGTCATATGGCAGCCGAAACATGTATCAATCGGCTGGTCTGCCTGCGGCGGAGCGGTTCTCGCTTTGATCGCCGGAGCAGTCAGCCTGCACGATATCGCGGAAGTGACGGGAATCGTCTGGAATGCGACACTTGCCTTTATCGCCATTATTATCATTTCATTGATTCTTGACAGCATCGGTTTTTTTGAGTGGGCCGCGCTGCATATGGCCATGGCGGCCAAAGGCAGCGGGCTGCGGATGTTTCTCTATGTGTCGGTCTTAGGGGCTGTTGTCTCCGCCCTGTTTGCCAATGACGGAGCGGCGCTCATTTTGACGCCGATCGTACTGGCGATGGTGCGGGCTTTGAATTTACCTGAAAAGCTGGTTTTTCCGTTTATTATCGCCGGAGGATTCATCGCCGACACCACCTCGCTTCCGCTCGTTGTAAGCAATTTGGTCAATATTGTATCCGCCGATTACTTTCATATCGGGTACATTGAATATGCATCACGCATGCTGGTGCCCAACCTTTTTTCTCTGGCGGCAAGCATTTTGGTGCTGTATCTCTATTTCAGAAAAAACATTCCGAAACGGTATGACACCGGTCTTGTGAAACATCCGGCATCCGCAATTAAGGATGAACGCCTTTTCCGGTTATCGTGGGCTGTGCTGGCCGTTTTATTGATCGGATATTTCGTCAGCGAACTGCTGTCGATACCCGTTTCCTTCGTTGCCGGCTCCATCGCGGTTATTTTTCTCATTCTGGCGCAGCGAAGCCCCGCCGTCCCTGCGAAACAAGTCATCAAGGACGCCCCGTGGGCCATCGTGTTTTTTTCTGTCGGCATGTATGTTGTCGTGTACGGCTTGCGGAATGCCGGACTGACGGATCTTCTTTCTCAGCTTATTCAGAAAGCGGCGGATCACGGATTGTTTGCGGGCACACTCGGAATGGGTTTTATCGCTGCGATCCTCTCCTCCGTTATGAATAACCTGCCGACGGTGATGATTGACGCCATAGCCATCAGCGGAACGGACACTCACGGGCTGATGAGAGAAGCATTGATTTACGCGAATGTTATCGGTTCTGACCTCGGGCCGAAAATCACGCCGATCGGGTCGCTGGCGACATTGTTATGGCTCCACGTGCTGAGCCGGAAAAACGTGAAAATTTCCTGGGGAATGTATTTCAAAACAGGTCTGATATTAACCATTCCGACGTTATTCATCACCCTGATCGGACTTTATTTATGGCTGTTATGGCTCGCTTGAGATGAAAAACCTTTTAAGTTGAATCTTAAAAGGTTTTTTTGTGTCAAAAATCCGAAAAGTTAAACTTTTATATTTTAAAAGTATAGACATTTAACTTCAAAAGATTATAATATTCATGAAAACGTTTTAACTTTATGAAAGAAGGGATTCCTCATGAAAAGAATTTTATTAGCCTGCAGCTCAGGCATGTCCACCAGCCTTCTTGTCACGAAAATGCAGAATTACGCCAGCTCCATCGGTGAGGAGGCCGAGATTTGGGCAGTCGGACAGGATAAAGCAAAAGAAGCGATGAAAGACGCAGACGTCGTACTGATCGGCCCGCAGATGAGTTTTTTAAAAGGCGAGCTTCAAAAAGAGGCGGACCCGCTTCACATCACCGTTGATGTGATTGATATGATGGCATACGGCATGGGAGACGGCAAAAAAGCATACGAACAGGCCGTTGCCTTGATAGAGAACAAATAAAGGAGGCGATAAGCATGGAAACGTACACGGATGAACAGATCAGTTTTCAGCTGATTCTTCACAGCGGCAATGCCCGCAGCTGTATTATTCAATCGATACGCGCTTATAAAGACGGCCGGCCAGATGAGTCAGACACCTTTCTGACAAAGGCTGAAGAAGAACTGGGAAAAGCGCACGACATCCATTTTCAGATGATTCAAAAAGAAGCCGGCGGCACCAAAACGGATGTCTCTCTGCTTTTTATGCATGCTGAAGATCACTTAATGTCAGCGCTTTCAATGAAAGAGCTCGTCAAAGAAATGCTCGACTTATTTCAATCAAAAAATTTATAAAAAGCCGGGGGTGAAGACGTGTTTGAGAAAATCAGCCAATTCCTTGTTCCGATCGCGGGCAAATTAAACAATAACCGCTATTTGCAAGTTTTACGGGATGCTTTTATGCTGGCGTTTCCGCTGACCATTTTCGGTTCGGTGTTCGTCGTGCTGACGAACCTGCCGTTTTTAAACAAAATCATGAGCAGCTCCGCCCTGTCTGTCTTTCAATCCGGATTTGGCGGCGCTTCGACGGCGACGATGGGGATTATGTCCATTTTTGTCGTCTTCGGGATCGGCTATTACCTTTCCAAAAGCTACGAAGTGGAGGCCGTATTCGGCGGAGCGATCGCATTGGTTTCTTTTCTGCTGCTCACCCCGTTCGTCTTAGAACCGGAAACGGGCAAAGCGGTCGCAGGCGTCATTCCGGTTGACCGGCTTGGAGCAAAAGGGATGTTTCTCGGCATGATGACCGCGTTTTTGTCAGGTGAAATCTACAGAAGAATCGTCCAGAGAAACTTAACGATTAAGATGCCTGCCGGTGTTCCTCCGGCTGTTGCTAAATCGTTCGCCGCATTGATTCCGGCTTTTATCACGCTTACCGTCTTCCTCTTGATCAATGCGGCTGTCACCCAGATCTTTCACACCAATCTGCATGATGTCATTTATCATACGGTCCAAGCCCCGCTTGTCGGACTTGGAAGCGGCATCATTCCTACATTAATCGCTGTTTTCTTTATTCAGATTTTATGGTTTTTCGGACTTCACGGACAGATCATTATCAATTCCGTGATGGACCCGATCTGGAATACATTACAGGTCGAAAATTTGGCTGCGTATACAGCGGGAAAAGAGATTCCCCATATTATTTCTAAGCCGTTTATGGAGATTTACACCGTCGGAATGGGCGGAACCGGAATGACATTGGCCATAGTGATCACCATCTTGCTTTTTATGAAAAGCAAACAGATGAAACAGATATCCAAACTCGGTCTCGCGCCGGGCATTTTCAACGTCAATGAGCCGGTTATTTTCGGTTTGCCGATCGTGATGAACCCGATCATTATCATTCCGTGGGTGATCGCACCGATGGTTGTCACGCTCGTCACCTACCTGGCCATGTCGGCGGGGATCGTGCCCCCTCCTACCGGCGTGACCGTGCCCTGGACCGTCCCCCTTTTCATTAACGGGATTATGGCGACCAATTCCGTCATGGGCGGCATTATGCAACTGGTCAACCTCTGTATTGTGTTTGTCATCTGGTTCCCGTTTCTTAAAGCGCTGGACAAATTAAATATGGCAAAGGAAAAAGAAGCCGAGACCGAGCAGCATGCCCGGGATGACAGCATGAGTATGTAATCAAAATCGCAGTAAGGGAGAGAAATCAATTGACTGAATCAAATATTCAATATCGTTTTCCGGAAGGATTCTGGTGGGGGTCTTCCGCCTCCGCCACCCAAACAGAAGGCGCCGCCGACAGAGACGGAAAAAGCCAAAACATATGGGATTACTGGTATGAAAAAGAGCCGAGCCGTTTTTTTAACGGCGTCGGCCCCGGCGACACGTCACGTTTTTATGATCAATACAAGGAGGATATCCGGCTGATGAAAGAAATCGGCCACAACTCCTTCCGGCTGTCTATTTCCTGGTCAAGATTGATTCCGGACGGAACTGGAGAGGTCAATCAGAAAGCGGTCGCGTTTTATCAGGACGTCATCGATGAAATGCTTGCCCATCGCATTGAGCCGTTTGTCAATTTGTTTCACTTTGACATGCCTCTCGCCCTTCAGCGTAAGGGGGGCTGGGTCAGCCGGGACACCGTTGACGCGTTTGAACATTACGCCAAAACATGCTTTTCGCTATTCGGTGACAAAGTGAAAAAATGGTTCACTCACAACGAGCCGATTGTGCCGATTGAAGGCGGCTACTTATACGACTTTCACTATCCGAATCACGTTAATTTTCAAGAAGCGGTGCAGGCCGGCTTCCATACCCTGCTGTCGAATGCAAGGGCTGTCAAAGCCTACAGAGAATTGAAACAGGACGGACAAATCGGAATCATTCTGAATCTGACGCCTTCTTATCCGAGAAGCTCACACCCTGAAGATCTGAAAGCATCCCGGATTGCCGACGCCTTTTTCAACCGCTCATTTTTAGATCCCGCCGTAAAGGGCGAATTTCCTGAGGAGCTTGTCGAGATTCTCAAGGCGGAAGGCTTTCTCCCGCGTTACGAGAAAGAAGATCTCCGCCTCATTCAGGAGCATACGGTTGACCTCTTAGGCGTGAACTACTACCAGCCGAGACGCGTCAAGGCAAAAGAACATGTTCCGAATCCGCACGCCCCTTTCCTGCCTGAGCGTTTCTTCGATCCGTATGTTATGCCCGGACGGAAAATGAACCCTCACCGCGGGTGGGAAATATACGAAAAAGGAATCTATGACATTCTCACCAATCTCAGAGAACATTACGGAAATATCGAATGTTTTATTTCCGAGAACGGCATGGGAGTTGAAGGCGAGGAACGCTTCCGCGATGAAAACGGCATCATTCAGGATGATTACAGGATTGAATTTATTCGGGAACATCTCAAATGGGTGCATCGGGCCATCGGAGAAGGTTCAAATGTAAAAGGCTATCATCTGTGGACTTTTATGGACAACTGGTCTTGGACAAATGCTTATAAAAACCGCTACGGCTTTGTATCTGTCAATCTGGAAAACGGGGGCGAACGGACCGTCAAAAAAAGCGGCCGCTGGTTCAAAGCCGTTTCCGATCAAAACGGATTTTAACAGATGAGGAGGTACAGCCATGCTTGGAGGTATTGAAGCCGGCGGCACGAAATTTGTCTGTGCCGCCGGACAAAAAGACGGCACCATTCTGGACAGGGCGGAGTTTCCGACGGGAGAACCGGATGACACACTCAGACAAGTCATCCGTTACTTTAAAGATTTCCCGATAGAAGCCATCGGCATCGGGTCGTTCGGACCGATTGACATCCGTCCCGACAGTCAAACATACGGGTGCATCACCGCGACGCCGAAGACAGCCTGGCGGAACTGCCCTATTCTTCAAACGATCAAAAACGCACTGCATATTCCCGCAGGCTTCACCACCGACGTTAATGCGGCGGCGCTCGGAGAAGCTTCTTTCGGCGCGGCCAAAAACGCGGACAGCTGCCTCTATTTGACGGTCGGCACTGGCATCGGAGCGGGCGCCATCATGAACGGCAGATTTGTTCAAGGGCTGTCTCATCCTGAAATGGGCCACATTTATGTCAGAAGACACCCGGACGACGGCTACAAAGGCAATTGCCCTTACCATACAGATTGCCTGGAAGGCCTCGCGGCAGGTCCCGCCATTGAGAAACGCTGGGGGAAAAAAGCATATCTGCTGGCGGATCAGCAGGAAGTGTGGGAGCTTGAGGGCTTTTATATTGCCGAAGCGCTTGTGCAGTATATTCTCATACTTTCGCCGGAAAAGATCATTCTCGGCGGGGGCGTCATGAAGCAGCATCAGCTGTTCTCTTATATCCGTCTGCACGTGAAAAAGCGGCTGAATCAATATATTGATCTGCCCGACATTGAACACTTCATCGTTCCCCCTCAATTAGGAATTCACTCCGGCGCTGCCGGTTCGCTCGTATTGGCGGAGCGCGCATTAGAGACGGCAAACCGGGAGGCGGGAAAATGACGAAACTCTTATTTCTGGAACCGGTTTTTAAAGAAAGATTATGGGGCGGGACGAAGCTGCGCGATACATTCGGGTATGAGATTCCTTCTGAGCGGACGGGAGAGTGCTGGGCGATTTCAGCTCATCCGCACGGTACATCCATCGTGCGGAACGGGCCTTTTTCCGGAACATCATTACACCGTCTCTGGAATGAACACCCTGACCTGTTCGGACATCCGAAAGAAGACGCTTTTCCCCTGCTCACAAAAATTCTTGACGCAAATATGGACTTATCCGTGCAGGTTCATCCGGATGACGCATATGCACATCGGCATGAAAACGGAGAACTCGGAAAAACGGAATGCTGGTATGTGTTGGACTGCAAAAAAGACGCGGAGCTCATTTTAGGGCACCGCGCCCAAACAAAAGAAGATTTCGTTCGGCTCATTGAACGAAACGAGTGGGATCACCTGCTCCGCCGCATCCCCATTAAGCCCGGCGACTTTTTCTATGTCCCGAGCGGCACACTGCACGCTTTATGTGAAGGTACGCTCGTCCTTGAAATCCAGCAAAGCTCTGATGCCACCTACCGGCTTTACGACTATGACCGGACGGATGGGAACGGGAATAAACGCGAGCTTCATCTTCAGAAAGCAATTGACGTAACAGACATTCCCCATACCGATGAAAATGTAAAAAGCACAAAGCATCGGATCGGAGATGCTCTTATTACGATACTCGCCGAAACACCTTTCTTTTCAGTTTATCAATGGGATGTGAGCGGAAAAGCATCATTCCCCGCACCCGGCCGGTATTTACTCGCAAGCGTGATTAAAGGACACGGAGAACTGGATGGATGCCCCGTTCACAAAGGCGATCACTTTATCGTGCCGGCGGATTCCGGAGATTTTGTTATAGAAGGAGATTGTGAGGTTATCGTTTCACATCCTTCATCATCTTAAAAATCAGGAGGTCTTTTATATGCTTAAAAAGTTAGCAGTCTGCCTGTCTATCGTTTTATTACTCTTAGGAGCCGCCAGTCCGATATCGGCTCACACCGTTTATCCCGTCAACCCAAATGCCCAGCAGACGACAAAAGATATCATGAACTGGCTGGCGCACCTGCCCAACCGTTCAGAAAACAGGGTCATGTCCGGAGCGTTCGGCGGCTACAGCGATGTCACTTTTTCAATGACAGAGGAAAACCGCTTGAAAAACGCGACGGGACAGTCTCCCGCCATCTACGGCTGTGACTATGGGAGAGGGTGGCTGGAAACAGCGGATATCACCGATACTATCGATTACAGCTGCAACAGCAGTTTAATCTCATACTGGAAAAGCGGCGGCCTCCCTCAGGTCAGCCTGCATCTCGCAAATCCGGCCTTTCCATCCGGAAACTATAAAACGGCCATCTCAAACAGCCAGTACAAAAACATCCTTGACCCTTCAACTGTGGAAGGAAAACGGCTTGAGGCGCTGCTCAGCAAAATTGCCGACGGCCTTACTCAGCTGAAAAATCAAGGCGTCACCGTTCTGTTCAGACCGCTGCATGAAATGAACGGCGAGTGGTTCTGGTGGGGGCTGACAGGCTACAACCAAAAAGACAATGAGAGAATCTTGCTGTACAAAGAGCTTTACAAGAAGATATACCGCTATATGACAGAGACAAGAGGATTGGATAACCTTTTGTGGGTGTATTCGCCGGATGCCAACAGAGACTTTAAAACAGACTTCTACCCAGGCTCATCTTATGTGGATATTACCGGTCTGGACGCTTACTTCACTGATCCGTATGCGATATCAGGCTATGATGAAATGCTGTCTCTGAAAAAACCGTTTGCCTTTGCCGAAACCGGTCCGTCCGGCAATATCGGAAGCTTTGATTATGCTGCTTTTATTAATGCGATCAGGCAAAAATACCCTCAGACCACGTACTTTTTGACATGGGATGAACAATTAAGTCCGGCGGCCAATCAAGGCGCGCAAAGCCTTTATCAAAACAGCTGGACGCTGAACAAGGGCGAAATATGGAACGGCGGGTCCTTGACGCCGATCGCGGAATAACCGCTTCTTTTGAAAATCGGTTTTAAAAAACGGCTCTGCTGGGCATATTGTTACCGTTCAAAAAGGAGGGTTCAACAATGGAAAATAACAAAAACAGCGAAGAAACGCTTTCCAGTAAGACGACCGGTAAAGGCGAGTCAGAAGACACGCTGACAAACCGGCAGGGCCATCCGGTCACTGACAACCAGAATGTCAGGACAGTCGGCAATAGAGGACCGACGACATTGGAGAATTATGATTTTTTGGAGAAAATCAGCCACTTTGACCGCGAACGGATTCCCGAGCGCGTCGTTCACGCGCGCGGCGCCGGCGCACACGGATACTTTGAGGCGTACGGAAGTTTTGGAGACGAGGAGATTTCTAAATATACAAGAGCGAAAGTGTTTCAAAAGAAAGGAACGAAAACTCCGGCGTTTGTGCGGTTTTCTACCGTCAACCACGGGAAGCATTCCCCGGAAACATTGCGTGATCCCCGGGGTTTTGCCGTTAAGCTTTATACCGAAGACGGCAACTGGGATCTGGTCGGCAACAACCTGAAAATCTTTTTTATCCGTGATCCGCTGAAGTTCCCGGATCTTGTGCACGCATTTCAGCCTGATCCCGTTACGAACATTCAGGACGGCGAGCGTATTTTCGACTTCATTTCCCAATCACCGGAAGCGACTCATATGATCACTTTCTTGTTTTCGCCGTGGGGCATCCCGGCCAACTACCGGCAGATGCAGGGCTCAGGCGTCCATGCCTACAAATGGGTCAATGAAGAAGGAAAAGCCGTGCTCGTCAAATATCACTTTGAACCGAAACAGGGCATCCGCAACCTGACACAGAAGGAAGCGGAAGAGATTCAGGGGAAAAACTTTAACCATGCGACACAGGATTTGTATGAAGCGATTGAAAAAGGCGATTACCCTGAATGGGAAGTGTATGCGCAAATCATGACTGATGACGAGCACCCCGAGCTGGATTTTGATCCGCTTGATCCGACCAAGCTGTGGTATAAAGACGATTTCCCTTGGAAGCCGATCGGTAAATTGGTTCTGAACAAAAACCCGGAAAACTACCATGCCGAGGTGGAACAAGCATCATTCGGAACGGGCGTGCTTGTGGACGGCCTTGATTTTTCAGATGACAAATTACTTCAGGGGCGGACATTCGCCTATTCAGATACCCAGCGGTACCGCGTCGGCGCAAATTACCTGCAGCTTCCGATCAACTCGCCGAAAAAGCATGTCGCCACCAACCAGGAAGGCGGGCAAATGCAGTATCGGGTCGATCGGGCAGAAGGACAAAACCCGCACGTCAACTATGAGCCGTCCATTATGGGAGGACTCACCGAAGCAAAGCAGGATGGGAAAGACCATACACCTCATGTCGAAGGCGATGTGAAGCGGGAAGCGATCGACCGGCCGAATAACTTCGGCCAGGCCGGAGAAACATATCGCAGATTTTCGGAATTTGAACGGACCGAATTGATCACAAACCTGGTCAATACGCTTTCTTCCTGCCGGAAAGACATTCAGGATCAAATGATTGAGAATTTCACAAAAGCAGATCCGGACTACGGAAAACGTGTTGCGGAAGGGCTGAAAAAAGCCTCCGAAAGCAGCAGCGGCGGGCCGATCGGCACTACTGATACGGCACAAGCCGCAAAACAGGCTGAACAGGAAAGCCATCCGTCTGATCCGTATTAAATAAAAAAACAGGACAATCGCGTCCTGTTTTTTTTGAGCTAATTCAGCTCCTGTATATTCTGCTCCGCCGCGGCCGCAAATACTTTCGGCTCCGGACGGTCAAGATCTTCATGGAATAAACTTACTTTGTGAATCTGCCGGTTGTCGTACAGATGAAAGTAGTAGTTCCCGGTGTCACAGCACATAACCGACGTATACTGCGTATAATCAATTTCATTCTCCTCTGTGATCACCGCACCTTTTGGAATATTCACATTGGACAGCACGTGAAAAGCGGCCGTAACGCCATCCGTTTCATGGGCGACAGGCTCTAAATGCTCTTTCAGATAAGCGGCTCTGATGAACCGGGATGGCGGCGTGTAATCACCGGGAAGCCCGATCGTTCCAGATCCTTGGCCGAAAGCGGTTAATGTCATTCCGCCCAATGTTTTGCTTTCTGACTGTTGCGGCCTGATTCCGATATAATGGCGCAGATTGGTCACATGCCAAGGAAATTCCGGACTGTTGGTCATCACTCCGGGTTTGTTGTCATATACTTTCATTCCCTCCGGTGTCGGCTCGATGACAATGCAGCCGCCCGTGCGGTCTGATAAAATCCAATGAAGAGGCAGCACCGTATCCAATAACATTAACTTCTTCTCTACAATCGTCAGCATTGAGAGCTTTTCCTTTATGTCTTCAAGAGATTCACAGTTTGATAAGGCCCAGGTGACAAACTCATGAGGAGCGATGTGACAGGTGCCCTCCCGTTCCGCTTTCTCGTATCCCGCAAAGCCCGGAAAATACAGCGTCGCACACGACAGCCCTTTTTCATTTACGCCGTCGGCAAACAGAACATTGCCGAGATTTCTCCCCATGCCGATAAATGCGTATTTCGTCTTATGCATCCTGCCGTCAGCTTCGCTTTTCCAGCTGTACTGACGAGGGTAAAGCACGACGTCCGTACCGAGCTGAAATGCAAAATCCATCGTTCGCGCCAATAGGTGATTACCGTCTGTCGTTTTCAATGTAAGACTTGTACACATATCATCCATCCCCTTTTCATTAATGAAATTTACACAAAGTAAACTATTCTTTCAGCTTAACGAATAATGGCTCCATTCGTCAAAAGATTGACACATTTCTCCTTAATACATATTAGTCCGTAAGCATATCCATGCCTTTTAAACCCTGGCAAATCGCTTTGGCGGCAGTGTTTGTTCCGTTTTCCAAAAAAACTTTTGAACGGCTGTCAGCGAGGCTTTACAATGTTTTTCCTGCATGCTGGAATTTGTAAACGGCAGGTCAATCTGTTAAGCTATGTTTTTATGTTAAAGAAGAACATACGGAGGAGATTATCTATTGAAAGTAGAAAGGCGAACGATTGAACATATTCCGCATGACGAAAGACACGGAAAGGCTAAAGATTTATTCCCCGTCTGGTTCGGGGCTAATATGCATATTACGACGTTAGTCACAGGCACACTGCCCGTTACAATGGGACTCGATCTCTTTTGGAGTATCGCCGCCATTATTATCGGGACCTTTATCGGCGCAATCTTTATGGCGTCTCATTCCGCACAAGGACCTCAGCTCGGAATTCCGCAAATGATTCAAAGCCGCGCGCAATTCGGCGTGATCGGAGCGATTCTGCCCCTCTTTTTGGTCATGTTTATCTACCTGGGCTTCTTTGCGAGCAGTACGATTCTCGCAGCCGGTACATTGAGCAGCTTTGTACCGATTCCGGCTTCATGGTGTATTATCGGCTTAAGCGCCATCTGTTTTTTACTCACGATCTACGGTCATGATCTGATTCACAAAATGCAGAAAATCCTCTCTTGGACCTCCTTTGCCGTTTTTTTTGCTGCAACGATTCTTATTTTTCAACTGCCGATTCCTTCAGGAAGCTGGGTGCCCGGCTCATTAGATCTGCCTGTTTTTCTAGTGGCGGTCAGCGCGGTGGCCACATGGCAGCTGGCATATGCGCCATATGTCGCAGATTATTCCCGTTATCTGCCGGTCAAAACACCGGCATCGCATACCTTTTGGTACAGCTACGCAGGTACGTCAGTCAGTTCCATCTGGATGATGCTTCTCGGCGCCATTTTGACGACGGCGCTCCCGGAATTTACCGCTAATGCGGGAAATGAGATTGTCCGATTGTTCGGTCCGTTTTCCTTTATTATGCTGATCATCGTCCTGTTCGGACAAATGGCGATCAACGTCTTTAATTTATACGGAGCCTTTATGTCAACCACGACTACTTTGGAGCCGTTTTTAAAACTGAAGGTGACGCCGAAAACGCGAGTGGTAATGATCCTTTGTGTGACGGCAGCGGGTACTGTATTAAGTCTCTTGGGCCAAAGCAATTTCATGGAACTGTTTTTAAATTTCATCTTTTTCATCAGTTATTTCTTAATTCCATGGACGGCGATCAACCTCGTGGATTACTATTTTATCCGACGCGGAAAATACCACGTCAAATCGATGTTTGACGTCAACGGGCAATACGGCAGGGTCAATTGGATTACAGCGGCCGCCTTCGTTTTGTCGATTATATTAGAAATCCCGTTCATCAATACATCCTTTTACATCGGGCCGCTCGCTGAAATATTCGGCGGAGGCGACATTGCCTGGGTCATCGGCCTGGCCGTTCCGTCGCTGCTGTATTATGTCCTGATGAAATCAAGGGTAAAACAAAAAGAGGCGCCTTCCCTATGAAGACGCCTTTTCTTTATTCATATTCCTTCCATACACGCGGCAGCAGTTCAGAAAGTTCGTGCGCCAATAAGGTATGGGCGGAGCGCTCTTTCGTCCATAATTCCGCACATTCGCCGTGAAGGCGGACGGCGTTCAATACGGCATGTTTCGGGTCTTGATGACAGCACAGCATGCCGAGAATCATTCCCGTCAGCGTGTCGCCGGTCCCGCCTTTTGCAAGCGCGCCGTTTCCGGTTGTATTCCTGCGGCATTCCCCGTCGGGAAAAGCGATAATGGTTTCGTTTCCTTTCAGGACAATCGTGGCATGAAGCCGCTCCGCCCATTCCGCGGCATATCCCGCTCTGTTCTGCTGAATCTCTTGAATCGAAAGGCCTGTCATTCTGGAAAATTCGCCGGGATGAGGCGTCAAGATCACGGGGGCTTTCCTCTTTGGATAGGTTCTTTTCGTAATGGCGCCCGCGTCCAGTATGACGGGATAATCGGCAGAAAGCAGCTGATCAGCCGCCTGCTGCACTTCGTCTGTTTGAGGAAGGCCCGGCCCGATGGCAGCGGCCCGGATGGTTTCCCCGGGCTGGCCCGCCGCGGCTTTTTTCCAGCCGTCCCGCCAGTACGTCGCTTCCGGCAGCACCGGGACGATAAGCGGAATGACGCCTGCCGATGTACCGATGACAAGCTTGCCGACACCGCTTCTCATCGCGCCCAATCCGGCCAGAAGGGCGGCTCCCGGCATGTCATCGCTCCCGGCCAGCAGTAACGCCGTCCCGAACGTTCCTTTATGGCTGTCTGCCTCCCGTTGCGGCAGCGTATCTTTCACATCCTGTTCCGTCCAATCCATTATATTCATCTCTGTACCTCCTCTTCTGTCTCCTATTTATATTCCAAACAAGAAGAGATTTTAAACCGCACAAAAAAAACAGCCGCTCGTTTGCGGCTGTTTATGTTCTGATCGGAACATCAAGACGGTAAAGCTTCCGGTACCGTTCGTTTTCTGCAAGCAGCTCTTGATGGGTTCCTTCCATTTCTGCTTTTCCATTTTCTAAAAAGACGATTTTATCAGCTGTTTCCACACCCGCTAAATGGTGTGTAATCCAGAGGATCGTTTTCTCTTTAAAGACATCAAAAATCGTATCAAGCAATTCGCGTTCAGTGACCGCATCAAGGCCGACCGTCGGTTCATCAAGGATAATGACCGGCGTGTCTTGGAGCAGAATACGGGCAAGCGCGATCCGCTGCCGTTCCCCGCCTGAGAAACGAATCCCCGTCTCCTGCACGGACGTTTCATATCCGTCAGGCAGTGATTCAATATAATCATGCAGCTTCACTTGCCGCGCCGCACGCTTAACATCTTCATCACTCGCCTTGCCGTTTCCGAGCCGGATATTGTTCATAATGCTCGTGTTAAAGAGATGAGGTTTCTGATTCAAAACGGCCACCGCTGAGGAAATCTGCTCCTGCACGGCCGCAGTTTCCAGCCCGTTCAGCATCACTTTGCCCGAATCGGGAACTAAGGCGCCTTCAATTAAAGCGAGAGAGGTCGACTTACCGGAGCCGCTCCTGCCGAGCAGCGCCATTTTTTCACCTTGGCGGAGAGTGAAGGAAAAACGGTCAAGCACATGACTGTGCTGATCATAAGAAAACGTCACGTTATCAAATGTAAGTGTCACATCAGTTACATCCAGTTTCTCATCTGTCTGCTTCACCTCACGACTTCGCAGCTCCGGAGCCGCCTTACTCATTCTTTTGATGGAATCCTGATAAGAAGGCACTTCCGTCAGCGCATCCGAAAGGGGCATAAACGCCTCCGTCAATGGAAATACGACAAGCACAAAGGCCGCGATCATCGTGTTGGCGATGCTGCCGTCCGCATACTGACCCGCCGTCCAGAACAGCATGATCAATATGAAGCCGCCGACAAGGCATTGCGCGGCGAGATCACGCCATCTTGTAAACCGCTGACGTTTGCTTTCAAGGTCAAACCATGCCTTCTCTTTCTCTTCATAAGAGGAAATAAAGGCCGCCTGGCGTCCCGAAAACATCCAGTCGCTCACGCCGAGCACGGCATCTGTCAGCCGGCTGTAGAGCATATTCCGGCCGCTTTTCAGCCTCATGTTTTTCGCTCTCGTCACAAGAAGCGACACAACCGGAAACAATACAACCAATATAAACAGGTAAATCGCCGCAAAAGCGGCAAACGGCCAGGAAAAAAAGCCGAGTCCGATAACGGAGGCCGCATACAGCAGCAAAGCGGAAACCGCCGGGAAAATCGTTTTTAAAAACGCATCCTGCAAATGCTCAATATCCTCAGCCAAAATGCCGAGCATGTCGCCCGTCCGAAAACGGGATGAAAGCATGAGCGAGGCCGGCTCCAGCATATTGTAAAGCCGCACCCTCATGTCGGACACGATTTTCAAAATGATATGGTGCCCCGTCAGACGCTCGGCGTACCGTGAGACTGAACGGGCAATCCCGAAGGTGCGCACGGCCACAATCGGAACGTACACCAGCAGGATATTCTCAGGCCTTGTCGCCGACTTAGAGATCAAAAAACCGGAAGTGAACATGAGAAAGGCCGCCGAAAAAATCGTCACCGCGCCTAAAAAAATCACAAGAACAAACAAACGGGCATTTTGCTTCATATACGGCAGAATCCATTCTTCTTTTCTCATGTTCTTTCCCCCAGTTGCACCTTTACAAGTTTGGCGTATACGCCTTGTTTCGCCATCAATTCGTCGTGGGTGCCGATTTCCGCCACCGCGCCGTCATCAAGCACGATAATTTCGTCCATCTCAAGCATCCAGTGAAGACGGTGAGTGGCCAGAAAAACAAGTTTGTTTTCAAACAGGTCTTTCATCGTTTCTTTTATTTCATATTCTGTTTCAATATCAAGGTGAGCGGTCGGCTCATCCAAAAGGAGAATCGGCCGGTTTCCTAAAAAGGCTCTGGCCAGCGCGACACGCTGAGCCTGCCCTCCGCTAAGCGCCCGTCCGCCCTCGCCGATCCGGCCGTCAAGGCCGCCGGGCAGATCACGGATCAGTCCGGAAAGACCCGCTGAATCAGCGGCGCGCGCCGTTTCCTCACGGGAAGCATCAGGATGATAAAACCGGATATTATTCAAAAGCGTGTCATCAAAAATGTACGGATGCTGCGGAATATAAAGCAGCTGCTTCTGCCAGCCGTCCGACTGCAGATGCGAGCGGGATTCACCGTTTACCTTGATCTCACCGGACGCAGGCTCTAAAAAGCCGCCCAGCACATCAATGAGTGTCGATTTTCCCGAACCGCTTTCCCCGATAATTCCGATTTTCTTCTTCCCTTTAAAGGACAGATGAAATTCAGACATCGATTCTCGGACGGACAAACGCGTAAGCTGTAATTCATCCCCGTCAGTCCACGTATCAAGTTCGAGCGGCTTTTCTTCTTTAAAACCGGGCTGCGCCAAAATCGTTTGAATGGTTTTCCCCGCCTCCTGCCCGTTTAACGTCGCGTGGTAATCATTTCCCACTTCGCGGACCGGGAGAAAATATTCAGGCGCGAGAATGAGCGCGGTCAGTGCCGGCCCGAGCAGAATTTGTCCGTCTATCAGCCGCAAGCCGAGAAACACCGCCACTGTCGCCACCGACAGCATCGTAAAGAAATCCAGGGCGAATGATGATAAAAACGCGACCCGGAGCGTGCTCATCGTCGCCTTACGGTATCTCTCACTGACATGAAAGATGTTTTTACTGTGTGATTTGCTTAATCCTAAAAACCGCAATGTCTCCAGTCCGCGAAGCGAATCCACGAAATGATTGGAAAGCGTCTGATAGGACTTCCATTGGCGATCGGCTTTTTTCTGTGCGACAAGTCCGAGCAGAATCATAAATACAATCAAAACCGGAAGCGCAAGAATCAGAATCAATGCCGATGTTTTATCCTGAAAAAACACGTAAATAACAACGGCCGCCGGTACAATCGCCATGCTGACCATTTTCGGCAGAAACAGCTCTAAATAACGGCGGAACTGGCTGATGCCTTCCATCGCCAGCGTCACCATCCGGCCCGTCCCCTCTTTTTTCGCAAAGCGGGGGCCGAGACGGAACAATTGCTCAAGAAATCTTTTTCTTAAGTCTGCGCCGGTTTGCGCGGCATATTGGTACACGATTTTCTGCCGGACCGTTGTCACCGCATGCCGGACCAAAAACGCAAGCAGGAAAAAGCCGATAACCGGATAAAGAGAAGCAATCCGCTTCCCGTTAAATAATCCGGTTACCGCCTGGCTCAGCCATTCCGCCTGCAAGATGATGGCGGCCGTTTGTATAATCGTTAATCCCGTAATGATCGCAAGAATCCGCTTCATTCCTTTATAAAGAAACAGGTCTTTTCCCATTAATAAGTCATAGGCTCCTTATGGCTGACGCGTTTCCGGAAGACATAATAGCTCCAGATCTGACTGCCGATAACAAACGGCAGCAGAGTCAGTGCGACAATTGTCATGACCTTAAGTGAATAATCACCGGAAGACGCGTTAGCTACTGTTAAGTCATACGCGCTTTTCAGCGAGCTGACCATGACGCGCGGGAACAGAGAGATAAAAATCATCGCAACTGTCAAAGCAAGACCCGCGCCGGTCATACCGAATGCCCAGCCGTCTTTTTTCTTGCTCATGAACACAACGGCAAGAACGTTGCAGATGACAATCAGCACGAATACCGGAATCGTGATGTTTGCCCGGCGTGTAAACATATCCGTATCGTATGCAGACATCGCAAAGAAAGCAAGTACAACAAGAAAGATAACACCGATTACGCGTTTTGCCATTTTTCTCGCACGCTCTTGTAAATCACCGATCGTGCGCAGGGTGATAAACATTAAACCGTGCAGGAATGAAAGAAGGGTGACGGCTGCTCCGCCAAGAACGGAATACACGTTCACAATATCTGAAAAACCTGCGTGAATGTTCATATGTCCGTCAATCGGCACACCGCGGAACAAGCTTGTGAAAATAAGTCCGAATACAAATGGCGGGATAAGGCTGCCGAAGAAAATCACCCAGTCCCATGTTTTGACCCATTTCAGATTATTCACTTGGCCGCGGAATTCAAATGCCACGCCGCGCCCCATCAAGGCAAGAAGAATGATGATAAACAGAATGTAATATCCGCTCAGCATCGTCGCATACCAGTTCGGGAATGCCGCGAAGATCGCTCCCGTACCTGTGATAAGCCACACCTCATTCGCATCCCAGAACGGGCCGATGGTGTTAACCAGCACTCTGCGTTCTAATTCATTATGGCCAAGAAATCGGGTCGAAATGCCGACACCGAAATCAAAACCCTCTAAAAAGAAAAATCCGACAAACAAAACTGAAACGAGTATAAACCAAAGATCATGAAGTGACCCCATGGTAGACCTCCTGACTGAACGGATCCGTTGATACAGGAACATCCTTATGATCATCATGGTCCGCACCTTTTTTAATTTCACGAACGAATAGGAAAACAAGCAGAGCGCCTAAAATCAAGTACATGACGCCGAAGCTGATAATTGAAAACAGCAGAGATCCCGTCGTTACGTTAGGAGAAACGGATTGTGCGGTCGTCAATTGTCCCATGACCGTCCACGGCTGGCGGCCGATTTCAGTCATAATCCAACCGGCAGAGTTCGCAATGAATGGGAATGCGATCAGTGCGATCATGCCCCGTAAATACCACTTGCTCGTATGAAGCTTTTTGCGGCGGTTCAGAATAAAGCCGGCAATCGCGGCAAAAATCATAAGCGCGCCCGCTCCCGCCATAATGCGGAAACTCCAGAACGTCGTTTTAACAGGCGGGATATAGTCGCCTTTTCCGTACGTTTTTTCGTATTCTTTTTGAAGTGTTTTCATCCCTTTCACACTGCCGCTGAACTTCTGGTAAGCCAAGTAGCTCAGTGCGTAAGGAATTGAAATTTCTGATGTGTTTTTTTCTTTATTCGTATCAATATTCGCAAAAGCCGTCCACGCGGCAGGATCACCGCTGTCATCCCAAAGCGCTTCACTGGCGGCCATTTTCATCGGCTGCGATTCCATTAAATGTTCCGCCTGCATGTGTCCGCTGAACGCAACGCCGATACCGGCGATCAGACCGACAATCATCGAAAGCTTGAAAGATTTATGGAAGAAAGGCACTTCTTTTTTCTTCAATAATTTAAATGCGCTGACACCGGCGATAAAGAAAGCACCCGTCGCAAGCGCCCCGAAAATGACGTGAGGGAATTCAACCCAAAGCTGAGGGTTTGTCAAAAGCGCCCCGAAATCATTCATTTCCGCGCGGCCGTTTTTAATCGCAAAGCCGACCGGCTCCTGCATGAATGAGTTCGCCGTCAAAATCCAGAAAGATGACATAATCGTTCCGAAGGACACAAGCCAAATGCAAAGCAAATGCACTTTTTTAGATAAACGGTCCCAGCCGAAAATCCATAATCCGATAAAAATAGACTCCATAAAAAACGCCAAAAGCGCTTCAACCGCAAGCGGAGCTCCAAATACGTCTCCGACAAAACGGGAATAATCAGACCAGTTCAGACCGAACTGGAATTCCTGAAGAATCCCTGTGACGACGCCGACAGCAAAGTTAATTAAAAAGAGATGCCCCCAAAATTTAGCCATTTTGAGATAGGTCTCTTGTTTTTTGACAACATAAAGCGTCTCCATCAAAGCAACCATAAACACAAGCCCGATAGACAAAGGCACAAACAAGAAGTGAAACAATGTTGTAGATGCAAATTGAATGCGGGCTAATACCAACTCACTCATGATGTTTTTCCTCCAATCTGGTAAATTGCTCAACATTTCACAAACATAACGAGATCATTGCTCGGTATTTCACAAAAAATGATATATTTGCTCAATGTTTCACAAATTCGTCAAAACTATTGAAATATCAGCCTGTACACCCTGGGGGACAGCGGCTGTCATAGAAATGATTCAATATCATTACTTTACAACGATTCAGCCTAAAAAAAAAGATCAATATACCTAAAATAAGGCTGAAATTGTGACCGATTATTGTCGGATTTGTAGAGATTTTATGTCAGCGCCTAGGATATTTGTCCCTTTGATATCGTACCTCTTTTTTATTCGTGTGGCGAACAAAATGCTTTTCTCGGCGAAAAAGCCCGCCAAATCGCCATTTTGAGAAAGAAAATGTGAAGAAAGCATGTCCTCTAGTAAATTCATAATATATGAACAATTTAAATTTTTTAGTATACTTTAAATGGGGATATTTTTTCACTACATAACGACTGGGGGAACAAGCATGGGAGAACTTCAACCAAAATTGCAAACGGATTCAATCCAAAAACAGGAACGGACTGATAACTGGTTTGCCAGAGCAATGAATATAAGAATCGGCATTATTCCTCTTCCTATCTATATCCTGCTTTTCTTGCTTATTACGGTGTTTGTCATGAGCCGTGATGTAAAAAGCGACATTCTGACATCAATTGCCGTCATGAGTTTTTTCGGATTTACCTTCGGCCAGATCGGAAAATCCATTCCGATCGTGCGGTCCATCGGCGGCCCTGCGATTCTCGCAACCTTTATTCCATCCGCTGTCGTCTACTACCACCTGCTTCCGAAAGACATTATTACTTCAACAACAGAATTCACAGAAAGCTCCAACTTTCTCTATCTATTTATTGCCGGTATCGTCGTCGGCAGTATTCTCGGGATGAAAAGAGAGACGCTCGTCAAAGCTTTCGTCAAGATTTTTATTCCGCTGATCGCCGGCTCGATCGCGGCCGCAATCGTCGGCTTATGCGTCGGGACGCTGCTCGGGCTCGGCTTTCAGCACACGCTGCTTTATATTGTCGTTCCGATTATGGCGGGGGGTGTCGGTGAAGGCGCGATTCCTTTATCCATCGGCTACTCCGATATTATGCCGATGTCCCAGGGAGACGCCTTTGCGCTTGTGCTGCCGTCCATCATGCTCGGCAGCCTATGCGCCATTATGTTATCGGGTTTGCTGAATGTCCTCGGGAAACGCAAACCGGAATGGACGGGCAACGGGAAGGTTGATAAGTCTGATCATTCCGCTCCCGCATTGGAACAGCCGGCCAATGATAAAACATTTGATTTGTCCTTTTTCGCTTCGGGCGGTATTTTAGCGGTTTCCCTCTATTTGGTCGGCATGCTGGCGCATGATTTCTTTCAGCTTCCGGCTCCTGTCGTGATGCTCGTCCTTGCCGTTCTCATTAAGCTGTTCAGGCTGGCGCCGGCTTCGATTGAAAACGGAGCCTTCGGCGTCTCGCGCTTTTTCTCGACAGCCGTGACCTATCCGCTCTTATTTGCGATCGGCGTTTCAATGACACCGTGGGACAAGCTGATTGCGGCGTTTACGATCAGCAACATCATTACCATTTTATCAATCGTCGTCACGATGATGGCCGTCGGTTTTCTGACCGGAAAATGGCTGAATCTGTACCCGATTGAGACGGCGATTATTAATGCCTGCCATTCCGGCCAGGGCGGCACCGGCGATGTCGCGATCTTGAGCGCCGCTGAACGGCTTGAGCTTATGCCGTTCGCCCAAGTGTCGACCAGAATCGGCGGAGCGATTACCGTGAGCGTCACCCTTCTGCTGCTTCATCAATTCTATTAAACTGAAAAAAGCCTCCGCATGATGCGGAGGCTCTGTTATTTCATCACATTTTGAATATAAGAGCCGAATGCCGCGCCGGACATGCCCGGCGACACACGGACGCGGTGAAGCCCGTAAAGCCCCTGATCTCTTGACGCCGCTCCCGGCTCCGTCGTGACCGCCATACGGTAGCCTGACGCGGCGGCGGCTTTTAATGTTTCCTTATTATATCGTCCGACAGGGTAGCTGATCATAGACGTCCGCTGTCCGAACATTTGATCAAATAAACGCTTAGAGTCCTTCATTTCACGTCGTTGCTGCTGCGGTGTGAGCCCGTTCAATTCGAGATGGTTCATCGTATGGCTCTGAATGGAAATGCCGTGGGCGGCCATCTCCTTCATCTGCTTCTCCGTCAGATGATTCTTATGCCCGATAAAGTTTCCGATCATAAAGATTGTCGCTTTCATCTTGTATTTCTTTAAAATGGGATAGGCCGCTTTCACATTGTCGGTATAGCCGTCATCAAATGTGATCAGAACACATTTTTCACGCGGCTCCTTATCCTCCGTCAGCATCAGATAGGCCTCTTCAGGAGTCATCGTATAATAGCCGTGATCATGAAGCCACTTCATATGCTGCCGGAATTCTTCCTTCGGCACACGCAGGCTGTTTCCCTCTGAAATGCTGTGGTACATCAGAATCGGCAGTCTTGCCGTTCCTTTCGTTTGAACCCAGGCGGACGTATCCGGCTGCTTTTTGATTTGGCGCTTTACAGATTTTTTATCGTGGTGCGCTTCTGCCTTCGGAATGCTTTGTTCGGCGCTTGCCTCATGGCCCGAGCAGGCGGCAAGCGTAAACACGGCAGCCAAAAGGCACATGCACATGATTATGCGTTTCATCGTTTTCCTGCTTTCTGTCTTCTATTTACTTTTTATATCGGTTATGCGTCATAAATTGTTACATCAAAAAAGCCGGACATCCAGCTGTCCGGCTTTGCGTTATGAGCGGATTCTGATTTCTGTTTCACTGTCAAAAAAGTGAGCCTTATTCATGTCGAAAGCGACGGTCAATTCCTCACCGGCATGAATGTCATGGCGGGCGTCAATCCGGGCGATAAAATCCTGATCCCCGATCCGGGAATAAACCATAATTTCCGACCCGAGCAATTCCGCGACATTGATTTTAGCTGTGATGGATGAATTCTTATAGGATTCTACCACAATCAGCTCGTCATGTATGTCTTCCGGGCGGATGCCGAAGATAACATCTTTGCCGGCATACCCTTTTTCCCGGAGCATTTTCATTTTCCCTTCCGGCACGCCGAGAGCGGCCGAACCGATCTGAATGGCGCCGTCCGTCAGCTTTCCTTTGAAAAAGTTCATCGCTGGGGAGCCGATAAACCCGCCGACAAATACGTTTTCGGGATGTTCATACACGTCTTTCGGGGTGCCGATCTGCTGAATTTTTCCGTCCTTCATGACTACGATGCGTGTCGCCATCGTCAGTGCTTCTGTTTGGTCGTGCGTCACATAGATTGTGGTTGTTTGCAGCCTTTGATGGAGCTTAATAATTTCAGCCCGCATCTGCACCCGAAGCTTTGCGTCCAGATTTGACAGCGGCTCATCCATTAAAAACACTTTGGCGTCCCTGACAATCGCCCGCCCTAATGCAACCCGCTGCCGCTGCCCGCCGGAGAGCGCCTTCGGTTTGCGGTGCAGATACTCTGTGAGCCCCAGCATTTTCGCCGCTTCTTCGACCCGTTTTTTAATCTCCGGTTTCGGCATCTTCCTCAGCTTCAGACCGAATGCGATATTATCATAGACCGTCATGTGCGGATATAACGCATAGTTTTGAAACACCATGGCGATATCCCTGTCTTTAGGAGCGATGTCATTCACTCTCGTGTCACCGATATAGAAATCGCCCTTCGTAATGTCTTCCAGCCCGGCTACCATCCGCAAAGTTGTCGACTTGCCGCACCCCGACGGACCGACAAACACGATAAACTCTTTATCTTTAATATGAAGGTTAAAATCATCGACAGCCGCTTCTTTTTGATCGTAATACTTATAAATATGCTCCAGCCGAAGTTCCGCCATGTCATATCCTCCTTTTTTGTAAACGCTTTCTTAAATAGGATTGTAACAGCGTCAGACGGCGGCGGATATAGGCAATGTTCATAAAAAAAGTCCGCTGCCTTCGTGCACATTTCCCATTTAATGTGATTTTTCATACTGCAGACAAATGAAATAAGCCAGCAGGGCGCCCCGATATGTCTTAATATCAATACCTGAGCGTTCCGCAAATTTATCAATCCGATATTGAAGACTGTTGCGGTGCAAATGCAGTTTTTTCGATGTGAGCGACATGTTCGAGTTATGTTCAATAAAAGTCTGAATCGTATGCTTCAGCTCCGGTTCTTTCTGAAACAGCAGCGCCGCTTCTTCGTGAAGCAAGGCTGAGAGCTTTTCTCTGCTTTCTTCCGTGAGCATGGCCGGAAATACCGTTTCCGCGGTCAGCGTGCTCAGCTGCGGGAGATGACGCCGGCCGATCTGACAATATTGCTGTTCTCTCTGATAATGAAGGCGCAGACGTTCCCCCTTGCAGTAATACCTTCCAACGAAAAAACGGACACTGAAATAAAAATCGCCTTCGAGAATCTTCACAAAAGATGCGATGTCATCCGAATCTGGCGCTTCCAGCTTTTCTTCCTCCACAATTACGCCATGATCCCTCCCCGTCGGGACAACTGTATATGAAACCGGCCAGAAATGGCGCAGCGCTTCCGTAAATGCCCCCCAGTCCCGTTCTCCCAATAAGTCATAATGAATAAAACGGACACGCGGCTCCTTGACATCAGGCACCGGACCTTCTTCCAGCAGAAAACGCCGCCACCTCTTTGCTGCCGCCGTCTCCGGAAAAAAAACGCCTTTTTCTTCAGCGGGCGTCAAAAATGATTCCAGAAGCAGTTTCTCCTTCGGGGCAATATCCTCCTTCGGAATGGCGACATAGACCCGCCTTTTCTCATCATAAAAGCAAAAGACATCCTCCGTCGTACAGCACGTATCAGACAACACAGCCCTCGGGTAAATTGCCAATAACGGGTTCATATGCGCTCCTTTCTATCGCTCTATCATATTTTCAGTATAAAACGTCCGGCCGATTGTATCCACTTCGTTTTAAGAAACAGCTTTCAGGCTATTTCCCGGGAAACGAATATAACTGCTTCTGCCGGCATAAGAAAAAAACCCTCCGCGCCGGCAGAGGGATCCTTTTTATTTAGAGATATCGACGAAGCCTTCACCAAAGACATCACGCACATCATGAACAATGACAAACGCTTTTGTATCACAGCTTTTAATAATTTTTTTGAGCATGGAAAGCTCTTGTTTCTGGATGACGATATATAAAATTTCCTTCGACTGCCCCGTGTAATTTCCTTTACCCGACAGCAGCGTAACCCCTCTGTCCATCAGCGTGTTGACCTGTTCAGCGATTTCGTGCTTATGCTCAGATATAATCGTCACCGCTTTTTTCGTATTCAGGCCTTCAATGATAAAGTCCATCACCTTCGTTCCGATGTACAGCATAACAATGGTAAACATCATTTTTTCCGCACCGATGATGAAATAAGAACTGAAGACGACAATCAGATCAAAGAACAAAAGCGCATAACTGATATTCCAATCGAGATATTTGTTCGCAATCCTCGCCAAAATGGCAGAACCCGCAGTCGTGCCTCCGACTCGAATAATGATCCCGATTCCGACACCGGCAAACACACCCGCAAAAATAGTATTAATAATGAGTTCATGTGAAGGCGAGTGCCAATCATGCGTCAGATGCAGAAACAGTGAGTTGGCGACAACGGTAATGATCGTATAAAGCGTTGTTTTTCCGTCTAAAAATTTATATCCGATAATCAATAAGATCCCGTTCAAAATGATATTCGTCACCCCGGGCGACCATTCAAACACATAGTACAAGATCAGGGTGATTCCCGTTACCCCGCCCTCTCCAAGATCATTCGGAATGGCGAATAAATTAACAGCCAAAGCAAAGATAAAAGCTCCAATAATCAGCATCAGCACATCCAGCAATCTCTTTTTCATCCCAGACACTCCTTTTTTATAAAATCAAAAAAGCCCGGGAGAGCACTCTTCATCAAAAGAGCAGAAACTCCCGGGCTTTTATCCCAACGTGTCACAGCAGGAACCTGCTGTGTGTTTTCTCTCGGTCCAGACCAATTCAGCATTGCGGAACCCTAGAAAACCACTGTTTTTTATGTTCAGTTTTTGTATATCTTTCAAGATTATACGGGAAATCACGAACATGTTCAACCACTCTTTTTTCAATAAACCTATAAAAAATTCGAACGATCTGCCGATACTAAAAAAGGCCTTTAAAATACATGACTAAAAAACCATTAAAATACTTTTTTTCTCAAAATATTATTGACTATAGGTTATTTTACAGGCATTATAGTATGTAGTTTTTAAGAAATAGTTTACATAGGAGGAAATATTATGGCAGGCAACCTGGTGTCTTGTAAGGCATGCGGCAAAGAAATCGCTAAAGGCGTTAAAAAATGCCCAAACTGCGGTAAAGATCAGAGAAACTTTTTTATGAGACATAAAATTATCACATTGCTTCTGGCGGTAGTGGTTATTATCATTCTCGTAAACATCGGCGGCGGAGGCGGATCTTCATCATCTAAAACCGCGTCTTCAAAAGCTGCGGAATCCAAGGAAAAACTGTATAACATCGGTGACACTGTTAAGACTGAGAAAACTGAAGTTACTGTTACCAAAGTGGAAAAAAGAGATTCAGTAGGCTCTCAATTTGTCGAGAAAAAAGCGTCTGACGGCGGCGTTATCGTAGCTGTTCAATACACAGTTAAAAATGTTTCAAACAAGCCGTTAAGCTCTTTCTCCATTCCAAGAGCGAAATTAGTAGATTCTAAAGGAACATCCTATGATTCAGATATTGATGCTTCTTCAAGCTATGCAACAGAAACAAAAGTAGACAACAGTAAAATTTTAAGTGACTTGAACCCGAACATTAAAGTTACTGACGTAAAAGCTTTTGAAGTTGATAAAAACGCATACTCTAAAGGCACTTGGAAATTAAAGTTCAGCAACGATGTTGAAGTGAAAATTAAATAATGACCGTAATAAAAGAGACCTTCACCATTTGAAGGTCTCTTTCTTTTACACCTTTTGGTACCCGTTCACATTGGAGGACTGCCACTTCCAAGAGTCGGCGCACATTTCTTCAAGCCCGCGCTTTGCTTCCCAGCCTAATTCAGCCTTCGCTTTTGCCGGGTCTGCGAAGCATGCGGCGATGTCTCCCGGGCGCCGGGCGGCAAAACGGTACGGCACTTCTTTTCCTGATACTTTTTCAAACGCTTTGACCATCTCAAGAACGCTGTAGCCTCTTCCCGTGCCGAGATTATAGGCATCCGCGCCTGTTGTGTTCAGCACCTTCTCAAGCGCTCTGACGTGGCCCTCGGCAAGATCAACGACATGGATGTAATCCCGCACGCCGGTGCCGTCCTTTGTCGGATAATCATTGCCGAACACCTGCAATTGCTCAAGCTTGCCGACAGCGACTTGGGCGACGTACGGCATTAAATTATTCGGGATGCCGTTCGGGTCTTCTCCGATCCGGCCGCTCGGGTGCGCGCCGAACGGATTAAAGTAGCGGAGCAGCGCAATGCTCCATTCAGAGTCCGCTTTATGCAGATCGCGTAAAATCTGTTCCAGCATCAGCTTTGTCTGCCCGTAAGGATTGGTCGCGCTTAATGGAAAATCCTCAGTGATCGGCGTTGTTTCCGGAACGCCGTAAACCGTCGCTGAAGAACTGAAGACGATTTTTTTCACACCGTGTGCCTGCATGGCTTCACATAAAATAAACGTCCCCGTCAGATTATTATGATAATAACGGAGCGGAACAGCCACAGACTCACCGACCGCTTTTAATCCCGCAAAATGAATGACGGCTTCAATCTCATTTTCAGCAAACACCCGGTGAACGGCATCACGGTCAAGGAGATCCGCTTCATAAAACACAAGCCCTTTTCCGGTAATGTCTTTCACACGCTCCAATGCTTCCGGTGAACTATTTGACAGATTATCCAGAACCACGATGTCATAGCCGCCGTTTAACAGCTCGACACATGTGTGGCTTCCGATATAACCCGCTCCGCCTGTCACTAAAATCGCCATGAAGAAAGCCTCCTCTATTGAATGAATTGACCATATTATATCGGTTTTTTCTTTCTCAAACATCCATTTCCAAAAAGTTTAATCGTTTAGTCATCGTTTCTTCATAATTTGTTTTCATTCGCGTAAAACACAGAGCCCTCGAATCAAACCGGTTGTGAAATAGAAATCCCTCCCCCGCGCATGGTAAGATAAGACAAAGGAGATGACGGTATGAAAAATGAAATCATTGAACGCTTTACCTCTTACGTAAAAGTCGATACACAGTCTGACGAAAACAATGAAAACTGCCCTTCAACCCCCGGCCAGCTGACATTGGCCAACATGCTGGCAGATGAATTAAAGTCGATCGGCATGACAGAAATCACAGTCGATGACAATGGGTACGTCATGGCGACTCTGCCGGCGAATACGGATAAAGACGTGCCGACTGTCGGTTTTCTGGCTCACGTGGACACCGCGACCGATTTTACCGGAAAAAATGTGAATCCTCAGATTATTGAGAGCTACGACGGACATGATATCGTTTTGAATGACAAACTCAATGTCGTTCTGTCGCCTGAGCAATTCCCGGAGCTCTCCCGCTATAAAGGCCAGACGCTGATCACAACAGACGGCACGACGCTGCTCGGAGCCGACAACAAAGCGGGCATTGCCGAAATCATGACGGCAATGGCGTACTTGATCAAACACCCGGACATCAAACACGGAACGATCCGGGTCGCGTTCACGCCTGATGAAGAAATCGGCAGAGGCCCTCACAAATTCGATGTCGGCCGCTTCAACGCCGCATTCGCCTACACGATAGACGGAGGCCCCCTCGGCGAACTGCAATATGAAAGCTTTAACGCAGCCGCCGCAAAGCTGACTTGTTACGGAAAAAGCGTCCACCCGGGAACGGCGAAAAACAAAATGGTCAACGCTTCAAAAATCGCGATGGAATTTCATCACGCGCTGCCGAAAGAAGAAGCGCCGGAATATACGGAAGGGTATGAAGGCTTCTATCATTTACTTTCCATGAACGGAGACGTTTCTGAAGCCGCCCTGTCGTACATCATCAGAGACTTTGACAGAGACCGCTTTGCAGAACGAAAAGAATATATGCAGAAAACCGCCGATGCGCTGGCGGCCAAATACGGCAAGGAAAGCATCAAGCTTGAACTGCGTGATCAATATTACAACATGAGAGAAAAAATCGAACCGGTCAAAGAGATAGTCGATGTCGCCTATCAAGCCATGAAAAACCTCGACATCGAACCGATTATCGAACCGATCCGGGGCGGAACCGACGGATCACAGCTCTCTTACATGGGACTGCCGACACCGAACATTTTTACGGGCGGCCAAAACTTCCACGGAAAATATGAATACATTTCCGTCGATCATATGGAAAAGGCGGTAAACGTCATTGTTGAAATCGCCAGGCTCTTTGAAGAGCGCGCTTAAAACCAAAGCCCCCTGCTTTGGTTTTTTTCTTTCACATGAAACCTTTCCTTCTTTCTTTCCGTATATAAGGTATGAAATGGAAAGAAGGAGTGAAGACTATGGCAAGAGGGACTGTAGCGAAAGAATTGAAAAAAACCTTAAAAGACCCGCGTGTTCTGGAGACGAAATCAAACCCTTTTAAAAAGCTGCGGAAAATGTTCAAACGATTTTTTTAAGATAACATCTCGTTTTCTTTAAAAAAATAAAGAAAGCGCTGTCATTACGCAGTCATCTGTTAGAAGCAGTTATTTTGCATATTATAAGGTTTTTTAGGGTACTGAATAACACAAGGCAAACGAAAACAACGAAGTGGTTAATTAGACTCTTACAAAAAATAGTGAAAAAGTTATATAAACGATCATCATTCATCAGCCGATACAATCTATAGAACCACAACAAGAGCAAATTTTCTTCAACCCATAGTCATTTTTACGGAAAATGACGTTATTTTTTAAAAAAGTGACAATTGTTTGAATACTTTTCGTTTGTTTTTTCGTACAATAATAATACCAAAACTTTTTTTGGGAGGTATGTAAAATGATGCTACTTATTTTTGCTGCTTTGACAGGGTATCTTGTTTTCTCTTTCAGTAAGGACAACCGCCGGAAAACGCCAAAGACAAGCCCGCTGGTGACAGCTGCCGACACGAATAACATCATTGATTTAAATGCGATCCGTCAAAAACGCCGGATGCCGCTATCATAAAAACGACAGCTGCCGCAAAATCGGCAGCCTTTTTTTTATGCACCCGGCCGATATGAAACCATCCGCCTCCTTTTTTCGTACAACATAAAAAAGGAGTTTTTTTATGTACCATTTTTATATCAAAGAGCGGATGTTTACGTTTAAGAATCGTTTTCAAGTGTTTCTTGAAAGCGGGAAAGAAGTCTACAATGTTGAAGGAAAGCTGTTTTCATTCGGTGATGAACTGAAGCTGACTGATTTGGACGGCCGCACGCTCGCCAGCGTCAATCAGAAACTGATGTCGCTCGTTCCCCGTTACGAGATTTCCGTCAGCGGCAAACCCGTCTGCCAAGTCATCAAGAAAGTCACGTTATTCAAACCGAAATTTGAAATTTCCGGACTCGGCTGGGATCTTACCGGCGATGTGTGGGGCCGGAATTTTCAAGTGACAGACGGAAAATCAAACCGGATGACCGTCACCAAATCATGGATGAGCTGGGGCGATTCCTATCATTTGCAGATTGAAAAGGAAGAGGATATCGTTCTTTGTCTCGCGATCGCCATCGTGATAGATATGATTCTATTTGAGGGTGACAAATAAAAATATTTATCGAAATATATTGACAATATAAGATAATATACTAAGATTAAGAGTATTACAGTTTATTCTGAAAAATAGCATATTTCCTTATCAAGAGAGGTGGAGGGACTGGCCCTATGATACCCGGCAACCGCTGTTCAGCAGAATGGTGCTAAATCCTGAAGATAAGGTTGAGATTTGCGGACGCAAGCTCTTCCCTATCCGAGGGAAGAGCTTTTTATATTTCATCAGGAAAGAAGGAATCGTTCATGTCACAGCAAAACACAGAACAACCATTGCATACGCTTCTAAGAAAAAACCCGCCGTTTCGCGCGGATCAGGTCGGAAGCCTGCTGCGGCCGGCGGCTGTGAAGCAAGCCCGCCTGCAAAGAGCGGCGGGTGAGATTTCGGCAGAACAGCTGCGCGAAATCGAAAACAGAGAAATCATCCGCAGTGTGGAAAAGCAGAAAGAAACCGGCCTCAATGTCGTGACTGACGGCGAATTCCGCCGTGCCTGGTGGCATTTTGATTTTCTCGAAAACTTAGACGGCGTCGAAGCATTTACGCCTGAAAGCGGCATTCAGTTTCACAACGTACAGACGAAAGCGCGCGGCATTAAAGTAACGGGAGATATTGATTTTTCTCAGCATCCGATGCTCGAAGATTATAAATTCCTGCACAGCATTGCCGGCGATGCTGTTCCGAAAATGACCATCCCAAGTCCGAATATGCTGTTTTTCCGCGGAAAATTGGAAAAAGCGTCCTACCAGAATGATTACAAACAATTTCAGCACGATGTGTCAAAGGCGTATAAAAAAGCGATTCAAGCTTTCTATGACGCCGGGTGCCGCTACCTTCAGCTCGATGACACCGCATGGGCCGTTTTCTTATCGGAAGCGGGGCTTCGTCAGATTGAAGCTTTCGGAACAACGCCGGATGAGCTGCGCAAGCTGTTTGCCGCTTCCATTAATGACGCCATCGAGGACCGCCCTGACGATCTGAAGGTTACGATGCATATCTGCCGCGGCAACTTCCAATCCACATGGACGGCTGAAGGCGGCTATGATGCAGCGGCTGAAACGATTTTTGACGGGCTTGATCTTGACGGATTGTTCCTGGAATATGATGATTCCCGCTCCGGCGGCTTTGAACCGCTCCGCTATGTCAAACGCTCTGATCTTCAGCTTGTGCTTGGATTGATTACGTCGAAACATGGCGAGCTCGAAGACAAGGACGCGATTAAACGCCGCATTGAAGAAGCTTCACAATATGTCAGCCTGAATCAGCTTTGCCTCAGCCCGCAATGCGGATTCGCCTCCACTGAGGAAGGAAACCTGATCACAGAAGAACAGCAATGGGCGAAACTGCGCCATGTCGTCAACATTGCCGGTGAAGTCTGGAAATAAAAAAAGACACGCGTTTAGCGTGTCTTTTCCGTTTTACAGCGGAACGGTTCCGATTAAAATATCGATATCTATCGTGACAGCAGCCTCTTTCCGGCTGATAAACCGCCGGATGCTGTCATCATTACATTTCCATGTTAAGGGCGTCATTTTCACAAGCCGCTCGAGGTCAGGCTGCGATAAGGTCTTCGTGTAACACAGCGGTTTGCGCTCAAAGGTTTGAAAGCCCGCTTGGAATCGTCCGGCCGCAGAATCGGCGGTGTCATTCCGCCGAGGACTGTCTCCGAAGAAGAATTCCCTTACTTCCTTCAAATAATCACGCCGCGGCACCGCTTTAATGACTGTGCCGCCCTTTTTTAAAAGCCTGCTGCATTCCTTGTAATTCCAAGGTGATAAAACGGACATTACGACATCAAAACAGCTGTCGGCAAACGGCGCATCCGCCACATCAGCGACGGCAAACACCATATGATTCCCGAAGGCCTTTGCGGCGTGCAGCACACCTTCTTTCGAGAGATCAATGCCGATTCCCGTCACGGAAAAAGCGGGCTGAAGCAATTTGCATACGGCGGCTAAATGAGAGCCTTCTCCGCACCCCGCATCCAATATCGCCGCCGGTTTATGCGGAGATTGCTTACGGCTGATGACGGCGGCGATCTCCTTTTGAACCGGCCCAAAAAATTCCCGGCTGTCAAAAAGCTCGCGTCTCGCTTCGAACAGCTGCCTGTCATAGCGGGTTTTGACCGATTTATTGAGGAAATTCACATATCCTTGTTTTGATATATCAAATGTATGCCCCTGTCCGCAAATCAAGCTTTTGTATTGTGAGACCGCCATGGCCGACCGGCATAGCGGACACCTGAACACGGACTGGCATGATTGCAGTAATTCCGCGCGTTTTCTTTTTATAGACGTCAAAAAAAACACCTCATTCATTCGTTATTCCGATGAAATGAAAAAGGCATAGACAAATAAACCTCGCCAAATTGGAAGGTTTAACCTATTTATCTATACCTCTCATTATCTGTAACGAATGAATTGGATGATCACGAAAATGCCCCCTTTTCTGCCGTCTTTTGAAGGCTGTGCCCTCAGATCCATTTTATCAGCTGCATCCCGTCTTTACAATGAACCGGAACGGTTTTGGGGGTATTTTAAACCTTTATTATCCAATTACTTATAGACATCCTTTATTTTCTTTATTTATAATATAAATTTATTATTTTGAAAATATCTAAAAAGGTTGATTTTCAAAAATTGAAACGATAAAATACTGCTATCTCATGTAATATCGTTATTCTTGTATATGATCAGTAATATGGTCTGATTGTTTCTACCTAGTGCCGTAAAAGACTAGACTACAAGAAAGTTTGCATAAATTTGAACGAGTGAAAAGCATATGACGCTGTCTATTCTTTTCTTTTGGCTCTTATTTATCACACTTTCTGGCTTTCAGGAATTTGTGACGAATAAGAGCTTTTTTTATTTCCATAATACCCTTATAGGAGTTGCTCACATGTACTTTTTATTGAACATTGTCGGTCTCATTGTTGTCATGGCTGTTGTTTTCTTATGCTCTCCCAACAAGAAGAAGATTAAATGGCGTCCGATTGTCATGCTCCTCGTCTTTGAGTTTCTGATTACTTGGTTTATGTTAGGGACAAAAATCGGCGGCTTTGTCATCGGGAAGATCGGCGCGTTCTTTACATGGCTGATTTCCTGCGCCAGTCAAGGGATTGCGTTCGCTTTTCCGTCTGTTATGGCGAACCCGACGGTTGATTTTTTCTTCAGCGCATTGCTGCCGATTATCTTCGTCGTGACCTTCTTTGATATGCTGTCGTATTTCGGTATTCTGCCGTGGCTCATTGATAAAATCGGCTGGCTGATTTCTAAAATATCCCGTCTGCCGAAGCTGGAGAGCTTTTTCTCCATCCAGATGATGTTTTTAGGAAATACGGAAGCTTTAGCCGTCATCCGCCAGCAGCTTGCCGCCGTCAGCAACAATCGGCTTTTGACATTCGGGCTGATGAGCATGAGCAGCATCAGCGGCTCGATCATCGGATCGTACTTGACGATGGTTCCGTCCACTTATGTGTTTACAGCCATCCCGCTGAATTGCTTAAACGCGCTTTTAATCGCCAATATGCTGAATCCCGTGGACGTTTCTAAAGAGGATGATATTATTTACGTTCCTTCAAAAGCGGAGAAAAAAGACTTCTTCTCCACGATTTCTAACAGTATGCTTGTCGGCATGAACATGGTCATTGTCATTTTAGCGATGGTAATCGGCTATGTGGCGTTAACGGCCGCGTTAAACGGCGTACTCGGACTGTTCGTGCACGGTTTGACCATTCAAAAGATTTTCTCATACATCTTCAGTCCGTTTGCCTTCCTTCTCGGATTAGGCGGACATGACGCGATGTATGTCGCACAGCTGATGGGCATCAAGCTCGCGACGAATGAATTTGTGGCAATGGCCGATCTGAAAGGGCAGCTGAAATCACTTCCGCCGCACACGATTGCCGTGGCTACGACATTCCTGACATCATTCGCAAACTTCAGCACCATCGGTATGATCTACGGATCTTATCAATCTCTGCTTGATGGTGAAAAATCAGCCATCATCGGAAAAAACGTCTGGAAGCTGCTTGTCAGCGGAATTGCCGTTTCCCTATTGAGCGCGGCGATTGTCGGATTGTTTGTCTGGTAAAAGAAAAAAAGCGATACCGCTCCGTTTTGGAGTGATATCGCTTTTTTTTATTGATAGACGGATGCAGGTACGAAAACGTCCCGGATTCCTGCCGCGTACGGTCCGAGATCATATTGTCCGAACACAATGGCAATGCCGTTTTTCGTAAAGAAGAAAGGTCTTTCGTTATTCAGGATGATCTCTTGTTTTTTGACGTCCTGGTCAAACAGATCGTCATGTTTCTTGATGTAGCCGTAAAGATAGTCTCTCGTCTTGTTAGCTTTCGTTTTTGTATTCAGCACATTATCGAGTGTGACCCGTTTTTTTGCGGCCAAGTCGTAATTAAAGGTCTGAACGGATGTCAGCCCGTGTGCGCCGCCTGTGTAACTGTAGTCTTCCGTCTGAATGCTGAGCTTGCCGTCTTGATTATACTTCACCTTGAAATCTGCCTGGTATTCCGCTTTGTAGCCTTGTTTTTCACCGTCTTTTTTGTTTTTCACATATTCTTGATACGATTGTTCAATATAACGTTTGAAGTCCTGATTGATTTTCTTTTCAAAAGATGCGTTTCCCGTATTTGTGACCTCGGGGTATGTCAGCTGTTTTACATGCTTATACGTATGGCTTTTGACAACGGGCTTTGCGGTTTGCGCGGCCTCGGCTGAAGGCGCGAAACCTCCGAACGGCGCGGCTGTCAGCACGGTTAAGAGCACAGCCGCCATCATTTTGAATGCCTTTTTCATCACAACTCCTCCTTTTCATTACCGTTCCCTTTTTGAAAACGGATTACACTCTATAGACAGCGCAGATCAGCAAATTGTTTCTGGGCCTTCTTTCACATTTTCTCCATGAAAAAAAGAGACATGGAAAATCCACGCCTCTTTTACCGTGAAGGTCTTTGCGCAATGGCTTCATAAACGGCTTCCGCCAAATCGGAGTTGCCGAACATCTCCAAAACGCCGATAACGGTTTGATCAGGAATCGGTTCTGATTCCTCCTTCGGCACGACAAGTTCTTCAGCCGTTTTTCGCAGCTCTTCGTTTAAAGGCTGTCCGGGGTAAGCCTTGCTGTAAATGGCCATCGGATCAAGGTCATGATTGACGCACCATTGGGCAAACACCAAAATCATCATGTTTTCGTCACGCCGGTAATATTCTTCGAGTTGTTTTTCGGTAAACGGCTTCACTATCAATCGCTCCTCCAGAAAATCTACCCCTAAGATACACAAACACAGGGCGGAAGTAAACCAAAGAGGGTGAAACATATTATTTCATCAACCCGCTTGCTTTAAATAGCGCATGCCCTGACTCTCTAAACCTGTTGTCTGAATGTCCCGGACAGCGGAAGATACGGATTTGTACGGAAGCAATTTTCGTTTTCTCCCAATATTCTTTCACAAGAAAAAAGCGCCCCTCTCATCAAAGGCGCTTTTTCATTCTTATACGTTTCTGTCCCAATGCCGATGCTCAGCCACGGCTTTCAGAAATTGTTCATGGTTTCCGTCCGGAACAAGACCGGGGCCGCTTTCGGTTCCGGCGGCGAGGGCGAGAAGTTCTTTTCCTTCACCGGAGGCGCCGATCGCTTTGTAATGGCTGAAAGCTTCGTTGACGAAGTCTCTGGCCGATTTTTGGGCTTTGAGGCTGTCTGTGCTTTGTTTTCCGCCCGGAATGAAAACAGCGTCGTACAGGACGGAATCCACTGTCAGGAAAGTGGCTGACGCTTCGAGCTCCGTACCGTTTTCTCCCTTGACGGTTCCCAGCGCGGGGCTGATGATATCGGCTCTGACTCCCGCCTGTTTGCATGCGTCAAGCACTTGTTTGACTTTCTCATCAGAAAACCCGTGGTCGGTTAAAACCGCAACCTGCCTTGTCGCTGCCGTCTTCACCGTGTTTTCCTGGCTTAAGGCAGGGGAAGTGAACGTTTCATCAGATTCACGGTCCTTCGGCGGCGGGTTCACGCCGATTCCTTTCGCAACACGCTCGGCAAGCCCGGCGTCGACATGACTGAAGACATCAACCACCTGCTGCTGCACATCCTTGCTGTTCACTTTTCCGACCTCAAAACAGAACGCGGAGATGATATGTTCTTTTTCGGCGGGAGACATGCTGTTCCAGAACATCTTGGCCTGAGAAAAATAGTCATTGAAGCTCTCACTGCGCTGGCGGATTTTTCTGCCTTCTACTTTTTCCTGGTAATGAACGTATCCGCCTTCTTCTTCTGAGGCCGGCGACGGATCATTGTTCTGCAGAGAATTTTTATGATAGGCGACAGGGCCCTTATTAATCGTCATCCGGTGGTAGCCGTCGTATTGGTTGTTATGGAACGGGCAGACCGGCCGGTTGATCGGAATCTCGTGAAAATTCGGCCCGCCAAGACGGATGAGCTGTGTATCTGTATAAGAGAAAAGCCGTCCCTGCAGGAGCGGATCATTGGTGAAATCAATGCCCGGCACGACATTTCCCGGATGAAAGGCGACCTGTTCCGTTTCCGCAAAGACATTGTCCTGATTGCGGTCGAGGGTCATTTTTCCGATCAGCTTGACGGGAACCAACTCCTCCGGCCACAGCTTCGTCGGATCAAGGATATCGAAATCAAATTTAAATTCATCTTCTTCGTCAATCATCTGAACACCGAGCTCATACTCGACTTTGCCGCCGTTTTCAATCGTTTCCCACAGATCGCGGCGGTTGAAATCGGGATCTTTCCCGGCAATTTTCTGCGCTTCATCCCATACGAGGGAATGAACGCCGAGCACGGGTTTCCAGTGGAATTTGACAAAGCGCGCTTTTCCTTTCTCGTTGACGAAACGGAACGTATGCACACCGAAGCCCTCCATCATCCGATAGCTTCGCGGGATGCCGCGGTCAGACATCGTCCACATGACCATGTGCGCGGATTCAGGATTGTTTGCGACAAAATCCCAGAACGTATCATGAGCCGTCGCAGCCTGCGGCATTTCATTGTGCGGTTCCGGTTTTATGGCGTGAACGAGATCCGGGAATTTAATCGCGTCCTGAATGAAGAACACCGGAATATTGTTTCCGACGAGGTCATAGTTCCCTTCTTCAGTATAAAACTTCGTCGCAAATCCCCTGGCGTCACGGACGGTGTCGGCTGACCCCTTGGAGCCCGCCACTGTTGAGAAACGGACGAAAACAGGTGTTTTGACAGACGGGTCCTGCAAAAATTTCGCCCGTGTATATTCCGTCATCGGTTCGTACACCTGAAAATGCCCATGAACGCCGTACCCGCGCGCATGAACGACCCGTTCCGGAATCCGCTCGTGGTCAAAGTGCGTCATTTTTTCACGAAAATGAAAATCCTCCATCAGCGTGGGGCCGCGGACGCCCGCTTTTAAAGAATGTTCATCCTCAGACACGCGAAGCCCCTGATTGGTCGTCATTTTTTTGCCGCTGTTATCAGACCGGTACTGCTCCAGCTGTTCGTCCTTTGAGTGTTCATTTACTCGTTTGTTTTGATCATCACTCATGTCAGTTCCCCCTTTTAAAACGAAACATTCTACAGCACATTTACCCGCGGCGTTCTTCATATAAACTGCTGATCCGCTCATTAGGATTTTAGGTCTGTATTTACATATGCGGTCATACACATTTTGAAATAAGCCATTTTCACAGAAATAAATTGTGAAAGCGCTTACCAAAATAGCTGTTGAACAGGGGAGGTCATATCGTGCTTGCCATACTCGGTTTTGTGATGATGATTGTCTTTATGTATCTTATTATGTCTAATCGGCTTTCCGCTCTTATTGCTTTGATTGTCGTTCCTGTTGTGTTTGCCCTGATCAGCGGATTTGGCAAAGATCTCGGCGAGATGATGATTCAAGGCGTTACAGACCTCGCTCCTACCGGGATTATGCTGTTATTCGCCATCCTGTATTTCGGCATTATGATTGACTCAGGTCTGTTTGATCCCCTCATTGCCAAAATCCTATCGCTTGTCAAAGGGGATCCGTTAAAAATCGCCATCGGCACAGCAGTTCTGACGATGACCATTTCGCTGGACGGACATGGGACAACAACGTATATGATTACGATTGCGGCAATGCTGCCCCTTTACAAACGGCTCGGCATGAACCGTTTGGTGCTGGCGGGGATTGCGATGCTCGGTTCGGGCGTCATGAATATTATTCCGTGGGGCGGGCCGACGGCGAGGGTTTTGGCTTCCTTGAAATTGGACACGTCGGAAGTCTTTACGCCGCTGATTCCCGCTATGATTGCCGGCGTTCTCTGGGTGATCGCCGTTGCTTATCTCCTCGGAAAAAAAGAACGGAAGCGGCTCGGTGTCATTTCAATTGAACACGCGCCGTCTTCTGAGCCGGGGGCGGCGCCGCTGAAGCGTCCCGCTCTCCAGTGGTTCAACCTGCTGCTGACTGTTGCTCTGATGGCCGCGCTGATCACCAGCCTGCTTCCCATCCCTGTTCTTTTTATGATCGCGTTCGCCATCGCCTTGATGATCAACTATCCAAATGTCAAAGAGCAGCAGAAACGGATTTCAGCGCATGCGGGTAATGCGTTAAACGTTGTCTCAATGGTGTTTGCGGCAGGCATATTCACAGGCATTCTCTCCGGCACAAAAATGGTGGATGCGATGGCGCATTCTCTCGTTTCCCTCATCCCTGATGCCATGGGCCCGCACCTGCCGTTGATCACTGCGATTGCCAGCATGCCTTTCACCTTTTTCATGTCAAATGACGCCTTTTACTTCGGTGTGCTTCCCATCATCGCCGAAGCCGCTTCCGCTTACGGAATAGACGCCGCTGAAATCGGAAGAGCCTCCTTGCTGGGCCAGCCGGTGCATCTGCTCAGCCCGCTTGTGCCATCCACCTATCTATTGGTCGGAATGGCGGGCGTCAGCTTTGGCGATCATCAAAAATTCACCATCAAATGGGCCGTGGGGACAACGATTGTGATGACGATTGCGGCGCTTTTGATTGGGATTATTTCGTTTTAATTAAAAAAGGATTTCCGCCAGCGGAAATCCTTTTCTGTACATTATTTTTTTGTATAGCGCACCCAGTCATAATGAGCGTATAGCGGATTTACACCATTGTAGGAACCGAGCCAGTCATCGACACCTATCCCATTCCACAAGTTCATCATGATCTTTCCCGGGTTTGTCGGGATTTGGCTTGTCGCAGTATGTTTTAATTGCCCATCGACATACCATTTAATAGAGTTTGGCTGCCAATCGAACGCATACGTATGATAGGCATTGGTCGCGTCAAATCCGAGATCCGCAACCTTCTCATGGTTTCCCGCGCCATTTGTATAATAGTTAAATTGAACCTTTGTCGTGTCTTTTCCTAAAAATTCGATATCAATCTCATCCCAAGGAGTGCCATCCGTTGGACCTGTATAAGTGAAGAACGATGAAACGATCCCCGTGTTTTTAGCCGGTTTCATTCTGACTTCATAAAGTCCATAGCCATAGGTTTGAACGGAGCGGTTCTCCCCGCAGTCAAACTTGTTATAAGACGGGCTTGTCAGCGCCAAACGCATTTCACCTGATGACGTCATTGATACATTATTTGCACGCCACGTGCAGTTGAACATATCTCCATTGGAATAACCATTTGCTTTTTGCCATAAGCCGGAGTTATAGCTGTTAAAAGGTTCAAAAAACGATCCGCCTGTTTGAGCTGATGCAGTAGAAGTGATCGCACACAAACTCAAAAACAATCCAGTGACAAGAAGCAGCAGCACTCGTTTCATACAATAAAACATGTCGGCATTCCCCTTTCTTTGAAAACGATTTCTTTATCGATCATACATGATTCTGTTAAAAGGGGACATCGGTCAGAATAATGATAATAATGAATCTTAAAAAAACCTAAATTACCATCAGCACAAACAGAAATGATCAGCGCTCATTGTAATTTAGGTTTTGCCTGCTTATTAGTAACAATCCTAACAAGATCATATGTGAATGAAGAAAAAAATGCCAACGCTTTCATTATGCTTATTTGACTACCCTTTCTATGTGAATCGTTAAATACAGCAGCTCGTCACTGGTGAGCTTGTGTTCATACGTCCTCTCAATGCATGTTTGGATTTTCTTCGTGCATTCATACGCCCGATGGTACTTTTCTTTCACTGTCTCCAGCAAAAAGTCGTCCTGGCTTTCCATATGTGTGCCGTTAAAAAGACGCTGCGCGAAAAACTTTAAGTGGGTGACAAACCGATAATAGTGAAGTGATTCCTCGTTGAAGTCAATCTTAAAATGGTATTTTACGATTCTCAAAATCTCTTGCATGACTTTTGTAATGTTGATGATATTGGGCATCTCTTCATTCAGCTCGGCATTGACAATATGCAGCGCAATAAAGCCTGCTTCATCCTCCGGCAGAGACACGCCAGTCTTGTTTTTTACCATGGCCAACGCTTGTTTGCCGATTGCAAATTCGTCTTTGTACAGCCGTTTCGTTTCCCACAGTAAGGCATTTTTGATATCCAGCCCTTTCTTATTGCGCTGGATCGCAAAGTTAATATGGTCGGTCAGCGACACATAGATGCTGTCATTGAGCTTTTTGCCGAGCTGTAATTTCGCATAGCTGATAATCTCTTCGGATACTTCCATACATTCGATCGGGATATCATACAAAAGGGTTTTGAACTTTTCGGATACATCTTTGTTATCGAGCGTGAACACTTTCTCAATGCGGGCTTCATCTACCGTGTCTCCCGTTTTCTTTTGAAAAGCAATGCCCCGGCCCATGATGACCAATTCCTGGTTGCCTTCTTTGAGCACACTGACGACATTATTATTAATGACTTTCGCAATCTTCAATTCTGTCTCCCTCCCGCCTGACCATTTACCTGCTACACCTTGATTGTACATCCTTTTTGAACTAGGTCAATATCTCCATGTCAATCAGAAAACGCCGTTCAGAAGTCTTTGTCCAACGATGCGGATGAGGCGCATATAATGCAGAGAACCGGTTTTTGGGAAGGAGCGTGTGTGATGAAACGGTTTTCGAAAGAAGAAAGCAGCTGGATGCTGTATGATTGGGCCAATTCAGCTTATTCGGTCATTATTATGACGGCGGTGTTCCCCTTGTTTTTTAAAGCCGCGGCAGCGGAAAACGGTGTCAGCGCGGCTGATTCTACCGCTTATTTGGGCTATACGATTGCCGCCGCGACTTTTATTTTGGCGATGCTCGGCCCCGTCTTAGGTACGATTGCCGACTACAAAGGATGCAAGAAACGGTTTTTTGCCTTCTTTCTTCTGATCGGTGTGGCGGGCACCGCCGCGCTGGCTTTGATTCCCGGCGAATCTTGGATGCTGTTATTAATTTGTTATACGATTTCCACGATCGGCTTTGCCGGGTCTAATGTGTTTTATGATGCGTTTCTCGTTGATGTGGCCGCAAAGGAGCGGATGAATATGGTGTCCTCCAGGGGATTTGGACTGGGCTATATCGGCAGCACGATCCCTTTTCTCCTCAGCATTGCCGTCATTCTTTCAGCACAAGCGGAGGTGATTCCGCTGTCCGCCCAGGCTGCCGGCCGCATTGCCTTTTTGATTACGGCGGCATGGTGGGGGCTGTTTTCGATCCCGCTCCTACTCCGCGTCCGCCAGCGCTATTATATCGAGAGAGAGCCGCGGCTTGTACTCAGCAGTTTTATACGGCTGGCCGGAACGCTGAAGCAGATCAGGAAGCACCGGGCGCTGTTTTTGTTTCTGCTCGCCTATTTCTTCTACATCGACGGTGTCGGCACCATCATTACGATGTCCACGTCATACGGGGCTGACCTCGGCATCAGCGCGGCAAATCTGCTGATTGTTTTATTTGTCACACAGGTCGTCGCCGCGCCTTTTTCGATTTTGTACGGACGGCTGGCCGAACGGTTTAAAGGAAAAACGATGCTTTATGCCGGAATCGGCGTGTATATGATTGTCTGCACGTATGCTTATTTTATGGATTCCGCTTTTGATTTCTGGGTTTTGGCTATGCTTGTCGCCACTTCCCAAGGAGGTATTCAGGCGCTGAGCCGCTCTTACTTTGCCAAGCTTCTCCCCAAACAGAACGCCAATGAGTTTTTCGGCTTTTATAATATTTTCGGCAAGTTCGCTTCGATTATCGGCCCGCTTTTGATTGCCGTCACCGCCCAGCTGACCGGAAATTCGTCAGCCGCCGTGTTCAGCCTGATCATTTTGTTTGTAATCGGGATTGGCATCCTTGCGTTCGTCCCCGAGGAGACGACGTAAAAAAAGCCTGCACGCGGCAGGCTTTCTTTTTTATTTCTTGGCTTTATGGACTTTCAGTTTTTTGCCTTTGACCGTCGTATTTTTCATGATGTCAAGAACGTGCGGGCCTTTGCCGTTCAGAATTTCGACGTACGATGCGTTGTCCAGAATCGTGATAATCCCGATATCATCAGCTGAAACGCCGTCGATTTTCGCAATTGTTCCGACAAAATCGACCGCTCTGAGTTTTTTCTTTTTCCCGCCGTTAAAGTACAGCTTCATGATGTCTTTGTTTAACTGTTCGCTTTTGTCTGTTTTGACATCGGGGCGGGCGTTCAGTTTTTCCGCAAAAGCCGCTTTCCGTTCCGCTGTTTCTTTCTCGGACGGCGCCTCCCGCTTCTGGATGCGGAAACCGATATATGTCTCAATGTCATTCAGAAACCGCGATTCAGACGGTGTCACAAACGTGACGGCCCGTCCGCGGTGTCCGGCGCGGCCCGTTCTGCCGGTGCGGTGCACATAGCTTTCTTTTTCAAGCGGAATATCATAATTGATGACGAGGCTGATGTTTTCAATATCAATTCCTCTGGCGGCAACGTCGGTCGCAATGAGATAGCGGAACTCGCCGCGCTTGAATTCATTCATGACGTCAAAGCGGTCTTCCTGCACCATTCCGCCGTGAATTTTATCGCAAGGGTAGCCCAGCCTGTCCAGCTCATCGGTTAACTGGATGACTCTTTCTTTTGTCCGGCAGAATATGATGCAGCTGTCCGGGTTTTCGGTGATCAGGACATCACGCAGCAAAGATGTTTTGTCCTCTTCTTCTGTTCTGGTGACAAAATGCTCAATGTCTTTTGTCGTCAGGCCTTCCGCTTTTACTTCAATCAATTCAGGGTCTTTCATATATGTGCGTCTCAGCTTCTCGACGTCATCCGGCAGCGTCGCTGAAAACAGCATGGTGACTCTGTTTTTCGGCAGATGCTGAATGATGGCTTCCACCTGTTCAATAAATCCCATATTCAGCATTTCATCCGCTTCGTCAATCACCACATACGCCAGCCGTTCAAGCGGCAGCGTCCCTTTCTCTATATGATCAAGCACACGCCCCGGCGTTCCGGCAACAACGTGGCTTTTTTGCTTCAGTTCGGTTTTCTGTTTGTCAAAAGAAGCTTTTCCGAAAACCGCCGTGGCTTTTATCCGTTTGAAACGGCCGATATTCGTGATATCTTCTTTAATCTGCGCCGCAAGCTCGCGGGTCGGCGTTAAAATCAGTGCCTGCGGTTTGTTTTCCTCCCATTCCGCAAGCTCACAGATCGGAATGCCGAAAGCCGCGGTTTTGCCGCTGCCCGTCTGCGATTTGACGACGAGGTCTTTTTTTTGCAGCGCGGCGGGGATGACGCGCCGCTGCACTTCAGTCGGCTCGGTATATTGAAGTCCTTCCAACGCTCTTGCGATGTCGGGGCTGATAGAAAAATCTTTAAATTCGCTCATGAATAAACTCCTTCTCTGTCTAACTCCCCTCATTATACGCGAAACGCCGCCGCTTTACCCTGACGTTTTGCCGGGCCATTCGGAGGACTGCTTTTTCTTCATGTCAAGCACGACCCATTTGGCGCAATAAAAGCTCATGCTTCCTTCCACGTCATCGACATAATAGCGTATCGATTCCCAGCCGCCGTCGACCGGGCTGATATCCAGACGGATGTCGGTGATGCTTTCAAGATCATCCAGACGGGCAGAGCACACACCTTCAAACCGCAGCACAGCATCATACTGTCCATCAGTCAGCTTCAGCTCAAATACCGGGATTTTATCATAATACTCGTTATACCCGGTAGAGAACGTAAACTCCGTCAATTCAAAACAACCCGGCGAATCCGGCCTCAGCAGAACTGCTTTCTCATGTTTGTGCCACTCCATTTTGTGCCTCCTTTTTTTCAGCTGAATCGGCATGTCTGACTCAAATGAATTTTTCTTACAAACCCTTATGAATTTCTTTATAAGTCTGCACCCAATCTTTTAATTCTTCAATCGTATGCAGATACGAATCAGGCGAATCTTTCAGATCAAACCCGCTCAAATACACGAGCATCTCCCAAACGTTTTCATCCTCAACCTCCGGATCATCTGCAGCCACGTACTCGCATGCCCAATCCGACACTTCTTCCCTCGCCGCTTGACCGTTCAGGATCAGATTAGCCTTCTTCAGACATTCTGCTCTTGTGGGTTCTTTCACGTTAGAAGCCTGCCTTTCATTTCTTGTTTAAAATGCTGACTAACAGCCTCCTGGCCCGTTCGTGCCGCCCGATTTCCCGGCTGAGCTCCGGATAATCTGTTAAAGCGTTTTTCAGCTGCACATATTGCGGATAAAGCTCAAAAAAGAATTTATATAACGCTTTACGCTGCCGCGCAGGCATTTGTTTATTCGCCAAAACAAAATCTAAGCTGCCGCAGATAAGCGCAAAATACTCATAAAAATCCCCAGCGCAGGCGGTACCCTCAAAGTCTTCTTCAAATCTTCCTGCATCTGAAGGCAGCGGACCCTCTAATTCTTTTTTGTGTAATTTCAAGCTTCTGATGACGTCATTATTTAAAGAATATCTGTTGGATCTTAACATCTCATTTAGCCGCTTTCCCATTACTGATATCCCGCTTATAAATCCCTGAATTCGAGACCGCGTAAATGGCATTGCTAGTCAGCTTCAGCTGATGCCCGGAAAGCTCATCGCCATCCGCATCACAGCACGTTATCTCTTGCATCGGCAGACTGACATCAGCCGGAATGAGAGACAGTGAATGATCATCTTTGCATATCCAAAACCCGTCATCTGAAATCGCTAGCTGGTCGTAAACCCCGGAATATGTTTTATCAGAAATAATCCAAACTCGTTTCACGTCGGTTTCATCAAACGCAGCAATGACTGTATAAGCGTAATACAGCATGTAGATCAGTCCGTCTTTTTCTGCAAGTGCATAGCAGTCATCTACAACGGGCGCATATATTTCTGAAAGCTGCTGATCAATGTGAGTTTCCTTTAATTGTCCGTCTAAAGTGAAGCACAGCACACTTTGACCATCAGGATTTTCATCGCTATAAATGCCTTCATCACTTAAACCGATCCAAAGGTTTTGTTTTTCGTCCAAAAGACTGCATGAAACCCCTGAAGGCAGAGAAAATGCACTTTGTTCTGTTCCATCTGCTGAAAATACCTTCACTTTATGCTCATGCGATTCAAAGAAAATCAGCACATACCTGTCAGCCGAACTCTGTTGAAACAGCATAATATCCTCACACGGAATTTGTTCATCAATATGAATCACTCGGGTATCGCCGGATTCATCCGTGATTGTAAACGAGAGACCGCCATTCTGATGCCGTCCAAGATACTGACGTCCGCAGTTGTCAAAGTGACAAAAACATCCTTTTACTGATTCATCGTGTATCTTGTTCATTTTTATTTTCATGTAATTGCCCCTTGCTATTTATAATGCGCGGCGAGCTTTTTTTGAAATTCATCCGGAACGATCTGATCCGGGAATACAACTGATATCCAGTCTAAAACATGATCATCTAACGGCCTCCATGATTCTAACGTTTTTCCCGCAATCTCCTGATCAATGCCTAAAATACAAATTTCAAATTCTCTCTCTCCGTAAATCGCCCACTTGAAAGTCGGTGAAGCCCATACGACGCGGGATGCAATATTCATTATGCAGTCATTTTTACTGTGCTTTGGATAATCAGTTAAGATTGAAAGATATTCATCTTCGGTTATATTTAAAGGAATCTTTAACCAGTCAAAATAGCCGAATTCCACGTGAAACCGATTCATATCATCAGGTTGTTCCAGAACAGCCATTAAGATAAATTCATCGTGATGATGATGCGCCAAACTTTTGAGCATCATCCAGCCTTCTTCAGACAAGACCCAGTGGAATTCCTCGAATAGATAATAATGTTTTTGTTGTTTAAATACTTGTTCGGGCAACGTTTTGTCTTCATGAAATAAGGAATATATCTGGGATTGAAAGACTGCCGATTCCTTTGTGTCCTTTATAAAAAAGGGGTGCATCTTGTACCTCTCTTCGGCGGTTTATACGCAAGCTCACAGCCGTATTCTGTGTGAAATAAACAGATAGCAAATAGGAAGGACGGCTCAACTACAATAAAGCTGTTAGAAAGCTGCCGGCCTTCAAAATCAATAAAATTCATGAGACAGTGCAGATGATTTGCACAATCCTTCAGCGCACATTTGATAGCGCCGACTTCATCACTATACGGATGAAACAGATAAACGAAATCATTCTTCCGTTCAATCCCCACATCCGCAATGGTCTCTAAAATAAGCGATACAGCTGCTTCCCTGCCGCTTATATCAACTTCACGCACTGCACTTTGGAAAGAGTTCGATAATACATTCTCTAATATCTTCCTGCTTTGTTCTGCCTCGGCAAATTGATAAACAAACCCTGATTCTTCACAAGATGTTAACCCGGCACAAACACGTTTCATTAAAAGATTCCTCTTATTTTCTTCAAGCTTGTCAATTAACTTTTTTCTCATAGCTGGGTACTTCCTTAGAGGATATTTTCATGCTGCACAGAAGTATCAAAACTTTACCAAATATAAATCGTTACCATTAAAGATAAAAATGCGGTTCTGAACGGCTCTGTACGCTGTTTCTTCTTTTCTATCAATACCATGTATCATGACGTCAGCCTCTGATAACCCTTTGCTCTCTTCATGAAATGCAAATACGTTATCCTCATGATTCTGTATCAGCAACACTCTATTTTTCGAAACGGACAGCTGGTCACAATAGGAGTATTGATCTCCGTTTAGCACATATTCTGCAACAGTACGAATTCTGTCCCGTCCAATCTGATAATGCCCGATGACACAGCAATCCTCTCCCTCGAAACATACATACAAATCAGATTTGATCGATTGTACGGCATAGCATTCGTGCATCATTTCTTTAAAATCATCCTCAAAATAAAACGTTCTGTCTTCTGCATGAAAAGCAAATATCGCTTTCCCTTGAGGGTTTCTCTCATCATACATACCCTCGTCCGTTAATCCGATCCATAATAATCCATCCTCACCCAGATGAAATACATTGGCGCTTAATAGAAAAGAACAAATCGGATTGATTTTATTACTGTTTACGCAGTATGCGGCCAATTGACACGTATGATTTTCCAGGTAAACGATCACGATTGTGTCATTATACGAATCAATCAGATAGAAATGGGCATCTTCAGAAAAGCCGCATAACTCTTTTTTGATTAAAAGAGAGCTTCCTTTCATAACCTCTAATATTATTTTGTGATCATGCACAGACACAATAAATAACTGATCATCCCTGCCCACATTGAAATAAATGATATTTTCCCTTTCATATGAACCAACCCGCTCCGCAGTAAGTTCTAACATCAGCAACACTCCGTTGATTAAGACTTTGGAATTTATATCAAATTAATCAATGATATATAAATCTGCTGCATCGTATTCAAACCAAATGATTTTTTCATTATACTCAGTGTTTACATCAACTTTTAGAGTGTTCAGGTTCATGTAGGACTTATTTTTGGAAGGGTTTGCTATTATAACAACAAAGTCATTGATTGATGCTAAAAAATATAATTCATCCAATAAGTGATCTGCCATCAATTCTTCTTTGGTCAGGACACATTCAATATGAATTAGCTTTTTCGATACAGAATCATATTTATTATTTTCTTTTCAACCCTCTTCTTCCATTCTTCAGTAAAAGAAGGGGATGCCATTACTTCTATAAGAGCTGTTTCGAATTGTAAGTCATTCATTAATTGAGAAAAAGTATCTTTACTCACTAGATCACACGAATATATTGAGTTGTATTTCAGTAGATTAATCACATCCAGATTCCCTATAGCCCCCAATGATTCTTTTTGTAAATGTAAAGGACTGCTCATATTACCTCCGAGAACGGTTTTTGTTATGTAAGAAAAGAGAGGCTGAGAACCTCTCTTATTTGTTTATTTATGACTTCGAACGATACGTATAAAATGATTGGTCGTCAAAGCGAACGGTTTCAGCTTCTATAGCAATTAGCATTCTGTTCATGTCAATGAGAAAGTTAGCATTTGATTGATACTCCGGAATTACAGAATTTGATAGATTTCCGATTCCTTCCGGATGATAACTCATCTCAAATACTTGCCAATTGTATTCTTCGGGATCTATTTTTTCTAATCTCATATCGCCAATATCTGCGCTAAAATAAACAGATGCTACATTTTGAAATAATATTTTATGTGTATATTCACTTTCTTTTTCAAAAACCTTAATATCAAGTGAAAGTTCTTTTTTAAACACATTAAAATCAAAATGAAGGACAGCGCACCCCTCATCTATATAATCAACCCAATCAATTATTGTTTTGTACATTGTTTATCTCCCTAAGGACGTTTTGGAGGATTTTTTGTGTCTTTGAGATCTGATTTTAAAGTCTTCAGGAAAAATTCTAGCTTTTCTTCATTACAGTTCAATTTATAGAAAGTTGTATTTGAATGATTTTCCACAAATCTAATTATAAATCTGTAATATTCGTTTTCTTTATCAATACTCAAAATAAAAAATGGTTCAATTGTTTCTAAACGTATCCTATCTTGATTCCCTGCTAATAATGCTTCAATCCCTGATATCAGCATTTTATATTCACTTTCTAATAAAGCGGCGGAGTAATCGCGAGCGATTACTTTATTATGTTCTAACAGTTCAAACATTGTTGAGATAAAAGGATCATCCTCCGCCTCTTGATACCTTCTCGGTGTTATGTCAAGTTCCAGACAATCATCTCTAATTTTAGCCATGCTGCCTCCTCGTTTTGGGTGAAAAGAGAGGCTGAGAACCTCTCTTACATTAATAGACTAGGATTCATTTAACATTTCAATCATTTCTGCCGCTTCTAAGTACAATTCATTTATCTTGTTTTGAATTTCTTTTGCGATTTCTTCATCACTTTCTAGATCTGATAAATATCCAGCTTTACCTGAAAACAACTTTTTTTCACAAACCCATATATCTAAGTGGTCTACACAATAGCCGTCTTCATTATCGTGAAAGTCGGTGCCGTCCAAATAAGCTGCAGAAAAAAATATCAATGAATTATAGGTACTCTCAAAACAATCTGAGGGCCGTACTTCTTTTCCTATTTCTTTTTCGTGTCCGACTCTTCCAAAAGCAGCTTCAATTTTCAAACCCATTTTTCTAAACTTTTCTTGATTGTTTCTTATTTTATTTAATGCTATTCGTTCAAATTGTTTTTCTATTTGTAAGATCTCTTTCTGTGTAATAGAATTCAGGTTGATTTTTTTCATATTACACCTCGTTCAGAACTCAGAACATTTACTACTGTCAGTATCTGTACAAGCGAATGTAAGAAATCTGTCTTTTACAATTCATACTTTATGATTTCCTCCATTGTCATCCCTTCAAAATATTTATAAAGAATAGATTCTACAGATGAATGTCCAAATATACCCAATGGGTTAGTGATGTTCTTGCCTGTTTTCTCATCTGCCTCTGCTAATTCATCTTCTGATGCAAATGAATCGCCTTCACTTATGAGATATTTACCGTCTTCATATAAAACAAATTTTAGTTGAGAATTACTGTTTTTCTCTATTATCTCTTGAGGCATCTTGGATATTACTGTCCAATCCCCTTGAAGAAAACCTGTATACCCGGTATTTGCCGCAAATATTTTCTTATTTTCTTCTTTCATTAGACGAATAACTTCTTCTCAGAGTATTTTCAGTAAAAATATTATAGTACTGAATAAGAATGTCATCGTCTTTATTTTTTGATAGATCACCTTCAATAACCCAAGCATAAGTATACTTCCCGATCTTATCCAAAGGTATTTAATAACAGCTCCCGGTACTACTTTAGCTATTGATTTCGCTTTCCTGGTCGTTGCCTTTATTTCTACTATTCGCTTATCAACTAACTCCGTGAAAGAAGAATCTCCATTTGTATTCATAACGGTAACTAAAGTTGCTAAGAATTCTTCTAATATCGGTTCTCTATCCAGATCCCTCTTATATCGTTCACAAAATTTTTCTACCGCATCAAAACATATATCTAAGCCTTCATCACTCAATAACACTTTCTTGTTTTTATATTCTTCTTCCCAATAACCCAATAGAACGGCCTTCTTTCTTTTCTATTTCATACCGCTCATATCCTGAATAATATCGTGTTTGAATTCTGTAAGCGCAGAGGTTAAAAAAGGGTTCCTTCATCAACTCACTCTATATCGTAATCCTCCCACTCCCTCCAGTTGTTATTTACTTCACCTAGATCAACTGAACCTGCGCCTTTTTCAAGATATTGCGCAAATGATTGAAAAGAAATTAATTGGCTTGGATCTGTTAGGTAATCAGGATATTCCCAATCCTCTGTTTCGAACACTCCTTCTGCTTCGCTTTTTAGATCCAGTATATTTAATAGTTTGTTTGGCTTTATCCAAAGCGCCTCTCTAAAAGAAGCATCCTCAAACAAATTCCTGAAATAAGTTTTCCAAGCCCTTTCTTTTGTACTCTTTTGGAATTCATTTCTTTGGTGAATATTTACGCAATAACGAGACTCTTTAATTTCAATTTCCACTACTTCGCTTAATTGTTGAAAATCACTTTCACGATATGTTATTTTCTCACCTGCTTCAGTCTTTAAGGCGAAGTCATCAATTATTATCGATTTGTAGTTGTCTGAAAAACAGTTACTATAGGTATGAATAGCCAGAAAAGGTCCTTTAGAATCTACTTCGAAGCAATGAATTGCCAGTAACCAATTGTCATCATTTAATCTTAATAAGGTACATTTACTCCCAACATAATTAGATTCACGCCATTCAAAAATTGGTCGGTTTAATTCACTAAATTCATCATCTAATAGGCTAAGAATTTCTTTACTTTTAATCAAAATTCATTCTCCTTATTAAATTATTTTTATATTTTATCTTCCACATAATAATTTATTTAATATATAACGGATTATTTCCAATTACTGCATGTCTATAATATCTTCAAAAGTATTGAACAGAATCTGTGTGTGCCCATTTTGGCCACTCTGTGTTACCATCAGCATGTTTTTGAATATATGCTATCTCTTGACGGGAAATTGCTTCGGCAATTGATTGAAAGAAAGGAGACAAACTAGGCAAATCTTTTTCTCCTTCTGGATGCATCCATAATTCTGTTGAATACAATTGTTCATACTCCGAAGAGAGACCCGCTATTTCCAGTTGTTCTTGTTTCGTCAGCCAAAGTGTGTCAAGAAATAATCTATTTTTGGTCATATGCCTCAAACATGTAATCCATTCATTCTTTGGGGAAATCTTATCTTTTATTTCCTGCTCAATAAAAAATTGAAATGTTTTCTCTCTAAGAGACACATTGATTTGTTTACTTGTAAAACCCGATTCTACATCTTCCAATTCCAGAAAATTTCCTTTTTCATCTGCAAATAAAAACGGTTCATCATCTAAAAAACTTACTTCATTATTTGTTAATTGATTACCTACCGCATAAAAATCAATAGCTGGTCCCAATCTCGACAATCCAAACAGCTGAAACGTTAAAAGCCAGTTATCTCTTTCAATAAAAATCGAAAGCTTCCCTTTTGCGAAGTCAAAATTCTCATTATCAAGAAACGGAAACTCTTCCTTATTGAATGAATCGTTAAGCAATGCGAGAATGGCTTCTTTTTTTCCACCCAACAGCCTCACCTCCGTTGATGTCTTTTTCTTAGAATAGCACTAGTATATCCTCCTTGTTTTCGTGAACAAGTTTGACAATGAGGATATAGCCTTTGTCGCTGGCCTTTCTTCCTTAATTTTGATACTGGTTGGTGATCTGCAATCCAATTTCTGCTTTTAGTTCCAGGGTGCCTTCTACCACAAGTATGACAGCCATATTTATTCCCAATTTTGTTTAATACTCTTCTTTCCTTTTTATTTAACCTGCTACTTGTACTTCTTGCAGGAATTGACCTTCTAGCGTATTTACCAGGTTTTAAATACTTCTTGGCGGCCTTCGCAAATCCTAAAGCCTTCTTAGCACCTTTAAACACTTTCCCGGGCCCAAAGTTCGAAGCCGCTGCCCAGGCTGCACCTCTCCATCCTTTACCTGATTTATATGCCTTATATCCATCATAGGCTGCAAATCCGGCATTTACCACAAGCCACACCCAATGCCCGTCCGGATCGACATTCATGACCGGGTTGTTGTTTCCGTATGCATATCCATTCTGATCTAAAGAATCGCCGTCACTTCCCGGGTCTGGGTCTAGTGATAAGAATACGCCGTTTCTTGGCTCGTAGTAGCGGGCCATGAGATAGTACAGGCCGGTTTCTTCGTCGTATTGGTAGCCTGCGTAGCGGTAGCGGTTGTCTTTTACTTCGTCGCTTGCTTCGGTTTTTGTCGGATTTCCCCACGCATCGTACTGATATTTGGCAACGGTTTTTCCGGTGCTGTCTGAGATGGCGGTGACGTCACCGTGTGCGTTGTAGTGATAGAAATATTTCTTGCCGTTCTCTGTATAGGATAACAGCTGGCCGCTGTCACCGTACGTGTATGATTTTGTGACGTTGTTGTCTGCGTCTGTTTCATACAGGACATTCAAGCTGTCTCCGTCGTAGAAGTAGTTCGTGACGTTTCCGTTGACGGTTTTTTGGATTCTGTTTCCTTTTTCATCGTATTTGTATGTTGCGAACGGCTTGTCTTCGCCTTTTTTCGTGACGGCGTTCAGGTTGTCTTCCGCGTCCCACGTATATGTGTATTTGCCGTCGGATGTGCGGTTGCCGTTTTTATCGTAGGACAGGTCTTCGTCATTCACCTTCGTCAGCTGGTTCATGATGTTGAAGGATGCGTTGACTGATTTGCTTGCGCCGTCCTTTGTGGTGGTAACATTTGTCCGGTTGCCGAAGCCGTCGTACGTATATTGAATGACGGTGCCGTCTTCATGAGTTTCTTTGACGAGCTGGTTGAGCTTGCCGTATTCGTACTGCACCTTTCCGCCGGCTGAGCTGTCGATGACCGTGCGGTTGCCGTTGGCGTCGTATTCATAGCTTTCCCGGAAGATGCTGCCGCCGTTTTTGGCTCCGATATGAAGAGAACTGACGAGATTCCGCTCATCATACGAGAAGCTCGTGCCGACTTCATTGCCGCTGATGAATGTCTGGACATTGCCGTTTTCATCATAATCAAATGTATAGGCTGAAGTGCCGTCTTTCATTTCAATCATTTGATCAAGTTTGTTGTACGTAAAGCTGTTTGTTCCTTTTTGGCCGCCGTGGCTCCATGAGAAAGTTTTCAGCTTATCCGAATCAGCCGGATACGTCCAGCTTTGGCTGCCGCCGCGGTCGGTTAATTCGGTCAGGCGGTTTTTGTTGTCAAAGGTGCGTTTTTTCGTTGTATTTTGTTCTTTGTTTGTGACAGACGTTTCATTGCCGTTTTTGTCATAGGTAAAGTTATATTTTTCAGTGCCGTTATACGCTTTTGACTTAACCCGATCGGTGCCGTCATAGGTCAGCGACACTTCATTGCCGTTGGCGGAAACGGTTTTCGTCAAGTTACTGTTGGCGTCATATTCACTCTTCAGTACATTGCCGAGCGGGTCGGTTGTTTTGACGAGCTTGCCCATGACGTCATATTCATATTGATAGGTCTGGTCCGTGCCGGCCCGAATCGTTTTTGTCAGCTCATTTCCTTCCTTGTCATAGCTGTGAAGGATGGATGTGCCGTTTGACAGGGTCAGCTTTGTCAGCTGGTCGGCCTGATCGTATTCGTAGGCGGTTGTTTCGCCTTTCGCGTCGGTTTCAGATGTTTTCTTGCCAGTCTCGTCATATGAAGCAGTGCTTGCATAACCTAGTTCGTCTTCTTCTTTTGTGACGTAGTTTCCTTTTTCGTCATAGGTGTTTTTCGTCAGGATGCTTCCTTCGATTAAACGGATATCATCAAACCACGCCGTTCCTGTGGCGCTTTTTTGGAACAGAATGCTGATTTCGATTTTATTGATCGGCTTTGTTTTCGGAATGACTGCCGCTGCCCGGTTCCATTCTTGGGTCCCCTGCGGGAATTTGGCGGTGTAGACGCCCGTCGTTCCGTCCGCATAAGTGACGCCGGCCTGAAAAGCGTAATCATTGTCGTTCGTTAATTTTACACCGTCAGCCTTGGACATTCCTGTCAGCGTGATATATACCGGCTTATCGTCCGCGCTTTGGCCTAATGTGACGGTTTGTTTTGCGGCCGCATTGGCTTGTGATGCATTTGTGCGGGACGCTTTTAATGAGCTGTCATCATCGAAGCCTTCATCAAGGTCAGCGGCGGCTCCGCTTGTGCTCCAGCCGTCTGCTTTAGCCGTGAAACTGCTGTTTTGCACCGGGTTATAGCTTGAAGAGACTTCGCCTTTTTCCAGCTGAACCTGATCAAACCACGCTTTTCCTTTGCCGTCCTTGTCGTTATGGTCCACTTCCATATAGACGATGGCTTTTCCTGCATTGGCCGGTGTTGTAAAGGTGATCTGCCGTTTCGTCCAGTCATTCTTTCCGGCTAATGCGCCTGATTCATTGTGAATCCATTGAATGCGTTTTTGGTCTTTGTCACGCAGATCAATGTTGAAATACGCTCTTGCCTTTGTCAGATCCGTTTTGATCTGGCCGCTGAGTGTATACGTCGTATTCGGCTCAAGCTGCACTTCCTGCGTTGCGGACGCATGGCCGTGCTCTGTTCCGGCTGAAGCGGATTGTGAGGAGATCTCCAGTGCTTTTTGTCCGGACAGCGCGCCGCTTCTTGCTTTTACAGATGCAATACTTCCGCTGTCTCTCGTAGCGGTGAGATTCCAGCCCAGCTTTGTTCCTTCAAAGCTGCCGTCTTTCAGCAGGCTTGCCGAAGCTGCCAGCTCTTTGCTTGATTGAATGAGATTTCCATACTTGTCATACACGGCGGCGGATGAGGATTTTCCGCTTTGATCCGTCTCAGAAACGGCATCAAGTCCGTCGTACGCAATATCAGTGACGTTCCCCTCGGTGTCCTTCATTTTCGTTACGTCATTGTTTTTGTTGTACTGATACGTTTCGGTGCCGTAGTTGTCTTTTACGGCTGTGACGTTGCCGTCTTTATCATATTGATAGCTTTCTGTCGCTTTGCCCGCATCCGCGTCGTTCGGATCGGTGTCCTGAATGACGTTGTTGCCTTCGTATACAGTGTTGGTCGTGATTTTCAGCCCTTCGGCATCATCGATCATCTGAATCGGGTTGCCCGCCTCATTATAGCCGTACTGCACTTTGCGGCCGTTCGGCTGCGTCATGAGCAGCGTTTTTTTGTCCGCGTCATAGCTGTAGTCGTACGTTTCTTTTTTCGCATTGACGGCTTTGGTCAGGCGGTGGCCGCTATATTGGTATTCAGTGAACAGCGGTTTGTCAGGCGTGCTGTTTGCGGAATACTGCTTGACGAGGCGCCCTTCGGCATCATAGTCGTAGCTTGTGACGCTGCCGTCAGTATCCGTCACCTTTTTGAGAAGGTCTTTGTCATATGAATACGAAATCTTTTTGTTTTTCGGCCCTGTAAGAGATGTGACATGGCCGTTTTCATCATAGGTAAATGTCAGCTTGCGCCCTGATGCGTCTGTTATGGCGGTCAGCTGATTGCTGTCGTTATACTCGTATACGGTTGTGTTGTTGTGTCCGTCAACGATTTTTTGGAGCTTTCCGCCTTTTTTGCTGAAATAAGCGTTCGTCTGATCTTTTGTTTTTAATACAAATTGATCGCTTGTTTCCGTCAGTTCGAGATAAACGCCCGTCGGCGGCTGATACGTGCCGTCAGATTTTTTCGTGAAGACATGTGTTGTCGCGTCCTCATCAATATAAACGGCTCTGCCGTCTTCAGAAAGAATCGACGTTTCCGCATCGGCATACCAGCCTTGGCCGAACATATGGTCAGAGCTGTCAAGGCTGTTGAAGGTCCGGGAGAGTCCGAGCCCCGGTCCGCGTCCGTCGATTGACATATCTTCTTCATTGACGATGACATTTCCCGTTGCGCCATTCAGCTGTCCGTCCGGAATGTCGATAATAGACCAGAATTCTTCCGTTCCGAGGAATTCCGCCCCTTCATGGAAAACAGGGTTAAAAGGTGCCGTCGGTATGCTGTCACCGTTTGCGTCATAGGCGGTCAGCGTAAAGGAATAGTTCTTCTTCCCTTTGTAATTGCCGTTTGCGTTTTCGTAAACAGGTGAAGGGTCAAGCGCCAGTTCGCCGCCCTTTCCGTCCGTGTGAAGCTGGAATCTTCCCGCTTTCACTTCATCGGCTGAAGGCCAGATGTGTTTGTTTTGGGTCGTCCAATGATCGGTATCACCGATATCGAATGATTGATAGTCTTTTCCGTTGTAGATGTTGATTTTGTAGCCTTTCGCGTTTTTGACCTTATCCCATATGAGATTGACATAACCCGTTTGGCTCGATTTCGTGTTCGTATAGACATAGCCTGTCAGGTTTTTCGGCTTTGCGATATCAGGCAGCGTCGGACTCGCTTCCGGTGAGGCGATCGCTTCTCCGTCTTTGTTATAGGCAATGACTTTAAATCCGTAGGTTTTCCGGTTCGCATCTCCGCCGGCGTTTTTATAAACAGAGCCCGGGTTGATTGGCAATTCCGCGCCTTTTTTGTCTTTTAGGTGAAGCGCATATTTTCCGGCGCTGATTTCCGCCTTTGTCGGCCAGATATTTTGGTCTTTTGTGGACCAGGATGTTTTATTTCCGAGGTCAAGCGTTTCAAAGCTTTTGCCGTTAAAGACTTGCATTTTATACCCGGCTGCGCCTGATACGGCTTTCCAGGAAAGATCAAACCAGCCTGTGGCGTTGTTGTTATTAAAGCCTTTCGTACTTGGTTTCTGAACTCTGCCAATATTCGGAATGACGGGCTTGGCGGCCGCAGACATGGCGCCTTCTCCCTGGTCAAACACCGCGCTGACCGCGACCCAGTAATTTTTACTTGCCGGATAGCTGCCGCCGGAGTTTTTATAGACCGGCGAAGGATTAAGCGCTAATTCACTTCCGCCTTTTCCGTCTGTATGCAGCTTATATTTGCCGGAGTCGATTTCCGCTTTTGTCGGCCAGATCTTTTTCCCTCTTGTGCTCCAAGAGGTTGCATTGCCGACCGGAATGGCTTGATATTCTTTCCCGTTATAAAGCCACACTTTATAGCTTTTGGCGCCTTCAGCTTTTTTCCAGCTGATATTGAAAAATCCTGTCGAATCTCCGTTATGATACGCTTTGACAGACGGCGTGTCCGCCTTCGGAATCGTGTATGTCACTTCAATGTATGGTTTTTTAGCAGAGTTTGCTGATGACATCAGCTTCTTCCAATATTCTTTTCCGTTGCCGTTTGCGTGAAGCTTAAAGCCGTAATTGGCGCCGCCGCTGTTCCACGACTTGACTGCGGAGGTGACATCGAAGCTTGCCCATTGGCCTTTATAGACCTCTGCTTTGCCGATGTTTTTGGAGCCCGGCTTGTTCTTCCACGTAATCTTGGCATTGTCGTAATTGCTGTTAACGGTGTCGAGCCAAAGCCCCGTCGCCTTTGATCCGTAATAGGAGTGGGCTGTGTATGCTTTGAGCGTCGCTTTCGTCACCGTCATGTTTTTGATCGGCTTTAGATTATCAAACTTCATAAAAGTGTAGTTCGTTCCGGTTGTGCCGTCATAATATCCAGTTTTCAGCACGTACGCTTTCAATCCGGCATCCCATTTCTGCGATGCGGCAGAGTAGTTTGTCGTCGGGTACGCGCTCATGACAAAGGTATCGGATGACACAGATACTGATGTTGAAGGGTCAATAGATACCGGATAAACCCGCTTGGGATCTTTCAGCCATTTTTCATCGGCCGTTACATGGAGCAAGTAGCCTTCGCTGTTTTTTTCAAGTTTGAAGCTGACATCTTCTGACCTGTTGACTTCACCTGACTTTTCGTCGAGATCTGAGTCGGTCATAAAGGGCTTCGGCACGGTGTAGACGACATTGTCTTTATCATCAGAAAACGCGATCGAGCCGTCTTCCTGTTCTTTAGCCTGCAGGTCGGTTTTGATTTGAAAGGTGAAGGAATTGTAGCCTTCATATTTGTGAAGCACAAGGTCTTCTTTTATGTTTTCGTTAAATGTGTAGGTTTGTAAATCAATTGCAGGAAACACTTGCTGATACGTAAGCTCGTTGCTGTCTTCCCTTACTTTTGCTGAGGCATCTGTCGGAGTAATTGCAGCCTGATCGGGGCCTTTTGCGCCGGTTAATGAGTATGTGAGCTTATGATCATCGTGTTCAAATGTAGCGTATAATCCGTTTTTCATTTGCTTCAGAAAATCGGAGTTCAGCACTGTATTTTCCGTTCCGACTTCCTTTGAGCCGGTTTTCAATTCAGGAGAAATGTCTTCCCAGTCCGCATTGGCGGTTTCTTTCGTATGAATGGGGTCTGTGTAGATTTCCTGTTTGTACACACCCTCGCCTTCATAGTAAAGCTTTGAATTCTCAGTTCTTTCAGACGTGATCTCACCGTCTTGATTGATATCTTTTTGATCAAAAGGCATCTGCTCAGATGCTTTTTCCGCCGGAAGATCTTTTTCCGGGTCTGCTGCCGGAATGTCGGCAGTTTTCGCTTGATCTTGTTTATCACGCGTTTCTGCCGCAAATACATCGGCAGGCGCAATGGAAATCATAAGCGTTGCCGCAAGAGTGCCGGCCAGCCATTTTTTCCACTTGTTCTTTTTTCCTATTTTCATAGGTTCTCCTCCTTCTTTTGTAATATAGGCTTAACAATAGTAATATTATTGAAATTGTTTATCAATATTTTCCTAGGTATTTAAGGTTATTTTAAGGATTATAGGAATTTTGAACCTTTTATTCATATAACAAAACCGCCGGCTGCCGGCGGTTTTTCGTATTATGGATAGCGGAGATTTGTATTTTGCGCTCCCGCGTAGGATTGGGCGAAGTTTTTGGCGTCCTGGGCTGAAAGCGTGCCGTAGCTGTAATTTGATCTCGGATTCCAGCCGGTGCGCGGTGATTTCGGGGCTTTGAGCGACGGGAATGAACCGGTGTCGGTGAATTGGGCCGTCCCGTAGTCGTCTATCATTCCGCCTTTTTCATTTCCGTTGCCGAAATAGTTGGCTTCTGAGAAGACAGTCGCGTTTGTATGAATGGTGAATCCTAAATTGAAATTGGTTACATAGTTGTTTTTCGCGTGAAAATAGCCGTATCTCATCAGGCCCGGTGAACGCACATAGACGTTATTAAAATAGTTGTTGGTGATCGTCATATGCGGATAGCCGATATAATTGCGTCCTTCGTTATCATCATTCGGATAACCGAGAATCAGGCCGTACAGATGGTCTGTGAATTTAGAGTTAGACAGCGTCACAAAATCCGCTTTGGCGCCGACATACAGAAGCTTTCCCAAATCGCTGCGGCTGTTCGGATTGTAGCTGTGTCCTTCAAACCACACGTGGTCAATCCAGTAATTCTGTCCGTTCGCTATGTAAATCGGAATGTCATTGTTGCCTGTAATGGCGGCACTATGGCTGATAATGAGATTTTTGAAAATCACATTGTTTGAGCCGGAGCCGGTGGTCAGATAGATGTTGGTCAGCCTGTGGCTGGTATAAGAGCCGACGATGGTTTTATTGGCGCCGACTGTCACAACGGCTTTACCCGGGGAAGAAATATCACTTGTGATGACGATGGTTTTGCGATCCGTTCCGCCCGCATTGTTTTTCAGATCATTGAGATTGCTGACGTAGACGACGGGGCCGCCCTGACCTCCCGATACGGCGGATTTTGCTTTTCCGTTATGATCCTTCGCATTTCCCGCGAATCCGGTAAGTCCCTGCATCACATCCGGATAAGCCGCTGCCGCTTCTGCCTGCTTTGATGCGGAACATACGATGACCAGACAAAGCGCAAAGCCGAGTGCAGCCAAGAAAGCGAGATGACACGTCTTCTTTATCATGCCCTTCACTCCTTTAATCTCTTAAATTGCAAACACAAGAAGTATTATACAATTACTATCCTCTTTTTCCATGATCTGTTTGTCTGCTTTTTCGTTATGGCTGAATAGCCCCAAAATAAAAAAAGCAGCCGGTACGGCCGCCTATATACGGGTGCTGTCTGCCTGAGTTTCCGCCGGCACGGCTTTTTGCTTTCGAATCAGGGACAGCGCCATTCCCGCAAAAATCAACACAATCCCCAAAGATTGATAAAGGTCGGGGCGAAATCCCGTAAATACGGTGTCAAGCACAATCGCCACCGCCGGATCAAGAAATACGATGATTGAAATAAACCGGGTGGATAAAAACCGCAAGCTGTCAAAAAAGAGCAAATACACAATTCCCGTATGAATGATACCGGTCGACACAATCATGATCCAGTTCACATGCGACAAATCAGAAAAAGCGCCGAAACGGACGAACGGAAGAAGAATGATAACGCCCAATCCGGTCTGCAAACAGGTGACCGCATATGGGCTGAGGCTGTTGATGCCTTTCCCGGCCAGTGTCGTAAAAGCATAAAAAAGGGCGGCCAGCACGGCCCAAATAATACCCGATCCCATCAGCTGAGAAAATGATGTACTTCCGTTGATGCCGGAAATCAGGGCGGTGCCCAGAAAACAAATCACGATGGAAGTGACGGACACAATATGCAGTTTCTCCCGGTATATAAGGCTCCCTAGAAGAAGGACGAGAACCGGAGCCAGATGATAAACGGAAATCGCTATCGTCACTGATGTCTCCTCAAATGATTTAAATAAAAACACCCAGTTCAGCACGAGAAAAAATCCGCAGGCCAGTGTCTGCAGCACCTCACGCCGGTTCCATTGTTCGGTGCGGTACCGTCCGGAACCAAACCAGCAAACGCCCAGAAACAATGAGGCGCACAGACATCTCACAAAGACCAGTTCAATTGAAGGAACATTCGTATGTTCCGAGAAAAAGCCGATTGATCCGAAAATGACCATGGAAATGACCATTTTGATGACGGCATTTGATGTTTGTTCAGCTTGCATTGTTTTGCTTCCCCCATATCATTGACTGTTTATTCAGACAAATACTAACAGCCATTTTACTTGATTCAGAGGAAGATTTCATCCTATTTTTCGAAAGCCGGCGGTCTCTTCTCATTAAAAAAACCCCGCATCAGCAGGGTCTTCCGTTTAATGAACGATCAGTACAGGACAAGGAGACAATTGTGAGACCTTATGGCTCACGCTTCCGAGCATCATTTCTTTAAATCCGCTGATTCCGCGGCTTCCGACGACAATCAGATTGAAATGCTGTTCTTTCGCTATGTTTAAAATTTGATGCGCAGGTTCGCCTTGGACGTACAGGCTTTCCGCGTTTACTCCGCTTTCTGCCGCTTTCTGCTTGGCATCTTCCAGAATGGCCGCTCCTTTTTGCTCGACTTCATGTTTGATGTCTTCAATGAAGTTTTCCGGAACATAGACAATCCCTGTTAAGGCTGATGTGGAGACAACGGCTTCACGTCCCGCATAGAGAATGGTGAGTTCAGCCTGCTGTTCTTTCGCCAGATGGATCGCTGCGTCCAAAGCTTTGCTGCTCATGTCTGAACCGTCTACTGCTGCAAGAATTTTTTTAAACATATGAATCCCGCCTTTCTGCTTTTATTGTCCTCCTCTCTTTGCTGAATGTCAATTTTGCCGGCTTGCTCCGGAACATTGCGCTTACAGACTTTCTCCGTTTGTGGCGATGACGTCTTTATACCAATAAAAACTTTTCTTTTTCTTCCTTTCAAACGTGCCTTTTCCGTCATTGCCGCGGTCGACATAGATATAGCCGTAGCGTTTTTTCATTTCTGCCGTTGAGGCGCTGACGAGGTCAATCGGCCCCCACGACGTGTAGCCGATCAGGTCGACGCCGTCTTCAATCGCCTCTCTTGCCTCTATTAAATGATCACGCAGATAATTGATGCGATAATCATCCTGAATGGTTCCGTCCTCCTCCGGCTGATCAACCGCGCCAAGTCCGTTTTCGACGATAAAGAGCGGTTTCTGATAACGGTCGTACAGCGTGTTTAAGGTGATGCGCAAGCCCTTCGGATCAATCTGCCAGCCCCATTCGGAAGATTTCAGGTACGGGTTTTTCACGCCGCCGAGAAGATTTCCCTTAGATTGCGCCAGATCCTCAGGCGCCGTGCTGGCCGTCATCGACATGTAGTAGCTGAAGCCGATGTAATCCACCGTATGTTCTTTCAGGAGCGCCTCGTCTCCTTCCTTCATCTCGATCGTAATTCCGTTTTCTTTAAAGAAGCGTTTCATGTAGCCCGGATAGCTGCCCCTCGCCTGTACATCAGAAAAGAACAGCGTGCTCCGCTCTTTTTGCAAAGCCGCATATACATCCTCCGGCTTCGGCGTCATCGGATACGTCGTCGTCGCGGCGATCATGCAGCCGATCTGGGAATCCGGGATGATCTCATGGCCGGCTTTTACCGCCAGTGCGCTCGCCACAAATTGATGGTGAGCCGCTTGGTACATCGTGTTTTGTTTATTTTCGCCTTCCCGGAATATAAGACCGCCGCCTGTAAACGGAGCGTGAAGAACGACGTTGATTTCATTGAAGGTCATCCAATATTTCACCTTGTCTTTATAACGGGTGAAAACCGTGCGGGCGTACCGCTCATAGAAATCGACCGTCCGGCGGTTTCTCCAGCCGCCGTAGTTTTTCACAAGACCGAGCGGCATCTCATAGTGAGAAATCGTGACGACCGGTTCGATCTGATGTTTTCTCAATTCGTCAAACAAACGATCGTAAAATTGCAGCCCTTCTTCGTTCGGTTCTGTTTCATCACCGTTCGGAAAGATTCTCGTCCACGCAATGGAGGTGCGGAACGCTTTAAAACCCATCTCCGCAAACAGGGCGATATCCTCTTGATAGCGGTGATAAAAATCAATCGCGTCGTGATACAGATTCAGCGCATCGTCTGTCTCATGAAACGGAGACATAATGCCGTCCGGGGAGACATCCGCCGTAGAAAGTCCTTTGCCTCCTTCTTTATAAGCTCCTTCAATCTGATTGGCAGCCGTTGCGCCGCCCCATAAAAAACCTTCCGGAAATCTCTTCATGTTTTTCTCCACCTCTTTTTCAGGATAACGCCAGAAGCGCTTCGTTCGGTTTGACCATTCCGCTTTTTTTCACGTCTGTAAATGAATATTGATCCGTATTCGTAATGATGACCGGCGTGATCACGTCAAAACCGGCAGCCTTTATCTCGTCGATTTCAAAAGTAATCAGCAGATCTCCCGGTGCGACGGCATCGCCTTCTTTGACGTGCACCTCAAAATGCCTGCCATCCAGCCGGACGGTATCAAGCCCGATATGAATGAGAACCTCGGCTCCCCGGGCGCTCGTAATGCCGATGGCGTGCTTTGTTTTAAATACGGCTGTCACCCTCCCTTCTACAGGAGAAACCGCCGCGCCCTCTTCAGGCAGAATCGCAAAACCTTTTCCCATCATTCCACCGGAAAAGACGCTATCGTTCACTTCGCTTAACGCTTTCACTTCACCTTTAATCGGGCTGTGAATGATTTCTCCGCCTGCCGTCACCCCCGGCGCTTCAGACGCTTTGTCCCGTTCGGACTGCACATCCTCGAACCCGATCAGCAGTGCCGCCGCAATACCGGCCGCAAACGAGATAAAAAGCCCGATCAGCGCGTATAGAAATGTCGGCCCGATAAAGACCGGAATGCTCGGCAGACCGGCGTTTCCGCCGACAATGTAGGAAGCGACACCCGTTATACCGTAAAAAGCTCCGCCTGCCGCGCCGCCGATTAATGCTGCCGCGAACGGTTTTTTCAATCTCATGTTAACGCCGTACATCGCGGGTTCGGTAATGCCCATCAATGCCGTAATGCCCGTCGTAAACGCCAGCGATTTGAAGGTTTTGTTTTTGGATTTTAAGAAAACCGCAAATGACGCGCCGGCCTGCCCCATATTTGCCAAAAACATCGCAGGCAGAATGTAATCATGTCCGTTTTGGGCGATGTTATTGATCATGATCGGCACAAGCGCATAATGCATACCCGTCATAATGATGAGCGAAAATGTGCCGGCAAGCAGAATCATCGCGGCAATGCCCGCATGATTGAACAAATCATTGACGCCGACAGACAGGTAATTCCCGAGAATCGCGCCGAGCGGGCCGACTGTGATCAGGGTGACAGGTACGACGATCACAAGCGTAAGCATCGGAACGGCAATCAATTTCAAAGAAGAAGGTGTGATTCGGTCAATTCCTTTCTCTACATAGGACATCAGCCATATCGCCAGCAAAATCGGGATAACTGTCGATGAATACGTGGCAGCGGTTACAGGAAGACCGATAAAGGAGATGCTTTTCCCTGCTCCAAGCAGGGCCGTTAAATCCGGATGCAAAATCGCACCCGCCACAGCGGCCGCCACGTACGGATTACATCTGAATTTTCTCGCCGCGCTTACCGCAAGCAAAAGCGGCAGAAAATAAAACGCACCGTCACCGACAGCCGTGAGAATGCTGTGAGTCTGGCTCTTCTCCGACATCCAGCCGAATGTCACCGCTAGCGCGACAAGCCCTTTTATCATGCCGGCTCCGGCAATGGCCGGCAGAATCGGTGTAAACACGCCGGAAATCACATCAAACACAGCACTCAGCACATTTTTCTTCTGCTTCGAAGTTTTGTTTGCGCTTTCATCACTGAGCCCGCTGCTCTCCATCAAAGCCTGATACACCTTCGGCACATGATTGCCGACAATGATCTGAAATTGCCCGCCGCTGATATTTGTCCCCATCACGCCTTCCGTCTGCTCCAGCCCGCTCCGATCTGCTTTCGCATTGTCATACAGATTAAAACGAAGCCGCGTCATGCAATGGATGACACTCTGAACATTCTCCTCCCCGCCGACAAGTTGTAAAATCTCTTTTGATATTTTATGATAGTCCATGAGTCTGCCTCCTTAAAAATGGGGGAACCGCCGGACGAAAGGTGCCCGCCTTTCTCCGGCTTTTTTGTTATGAAATCAGCATCACCTCCGAAAAAAGGGTATAAAAAAAACCTAAACTGCACAGCACACGGGGGGTCTTCCCCTGTCTGACGCAATTTAGGTTTTGCCTGCGGTTTGCAGTAACAATCCTAGGTGAATGATATTGGGTTGATATGTATACTTTAGCACTGGATTTATCGGGTGTCAACGCTTACATCAGGAATATTACACTAAGCGGGATACCAACAAAGCCAGATGTAAGTTAATTAAATATATACACAACAAAAGAATGGCATCAAACTGCCATTCTTTTGTTATCTATTTCTACAAACTGTCTATATATAGAAGAGCAAAGCTTTTTGTATGTCGTAATTGTTTCATACAAGCTTTTGCTCTGATACTGTAGTTTGACAGTAGACATTCTTATAATTCAAGTATGTTTAAATTCACACCTTTGCACCTTCGGCTTTTAAAAAAATGGAGTCACTTTGAATAAGGTACTTAAATAAGGCAAAATCCCTATATCACAAACACCAATTGCTTTCTGCATCATATCTTTTAATATTGGAATTTAGTATAGACTTTTTGACCCTTGAGTTACCTATCGACTTAAGCATAAAGATGGTTCGGCTATCCAAGCTATCCTTGTCGATTCTTTACTAGCTTAATAAAATCCTTTAAATTCATTAGAAATTTTTTTTGTTGTTCTTTATATGTATTATGTAAGGTTTGTGGTAAGACTAAATTCACCTTTTTTGCTTGCATTTCATTTGTTTGATTTATACTAATACTTGGTTCCAAAGTAAAAAGATGTTTAGTCTGAATACGTTGAGCCTCACTTAATATTTGTCTCCAGCGATCTTTACAGGTAGATTTAACACCTAACATCGTAAGTTTAGAACTGGGGAACTCCGGATCTCTATAGGAGTGAATTTCCGGAAAAATAAAATCGGGTTTTGCTTTATTTTCAGTTTCTTTTCCCCGAGATAGAGTTAGATTGTGCTTATTAAAAATTTCCTCAAGATGATTCTCAAGAGCATATCCTACACGCGCCTTTCTTCGATTTTGCACACTTAATGAAAAGGCTATAAAACCATCTACATCGCCTGAGAATCCTTGGTCTAACCGTTTCGAAACAATATGCTTTTCCAACCGTTTAAACAGTCGCTCTTCTTGTTCTATCCATTGCAACAATGTATTATCGGGCTCTTCTAAAGGAGAAACATTTTTCGAAATTTGACGCGAGAGTTCTGAAAATTCTGCTGTTGTTGGAAAACCTACATTATAATATGGTTCTAAAAAAGAATCCAAATAATCCGGTTCTGGTTCTTCAATTTCTATACCTAATTCTTCAAGAATAAAACGAACAGCAAAGTTTATTTGAAGATTATTTTCTTCTATATTTCGGAATTTAAATGTGTTCAAATTGTAATCCTCTGAAAAACCAAATAACCAAAGCAATTGACTTTCAAAAGTACTGCCGGATGGAACCACAATCATAAAGAAATCGCCGTTTGGCCTCTTAGCTGCAATTAATAAATCCCCTTCATGGGCTAAATCCATAACATCATTTTTCTTAAAATAAAGTCTGTATTCCGCAGATCGGTGAGTTTGATTCTCTCTTGAATTATACCAAGTTACAGTACTATGTACTGTTTTTATATCACTTTCTCCCCCCAACCAAATAAGTCGAACAGGATAATCATTTAGTCTACAAGACCCAAGTAAATTACGGAGCATGCTAACTCCATTAAGTTCATGCTGGTTAGATCTGGAAAAGTCCGCTTCTACAGCGCGCAGTTTTTTAATTGCTACACCTTCAAAGTATTGTGATAAATAACCTCTTTTCATTAAATCTCCACCTTCAAATCATTGAAATATGGTAAACAATCAAAAATATAAAAATGTAGAATATGTAGTGAGGAATTTTTCGGAGAATAGCCCTAAACTCGTAGACTTATATATTTTATACTTTCTACCGTTGTTATAAAACTTTAATTTCAATTTCTCTAGATTTTGATAACTCTGAAAGTAACTTATTGTCAAAGTCATCATTTAGTTCATTGGGCAAAATTATTACATCCACATCATCTAATGAAATATTTAAAAGATTATAGAATTCATTACGCGAATCTATATAATCAAAAAAGACAGCCTTAAGGTTATAATTTTTTTGAATATATTTTTTTAATAGAATATTAATATTATTTATAGCCTCATCTTCACTTTCATTCTCATTTTGTCTATAATATAATATTGCAATTTCCACTTGATTACTCTCCTTTGCAGGAAGTATTATGATAAAGTATCAAAATATCTTAACATGAATATTAACCATATTTCAAATATATTTGATATAATACCAATAAGAACAAAAGTTCGGGAGGTGTTAATATGTTGTACCGTTTTATTGATCTATTTGCAGGTATTGGAGGCCTTCGATTAGCCTTTGAACCGTATGGTACCTGTGTTTTCAGTTGCGAGTGGGACTTAAAAGCACAAGAGACTTATAAAGCAAATTTTGGGGACAAGCCGCTGGGAGATATTCGATTAGTAGATGAAAAGGACGTACCAGATCATGATATATTGCTAGCAGGATTTCCTTGCCAACCGTTCAGTATTGCTGGAGTATCTAAAAAGAAATCTCTTGGGAGAGAGCATGGATTTCTTGATGAAACTCAGGGAACTTTATTCTTTGATATAGCTAGAATTTTGAAGGAAAAACGACCGCAAGCTTTCTTGTTAGAAAACGTTAAAAACCTCAAAAGCCATAATAAAGGACAAACATACAAAGTAATAAAGAATGTTTTAGAGAATGAGCTAGGATATACAGTCTATGATGAAGTTATAAATGCAAAAGGATTAGTACCTCAGAAAAGAGAGCGCATTTACATTGTCGGTTTTAAAAAGCCTATTGAATTTAAATTTCCTAATATGCCCAAAGAAGGGCCGACTCTTTCTTCTATATTGGAGAAAGATGTCCATGAAAAGTATACGCTAAGTGATAAACTTTGGGGTTATCTACAATCATACAAAGAAAAACATACTAAAAAAGGAAATGGTTTTGGTTATAGTTTAGCTGATCTGAACTCTGCGAGTAGAACTCTATCTGCGAGATACTATAAAGATGGTAGTGAGATCCTTATTGAGCAAGAAAATAAAAACCCTAGGAGATTAACCCCCAAAGAGTGCGCTCGTCTCCAAGGATTTCCTGAACATTTTAAAATAGTTGTCTCGGATACGGCTGCCTATAAGCAGTTTGGTAACAGTGTAGCTGTCCCAGTTGTTGAACAAATTGCTCAAAAGATGATTCAAGCTATTGAAATGAACAAATTACTTCCTCTTGTGCCGATTAAAGATCAAGCATATTAAAGACAAAACGCCCTTCTCACAAAAGAAAGGGGCGTTTTTCTGATTATCACTTCACTCCCCAAACAGCCTCCCCATCACCGCTCAGCACACTAAACGTCACAACTTCTTTCTCTCTCGCCGAATCCCATTCTTTCAGGAAGACGCCGTCATAATTTGTGCCGTTCAGGTTGATTCGGGCTTTGCTGCTGTCCGTTATTGTCCAGGTTCCAGTCATTTCCCCGGAAATGGTGCCGTCGTTGTTAAGCCGGATGTTTTTTGGGGTTTTGATCGTAGCTGTGATGTCTTTTCCGTGCTGGATGAGTTTGTAGGTTCCGGATGCGGCGGCCGGCGGAATGTGTGTATCCGGTTCTCCCGCATAGCGGTATGGCGCTGCAACGGGCCATCCGTCTTTGTTCATGTACAGCCGATGCACTCTGACTTCATGCTCTTCTCCTCTGTTCGGGAAACGGGTGTGGAAAATGAGGTATGATCGTTTCGTTTTCCCGTCGTAAAACACGGAGTTATGGCCCGGTGAGACGTAGCCCGTGCCTTTTTCAGATTGTGAGGCGAAGCTGTAGCCGCCCATGAGTTTGACCCCGTACGGTTCAATTGCTTTGTCATCGAAGAAACTGCCGTCTTTTCCTTTGGCATCAAGCATGTTATGGCCTGCGGCGTCAAAGTACGGACCGTCCGGATTTTTGGAACGCGCCACACGCATATGATAACCGCCGGCTGTGTCAAGTCCGCCGAATGACAGATACAGATAGTAATATTTCGTTTCCGGATTGTAGCTGATGTACGGGCCTTCGATTCTGCTGTGATTTCCGCCGAGCAGTTTTTTTCCGTATCCTTGGTTCGGGAGCGGGAAACCGGTTTTCGGATTCATTTCCAGTATAAAAATCCCGCCGGAGTAAGAGCCGTACACCATCCAGAGCTTGCCTTTATGGTCAAAAAACGTTTGCGGATCTACGACGTTCGGGTGAACGTTTGCATGATACGTCGTGCCGTCTTCGCTTTTTCCTTCCATGCCCGATTTCAAAAAGATGCCTTTGTTTTTGTAGGGCCCTTCGATTTTGTCACTCACGGCGACACCGAGAGCGGATCGCGGCGAGTCTCCTTTACAGGCGTTATAGTACATGTAATATTTCCCGTCAGCCAGCTGGGCGACATCCGGCGCCCACAGCGTATCAGACTGGGCCCAGTCGAATGTCTCTTTTAATTCGGTGTAGACGTTCGGGATCAGGGGATTATTGGGATTGACGCTTGAAGATATCTGCTGCCACTGCATCAGGTTTTTCGACTTGGCGGAAGCCAAATGCGAGCCGAATACATAATATGTATCTCCTGTTTTGATGACGGACGGATCATGCACGCTGACCTCTGAAAAAACCGGATGCTGGGCTTTTGCCTGCGGCAGAGTGAACCCGATGACCGCTGCTGAGACCAGGCACACACGAAAGAAACTGGTTTTCATTTTCTGAAATCTCCTCGCTCTCTTCTTTTCTTAAAACGCTTTCAAGACAACGCTCCATTTTATGATGCGGATGGCGGAAATATGTGATCAACAGCGCCGGCTTCACGATGTACCGCTTTACTTCGATAGCAATCTGATTTGTGAAAGACTGGAAAAAAAGTTTTGACTTCTGATTCGCAAACACTTAATATAAAAAACAGTTACTAGTTATCAGAATATTTGAGAATTGAGTGAAGCATATATGACCTTACACAAAGACCGCCGCATCGGGCGACTGTCCGTCCTTCTTCTGCTTCATGAGACTGAAGAAAACCAGCAGATCAGCCGGCTGGAACGGGACGGCTGGAAAGTCTGTCTCGGCAGGGTGGGTTCAATGGATGCGCATAAGGTGGTAGCTGCAATTGAAACCGCTTCCAAAAAGAGCGGCGTCATTCAATCTGAGGGTTATCGCGAATCACATGCGCTGTATCATGCCACAATGGAAGCTTTGCACGGAGTGACGCGGGGCGAAATGCTGCTTGGCTCGCTGCTTCGTACCGTGGGCCTGAAGTTTGCCGTCTTGCGGGGAAATCCGTATGAAAGCGAGGCGGAAGGCGATTGGATCGCCGTTTCACTTTACGGCACGATCGGAGCTCCGATTAAGGGGCTTGAGCACGAAACATTCGGAGTCGGAATTAATCACATATGAATCAGCCCATAGATTTCAGATGATAGGGGGCTATGCGTGAAACATCATTTTCATGGCATAGCTCCTTTTTGTATGGGCGCTTTACCAAAGTAAAGGAAAAGGGGTTGAAATGATGGTGACGTTAGACGGTTCCTCACTGACAACCGCAGATGCCCAGCGTGTGCTGTTTGATTTTGAAGAGGTTCAGGCATCTGCCGAAAGCATGGAACGTGTGAAAAAAAGCAGGGCGGCGGTTGAACGGATCGTTCAGGAGGAGAAGACCATTTACGGGATTACAACGGGGTTCGGCAAGTTCAGCGATGTGCTGATTCAAAAAGAAGACGCCGCGGATCTGCAGCTGAATCTGATTCTTTCTCACGCGTGCGGCGTCGGTGATCCGTTTCCGGAATCTGTATCGCGGGCCATGCTGCTTTTACGAGCCAATGCCTTGCTGAAAGGCTTTTCCGGCGTGCGGACTGAGCTGATTGATCAACTGCTCGCGTATCTCAATCATCGCATTCACCCGGTCATCCCGCAGCAAGGGTCACTGGGGGCGAGCGGAGATTTGGCGCCGCTTTCTCATCTCGCACTGGCGCTTATCGGGCAAGGCGAAGTCTTTTACGAAGGGGCCCGGATGCCGACAGCTCATGCTTTAGAAAAGACAAACCTTCAGCCGGCCGTCCTGACCTCTAAGGAAGGGCTCGCGCTGATCAACGGAACGCAGGCTATGACCGCGATGGGGCTGATCGCTTACCTCGAAGCCGAAAAACTGGCCTATCAATCGGAACGGATCGCGAGCTTAACGATCGAAGGCCTTCAGGGCATTATCGATGCGTTCGACGAGGACATTCATGCCGCCCGCGGTTATCAGGAACAGATGGATGTCGCAGAGCGAATCCGCTATTACTTGTCAGACAGCAAACTGACGACCGTCCAAGGGGAGCTGCGTGTCCAGGACGCCTATTCGATCCGCTGTATTCCTCAAGTCCACGGCGCATCATGGCAGACATTAGCGTATGTAAAAGAAAAATTAGAAATTGAGATGAATGCCGCGACAGATAACCCGCTCATTTTCGAAGACGGCGCCAAAATCATCTCAGGCGGAAACTTTCACGGACAGCCGATCGCCTTTGCCATGGATTTTCTCAAAGTAGCGGCGGCCGAACTTGCGAATATTTCTGAACGCCGTATCGAACGGCTTGTGAATCCGCAGCTGAATGACCTGCCGCCCTTTCTGAGCCCTCAGCCCGGCTTACAATCCGGAGCGATGATCATGCAATATGCGGCGGCCTCCCTCGTGTCAGAAAATAAAACCCTGGCCCATCCCGCCAGTGTCGATTCCATTCCTTCATCGGCAAACCAGGAGGATCACGTCAGCATGGGAACCATCGCCTCAAGGCACGCCTACCAGATCATTGCGAATACGAGACGGGTGCTTGCCGTTGAAGCCATTTGCGCGCTGCAGGCCGTGGAATACCGGGGTGCGGAACATTGCGCCTCGTACACAAAACAGCTCTATCTTGAAATGAGAAACATCGTGCCGTCCATACAAGAAGACCGCGTGTTTTCTTATGACATCGAGCATCTGAGTGACTGGCTGAAGAAGGAGTCTTTTCTGCCGAATGAACATCACCAAAAACTGATGACCAATGAAGGAGGACTGACAAGATGACTGATGTAAAGAAATCAATCCGCGCCGGCCGCGGCACCGAACTTGAATGCTTAGGATGGGAGCAGGAAGCCGTGCTCCGCATGCTCCGAAACAACCTTGACCCGGAGGTTGCCGAAAAGCCGGAGGATCTGATCGTATACGGCGGCATAGGCAAGGCCGCACGAAACTGGGATGCTTTTCACGCGATTGAGCGTTCCCTCAAAACGTTAAAAGATGATGAAACACTGCTGATCCAATCCGGAAAACCGGTCGGACTGTTCCGCACGCACAGCCGCGCGCCCCGCGTCCTGCTGGCTAATTCGGTTCTCGTGCCAAAATGGGCGGATTGGGAACATTTCCATGACCTTGAGAAAAAAGGGCTGATGATGTACGGGCAGATGACGGCCGGCAGCTGGATTTATATCGGCTCACAAGGCATTTTGCAAGGCACCTATGAAACCTTTGCGGAGCTTGCGAGACAGCATTTCGGCGGCAGTCTGAAAGGAACCCTTACGCTGACGGCCGGTCTTGGCGGAATGGGAGGCGCCCAGCCGCTGTCCGTCACGATGAATGATGGCGTCGTCATCGCCGTTGAAGCGGATGAAACACGGATTGATAAACGGATGGAAACAAACTATTGCGATCGAAAAACAGCATCAATTGACGAAGCGCTGCGCTGGGCCGAAGCAGCCAGACAAGCCGGAGAACCTTTATCGATCGGCCTTCTCGGCAATGCGGCTGAGGTGCATCATGAGCTTTTGAACCGCGGCGTCCATATTGACATCGTGACCGATCAGACTTCCGCTCACGACCCGCTGATCGGCTATATTCCGGCAGGATACTCACTTGAAGAGGCCGGGCGTCTGCGCCGGGATCAGCCCGATTTATACGTAAGGCTATCCAAGCAAAGTATGAAAAAGCATGTGGAAGCCATGCTTGCCTTCAAGAAAAAAGGGGCTATCGTCTTCGATTACGGTAACAATATCCGCCAGGTTGCCAAAGATGAGGGTCTCGCCGATGCTTTTGATTTTCCGGGATTCGTTCCCGCCTACATCCGGCCTTTATTTTGTGAAGGAAAAGGGCCGTTCCGCTGGGCTGCGCTGTCCGGCGACCCTGAAGATATATACCGCACGGACGCTTTATTAAAAGAGCTGTTTCCAGAAAATCAAGCCCTTCACCGCTGGATTGACATGGCACAGAAAAAAGTCACATTCCAAGGCCTGCCGTCCCGTATTTGCTGGCTCGGCTACGGTGAACGGGAAAAGATGGGGCTCGCCATCAATGAATTGGTCAGAAACGGCGAGCTGAAAGCCCCGATCGTCATCGGAAGAGACCATTTAGACTGCGGATCTGTCGCCTCTCCGAATCGGGAAACAGAAGCGATGAAAGACGGAAGCGACGCGGTCGGCGATTGGGCGGTGCTGAACGCGCTGATCAACACGGCCTCAGGCGCAAGCTGGGTTTCTTTTCACCACGGCGGGGGCGTCGGCATGGGGTATTCCCTTCACGCGGGAATGGTCGCGGTCGCCGACGGCAGCATCCTTGCGGAACAGCGGCTTTCCCGCGTTCTGACAAGCGATCCGGGAATGGGCATCATCCGCCATGCGGACGCAGGTTATGAAAAAGCGGCTCAAGTCGCCGAGGAACAAGACATTATGATACCGATGAAAAAGGAGCGGTAACATGCCGAAACAAATAGATACCATACTCACCAACATCGGCCAGCTGCTGACGATGGAATCCGGCGGCCCCCGATCCGGCGGGAGCATGCAGGATCTTCATGTCACGGAAAATGCCGTCATCGGCGTTCACGACGGGCGCATTGTTTTTGCCGGACATCAAGGAGCGGAGAAAGGATACGAGGCAAGAGACATTATCGACTGCGGGGGACGGCTCGTCACCCCCGGCCTCGTCGATCCCCATACCCATCTTGTATTCGGAGGGTCCCGCGAAAAAGAACTGAATTTAAAAATTCAGGGCATGTCTTATTTGGATATTCTGGCGCAAGGCGGCGGTATTTTGTCAACGGTCAAAGACACGAAAGCCGCCTCCGAAGAAGAACTGATTGAAAAAGGGCTTTTTCACCTCGGACGCATGCTGTCATACGGCATCACAACCGCGGAAGTAAAAAGCGGGTACGGACTCGACAAAGACACGGAGCTGAAACAGCTGACCGCGGCGAAAAAACTGGGTGAGCGCCAGCCGGTCGACCTCGTCACGACCTTTATGGGAGCACACGCCATTCCGCCTGAGTACCGGAACAGCCCTGACGAATTTCTGAATCGCATGCTGCAGCTTTTGCCTGACATAAAAGAAAAAGGCCTTGCGCAATTTGCCGATATTTTCACAGAAACAGGCGTCTTTACCGTCAGCCAGTCGCGGGACTACCTGAAAAAGGCGGCTGAAGCTGGTTTCGGCCTGAAAATCCATGCTGATGAGATTGACCCGCTCGGCGGCGCGGAATTGGCGGCAGAGCTGCATGCTGTTTCTGCCGATCATTTGGTGGGGGCGTCTGATACAGGCATCGAAAAGCTAGCGGAATCCGGAACGATCGCCGTCCTGCTGCCGGGCACGACTTTCTATCTCGGAAAACACACTTATGCGCGAGCCCGGGAGATGATTGATGCGGGCGTACGGGTCAGTTTGGCGACTGACTTCAATCCGGGCAGCTCACCGACGGAAAATCTCCAGCTCATTATGTCGATTGCCGCGCTTCATTTAAAAATGACCGCAGAAGAAATCTGGCACGCTGTCACCGTTAATGCAGCGTATGCGATCGGAAAAGGCGAAGAGGCCGGACAAATCAAAGCCGGACGGGCGGCTGACATTGTCATTTGGGAAGCGCCGAATTACATGTATATCCCGTATCATTACGGCGTCAATCATGTCCGCCGTGTCATCAAGAACGGAAAGACGGTCGTTTCAAGGGAGGGAGCCGCTCTTGGATAAGTATCCGTTTCTGCAAAAAGCCGGCTCCCTCTTCAACGACCGCCATGTGACAAGGATCGGCGATGTAACGGAAGCGTGGGCGGGACAAACGATCAAAGGGCCGGCTTTGATCGGCGTTCCGCTTTCTAAGTCGTCAATCAGCCATTCCGGCGCCTGCTTTGCACCCGGTGCGATCCGCCGGGCGCTCGGCGGCATTTCCGCATATTCCGCGGAGCTGCGGAAGCATGTCATTGACCATCTGTACGATATCGGCGATATTCAGATTCACGTCACGGATGTCGTCAAATCTCACGAACACATTTATCGGACCTTTTATGATATTCTGACGGACCAGCCTGACTGGGTGCCCGTCATTCTCGGCGGCGACAACTCCATCAGTTATTCCACCATTAAAGCCATTGCGGAAACGAAAGGAACAACGGCCGTCTTTCAATTCGACGCCCACCACGACGTCCGCAACACGGAAGACGGAGGGCCGACAAACGGCACGCCATTCCGCCGTCTGTTAGATGAAAATATCATAAGCGGACAAAACCTGATTCAGCTTGGAATCAGGGAGTTCAGCAACAGCTTGGCATATGAACAATATGTAAAAGAGCGTCAGGCAGACGTGCATACAATGGAGATGATCCGGGAGAAAGGGCTTCTCCGAACGATACAAGACACTTTGCCGGCCGTTCAAAAAAGAGCCGACGCCATTTTTATTTCGGTTGATATGGATGTGCTGGATCAAGCTCATGCGCCCGGCTGTCCTGCGATCGGCCCCGGAGGCCTGTATACCGAGGAACTGCTTCAGGCGGTCCGGTTTTTAGCCCAGGAGGCTGACATCTCGGGTATTGAGATCGTTGAGGTTGATCCGACACTTGATTTTCGCGATATGACAAGCCGGGCAGCCGCACACGTCATTTTACATGCATTGAAGGGATTTAAATTGTCACGTTAAAGTCAAATCCGGCACGCGTGATCTCGGCTGCCGGAAGATTCTCACGCCACGCAAAAAGGGGGAGATCACGATGGATGTTGATCAAGGCGGCAATCAACTAAAGCGCACGATGAAAAGCAGGCACTTATTTATGATTTCATTGGGAGGGGTCATCGGCACGGGGCTGTTTTTGAGCACAGGGTATACATTGAGCCAGGCCGGGCCGGGCGGGACGATCGCCGCTTACCTGATCGGCGGCTTGATGATGTATCTTGTCATGCAGTGTCTCGGAGAATTGTCAGTAGCCATGCCTGTGACCGGTTCATTTCAAACGTATGCGACAACGTTTATCGGGCCGTCCACGGGTTTTATGGTCGGTATCATGTATTGAGTGAATTGGGTGGTGACGGTAGGATCGGAGTTTACAGCTTCCGGTATCCTCATGCAGCGCTGGTTTCCCCACAGCAGCGTCTGGATGTGGAGCGCGATTTTCGCGGCTCTCCTTTTTGCCGCCAATGCATTCTCCGTTAAATTGTTTGCAGAAACAGAGTTTTGGTTTTCCAGCGTCAAAATCGTCACCATCCTTTTATTTATCATCTTAGGCGGCGCCGCGATGTTCGGTTTGATTTCATTGCACGGTTCGGGTGAAGCTCCGATGCTGTCGAATTTCACCTCACACGGCGGACTGTTTCCGAACGGCTTTCTTGCGGTTTTCATCGCAATGATTTCCGTAAGCTTCGCCTTTTCAGGGACGGAGCTGATCGGAATTACAGCGGGTGAAACCGCCAATCCGGCAAAAGATATTCCGCGTTCGATCCGAAATGTCGCCTGGAGAACGGTCATCTTTTTTATCGGCGCCATTTTTGTGCTGTCCGGACTGATCTCCTGGAAGGAAGCCGGTGTGATTGAAAGTCCGTTTGTCGCGGTCTTTTCCCAGATCGGTATCCCATACGCCGCAGATATCATGAACTTCGTGATTTTAACGGCTTTGCTTTCGGTCGCCAACTCCGGACTGTATGCTTCCACCCGGATGCTGTGGTCTCTTGCGAATGAAAACATGATCAGCGCCCGGTTCAAAAAAGTCACGCCGAAAGGCATTCCGCTGAATGCCCTGCTCGCCAGCATGGCCGTTTCCTGCATATCCTTGATCTCAAGCATCGCCGCCCCGGGCACGGTCTACGTGGTGCTTGTGGCAATAGCCGGATTTGTCGGCGTCGTGGTATGGATGAGCATCGCCCTGTCTCAGCTGTTATTTCGAAAACATTATGTGAAAAACGGCGGACGCGTCTCGGATCTGACCTTCCGCACACCGTTATACCCTCTCGTTCCGATCGCCGCCATGATCTTATGTTTCGCTTCATGCGTAGGCCTTGCATTTGATCCCAATCAAAGAATCGCCCTCTTCTGCGGAATTCCTTGTATGATCCTGTGCTATCTCATTCGTTTTTTGAGAAAGAAACAGCCGAAACAATCCGTCCGTGACATTCATTTGGATAAAACCATGCCATAAAAAAAGGCACATACTGATGAGGTATGTGCCTTTCTTCTCTTATTCCGTAATCAGCGTATGAATCAGTTTCGGCGCTTCCGCTTTTTCTGAGATGCGGATGTTGTCATAGACTTTGGCGGTCACGTCTTCAACGTTTTCGCGGTTGGCGTAAAGGGTGACGAGCGGCTCGCCTTTTTCGACGTTGTCACCGACTTTTTTGCGGAGCATAATGCCGACGGCAAGATCGATTTCGTCCTCTTTTGTCGCACGTCCCGCGCCCAACAGCATTGCTGCGACGCCGATTTCGTCAGCGACGATTTCTGAAACGACACCCGCTTCTTTCGCCGGAACGTCAATTTTGTACGCCGCCTGCGGAAGTTTGGACGGATCGTCAACAACAGAAGCGTCTCCTCCCTGATTGCTCAGGAACTCTTTGAACTTTTCAAGCGCTTTGCCGTTTTTCATGACTTCCTGAAGCTTCGTTCTCGCTTCTTCCAATGTCTCAGCTTTTTTCGCCAATACGACCATTTGGCTGCCGAGCGTGAGGACGAGTTCGTTTAAGTCTTCAGGCCCTTCCCCTCTTAACGTATCAATGGCTTCTTGTACTTCCAGGGCATTCCCGATCGCAAAACCGAGCGGCTGCGACATGTCAGAAATCACGGCCATCGTCTGGCGGCCGACGTTGTTTCCGATGCGGACCATTGCTTTGGCGAGGTTCACGGCGTCTTCATCCGTTTTCATAAACGCGCCGGCTCCCGTTTTGACGTCAAGCACGATGGCATCTGCTCCGGCGGCGATTTTTTTACTCATAATTGAGCTTGCGATCAGCGGGATGGAGTTCACCGTACCCGTTACATCACGCAGCGCATACAGCTTTTTATCGGCAGGCGTCAAATTGCCGCTTTGTCCGATGACCGCTACCTTGTCGCGGTTCACAAGCTTGATGAATTCATCTTTTGACAATTCCACATGGAAGCCTTCGATCGCTTCCAGCTTATCAATGGTACCCCCCGTATGGCCAAGACCGCGGCCGGACATTTTAGCGACGGGAACGCCGAGCGCCGCGACGAGCGGTGCGAGTACGAGAGTTGTCGTGTCGCCGACCCCGCCCGTAGAGTGCTTGTCGACCTTAATGCCTTCAATGGCGGAGAGATCAATCGTTTCCCCTGAATTCACCATCGCCATTGTCAGATCGGCGCGCTCCTGATCTGTCATATCCTGAAAGTAAATCGCCATAGCCAGTGCGCTTGCCTGATAATCAGGGATGCTTCCGTCCGTGTATCCTTTTACGAAAAATTGAATTTCTTCTGTTGTCAGTTCTTTTCCATTTTGTTTTTTTACAATAAGATCTACCATTCTCATGATCTATCACCTGTCCTTCATTTATGTTCAGTGAATCAATCCGACGATCGCCGCTGTCAAGAAGCTGACGAGTGTTGCGCCGTACAGCAGCTTCAGCCCGAACCGCGCGACGACGTTTCCTTGTTTTTCATGCAGCCCTTTCACCGCACCGGTAATGATTCCGATAGAGGAGAAATTCGCGAATGAGACAAGGAATACAGATACCACTGCCTGTGTATGCGCACTGAAATGGAAATCGCCGGATGAGAGTGTCTGCATCGCCACAAATTCATTCGATACCATTTTCGTCGCCATAATGCTTCCGGCGCTCACCGCTTCATTCCACGGAATACCGGTTAAAAACGCAAACGGCGCGAATACATATCCGAGCAGCGCCTGGAATGTAATGCCGAAGACCGCGTTAAAAACGCCGTTGACCAGGGCAATGAGTGCGACAAATCCGATCAGCATCGCCGCTACGACGACGGCGACTCTGAATCCATCCATTATATACTCACCGAGCACTTCAAAAAAGGATTGCTTTTCTTCTTCAGGAACGACGATCAAATCCTCTTCTTTGCTGACGGTGTACGGGTTAATGATAGAAGCGATGATAAATCCGCCGAATAAGTTCAGCACAAGCGCCGTCACGACGTATTCAGGCTTCAGCATCATCATGTAAGAACCGACGATCGACATTGAGACCGTCGACATTGCGGACGCGCAAAGCGTATATAAGCGCTGTTCAGTAAGATAACCGAGCTGTTTTTTCAAACTGATAAAGACTTCTGATTGCCCTAAAATCGCGGATGCAACAGCGTTGTAAGATTCGATTTTCCCCATTCCGTTCACCTTGCTTAACGCAAGACCGATATACTTCGTGATGAAGGGAAGGACCTTCCAATGCTGCAGAATTCCGATTAAAGCGGATATAAAGACGATCGGCAGAAGCACGCTCATGAAGAACGTCGTCTGTTTCGCATTCACAAGCCCGCCGAATACAAAGTTAATCCCTTCTGATGCATATTCCAGCAAGTAGTTAAATCCTTTTGCAAAACCGCCGACAAGAAAATTCCCGATACCGGTGTTGAGGAGAATATAACCGAGAATCAGCTGCAGCACGAGCATGACGGCGATCGGCCGGATTCTGATTCTTTTTTTGCCGTTGCTGGCAAGCCAGGCAAGACCTAAAAACACAATGATTCCGATAATTCCGATGAGATACTTCATATGTGTTCTCCTTTTATTTGTATTCGCTTACAATTTTTTATGCATCAACAAAGAAAGAGGATGGCGGAAGCTTTCAGCTTCCGCACTGCTGATTAATAGTCGCTGCTGCCGCTGTCTCCGCCGCTCACAATAGAGACGCCCGCACTTGCGCCGATCCGGCTCGCGCCCGCAGCGATCATGCTGTCAACATCAGCTTTTGTTCTGATGCCGCCTGATGCTTTGACCCCGATGTCCGGTCCGACTGTTTTTCTCATAAGAGCGATATCTTCAGCCGTTGCCCCGCCTGTAGAAAAACCGGTAGACGTTTTGACGAAATCGGCGCCTGCTGATACCGCTAAGCGGCACGCGCGCTCTTTTTCTTCATCTGTCAAAAGGCATGTTTCGATGATCACTTTGACGAGCGCTTTTTTATCAGCTGCTTCAACTACTGCGCGGATATCAGCTTCAACCGCTTCATCATCGCCGTCTTTTAATGCGCCGATATTGATGACCATGTCAACCTCAGTGGCTCCTTTTGAGATGGCATCCTTCGTTTCAAATGCTTTTGTTTCCGATGTCGTTGCGCCGAGAGGAAATCCGATAACGGTGCAAACGTCAACTCCCGTGCCCTTCAGTTCCTCCGCTGCGAGTTTGACCCAAGTCGGGTTTACACAAACGGAAGCGAATTTATATTCTTTTGCTTCTTTTATCAGTTGTAAAATATCTGCTTTTTGTGTATGCGGTTTCAAAGCAGTATGGTCTATTTGACTTGCAATTGACATTGTATGCACTTCCTTTTTCCTAGGATACGTTTAGAATAACCGAATTTTGAACATATGTAAATTGGTAATTGAAATTATGTTCATGAATTGTCACAATTCTTGAATGAGTTTTTTGGCCGTATGCTGATCGGTAATCAAAACGTTGGCGTACTTTCCTTTGAGGGCACCGTGAATGGCCTTGCATTTTCTGCTGCCGCCCGCCACCAGAATCGAACGCTCTTTCATTTTCAAGTCGCTGAGCTCGACTCCGATCGTCCGGCCGTTAATGCTGCTGCTGCAAATCCTGCCTTCCGCGTCAAAAAAGCGCGAACAAATATCCCCGACCCCGTGCGCTTTCAGCAATTGTTTCTCTTCTTCCCGGAAATAGCCGAGTCTGAAAAGCAGCGCCTCATCCCGGACGGTTCCGACCGTAAACAGGGCGATATTGGCTTGTCTGCCCATTTCAATGATCCGCTTAATATGTCTGTCCCGCTCGACCATCTGTTTCACATCGGCGCTGTCAAATATAACCGGCAGCGGCAAATACCTCGGCATCGTCTGAAATGCTTCGGCGAACAGCTGAATCGTTTCTGACGAATACGTATTGACATTGGAATGACTGATGCCGCCTTTCAGCTGCACAACTTCAACGCTCTTTACCTGCTTCGGCTCCATGCGGCTTGCGATCTGGTACATCGTCGTCCCCCAGCTTACGCCGAGTATATCGCCGTCCTTTACGGTTTTATGCATATAGTCTGCGCCATAGCGGCTTAAGTAATGTGTAATGGCCTGGTAATCGTCGCTTGGAGAAAAGACGACGTGCGCCTCAAGCAGCCCGTATTTTTCTTCCAGCTTCGCGCCTAGTTCGTCCAGATCCTCAAATGGGTCCATGACGCGAATTTGCACATACCCTTTTTCCTTTGCGTACTGAAGCAGCCTTGAAACGGTGGGGCGTGACAGATTAAGCCGTTCGGCGATCTGCTGCTGGCTGTAATCTGATTGATAATATAGTTTTGCCGCTTCTATGCTGAGCTGCTGTTTTTCACGATCCATGTCGCGCCTCCCCTCTCCGCTTATCATATCACCAAAATACGCGGTAAAAAAGCACCCTCTGATGGGGTGCCTATTTTTTCAGCACAAGCTCCTGAATCGCATGCGCCACGCCGTGTTCGTTATTTGATTTCGTTTCAAAATCGGCAATCTCCCTTACTTCCGGGATGGCATTGGCCATTGCCACACCGCAGCCGGCCCACTGAATCATGGACATGTCGTTGCCGTTATCGCCGATTGCCATGACGTCTTTCTGTTCAATGCCGAGTTTTTCGGCCAGCAGCTTAACCGCGTTTCCTTTACTGACTTTCGGGTGAAGAATCTCATGGAAGAATGGCGCACTTTTGACCATTGTGTATGTTTCTTTGAATGATTCCGGAATGGAAGCGATCGCTTTCTCCAGCTTGTCCGGATCGTCAATGAACATGACTTTCGGAATCAGAATATCCTTCGGCACTTCATCGATCGTGCGGAAATGAAGCGGCACTTTCGTAATGTATGATTCGTATACCGTGTATTCACTGATATCCCGGTTCGGCGTGTACAGATTGGCTGTGTCAAAGTAATGCATCGGAGTATCCAGCTGTAAGCTCAGCTCGTAAAGCGACTTCAAATCCTCAAAGCCTAATGACTGCTCGGCCACGACACCGTTTGTATACGTATTTTGGACGAGTGCGCCGTTATAGGCAATCACAAAGTCGCCTTCTTCCTGTAAGTTCAGCTCTTCCAAATACCGACGCACGCCGCCGATCGGCCGGCCCGTGCACAGGACGATATTGACCCCTTCCGCTTTGGCGGCATCAAGCGCCCCGCGGACTTCAGCCGTCACTTCATGATGATCGTTTAATAGTGTTCCGTCCATATCTATTGCGATTAACTTGTACATCCTGCATCTCCTTTGTGTCCTTTTCTTCTTATGCTTTCATCATATCGTTTTTTCGTTTCAATGAAAAATCAAACGGACGAGTTTCTCCGCCTTCTCTTCGTATAACGGGCCTGCCTCCGGATACGGGGCCGTCTTTTCCCCTTGTCAGCTTGTTCGCCGCCGTCGTCTGTTTTCTGCTTCAAGAGCATCAGCCCCGCCGCAAAGAAAGGGACGGCCGCTATGTCCAGAAGGGCAAGCTTTATTCCCATCGCTGCGGGAAAGTATGCCCATAATGAACGGCTGTTCCGCCTGATCATGATATAAGAAACGATTTCCAGCAGGATAAACAGAGCGTTCACCCACAAGTAAATGAGCATTGCCGCAAACAGAAACAGCAGAAGCGTATTCCGCAGCGTGCCGGAAAACAGAAGAGCGCGCATCATATCAAAGAATGAAAAAGACTGCATGCTGCTGTTGACGACATTGGGATTGTAAATGGTAAAACGCCCGAACTGATCAAAAAGCATAAAAAATAACCATAACAGTGAAAACCATTGAATGATATGTACGATGACACCCGTCAAAACGAGTCTGTCGGCAGCCTTATTTCTCATGTGCATCCTCCCCGCCGGTTTTTATTCTTGTCATTGTTTTTGTTTCTCCGTATATCTTCCAAATGAGCGTACCGTTTTTTCCTCTTTTCAACGTGCTTTTGACGGGGTGCGGATGTCCGAGGTATTCAATCTCGATCGTCCCGTCCGTGTTTTGTGAGATCACCTTGTACACATCTGAGGGCATGGCAACCTCGCCGCGGCCTTGAATGACCTGCTTTGTCAGCACGCTGTCTTTCGTAAACGTGACGGTTTCAGATCTGACCCCGTCCATCGGGCCCGGTTTCAGCCCTGCATCCCATGTCCCGTAATAAAAAGGGGTATCGTCTGCTTTCTTTTGCGAGCAGCCTGTTATCATGACGCATCCGAAAACAAGAACCGTCATGATGAAAATCCGTATGTTCCGCAACATGATCACCTTCCTTTGAAGCTTTTTTACGCCTGTAACTTAGGCAGATGCCGTGGCACTGTGCAATTGACTACATAGTGTATAAAGACTTCACTAGATAAGGAGAATGATGAATGAACCCATATCAGTACTACACCCCGCCTGCCTATTTCCCTCAGCAGCAGGAATACGAAGTGAACCGCGTTGAGTATGAGCCGTATCAGCAGCAGGAAAGCTATTATTATGCGCCCCCTCAGTCTGAAGAGCGGCAGCCGACGGCTTTAGAACGGAGAGTCGCCCAGCTTGAAAGACAAAACGCCCAGCAAACGAGAGAGCTCACCCGCCTCTCACAAGAAGACCAGCGCCAAAACCGGGAAATCACGCGTATGAATGAGCAGATCAGACGGCTGAGCCAGTCCATTGAAATCCATACCCGCCGCTTAAACCGTTTGAATCAGCGCCTGCGCGCAGTCGAAAACAGACTCAATATTCCTTTTCACGCTACAGAAGGCGGCTTCTGAGAAAAAGGGCCGGAATACAAAGCTCGACAGGCCATCCCGAGCCTTGTATTCCGCTCTGTACATAACAGGTAAATATTTGAATCCTTTTCTTGCATGAATGCCTCTCCTATTCTTTCACATGATAAATGTGTAAAATCAATCACTCCAGGAGGTCTTCATGATGTATCAAAACCAATACAGCGGAAATCAGCTGCAGCAATGCCGCCAAACAGCACAGCAGCTTATTCAGCAGACACAGCAAAGCAGTCAGCAGTACAAGCAAATGCTCCAGCAGGAACAGCAAAACATTCAAATGCTTCAGCAGATGCTTAACCATGAACAGCATGCCGTTCATACCATTCAGCAAGCGCTGCAGGGGCATGAAGCGGCCATTCAGAAATGCCAGCAAATCGTGAATGTGTGCAATCAGCTTCAGCAGGAAGTAAGCGGACACATGCCTGCACCGATGGCAAACGCTAATGTTTCTTCATTCCCGCAAACACAGCATCACACACCGTTTCAGCAGCACTCATACCAGCAATAGGCCGGTCATGCAAATGACAAAGCGCGAGATACCGGCTTTGTCATTTGTTTTTATCTCTGTTTTGTCAGATCAATGCGATGAGCGGGTTTTCCGCCGAATTTTGCTTCCGCCTCATGCCTTACCGCTTCAAACGCTCTTGCTTCGACGTTTTGTTTAAACACATCAAGCTGTATCAAATAAGCCGCCCGCACTTTCAGCCCGTGGATGATGGAGATGACCCATAAAGGCAGCACGATATACACGCCCGGCGTGCTCGGCAGCACAAAAGCAATTGCTAAAATAATAAAATAGATAAGTCCGTATTTCAGCCATTTTTTGTTCTTGGCCCGGTAGCCGATATAGAAAAAGGCCAAGAAAGCGGTCAGCGCAAACGGCGCAAAAGTCAGCAGCAGCCACCAGCTGTGCAGCACTTCCCACCAAGTCCCTCTTTTCGTAATCAACATTCATTCCTCCTCCTTTACTACTATAACATGGATAATCAAGGAAGGATTTCTATAAAAAACATAGACGGAATGACATCTTCCTGCTATATTAATAATGATAATCATTATCACCGAAATAGGGGGATCATTATGAAGAAACAATCATGGCTGATCGGCCTGGCACTTCTGCTTGTTTTCGCATTAAGCGCTTGCAGCGGCGCGAAGGAAAACAACGGATCGGCATCAGGCAAAGGAAAGACAGACATGCGTACATATGAATCAACAAAAGGAAATATTGACATACCCGCACATCCGAAACGGATCGTCACTGATTTTTATGCAGGTGAGCTGCTGTCCGTTGACGCAAATGTCGTCGGGGCGGGCTCATGGGCTTTCAAAAATCCGTTTATCAAAAAACAGCTGAAAAATATCACGGACATCGGCAATCCCGTCAATGTGGAGAAAGTGATGCAGCTGAAGCCTGATTTAATCGTGCTGATGAAGGATGACCAATACGAAAAACTATCGAAAATCGCACCGACGATTGTCATTCCTTTTAACACCGCAAAGAATACGAAAGATACGGTCAGCCTATTCGGCGACATTGCCGGGGCGAAGGATAAAGCCAAAAGCTTTATGGCAGACTTCAACAAAAAAGCCGAAGCGAATCAAAAGCGCCTCAAAAACGTGATCGGCAAAGACGAGACAGTCGGCCTTTATGAAACGACGGATAAAGGCGAAATCTGGATTTTCAATGACAATTCCGGCCGCGGCGGCCAAGCCGTTTATAATGCGCTCGGATTGAATGCGCCGGCCAAAATTGAAAAAGACATCATGAAAACGGGCGCCATGAAACAGGTTTCCCAAGAGGTCATCCCTCAATATGCGGCTGATTATATGTTCATTACCGATTACAATCCGAATGGAGAAAGCAAAACATTTGAGCGTCTGAAAGATTCATCCGTTTGGAAAAATCTCGATGCCGTAAAAAACAATCGTGTCTTTATCAACGATTTCAACACCTTCTATCCGTATGACCCGATTGCCGTCAGCAAACAGATGGATATCATCACCGACATGCTGATCAAACGGGCCGAAGAAAATAAAAAATAAAAAAACGGCACAGTCATGACACTGTGCCGCTTTTCATGTTCACTTTAATTTTGACTGTACGGAGCCCGGCATATCTTCAAATCTGACTTCTTCCCAGGTCTCGACATACTTTCCTTTCGCCTTCACCTTCAAATACGCGTTCTTCCGAAGGTCTTTCCCGGCGAAAAAGGTCACTTCTTCTTTTTTCCCGGATGCGTTATATCCGTCTAATGTATACTCAGTACCGCCCGGGCTAAGATGTTTGCCATCTCGATCAATCTGTACATAAACATCTTGCTGGTGAATAAACGGATTAAATCTGTCTGTAACATCATTATGAAAAAAGAGAAGTCCGTATATGACGGCAGCGGCCGCCAAGACGGCCAGGATTGCCAATGCTTTTTTCATCTTTGCACTCCCCTTACTTGTTCATTTTTTTCAAATAGCTTGTCCGCACCGCGAGGAAGAACAGAAGCTGAAAGATGAAAAACCCTCCGATGGTCAGACTGAGCGGCCCCGCTACATCGGAATAGCCTTCCACGGCCAATGTTCTCAAGGCAAACAGTGTATGCATGACGGCAATGACAAATGGAAAGAAGAAAAGAATGGCCAATTGTATTGTCACGCTTTGTGCCATTTCACGCTCACTCAGGCCGATTTTGGCCAGTGAACGGTAGCGCTCCCGGTCCTCATCTAAATCGGTGAACAGCCTGAAATATAAGAAACTTGCTGCCGCGACAAAGAATACAATGGCGATAAACAGGCCGATGAATAAACTCAGGCTCGGCAGCTGCACCGTATCATAGTAGGTGCCGGCTTTTGACATAAAATCAGAATGCACGTCGATATAGTTGCCGTAGATCTCATCTTTCAGAGATTGGCTGAACCCAAGACTGTCTTTCCAATGATCGTAGCTGTAGCCGTATAATGACGCTTTATCACCGAGTGATTTGAGCTGATCAAAGGTTTGATCGTTCACCGCGATGATGGCATTCAATGAGATCAGCGGTTTTTTGACTTCTTTTACCGTCAGTTTTTGGTCAGATGGCTTGCCTTTTTGGTTCAGCAGCTTCAGCTGATCCGGCGCTTCGTTTTTGAAATTGCGGTCATACGTGCCCGGGAAATAGACAGCCTCATCATGTTTCAGGCCGCTCAGCTTGACATGGAAGTATTTTGATACATCCGATTTGCTGATCATGTAAACAGGCGGAACAGTATCTCCTTCCTGATAGCGGACATAGGAAACATTTATTTTGTCTTTCTTATACGTAAAGCCGTGTGTTTTCAGTTCATGGTCAATATCTTTCAAATGAGTCTTTTCTTTTGAATTATTGCTGAAAGATACATACTCCATCTCATAGGCGGACTCTTCCGCCCCGACGGTCGATTTGTACATTGCGAGCACGCCTGTCGCAGTAAACGCAACCGCGGAAATAATGCTGACAATAAAGAACAGGCGGGCGTTGTCTTTTAAACGATAAACAAGGTCAGAAACCCAAATGACATTTTTCCCGCGCAGATAAAAGGTTTTCCACTTCTTCAGCGCGCGCAGAATCCAGATGCTGCTTTGGCTGAAAAAGAAATACGTGCCGATGACGGTAAGCAGTAAAATGATGAACGGTTGAGTCCCGTGGACATTGCCTTTCAGAACCATGCCGTACCCGCCGCAAAGACAGGCGATGCCGAATAAGGACAGAAGCACGGACGGCTTCGGCTCCGGCTTGATCTTGTCAGTGCCCTTTATTAATTTGATCACCGTATTTGATCTGACAAAAAGGATCGTGAACTGCGATAAAAGGAAAAATAAGAGCAGAAATCCGCCGGCCGTAATGCCGAGCGCTTTCCAAGGCATGTACAGAGGCAGCGCGTCCATTTCTAAAATATAAGCGCCGACCGTAAAGAACGTTTTCGAAAAAATGAATCCTCCGATAATCCCGGCTGCGATCGACATGACGCCGATGATCATGTTTTCCGCCGTAATGAGCTTTCTCAGCTGCCCCGGCGTGATGCCCTGCATGAGCAGGATGCCGAATTCTTTATTTCTCGATTTCAAAAATGCGTTAACCGAATACAGAACAAATAAGAAAGAAAAAACAAAGATCATCCATTCCGCGGCGGTTAAGCCTTTTCTGGCGATGTTATTCAGGTAGCCTTCCTTTAGTGCCGGATGAAACAGGAACATCGCAAAGGTAAAGAAAATCAAAACGGAAAAAGCTCTGCTTAAAAAGAAAGCAAGATAGGCCCTTTTGTTTCTCGTGACGTTTTTATAAGCGAACTGAAGAAAGGTCATTTGCGTTTCCCCCCAGCATAGACAGCACATCAAGAATCTGCTCATAAAAGACTTGGCGGTTTTCCCCGCGGTAAATCTCATTAAACAGTTCGCCGTCTTTTATAAAGATGACGCGGCGGCAGTAGCTTGCCGCAACCGGATCATGGGTCACCATCAAAGCCGTGATATGATCATCCTGATTCAGGCTCTGCATCGTTTCCATGACGTCTTTTGACGCTTTGGAATCAAGGTTTCCCGTCGGTTCATCGGCCAGAATGAGTGACGGCTTATGAATGACCGCTCTTGCGATGGCGGCCCGCTGGCGCTGTCCGCCGGATACTTCAAACGTCCGTTTGTTGAGCAGGTCTTCGATTCCGAGCTTTGCCGCGATGCCGTGCAGTTTTTCTTCCATGACAGACGGCGCTTCTTTTTCAAGCGTTAACGGAAGCATGATATTTTCACCGATTGTCAGTGTGTCCAGAAGGTTGAAATCCTGAAACACAAATCCGAGCTGCTTGCGGCGGAAATGAGCAAGCTTTGTCCGCTTCAGGCGGTGCGGGTTTTCTCCGTGAATCAGGATATCGCCTGAATCCGGCCGGTCGATCGTTGAAATGATATTCAAAAGCGTTGTTTTTCCGGAGCCGGACGGTCCCATCACCGCCGTGAACCCGCCTTCTTCTATTGAAAACGAAATTTGTTTTAAAGCTTGATAGGACACTTGTCCTTTATAGGTTTTATTTATATGTTTGACTTCAAGCATATTCGCCATGAAAATCCTCCTTATGGTTTTATTCTTGTTGTTCTGGGCTGCTTTCATGTAGTGCCGGGGCATTTAACATAAAAATCCCCTTGACATAAATCCATGTTATCAAGGGGAAACAAAACGAGCTATGTTGTTTTCTTAACGCAGCCTTACATTTTTGTAAGAAATGAAAATCGGACCGATGTCCCTTCACCGGGGGACGAGCTGATGTCCACCGTATGATTGAGCTTGCCCGTAATTTCTTTGACGAGATGGAGGCCGATCCCCGTAGATTCTTGGAAACGCCGCCCGTTTTCACCGGTGTAATAAGGGGCAAACACCCGCTTGATATCTTGCGAGGGAATGCCGACACCGTAATCTTTGACTTCAAGCACCATCCTGTCTTCATCGCGGAAGACATTCAGCTCAAGTCTGTCACTCTTGCCTGCCGAATACTTGACCGCATTTGTAACCACTTGGCCGATCGCAAATTTGAGCCATTTTGCATCAGTGTAAATCTGATGGTCATCGCGAATGTCCATTTTCGGATAAACGCGGTATTGAATAAAAAATCGTTTATAGCTTTGAATGACTGATTGGAGAAGCTCTGATAAGGAAACCGCTTCGACTTTAAAATCCCGCTCAAACAGGTCAAGCCTTGATGAATAAAGAAGCGTCTCCAGCCCGAATTCAATCTGCCGAACCTCTTTTTTGATTTGTTCAAAGACGGGCTCATCCTCTTCCTGAATGATTAAATTAATGACCGACAGCGGCGTCTTTACTTGGTGCACCCATTGATTCATATACGTCACCCGCGCGTCAAGCTTGGCTTCGGTCTCATGAAGCTTCTGGTGCTGCAGCCGGATCAGCTCCATCTGCTTTTCATACAGCTCTGAACAAAACACCGAAGAACCGAGATACGGGATGTCCGTCCCTTCCTGCTCCGAGCTGAGCCAATGATACACGCCGCGGTCTTTGTACCAGCGATAGGCAAGATAACCCGCCAAAATAAGAAGCTGCACGCCCAATATGTAAAACAGGTGGGAAAAAGAATGAAGACCCGCAAACCAGTAATAAAAGAAGACAAACAGCCCTTGAAGGAGAAAAAGCAGAATCAGCACGGCATGAGACCGGAGAAACAGCTTCATGACAGCGCCCTCAGCTGGTAGCCTTCGCCCCGCACCGATTCAATGGAAACAGGCGCATTCAGTTCCCGCAGTTTTTTTCTGAGCCGCGTGATATACACGTTAAGTGTATTATCATCGACGAAAATGTCGGTGTCCCACGTTTTTTCCATGAGCCGGTCTCTTCCCGTCACCTTTTCTCCCCGCTCCAGCAGCACTTCCAAAAGCTTGCTTTCTTTTTTAGAAAGCTCGCTTTTTTCGTCCTGAAAGCGCAGTTCAAACCGTTCCACAAAGAGCTGCACACCGGCATATTCAACCACTTTCTCTCCCTGCTTGGCGGCGTACTCTCCGTATGCCCTGCGGATCTGGCTTTTGATTTTCGCCAGCACAATATCATAAGAAAACGGTTTTTCGATATAATCATCTCCGCCGTTTTCAATCGCCATCACCTGATCCATTTCGCCGCTTCTGGCAGAGATGAAAATGATCGGGCTTGTAGAATGCTGGCGGATCTGGCGGCACCAATAATAGCCGTCATAAGACGGCAGATTGATATCAAGCAGCACCACATCAGGCTTTTCCCGCAAAAAAACATCAAGAACAGCCGTGAAATCCACGGCGGCCACTGTTTGATATCCGTATTTTTCAAGGTAATTCTGCAATAGTCCGCGAATGTCTTCACTATCTTCCACAATCATGATTTTATTCATGCAACCATCCTCCAAAAGGATACGGCTTTTCGGAGCCCTCATTATTTGATGCCCCCATCATAATGCTTTCATCGGTTCTCTGCAACATGAGAAAGCGGGCCTTTATAAAAGACCCGCTTCTCCCTTTCTCAATGTAAGATCGATTATTTCTAATTGACATTGTTATACTTAGATGGCGGACTCGGAAAGGTAATTTTAAATCTTGTGCCAACTCCCGGCTGACTATATATATCAATATTTCCCCCATGTGCCTTGATAATTTGTTGAGCAATAGCCATTCCTAATCCAGTCCCTGAGTTATTTGACGAAGCGCTTATCCCTCTGAAATACCGATCAAATAAACATTCAACCGTCTCTTCGTCCATTCCTATCCCATCGTCTTCTATTATAATTTGTATTTCATTGTCATGTAACACGTCATGATATAATATGACCTTTATTTTAGTGCCCGGAGGATTATGTTTAATACAATTAGCAATCAAGTTTTCAACTGCGCGCTTTAGGTACCTTTCATCCATATTAAAAAGTATCTTATTGTGACTGGATTCTAAAGCGAATCTCTTATTTTCTGACTCCGGTAGCAGCTTCATTTTTTCTAAAGTGTCATGAATTACTTTCACTACGTTTTTTTCTTCAAGATGGATTGGAAGCGACTCATTTTTCAATTGAAAAGTTAAGTTGAAATCTTCAATCAGCTTTTCCATATATTCGACACGTTCTTCCATTATTAAGGAAAAATCACGCACTTGCTGATTTTCCCACTCATATTCATTTGAAGATAAAAGAACCGTATATCCCTTAATAACCGAAAGAGGGGTTTTTAAATCATGTGAGACACCGGCCATCCACTCTTCTCGTGTCTTTTCCAATAATTCTCGCTCAGCCTTATTCCTTTGAAGCGTTGAGGTAAGTTCAGACAGAGCCTGCATTAATTCTTGATAGGTCTTATATCCAGATTTATTATGTCTATATTTGCTTGAATGAAACTTCCAATCATAAGGTTCTTCATATTTTTCTTTAGACAAATTCTCAATCCAAGATACAATAAACAGCAGGGGAGCACCTAGTTTTTTTCCGTAAAATATTGCAATGACAATCCCTGCCATAATAATAGAAACTATCCACAAGTTATTCACCCAATAGAAAAAAGGGTTATTTTTTTCCATCGGCTTTCCCAATACCCATGTTAAATCCTGATTGTTTTTCGTTTCATACCACGTAGATAATTGATAACCTTTTTTGGCAGGATACATGTAATCTGATATTAACTCTCCAAGAATATAATGCTTAGGTATATTTTTAGGTTTATTAAAAGAAAAAACCTCATCTCCTTGTTCATCTAAAATTTGAATCCACATCCGGTTCTCTAATAAATCTTCTTTTGCTTTCGTATTTATTGAAAATTGTTTATCTGCAACAACTGTTTGGTCAACAATTTTTTTTAAGGATAAGTGCGGCGTTTCCATTTTATTCTGACCTAAGACGAGGCTGAAAAATATGATACTGCCCACAATGAGCAGACCCCAAATAAACATGAGTAAAAAAAGTCTCGATACGAAGTAAAATGCTATCCTATTTCTCAGCTTCAAAATAAATCCTCATCTATAGGCTCTGCTTCAAATATATAGCCCTGTCCTCGAACCGTTTTAATCCATCTAGGTCTGCTCGGGTCTTCCTCTAATTTTTCACGTAATCGTCTTACATGTACCATTACAGTACTATCTCCGCCATAAAACTCCCCCCACACATCTTTATAAATTTGGTGTTTACTTAAAATTTGATTGGGATGTTCACAGAAATAAATCAGAAGTTTCATTTCCTGAGCAGGGCAATCTATTCTTGTCCCGTTAACAACAAGTCTTCCGGTATTGGGATCTATTTTAAAATATTCATAATCGTATACCTGTTTTAGAGGGTAAGAAGAAGAGAGTTGAGTCGTTCTCTTTAATTGGGCTTTTACACGAGCTACAATTTCTAGTGGATTAAATGGTTTAGTAATATAGTCATCTCCCCCAAAACTAAACCCTTGCAATTTATCTAAATCTGTTGTTTTTGCCGTTAAGAAGAGTATCGGCACATTTGTATGCGAGCGTATTTTGCTGCATAAGGTGAAGCCATCAGTGTCCGGAAGCATGACATCTAATAAAATAATATTTGGAAGTTCCTGATCGATTTTCAGAAGGGTTTCGCTCCCTGTCATAGCTGTGGAAATATTGCTGAAACCTTCCTTTTCAAAGCAAGTTATTAATAAGTTTAAGATATGTTCGTCATCATCCACCATGAGGATTTTGTTCTCTTCTAACGTCATAAGTTACCCTCCTTTTTTTCTCATTTTAAATGAAATCGAATACATAAGAGTTGGAAAAGGAAAGAATTTAGCTTTTGTTTAGATTTCAGAATATTCTTATCAAATAATCAATTTTACTATATGCAGTCAATAAACCAGGGATGTCGTTAAGTGAATGTTTAGGAAGAGTTTCGTTTGTGTTTAAAGAACATCGCTTATGATAAAAGTGAGGTGAGAGACAAATGAATGATCAAATAGTGGTAACACACGATCTGACTAAAAAGTATAAAAAGCATACTTCTGTTGATGGATTAAACTTAAGGATTAGGCGCGGCGAAATTTATGGTTTTCTTGGACCGAATGGTGCTGGTAAAACAACAACCATCCGAATGTTATTAGGTTTAATCAAACCAACAAAAGGAAACATCGAAATCTTTGGCCAAAACCTAAACAAGAATCGTTTGCAGATATTGCAAAGAATCGGGTCACTGGTAGAATCTCCAACTTATTATGGTAATTTAACAGGTTACGAAAACTTAGAAGCTGTTAGGAGGTTACGAGGACTTCCGGAACAACGGGTCAATGAAGTATTGGAAACTGTAAGGTTATCTAAAGTAGCAAATCGACTGACTAAGGAGTATTCCCTTGGAATGAAACAACGTTTGGGAATTGCAGTTGCCCTGTTAAGCAGTCCTGATTTATTAATTCTGGATGAACCGACAAATGGTTTAGATCCATCCGGTATCCAAGAAATAAGAGAGCTAATTAAAGAATTGCCTAAATCGGGAATGAGTGTTATTGTATCCAGCCACTTATTGAGTGAAATAGATCAAATGGCTACTCAAGTGGGAATTATCAACAATGGAAAAATGATTTTTCAGGACTCGATTGCAAGTTTACATCAAAAACGAAAACCACTATTAAAAGTCGGTGTTAGTGACGTAATCGAAGCAAAAACAATATTAAACAGGAAAGGATTAAAGGTTGATTTACAAAAAAATGATTTGTGGCTGTCTCAAACAGAACCGGAATTCGTTTCAGAAATCAATTCCATACTTCTTCATTCAGGGCTGTCTGTATTTCGACTTGAAGAAAAGACACGATCACTTGAGGATATTTTTTTAGAATTAACCGGTACAGAGGGAAGTCTATGAAAAAGTTATTATGGGCAGATCAATTAAAACTGAAACGTTCGTCGTTATTGATTGTAGTCTTATTGGTTCCCTTACTCATTATAGCATATGAGTTGGTAAATCTTACTTATCGATCTGAATACGTGGAAAAACAAGCTGAAATGTTCCATGCTGGATCAATGTGGATGTATTTACTGTATGATAACAGTTTGTTATTTGGTCTGGGTTTTCCATTAGCCGCCACACTTTCTGCGTCAATAATAGCAAATATAGAGCATCAAGCAAACGGATGGAAGCAAACCCTTTCTTTTCCTGTATCTAGAATGCGAATTTATGTAAGTAAATTTATTTGCTTAGTAGTCAGTTTATTTATTTCGTCAACAATCTTCTTGCTCGGCATGGTACTGCTGGGCAAACTGGTAGGATTCGAAGGTAGTGTACCTTGGGGACTTTTGTTTGGAGATAGTTACAGCATGTTAGTTACAGTACTGCCTATAATGGCATTCCAGATATGGTTATCTATGGTGTTTAGCAACCAAGCATTCTCAATTCTTGTAGGATCAGTATCATCTATAATGGGTTTGTTTTTGGCAGCTGCTCAATCAACGAGATGGTTTCCGCTGGCTTATCCTAGTCAATCTTCGACAGTCATTCTGCAGTATGAAGGTATAGGATATAACCCAGATCTTTCATCTTACCTTTGCATTAGCCTTTTCTTAGGGATAATTATATTATTTCTAGGCTCTATTCATTTTGCTAAACGGGATGCTTTGTAAAAAGGAGGCGAAATACTTGAAAAACATTTTATTTGTAGAACGTTTAAAGCTTAAGCGATCAAAGTTATGGATCATCTACTTATTAGGGCCTTTGTTAGGTGTATCCCTGGCATACACTAACTTTATTAAAAACTATAACCTTTTTATGAATCCCGGAGACAATCCCTGGGTAGAGGCTTGGACACAAGTTGCCTTATTTATGGGCCCTTTTGTATTGCCTATCGTAGTGGGAATTTTCGCCGCCCTTGTTTGCAGGGGGGAACATGCAGGAGGCGGTTGGAAACAGCTTCTAGCCTTACCAGTCAAACACTCAGATATCTTTCTGGGAAAGTTTCTGACAGTGGTCCGCATGATATTCATTAGTATGTCCATTTTAATCCTCTTATTTATTGGATTCGGTTATATGTTAGGCATAAGCGGGAGTCTTCCTTTACTTACAATTCTAGGTTATGGAATTAGAGGGATCTTAGCTTGTTTACCATTAATTTTATTGCAGCTTATTGTTTCAATCAGGTCTAAAACATTTGGCATACCACTCGCTGTTAGCATTGTTTTTACATTACCGGCCATTATTATTGCCAGTACACCATTAGGTCAAGTATATCCATGGACACAGCCTATGTTAGCAATGTCACCCGAAGATGAATCACCGATTCAATCAAATTTCCTGTTTTACTCAATTATGGTAATAACGTGTCTCGGTCTCCTGGTTTACGGAATAAGAAGTTTTACTAAACGAGACCTTACGTAGGGTATATGCGGTATAAACTTATGACTTATAGATTATTTCAACAAAAAAGAAAGTTACCGACATCATCGATAAAGAAAAGGATAATAACGAATTCTAGTTTTCATAACTATAGTAAACGAGGGGGCAAGCTGTATACAATTCGCTTGGATTGAAAGGGCCTGTAAAGGTTGAACAGGTTGATTTGATTGTGATACTTTGGTGAAACGCAAGAAGGAAATAAACGGAAATACGAAAGCACTCACGATGTTGTGAGTGCTTTTTCATCAGCCGACCTGCTGTTTTACGGCTTTACCGGCTGATCCGAACTCTCTCATTTTGCTTCGCACTGTCTCTTCCACGGCTTCAATGCCGGGTGTCATGTAGCCGCGCGGTTCGTACAGATCGCCGTTTTCCTGAAACATGCGGCGTGTTTCGTCTGTCCAGGCTACCATACATTCCGTGTTGATATTGATTTTCGCGTGGCCGAGCGTGATGGCTTTTTTGACCTGATCCTGCGGAATCCCGGATGCTCCGTGAAGAACGAGAGGAATATCAGTCATGCGGGAGATTTCCTCCATTTCCTTAAATCCGAGATTCGGCTCGCCCTGATATTTGCCGTGGACGGAGCCGAGGGCGGCGGCTAGCGCGTCGATATTGGTTTCTTTGACGATCCGCTCACATTCGGCGACATCGGCATAGCGGACTCCGCCGACCAGCCCGTCTTCCATGCCGCCGACCGTGCCGACTTCTGCTTCTACTGACACGCCGTGCTTAGCGGCATAATCGGCGACTTCTTTTGTCATCGCGATGTTCTCATCAATCGGATGATGGGAGCCGTCAATCATCACTGAGCTGAATCCGGCGTCAATGGCCTGTCTGCAGCGTTCCGCACTGCTTCCGTGATCAAGATGGAGCACGACGGGAACGGTAATCGCCATTTCTTCCATTAACGCGCCGACCATGGCGGAAATCGTTTTAAATCCGCCTAAATAGTCGACCAGACGATCGGAAGCCGCGGCGATGACCGGCGATTGCTCCTTTTGCGCGGCTTGCAGAATCGCCTTCGTCCATTGGAGGCCGTTGATATTAAATTGGCCGACTGCATAATGCTCCCGTTTCGCTTCTGCAAGAAGATGTTTCATGGTGACAAAAGCCATGTTCACGCCTCCTTCATGAAGTATTTTGATACGACGGCTTCCGTTGTTTCCTTTGCCGTTTTGATCGTTTCCTCCGCAGTCAGCTTATAATATTCAGGTCTGAACAGCTCTACGGAGACAACATCATTGAATCCGATTTCTTTTAACGCTGACAGATGGGCGTCTAAGTCAATCGCACCCTGTCCAGGCCAGACGCGGTCTTCATCCGTTAAAAAGCCGATCGGGAAGTCCTCTGTATCGTCGATATGATAGATGAAAATTTTCTTTCCGTCCGCCTGCTTCAAACTCTCAATATTGGAGCCCATCGCGTGGAAATGGAAGCTGTCAAACACCAGTCCGACATTATCGCGGCCGACAGCGTTCACGATGTCATACGCCTGTTCAAATGTATTGACCGTACATTGCGGGTGGCCGACAAATTCAAGGGCAATGTTTACGCCGTACGGCTCCGCGATGTCCGAAAGCTCAGTCAGCACCTCTATGCTGCTCTTTTTGATCTCTTCTTTCAAGATTTTCCGCTCTGTCACAAGCGGCACGGCCACCACATATTTCACGCCGAGCGTTCTGCAGGTTTCCATCATGCTTTTGAATTCCGAAATGATCTCCCTATAGCCCTTCTCATCACGGTTGTTGAAGAAAACCAGTGCGTTCAGGGCAAGCGGTTTAATGTGATGGGTTCGAAAATATTCCGCCAGATCGGCCAGTGAATGGTCTTTTAAGTATTCCGGCAGCTTATCCATTGTGCGGATTTCAATATAATCATAGCCGTGCTTTTCGCACAGTTCTAAATCCTGTTTCAGGTTTGAATTCTCCAGCGTAGTCGCTTCATTAAAGCAAAGTTTCATGTCAGCCTCTCCCATCCGCGTTTTCGATATGAAGGGAGTCCGGCTGGAGGGCTTTTTTGCCCCGCTCCGCCGAACTCCGTACTCAGCTTATGCCATACCCAGTTCTTCCTTTAATTTCTTAAGCGTGGTCCGGCTTGATTCATCCGCTCTTTCGCCGACCCAAGCAAAAACGGCGTTCGTCGCAATTCCGTCGAATTTCATCTCTCTCATCTTTCTGAAAATCGTCTCAAAATCAACCTCGCCTTGCCCGATGTCCAAATGCTGGTGAACCGTTACTTTCGCATCAGGCGGGTTGACGATGTAACGCAGGCCGTGCGCCGCTTTATGATTAAAAGTATCTGCAAATAAAACATGTGTAAGGCGGTCGCCGGCTTCATCAAACATGGTCGCAATATCGCCTTTTCCGTCATCATAGAAGAACGTATGCGCAGTCGAGTAGACAAGATTGATCCAATCCTTGTCAAGCGCGCGGATCATATCCATCGCGCCTTTGTGCGTTTCGATAAAATCGTATGGGTGAGCCTGAAGATTGAGTTTAACGCCTTCTTTTTCAAAAACGGGCAGCAGTTCATCCATGGATTTGATAAATTTTTCTTCACTTGTCAAAGGATCATATTTTGAACCGCTGAATTCACTGTTCATCAAATCCACTTCAAGTTCAACCGCAATTTCGATCGCCCGTTTCCAGTTGCGCACGGCGGCCTGACGACGGTCTTCTTCAGGACCCGCCCAGTGGTAAAGCGGAAGAAGAGAGGACAGCTTCACACCTGTATCCTTTAAAAGGCGCTTCAATTGTTTGATTTTTGCTGAATCGACTTTCGGATATTTGTAGAAAGGACAAAAATCCTCGCGCGGGGACAGTTCGATATATTCGTATCCGAGTTCCGCCGTTTTATAGACCATTTCTTCTAACGTTAAATCATCGCGGTACATGGATGGATCTAAGGCCAGTTTCATTTCTTTCACTCCCGATCTATTATTTGTTCACAGTCGTAAATGATTGGTAGAATGCCGGTTTCTCTTGCAGCGCCACAGGCTCTTTCTGCCCGGATTCCTGAGCTTTTACGCACGCGTCAGTTGTCACTGCGGCAATATAACCGTCCCATGCCGTCGGACCGCTGACTTCGCCTTTTTTCCGGATCGAATCAATGAAGTCTTGAATTTCCACATCATACGCAGCCACAAATCGGCGCTGCCAATCCATCAGGATATCGGTGCTGAATGTCCCTTCTTTTCTCAAACTGATGCTTGACGGTTCCGGAAGCTTGATGACGCCGTCTTCCCCGACGATCTCACATTGAATGTCATAGCCGTATTTACAGTTCACGTAGATTTCGGCATTGATGACGATGCCGCCTTTTGTTTCGATGATGACCATCTGCGGATCTTTCAGATGCGGCAGCGCATTTTTTGATTTCTTCGGATAGATGACCTGTACGGATTCATAGTCGTCATTGACGAGCCAGTGGAGGACATCAATTTCATGAACGAGCGTATCGACGACGGCCATGTCCGTTGAATAATTCGATGCGACTGTCGGGTTACGGTGCGCACAGTGAATCATCAGCGGCTCGCCGACCACGCGGTTATCGATCGCTTCTTTCAGCTGAACGTAACCGCTGTCATATCTGCGCATAAAACCTACCTGCACCAATCGTTTTCCCGTCTTCATTTCTTCCTCGACAATGCGCATACAGCCTTCTGCCGTTGTCGCAAGCGGCTTTTCACAAAACACGTGCTTGCCGTGCTGAATCGCTTTCAAAACGCTGGACTCGTGAGCCGGGCCCCAGCTTGTCACTAAGACGGCATCCACATTTTCAGCAGCGAGGAGGCTGTCGTCATCAGGATAAACGGAGGCGTTCAAATTGAAATCCTGAACGGTCTGCTGCGCGGCCTCCTGATTCACATCTGTGACAGCGGTAATTTCCGCACCCGACAGCTTATTTGTGATGCGGTTGATGTGCTCTTTTCCGATAGCACCGGTTCCGATAACACCTATACGTAAATTCATTGATCGCCACTCCTTCTGATAATCAAATAATGGTTCTCGTCTTTCTTTTCTCGCTGCCGTCCTGAGGAGCGCCGTACAGTTCCTCCTGTATCTGTTCAAGCGACTTGCCGGACGTATTCGGCGCGAAGACAAGCCCGATGATCATACTGGCCGTCACACATATGAGCAGAATACCGGCCATAAAACCGATGCCGAATTGTGACATGATGACCGGCACAAATAAACTCCAAATGCCGATTGAAATACGGACGAGAAAGAACATGAGCCCTTGTGCTGACGCTCTGTATTCTGTCGGGAACAGCTCGCTTGCCCACAGCTGGTAGTTCGCCTGCTGGCCGGCTCCGTTATTGATGCCGATCGCTAAAACAAACAAAAGCAGCATCGGGAGCCCCTGAAACGGCAGTAAAAACAGCGACCAGCCGACAACGGCCATAAATGCGCAAATTCCGAACACCGTTTTCCGATATTGATCTGCAAAAGGCATGAAGATACAGGCGACGCCGAGCCCGGTGAAGATAAACAGGGCCATCTGCAGAATGTTGGCCGTATTTGCGGATACGCCGCCGACCTGCTGGTAGATGTACGGCATGAAGAATCCCATGACGCCAGCTGCGAGATTCCATACGAGAAACACACCCATTAAAAACAAAATGTTCTTGAAAAATTTCGGCTGAAGCAGGTCAAAATAAGATGTTTTTTTCACGGCGGCAGGCCGCTCTTCACTGTTTTTCCAGGCATCCGACTCAGGTAAACGCTTTCTTATCACATATGTGATCAGGGCGATCACCAATAGATGCGCAAAGACAATTTTATTTCCTAAAAGCCCGAGGTCACCGACCAAAACGGATAACAGCAGAACCACAACGGCTCCTGCGGCCCACGCCACCTGCGCCACTCCGCAATGCCTCGCCCGGTTTTTCTCGGGGGCGTTTTCCGCGATAATGGTCCATGAAGCCGTAATATCCGCGCCTACAGAAATCCCGATAATCATGTATCCGCATAACAGCATGGGAAAGTTGAATCCAAACAAAACCAAACAAATTCCTAAGGCGTAGACGAGCATACTGTTTGTGTATACAGCTTTTCGGCCGACTTTATCAGCCAAATACCCGCCGAGCAGCGCTCCGACGGCCGCTGATATCGCGTTTGCACTGAAGGCGCCGAGCAATCCGATCTGACTGTCGGACAGCTTTAAATAGCTGACCCACATAGATAAACCCGCTGATCCTGCCACGATGGAACCTGCATCAATGTAATTTGCTAATGCTGCGGCGATGGTCCTTTTGCTGAAAGCTGATTCCGCCTTGGCACTATTCATATAAGTCCCCCTCTAATTTGCAGGATCAAGCAGTTCACTGTCGATGTACTTTCTCGCAATCAGCGCGTACTCAAGCGGATTGGCGACTGCCGGGTCTTGTTCGGCTTCGATGACGATCCAGCCTGAATAATCATGACGGACGAGCGTTCGGTACACTTCGGTAAAATCGATGCATCCGTCTCCGGGAACCGTAAAAATGCCCTGTAAAAACGACTGCCTAAATGACTTGCCTTCCTGTCTGCACCGCTCCATAATGTCAAACCGCGCGTCCTTGAAATGAACGTGTCTGATCCGATCCATATGCTTGTTGAGAATTGTCATATAGTCTCCGTCCGAGATATAGGCATGCCCGGTATCATAAAGTAAATGGACATACTGCGGGTCCGTTCCATCCATCAGCCGGTCAACTTCTTCCGCCGTCTGGACGCCTGTGCCGAGATGATGATGAAAAACCATGTCCAGCCCGTATTCGTCAGCGATTTTCCCGAGACGGTTCAAGCCCTGGCACAGCGTATCCCATTCTTCATCTGTGAAGTGCGGTTTTTTCTTAAATACATCAATGTCCAAGCCTTGAACACTGTACGTCTGTTCAGAAACGGTGGCGACATCCGCTCCGACTTTCTGCAAATAATCACAGTGTTCTGTAAATTGTTCAGCCGTTTTTTCAATACCGTCTTGAATGATAAAGCTGCTGAACCATTTCCCCGCAATCCGTAAGTTCCGGAGAGCCAGCTCCTTATTCAGGACGGAGGGTTCAGGGAAAAACCCTCCCACTTCCGTACCTTGAAAGCCGGCGACAACAATATCGCTTAACAAATGCTGCAGCGTATTCCCGGCTCCGATTTCCGGCATATCGTCATTGCGCCACCCAATGGGAGCGATGCCCCACAGAATATCTTGTTTGCCCATCGTGATGCCTCCCCTCTAGTACTGCTTCGCAGACTTCAGCTTCATCTCTTTCGCTTCGTATGCCCGCTGAACGCTTTCCTGCTCAGACACTTCCGCCACGCCGACATGCCACCAGCTGTCATAGCCGTCCGTCATCGTTTTCGGCAGAACCTTCATTTCAATTAAAGTGGATACGTCTTGCGTTTTCGCATCTTCAAGCGCCGCTTTCAGTTCTTCAACCGTATTGGCTCTGTATGTTTTAGCGCCGTAGCCCTCTGCCACCTTCGCGTAATCAACGTTTAAAATCTGATTGTCCTCTGTGCGGAACTCGCAGAAATAACTGCCGCTCCCGTGATCCATCTGCAGGTTGTTGATACAGCCGAATCCCGAGTTGTCAAAAAGCAGGACATTGATTTTTTTGTTATATTGAAGCGCGGTAATCAGCTCTGAGTGCAGCATCAGAAAGCTTCCGTCGCCGACGAGTGAATAGACTTCTTTGTCGGGATGGGCCAGCTTGAGGCCGAGCGTGCCCGATACCTCATACCCCATGCAGGAATAGCCGTACTCGAGGTGGTACGTATTCGGGACGTTGGAATGCCACAGCCGCTGCAAATCTCCCGGAAGAGATCCCGCCGAACTGATGACGACGCTGTCTTCAGGAATCGTGTCATTGATGGTCAACAGCGCCGTTGTTTGCGGCAGCTCAGTCTCGAGCGCATCGGCATACTCGTTTAACACATCCTGTGAGAAATGGTTTTTAATTTCCGGTTCGAACGCATCACGTGTAAAAGTGACCTTGCCGAGCCGGTCCCGTTCAGCCAGCCATTCATCTTTCCAATCTTTAATCGCCGTGCCGAATGCACTTTTATATCCGTCTAATAAGCCATGCAGTCTGCCGAGCGTCACTTTCGCATCGGCTACGACCTGAAACGCGTCAAGCTTGTAAGCCTGCATGCGGCTGACGTTGATATTCAAAAATTTTGCTTTGTCAAAATCAAACGCCGTTTTCGAGGATGTCGCAAAGTCCGTGTACCGTGTGCCGACACCGATGATCAGATCAGCCTGGCGGGCGGCTTTGTTTGCGGCGAGTGTGCCCGTGATGCCCATGCCGCCCAGATTGTTGGCGAAATCGGCTTCAACCGTTGACTTGCCGGCCTGCGTTTCGACAAGCGGAATGCCGTATGTTTCAGAAAGCGCGATTAATTCCTCACGCGCGCCGGAGTACTTCGCGCCTCCGCCCACTAAAATGACGGGACGGCTGCTCTCCTTAATTTTTTCCGCGGCGCCTTTCAGCTCACGCTCGCTTGGCTGCATCCGGTCAATGTAATGAACGCGTTTTTCAAAGAAGCTTTCATCAAAATCAAATGCTTCTCCCTCTACATCCTGAGATATGCAGATGGTCGCCGGGCCCGCTTTTGCCGGATCTGTCATCACTTCAAACGCCCGGATTAAGCTGCTCATCAGCTGCTCGGGGCGGGTAATGCGGTCCCAATAGCGGGACACAGGCTTTAACGCATCGTTTGTCGTGACGGCGGCACTGTATTCCTGCTCCACCTGCTGAAGCACCGGGTCAGGCTGCCTCGTCGCAAAGGTATCGGCCGGAAGCAGCAGCACCGGGATATTATTGGCCAGCGCCGTACCCGCGGCAGCCGTCAAGTTAGCGGCACCCGGACCGACCGATGTCGATACCGCGTAAATTTTTCTTCTCAGCATCTGCTTGCTGTATGCCATCGCGGCATGCGCCATGCCTTGTTCGTTTTTGCCTTGATAGACTTTCAGGTGCCCGGCGTCCTGCTCAAGCGCCTGCCCGATCCCCAACACATTTCCGTGGCCGAAAATCGTGAAGATGCCCTCAACGAACGGCTCTTCTTTTCCGTCAACATGAATGTACTGCCGGTTCAAGAATTTAATCAGCGCTTGTGCTGTCGTTAAGCGAATTGTCTTACCCACAAACGATCCCACCTTTTATACGTTCTATTTACCGTTAAGACTGTGCTGCGCTTCAATCAGTTCGATGATTTCACCGGCAGCCGGCATTGCTTCTGAGGAGCTGTGTTTGCTGACGACGATGGAAGCGGAAGCGCTCCCGTATTTTAAAGCCGTTTCAATATCCCGGCCGCTGACAAGTCCGTAGATGAAGGCTGACGCATAGGAATCACCCGCACCGAAGGTCTTCAGCACCTTTGTTTTATAGGCGTGCGCCCGGAAAACTTCTCCCGATCTGCTGTATGCGTATGATCCGTCAACGCCGTGCTTAATGACGACAAGGTCAGCGGAGTGCGCAAACAAATGGCGGACGGTTTCATCGTTATTTCCGCCGCTGCGGTTTTCCATTACGTCAAATTCGTCACGCGTACCGATGACGATATCGGATTGTTCCGCCACCAGCGTGTAGTACACGGCTGTTTCTTCTGCCGATTGCCATGTATACGGACGGTAGTCGAGCTCAAACACGACTTTTACGTCATGTTTTTTTGCGATATGCACCGCTTTTAAGACGGCTTCGCGCGACGGGCTTTTCGCAAGCGCCGTGCCTGACACGAGCAGCATTTTCGCGTTTGCAATGTAGCCTTCATTGACTTCGGACGGCTCAAGATACAAATCCGCCACGTCATCCCGGTACATCAGAATGCTGCACTCTTCGGGACTGAGAATTTCCGTAAAAGCGAGCCCGGCTTTGCGCCCTTCTCTGTCAACGGTCATTTGTGACGTATCAACGCCCTTTCCCTGCATATAAGAAACGATGAATCTGCCGTGCTGATCATCCGGGATTTTGCCGATAAAACCGGCTTTTAATCCGAGCTTGGCGCTGCCGATCGCAATATTTGCCGGGGAGCCGCCGACATATTTAGAAAACGTCATCGTTTCTTCCATCGGCCGGTTGTATTCCGCAGCGTTCAAATCAATACACGCGCGCCCGATCGCGACAATATCAAACTCTTTTTCTTCATTAAATGTATATTTCATCGTTATCTGCCACTCCTCACTTGTTAGCGTTCCAGGATCCATTCATGGGCCGGATCATTATGAAACTTCCATTTTCGTGTCGGTCCCGCCATTACATTCAGGTAGTAAGAGGTATACCCGTCCGGAACACCAACCGGGTGATAGCCCGCCGGCACGATGACAACGTTTTCATTTTCTGCGGTCATCGTCTCGTCAATCGAGCGGTCGTCCGTGTACACACGCTGGAAGACAAACCCCTGCGGCGGGTCCGTTTCATGGTAATAGGTTTCTTCTAAAAAGGATTCAGCCGGCAGATTGTCTTGGTCATGTTTATGAGGCGGGTAGCTCGACCAGTTGCCGCTGTCCGTGTAAACTTCAACAACGAGAAGGCTGTTTGCCGATGGATCTGAATCGGGGAGAATATTATGAACGGTTCGTTTGTTTGCCAGCTTGCCGCGATGTTCCACACCGTTGTCTTCCGCTTTAATCAGCTTTGTCGGAAGCTGGTGTTCGGACGGAGAATAGCACAGCGCGACCCTCGCCCCGCTGACGGCTGTGATTCCAAAAGAGCGGTCATTGGACACATAAACGCTGTCCGTCGGTTTTCTTTCAAATACGCTTTCACGGGTGCCGATGCTTTCAAATGTCTGATCATAATCAGTGACGGTGATTTTTCCCGTTACCGCAACGATGCAGCACTCCGTCTTTTTCAAATCTTCTGTATATGCGGAACCGGGAGTGAGGTCAACGACTTTGAATCCGACGTATTTGAGGTCTGAATTGGCTGAAGTGACGTCATGTATGATGTTCACGCCTTGAGACATCTCATCGGCCTGCGGTTTGCGCAGCAAATGACTCATGTTTATTCCTCCTTAATTGATGGTAAAAGAAAACCCGGACGGAATCTCGAAGCCGTCCGGGCCGGCTGTCAGATCAATTGAAGTCAGGAGACGGGTATCGTGCCGTCACGACTTTTTTACGTGTATAGAAGTCGACGCTGTCTTTTCCGTTTGCGTGCAATGTGCCGAAGAAAGAAGACTTCCAGCCTGAGAACGGGAAGAATGCCATCGGAGCCGGCACGCCAAGGTTGATGCCGAGCATCCCCGCGTCAATATTTTCACGGAAGTAGCGGATCGCGTTCGCATTTGAAGTGAACAGACACGCGCCGTTCGCAAATTCAGACTGGTTGGCGATGTCCACCGCTTCTTTTAAGTTTTTCACGCGGATGACCGACAGAACGGGCGCAAAGATTTCATCTTTCCAGATCGTCATATCCGTCGTCACGTTGTCAAAAATCGTCGGTCCGACGAAATAGCCGTCTTCCGTTGCGTTTTCACGCCCGTCACAAAGAAGTCTCGCTCCTTCTTCGATGCCTTTTTCAATATAGCTGTGCGTGCGTTTTTTGTTGTCCTCGCGGATGACCGGGCCCAAGAATACGCCGTCATCCAGTCCGTTTCCGATCTTGATGTCCGCTGCTTTTTCCTGTAATTTCGCCATAAACTCATCGGCGATTCCCTCTTCAACCGTCACAACCGCGCATGCCATACAGCGCTCTCCTGCCGAACCGAATGCCGCGCCGATAATATTTGTCACCGTATCTTCAAGGTGGGCGTCATTTAACACGATCGTATGGTTTTTCGCGCCCGTTAACGCCTGCACGCGTTTCAAATGTTCGCTGCCTTTTTTGAAAACATACTCGCCGACAGGTTTTGAACCGACGAATGAGATGGCTTTAATATCCGGATGTTCAAGAACGCCGTTTACGACGTCATGCGCGCCGTGCACGACATTGAAGACGCCCTTCGGCAGACCGGCCTGTTCAAACAGCTCTGCCAGTTTTTCCGTTAACAGCGGCGTGCGCTCAGACGGCTTCAGAATGAACGTGTTTCCTAATGAAATCGCCATCGGGAACATCCAGCACGGAACCATCATCGGGAAGTTGAACGGTGCGATACCGCCGACCACCCCGATCGGATAGCGGTAATTCGCCGCCTCTACATCCGTCGCAATAGAGGCAAGTGAATCGCCCATCATGAGTGACGGCGCGCCCGCTGCGAATTCGACGTTTTCAATTCCGCGTCCCACTTCACCGAGTGCTTCTGTCGTGTTTTTACCGTTTTCCAAAGTGATCAGACGGGCAAGCTCTTCTTTGTTCTGCTGGAGAAGCTGCTGATAGTTAAATAGAATTCTCGCACGGCGCGGCACTGCCGTCTTTGACCATGTTTGAAACGCCTCTGACGCTGAGCGGACGGCGTATTCCACATCCTCCCGCGTAGAAATCGGAACCTGGCACATCACTTCTTTTGTAGCCGGATTGACAACGTCTTCATATTGATCTGTCTTACTTTCAACCCATTCACCGTTGATGTAGTTTTTCAGTTTTCTGATCTCTGCCATTCTCATTGCCTCCTTAAATAGTAAACATCCTGTTCAGCTGGATAATAACGGATGAATATATTCATCTTTTACATATAAAAGACATGAATTAAACGCTTACAAATGCTAAAATGATGGTGACTCCCAATCTTCCCATGTAAAAGTTGGTCATGTACCGGAAAAAGCAAACGGTTACATCTTTCACTTTTGATTTTACAGGTTATATTTTGGTCATTTCTTGGTTACATTGTAAGCCCAACACATCTTCAAGTCAATCTAAAAAATCAAAATTTTTTCATTATTTTTATCATACTTTTTTTGATCGGGAAAACAGGAACTTGGAGAACCGTGTCGAATCGTACGGTGTGAACCCTCTTTTTTATCATTTGTTAAGTAACTATTGATTAACTTCTGGTGTTTATTATATATTTTAATTACTTTAAGAATTCTAGAAGGAGTTTTTTTATGAAACTGATGCGGATTCAGGAGATGGAAGAATACATTCTCAAACACGGAGCCACTTCTCTGGATGAGCTGTGCGAGGTATTCAATGTCTCTAAAAACACGGTCAGACGCGATATTAATAAGCTTGCGGAAAAAGGGGTTATCAAAAAGGTGTACGGCGGCGTGACATCAGCCGAAAAATCTGTGCTCGTCCCTTTTGAGAACCGCACCATTCAACATCAGGATGAAAAAATCAAAATCGCCCGCTATGCGTCACGGTTTATCGAGGATCACGATCTTGTATTTATTGATTCCGGCACGACGACCAAATCGATGCTGGAGACGCTTGATCCCGATAAGAATGTAACGGTTTTGACGAACAGCCTTGATATTATTAACGCGGCTTCATCCATGAAAAATATCGACCTGATCATCATCGGCAATAACTACAAACGGAAGACAAGGTCGTTTGTCGGCATTGATGATCCGAGCACACTCAATAAATACAACATTAACAAGGCGTTCATGTCCGCTACCGGGACAACGATCACCCACGGCCTGACGAATTCCGACTTACTGGAATACGAGGTGAAAAAGAGAATTTCCGAAAAGGCGAACGAAGTGTATCTGCTCGCGGATCATTCCAAATTCGGCAAATCCACGCTTTTGACATACGCGCCTTTCGACCGGCTTCACAGCATTGTCACTTCTCAGCAGCTCGATGAGGAATATACGAAGTATTGCCAAGAGCATCAAATCGACATTCACTTGGCATAGCGTTATAGTTAATAGAGAACGCTGCCGTATTTTTCCGGCAGTCGCTATGATATCCAATTTTTTCAGGGGGCGAAAACATGAGCAAAGTAACAATCGGCAAAACTGACCTAAAGGTATTTCCGATCGGTTTGGGAACAAATGCGGTCGGCGGACACAATCTCTATCCGAATCTGAATGAAGAAACGGGAAAAGAATTGGTCCGGGAAGCGATTAAAAGCGGCGTTACCATGTTAGATACCGCCTATATTTACGGTGTGGGCCGTTCTGAAGAATTAATCGGCGAGGTGCTGAAAGAATGCAACCGCGAGGATGTCTTCATCGCCACAAAAGCCGCTCACAGAAAAGAAGGCGATGACTTTGTTTTCGACAATTCACCGGCCTTTTTGAAACAATCGGTCGAAGACAGCTTGAAACGCCTGCAGACTGATTACATCGATTTATTCTACATCCATTTCCCGGATGAGCACACGCCGAAGGACGAAGCCGTTCAAGCATTGAATGAGCTGAAAAAAGAAGGAAAAATCCGTTCCATCGGCGTATCCAATTTCTCTTTGGAACAGCTGAAAGAAGCCAATAAAGACGGCTTAGTCGACGTGATTCAAGGAGAATACAACCTGCTGAACCGTGAGGCGGAAAAGACTTTCTTCCCTTATACGACAGAACACGGCATCTCATTCATTCCGTACTTCCCGCTCGTATCCGGACTGCTTGCCGGCAAATACGACGAGAACACAACCTTCCCTGAAGGCGACCTGCGCAATGACCAGGCGCATTTCCAAGGGGAGCAGTTTAAAGAAAACATCAAAAAAGTCAACCAGCTCAAACCGATTGCCGAAAAGCACAATGCCGATACGGCGTATATCGTGCTTGCCTGGTACTTGGCGAGACCTGAAATCGATATCCTGATTCCGGGCGCCAAACGCGCGGATCAATTAAAAGACAACATGAAAGCAGCCTCCATTACGCTATCTGCTGAAGAAATCGCGTTTATCGACAAGCTGTTTTCCTAAGAAAAAAAACACGCCTTTTAAAAGGGGCGTGTTTTTTTATGTTTATATTTTTCTCTTCGGGGAATGAAATAGTTATCTAAATAAACTATTATGCGTTCCAAAAGATGAGGAGGATCATCTGTGAAGAAAAACACCAAAAAATACCTGATTTACTTTTTCGGAGCATTAGGCGGGCTGCTTTACGGCTATGACACCGGTGTGATTTCAGGGGCTTTGTTATTTATTAACAATGATATTCCTTTAAACACGCTGACCGAGGGATTGGTCGTCAGCATGCTGCTGCTCGGTGCGATTTTCGGGTCCGCCTTAAGCGGGACATGCTCTGACCGATGGGGCCGGAGAAAAGTGGTTTTCGTCCTTTCACTCATTTTTATTATCGGCGCGCTTGCGTGTGCGGCTTCGCAAACCGTCACTATGCTGATTATCTCCCGTGTCATACTCGGGTTAGCCGTCGGCGGCTCAACGGCGCTGGTTCCCGTTTATCTATCTGAGATGGCGCCGACAAAAATACGCGGAACGCTCGGCACATTGAATAACTTAATGATTGTAACCGGAATTTTACTCGCATATATCGTGAATTACATATTCACCCCGTTTGAAGCTTGGCGCTGGATGGTCGGTCTCGCGGCAGTACCGGCGGCGCTTTTATTAATCGGAATCGCGTTTATGCCGGAATCTCCGAGATGGCTCGTCAAACGCGGCCGTGAGCAGGAAGCCAGACAAGTCATGGAAATGACCCACGACAAAGAGGATATCGCCGTTGAATTGGCGGAAATGAAACAAGGTGAAGCTGAGAAAAAAGAATCTACACTCGGCTTGCTGAAAGCCAAATGGATCCGCCCTATGCTGCTGATCGGGATCGGCCTCGCCATCTTCCAGCAGGCGGTCGGTATCAACACGGTGATTTACTATGCGCCGACCATCTTTACAAAGGCCGGACTCGGCACTTCGGCGTCCGTTCTCGGCACGATGGGCATCGGTGTCTTAAACGTCATCATGTGTATCACCGCCATGATCTTAATTGACCGGATCGGCCGGAAAAAACTGCTGATGTGGGGAAGTGTCGGCATTACCTTGAGCCTGGCGTCACTATCAGCCATTCTCCTTCTGGCCGGCCTGTCAGCTTCAACGGCTTGGCTGACCGTGCTGTTTCTCGGCATCTATATCGTTTTCTACCAGGCGACATGGGGTCCCGTTGTGTGGGTCCTGATGCCGGAGCTGTTCCCGTCAAACGCACGCGGAGCCGCAACCGGATTTACGACATTGATTCTGTCGGCAACCAACCTGATCGTTTCACTGGTATTCCCGCTTATGCTGAGCGCCATGGGCATCGGCTGGGTATTCGGAATATTCTCAGTCATTTGCCTCTCATCCTTCTTCTTCGCCGCTTACATCGTTCCTGAAACGAAGGGCAGAAGTTTAGAAGAAATCGAAACGCACTTGAAAAAACGGTTCTCCTTAAAGAAGCGCAGCAAACAAAATCAAATTCTTAAACAGCGCACACTGTAATAAAAAAAGGAATCGCCCCCGCCGGGCGATTCCTTTTTAGCGTCATACCATAACTTTGCAGATGTCATTCGTAAACTCGACCGGATCATGGATCGGCAGCCCTTCAATCAGAAGCGCCTGATTGTACAGCAGGTTTGTGTATAATGCCAGCTTTTCCCGATCTTGTCCGTGCGCGTTCTTTAACGTCTCAAACACTTCGTGGTTCGGGTTGATTTCCAGCACTTTTTCCGCTTTGACCTGCTGGCTGTCAGGCATGGCATTCAACACTTTTTCCATTTCGATCGTCACTTCGCCGTCTGTCGCAAAGCAGACCGGATGGGATTTTAAACGTTTCGATGCTCTGACGTTCTTTACTTTATCTGCAAGAATCTCTTTCATGCTTTCGAACAGGTCTTTATATTCGTTTTCTTCGGCTTCAGTCTGCTTTTCATCTTCGTCACTGTCGATGCCTAAATCGGCGCTGGATACGGATTTGAACTCTTTTTCCTCATAGCTTGTCAGCATTTTGATCGCGAATTCATCAATATCTTCCGTGAAATATAAAATCTCGTAGCCTTTGTCCGCCACCATTTCAGTTTGCGGCAGCTTTTCAATCCGCTCATATGAATCACCGGACGCGTAATAGATATATTTTTGATCCTCAGGCATTCTGGACACATATTCGTCCAGAGTGACGAGCTTTTTCTCCTTAGATGAATAGAAGAGAAGCAGATCTTTTAATACGTCTTTATTCGCGCCGAAATCATTATAGACGCCGAATTTCAGCTGTCTGCCGAAAGATTCATAGAAAGATTCGTATTTTTCCCTTTTGTTCTTCAGCAGGCTCTTCAGCTCTGCTTTGATTTTTTTATTGATGTTTTTCGCAATCAGCTTCAGCTGGCGGTCGTGCTGCAGCATCTCTCTGGAAATGTTCAGCGACAGATCCTCAGAATCCACCATGCCTTTTACAAAGCTGAAATGGTCCGGCAGCAGGTCGGCGCATTTGTTCATGATCAGCACGCCGTTGGAATACAGCTCCAATCCTTTTTCGAATTCCTTCGTATAATAGTCAAACGGCATGTTTTCCGGAATAAACAAAATCGAATTGTAGCGCACCGCTCCATCGACGCTGATATGCACATGGGTCAGCGGTTTATCAAAACCGTAATGCTTCTCGGCGTAAAAAGCCTCGTAGTCCTCATCCGTCAGCTCGCTTTTGTTTTTTCTCCAGATCGGCACCATGCTGTTGACCGTCTGTTCTTCCTGAACTTCTTCAAATTCGTTCTCGCTGCCCTCTTTCGGCTTGTTGACCGTCTCTTCCATTTTGATCGGGTAGCGGATAAAATCAGAGTACTTTTTCACGATCGCTTTGATGCGGTAGTTTTCTAAAAACTCATCATAGCTTTCATCTTCTGTGTTTTCTTTTATTTTCAAGGTGATTTCCGTACCGACGGTTTCCTTGTCACACGGCGCGATCGTGTAGCCGGCAGCCCCTTCAGACTCCCACACATACGCCTCGTCACTGCCGAGCGCTTTACTTTTCACCGTGACTTTATCAGCCACCATAAACGCCGCATAAAATCCGACGCCGAACTGGCCGATAATGTCATGGCCGTCTTTCGAGTCATTTTCTTGCTTGAAAGCGAGTGAACCGCTTTTCGCAATCGTGCCGAGATGCTGTTCAAGCTCGTCTTTTGTCATCCCGATACCGGTATCTGTGATGGTGAGCGTTCTCGCTTCTTTGTCCGCCGTCACTTTTATGTAGTAATTGTCTTGATCAAACGTTAATGAATCATCGGTTAACGCCTTGTAATAGATTTTGTCAATCGCATCGCTCGCGTTGGAAATTAACTCGCGGAGAAAAATTTCCTTCTGCGTGTAAATGGAGTTAATCATCATGTCCAGCAATCGCTTGGATTCTGCTTTAAACTTTTTTTTCCGCACTTCAGATCTCTCCTTTAATTATGCTTTGATGTTATGTAAAATCTTTTCAGCATCTATTTATCATATACAGTGACAATTGTCAACTAGCATTAGCAGATGCATATATTGTAAATTTAACATGTTAATGGATTCATTTCACCCATTTTATCAATAAAAAAGAGAGAATGTTGATCATCCTCTCCTCTCTGCTTCTTTCCGGCGGCCGAATTCCTTCTTCATCCATATGTATGACGGGTAGAAAAACAAACTAAATAAGATAAGAGATCCCAAGTTTCGCAAAGACTCATGCAGAACATTTCTTACAGTGAGAGGAAATGTGATGTCCTGAAATAGAATAGAGATAACGGTGTAAATCACAAATCCCATAGGAACAATGGCATAACAATAAAACGCTATCTCCTTCTTATGCTGTATCTTCAAAATATGCAAACCTCCAATGATGTATATACATAATATTAACATATTTAATAGGTATTTAGAAACAGACCTCCATATGTTTATCCCCCTATTCAGCGGGAACAGATATAAAAAAAGGAGGAATCGTAATATGGGAAGATTAACAGACAAAACCGCAATCATCACAGGGGCCGCGACAGGCATCGGACAAGCGACGGCACGGATTTTCGCCGATGAAGGCGCCCGCGTGATCTGCGGTGACATCAATGAAAGCGAACTGAATGAAACCGTCAGCGCCATCAGAAAAAACGGCGGAGAAGCAGAAGCCTTTCACCTTGATGTATCAGACGAAGAAAACGTAAAGTCTTTTGCAGACGGCATTCAACGAAAGTACGGAACAATTGATATTCTGTTTAACAATGCCGGTGTTGACCAAGAGGGCGGAAAAGTCCATGAATACCCGGTCGACCTGTTTGACCGGATCATCGCCGTCGATCTGCGCGGCACATTTTTGTGCAGCAAATACCTGATTCCGCTCATGCTCGAAAAAGGAGGCTCCATCATCAACACCTCCTCCATGTCCGGCCGGGCCGCAGACCTTGACCGCTCAGGCTATAACGCCGCAAAAGGCGGAATCACGAACCTGACGAGAGCGATGGCCATTGATTACGCCAGAAGCGGAATCCGCGTCAATTCCTTATCGCCGGGGACGATTGAAACGCCGCTCATTGATAAATTGGCAGGCACGACAGAAGACGAAATGGGCGAAGCGTTCCGTGAAGCCAACAAATGGATCACGCCGCTCGGCCGGCTCGGAAAACCGGAAGAAATGGCAGCCGTCGCGCTCTTCCTCGCTTCAGACGACAGCTCTTATGTCACGGGAGAAGACATCACCGCAGACGGCGGCATCATGGCATACACTTGGCCGGGAAAAATGCTGATTGATAAGAAGTGGAAGGAAGAGACGGAGTGACGGTAAAAAAGAAACAAGCCAGTGCAAAAACACTGGCTGAACAAGCTGAGGGCGGGTTACTTAAACCAGCCCTTTTCCTTTGATCGGGTAATGGCTTCAATCCGATTTTTCACTTCTAATTTATCAAGGATCATCGAAACGTAATTGCGGACTGTGCCGCTTTTAATGCTGAGGGCGTTTGCGATTTCTTTCGTGTTTTTTCCGTCTGCGACAAGCTCGAGCACCTCTTTTTCCCGTTCGGTCAGCGGGTTTTCTTCACTATAGATGTCCTCCATTAATTCAGGTGCGTAGACGCGTCTTCCTTTCATGACGCTGCGGATGGCGCTGACGAGCTCATCGCTCGGGCTGTCCTTGAGCATGTACCCGCTGACGCCTGCTTTTAGCGCCCGCTGAAAATAGCCGGAGCGGGCAAAGGTCGTCAAAATGATGATTTTCACACCGCTGTCCTTGAGTTCTTCTGCCGCTTCAAGACCTGATTTCCCGGGCATTTCGATATCCATCAGACAGATGTCGGGCGCATGTTTTTCCACGAAATCGATGGCATCCTGGCCGCTTGTGCCTTTGCCGACAACCGTCATATCCTCTTCTAAATTCAACAGTGAACCGAGTGCGCCGAGCAGCATTTGCTGATCCTCGGCAATGAAGATGTTGATCATCTGCTACCATCCTTTTCTTTTGATTTTGAATCATTCGGGATTCTCATGGTCAGCTTTGTTCCGGCGGCTGTATCGATGGCTAAACTGCCGTTTGCGAATTCAAGACGTTCCCTCATTCCAAGCAGGCCGTGCCCCTTTGAAAAAAAGCGGTCTTCTTTGCATTGAAAGCTGCCGTCATCTTCCACCGTAATGACAACCTCTTTCCAAAGCTGCTGAATGGTGATGCGGCATACTTTGGCGCCGCTGTGTTTCACGACATTGGTGACGGCTTCTTTAATGCACATGCTGACGATGTTTTCGTTCAGCAAAGAGATATGTTTTGGCGCTTCTTTTTCTTCATACACAAATTCAATTCCTGCCGCTTCAAGAATTTGCCGAACATTGCCGAGCTCATCCTTCAATCGGATGCCTTTCATCGACGAGACGATTTGTCTGACCTCATTTAAGGAGGTGCGGGCCGTCTGCTGAACGCTTTTCAGCTCAGTGCGGGCCTGTTCAGGGTCCTTGTATATCAGCTTTCGGGCGAGGTCGCTTTTCAGTCCGATTAAGGAGAGCTTTTGTCCAAGTGTATCGTGAAGGTCCCGGGCGATGCGCTGCCTTTCTTCCAGCTTCACAAGATCGGCGATTCGTTCATTTGCATATTCTAATTTCTCCTCAAGGCGCTCTCTTGCCTTTCTGCTTCGAATGGTGAGCGGGAGCAGGATGGCACTGATCAGTGTAATGACGATAAACGGAATTTGTGTCAAAAACCACCCTTTTTTCAGAACAAGGCTGAAGTTGACGGCAACCGCCGCACTGATGATATGAATGTAATATAAGATGTAAAAAGGAACTTTGTCTCGGATATGGCCGATGAAGTAGGCGATAAAGAAGGCGAAATAAATATAGCTGAACAGCATAACTGAGCCGGTCGAAATGCCGATCAGAAGAAGTGCCCATAAGTAAAGCGGCCAGCCTTTTGCAACAAATGCAAAGCGGTATGCGCCAAAGAAAACAAGTGTGAAAATGATGCCGGCCACGATGACAAAGGTAGAAGAGCTTTTAAAAATAAAATAAAAAGGCAAGATGAAAAAAATCGTCCATATATAAGGAGAAATCCCATTCAGTTTTTGAAATTTAAAATACTTCTTCATCTTTGTTCCACCTTCTGCTGCTTGTGTCTACCATCACTTTATCAAAACACCGCCTTCATTGCATCCTCACGTATGAAGAGAAGGCCCTTTCTGATAAGAGAAAGAGCCGCGCGCCATATCAGGCATTTTTCTTTAAAGGTTCTTTCGGTACCGGTTGGGGCAGCGGTGTTTTCCGCGCCTCCCGAAAGGTGACAAATTGCTTTTCGTCCTCATCCCACAGACGGAATTTCATGGATTCAAGACTTGTTTTAAGCGTAATGGTCGGTACGTTTTTTAAAGGCTCGTGCCCCTCATGAGCGGCTTCCAGCTTGTAGTTCGGCACTTTCGGGCTTAAGTGGTGGACATGATGGTAGCCGATATTGCCCGTCAGCCATTGCAAAAGCTTCGGAAGCTTGTAAAAGGAGCTTCCTTCTACCGCGGCCTGCACATAATCCCAATGCTCATCGGCTTCAAAATAAGAATCCTCAAACGTGTGCTGAACATAAAAGAGCCAGACGCCGATTGACCCCGAAATAAGGAAAATCGGACCCTGAACAAGCAAAAAGTTTTCCCAGCCGACAAGCAGGCACGTCGCAGCAGCCAATAAAACAATCGCCGCGTTCGTGAAATAGGTGTTCCAGCGTTCCTTGCGGCGGGCGCCTTTTACATTGAAACGGTTTTTAATCAGAAATACGTAAATCGGGCCGAGAATAAACATAATAAACGGATTGCGATAAAGTCTGTAGCGTATTTTTGTCCAAGCTGACGCTTCGTTGTATTCCTTGACGGTCATCATCCAAATATCGCCGGTGCCCCGTTTATCTAAGTTGCTGCTCGTCGCATGATGAATGGAGTGGCTGCGCTGCCATTGAAGGAACGGAAACAGTGTCAGCACACCTGAAATAAACCCGAACAGCCGGTTCAGCTTCTTTTGTTTGAAAAAGGATTGATGGCAGCAGTCGTGGAAAATAATAAAGATTCTTGTCAAAAATCCCGCTGCTATAACAGTAAAGGCGAGGGTCAGAAGATAGGAGACATCGAGGCTGAAGTAAGCAAGAAACCAAAGGGCAAAAAACGGCACAAACGTGTTGAAAAGCTGAATGACACTATGCTTTGTATCGGCGCCGGAAAATGCGGCAACCTGCTTTTTTAAAGACGCTTGTTTTTGAGTTGCGGCGTGATTGATCATGAATGTCATGTCCCTTCTTTTTCATTATGATCCCAAGTATAACGGGGCGCCAGACGCTTTTGTAGTAGCAGCCATCATGCCCCGAATATGACATTTGTCATGTTTGGCGGCAAAATGCTGATCAGGCGTCATATGAAGGTTTCTTTTTTATAAGGGATAACGCCGGACACTTCATAGCGGCACTTCTCAAAGAAAACAGCAAAAAAGAACCCGGCCTGTTTTCGGCTGAGTTCTTTTTCATCATCCTCACAGCAAAATCACCCGATACTTCTTCACATCCAAAAACTGCAGAAACTCCCGGGCCAGCATGTCCGGCGCGTGGTCTTTTCCTTCATGAAGACGATATTGAATCAAGCCGACGAGCATGGACGCGACATAGTATGCATAGAGCTTTTTCCCCGCCTGAATGTGCAGAAGCTGATGAAGATAAAACGATTGCAGCGCTCTGAACATTTCCGGGATGACGTCAGGCACTCCCGAACCCTCTCTCAGAAAATGGACGAGCGGCAGGCCGTCCGACAGTGCCGAAAAGAGACGGACGAGCGCGGCTTCCGCTTCTTCCATGGAGCAATCGGCAGGCTCTCCTTTTACCGTCAATAATCCGATCAGATCCCGGCATGATTGATGGATGATCGTTTTCAGCAATGCTTCTTTGTTGGCGTAATGGTCATAAAAAGTGGCACGGCGGAGGTTGCTTTGACGGGCAATATCGGAAATCGTGATTGCCGCGTACTCTTTTTTTTCCGCCATTAAGCCGATCATGGCTTCTTGCAAGGCCTGCCTCGTCCGGGTCACCCTGCGGTCGGCGGGCTTTTTTTCTTCTTGTTCCGGCACCCGGCGGCCGAACAGCCAGTAAAACCGTTTTTGAGAAATTAAATCCCACACCTGTCCGCTGATCGCTTCCGGGGATGCTCCGGGCTCCTCATTCAGCCAGTACAACACAATGGCATATGTGTATAACGCGCGGTAATGAATGTACATATCCTGTTCAGTCGGTGAGAAATCCGCATTGACCGGTGACAGCAGCACATCATGCCGGAACACATCTTTTAAAAAAGCATGAAAGTGAAAATACGGCATTTTATGACGGTCCATCATCGTTTGAAAAAACTCCCGATGCCGGTCAACAAAAGACAGGGTCGGATGCACTTTTTGCCATCCGCCATGTAAATGAAGCACATCTTTATTCTTCAGCGAATCATAAAGCGCTTCGCTCAGCCCGTCTTTCATTTCTTCCTCTATATCCTCTAAAATCGCATATTTATCTTCGTAATAAAGGTACAGTGTCCCCCGGCTCACATGCGCCCGTTCGGCGATGTCCTTCATGGTCACACGGCGGATATCCCGCTCTCCAAGCATGGCCAAAAGCGCTTGTTTGATGTCAGTTGTCACAGAATCCGGCATAAGAGACACTCCTTTCATTAGACAGATCACCGCAATTTGTACGGTAACGTATAGATGTGTTTACGCTGTCTTTGCCCCAAAAACACATCACATTATAATAGGCCCTGAAGAAACAAAAAAGCAACCAGAGGAGGAAGACCGATGGATCAGCATATAAAAGCAGACATCAAACGCGTCTTTGAGCTTCAGAAAAAAAATCAAAAAACGCTGCGTGCTTCAACAGCCGGGCAGCGCAGAGAAAAGCTTCAGCGCTTTTTAGATGCCGTCACCGCACATGAAGAAGAAATCATCGAGGCGATCAGACGGGACGTCCGCAAGCCTTATCATGAGGTGAAAAGAGCGGAAACGCAGGGAACGATCAAGGCGATTAAAGATAATATGAACAATCTCGACACCTGGATGGCGCCGAAACGCGTCGGCTCATCCGTCAGCCCCGACGCTGACGGCGTATTAATGTACGAGCCAAAAGGCGTCACCTTAATTCTCGGCCCATGGAATTATCCGTTTATGCTGACGATGGCTCCGCTTGCGGCTGCCATTGCGGCCGGCAACAGCGCGATTGTGAAGCTGTCCGATTTTACGATGGAGACGAGCCATATCGCCGCGACAGTTATTCGCGAGGCATTTCAAGAAGAAGAAGTCGCCATTTTTGAAGGTGAGGTCGATGTCGCCACAGAACTGCTCGACCAGCCGTTTGACCACATTTTCTTCACCGGAAGCACGAATGTCGGTAAAATCGTCATGACGGCAGCGGCGAAGCACTTGTCGTCCGTCACGCTTGAGCTTGGCGGAAAGAGTCCGACGATCATCGACAGCGGCTATGATTTGATGGACGCGGCGAAAAAAATCGCCGTCGGCAAATTTGTCAATGCGGGGCAAACATGTATCGCACCTGACTATCTCCTTATGAAGAAAGAAGTGCAGAGCACCTTTACAGATCTCCTGCAAACCATTGTCAATGCAGGTTTTATGGAGGATGATCATACGGTTGACCGCAACAAGTTCACGCAAATTGTCAACGACCGCAACTTTAACCGTGTCAAAGCCCTGTATGATGATGCCATTGAAAAAGGGGCGAAAACGGCGTTCGGCGGCGTATTCGATGCGCATGACCGCACGATTTCTCCGACCGTGCTGACAAACGTCACGCCTGATATGAAGATCATGCAGGAAGAAATCTTCGCACCGATTCTGCCGATTATGAATTACGAAGATATCAGTGAAGCCGTTGATTACATCACTGAACGGGACAAGCCGCTTGCCTTGTATGTATTCAGCCATAATCAGGAGCTGATCGATTATGTTCTGCAGCATACGACGTCCGGCAATGCTTCTGTCAATGATGTCGTCGTTCATTTCACTGACGTCAACCTTCCGTTCGGCGGTGTCAATACGAGCGGGATCGGTTCATATCACGGTGTGTACGGCTTTAAAGAATTCTCTCATGAAAAAGGCGTATTTATTCAAGCCTCTAAATAAAAAAAGAATCCGCGCAGACGACGCGGATTCTTTTTTATTATTTTTTTGCTCCGAATGCGAGCAGTTTCGTATAAGTGCCGACATAGAGCGTGCCGTCTTCAGCCAGAACCGGGGAGGAAATGACATTGCTGTCTGTTTGATAGCGCCATTTTTCATTACCGTCAGCGTCAACCGCATAGACGTTTTTATCGTCAGAGCCGAAGTACACATTGCCGTCCGCATCAATCAGCGGCGCCGTTCTTACAGGCCCGTCCGTATAGAAAGACCAGTTCATATTGCCGGTTTTGCTGATGGAAAACAGCTCGCCGCTTCCGGAACCGATATACACATTGCCGTTATGGTCGATCGCTAATGAAGAGCTGGAGAAACCGTTTAACGGGAACGTCCACTTTACAGCACCTGTTGATGTATAGGCGTATAAGTTGCCGTCCTGGTTTCCGGCGTAAACGGTGCCGTCTCTATCAATAACCGGATAGCCTTTAAACCCGTTGGACGTCGTTTTTGACCATTTCACTTGGCCCGTTCCGGAATTGATCGCGTAAAAGATATTATTGTACGTTGCCGTATACAGCGTGCCGTTTGACGCTAACACGGGAGCGGAGCCGACCACGCCGTTTGTTTTAAACTTCCACTTTTGCGTCCATGTCGAAGGCGACGTCGGTTTAATCGCATAGATATAGTTATCCAGCGTCGACACATACAGCGTGCCGTCAGAGCCGATAGCCGCATCGGAACTAGGCGCTCCGCTCAGCGGAACCGATGTTAAAATGTTTCCGGTTTCTTTGTCGATGAAATATAGTTTTTTATCGTGAGAAGGAAGATAAATGACACCGTTTGTTCCGAGCACCGGAGTCAGCGTATAGGTCGTCCCGAGGTTTTCCGTCACCCATTTCACAGTACCGTCCGGATGATACGCCGTCAGCTTCCCGTCTTTTGATTGAATAAATACGGTGCCGTCCCCGTCAACCGCGGCTCCCGCACCGTTTTGAGGATTGGCCGGAACATTCTTTTCCCATTTTAATGCGCCATCGGCAGTGCTTGTAAACCGGCTTTCTCTTGACCAGTTGAACATCGTCGGAGACATCGCCTGCGCGTCATACCGTCCCGCCAAGAAACCGGATGCCGCATGATTTTGTTTAAATACCGTTTCCGCAGCTTGAGCAGCCGCCGGATGCAGCCATTTTGCCCCCGGCAGATCAGAAACCGCTCCCACAGATAAAGCCGCAGCAACCGCAGCGCCGGCCGCCAATGTTTTCATTCGCAATGAAGCTGTCTTTTTTTTCAATGTCAGTTCCTCCCGTTTCTATTAAAAGCTGCTATATCACTTTGATCATACCATAATTAACCTATGAAATATTTGTATTTTCGGCAGATTTATAGAACAAATGTCACATAGCCTGCTGATGCTTCGGGGATGATCGAAACGCGGCAATATACCACACCACATTGACGATAAAAGCCGCGCCTGACCAAACGAGAAGGCCGTAATAAAGAGACAGCTCCTGCCCTAAGGAAATTGCGGTCAATAACGTCACCAACAAGACAGCCGCGCAAATGATAAGCCCGATTCCGCAAAAAACGGCCATGATGATTTTCATGACACGAATACCGAGAATATACATAATGAGCGGGACCGCATATATAACAAGGATCTGGCCGACGGCGGCCCACATGCCCGCGGAATTAAAACGATTCGCGTTCGGCCCCGTTTCCGCAAGCGGAGAAAGCGAGACGAGGACCGGCAATAAACAAAACAGCAGAGCGGAAAGCAAGGTCACCGCAACCGTACCTTTTTTCTTTTGATTCATGTGAATATCCTCCTGACAATAACCCGGCTTTTTTACCGGTAATCTGATAATATGTTATATTTTAGCACGATTTTTACTTAATTTGAGAATGTTTTGTCAAAAACGAATTTACAAATCCAGAAAAATAGATATAATAAACGTTATGGAACCGATATTGATTCATAAAGCGTTATCTAACAAAACACGAAGTGATATTATGACGTGGCTTAAACACCCGGAGGACCATTTTGATGAAAAACCTTACCTTGAGCAGGGACTCAGTTTCCGCACCGGAATTTGCGTCGGTGATATTCAGGCAAAGTCGGGGCTTGCGCAGTCCGTCATCTCCAGCTACCTGCTGACCATGCAAAAAGCCGGCCTGCTGGAATCCGAACGAATCGGAAAATGGACCTATTACAGAAGGAATGAAAAACAAATTAAAGCCTTTGCTGACTATGTTCAGCACCAGCTATAACCATGAAAGGAGGTTTTTTTTGTTCTAACATATCTATTTTTCTGTATATGTAGTTATAAAAGGAGGCATACATAACAATGAAAAAAAGCAGCTCCATCTTCATTCTGTTTTTGGCATTAGGGGTTTTCGGAATTATCACGACTGAAATGGGCATTATCGGCGTTCTTCCGCAAGTGGCGGACAGATTTCATATTTCTGCTTCAAAAGCGGGGTGGCTTGTCAGTATTTTCGCGTTCATCGTCGCTGTGTCGGGACCGTTTTTAACCTTGCTTGCTTCAGGTATAAACCGGAAATACATTCTGCTTTTGGCGGTGCTGATGTTTGCCGTTTCAAATGCGGTCTACGCGTATACGGCGCATTTCAGTGTCATGCTGGCGTTTCGGATCATTCCGGCTTTATGCCACCCGGTGTTCTTTTCTGTAGCGCTTGCGGCCGCGGCCCGGCTTGTCCCCGCCGGCCAATCCGGAAAAGCCGTAACGAAAGTCTTTTCAGGCATCACCGCCGGCTTTGCGTTCGGCGTGCCTTTCACGTCTTATCTGGCGGATCGTCTCTCCCTTGAATCAGCATTCCTATTCGGCGCTATCATCAGTCTCATCGCATTCACGGGCATTCTTCTCTTTTTGCCATCCATGCCGGTCACAGAAAACATGTCTTTCAGAAGCCAGCTCGGCATCCTTCGCAAGCCGGTCTTGTGGCTTAATATCGCTGCCGTCACCTGTCTCTTTGCGGCCATGTTTTCTGTCTACAGCTATTTTGCGGAGTACCTCGGACGGGTGTCCCATATGAACGGCACATGGGTCAGCTTCATGCTGATGAGCTTCGGAGTGATTATGATAGCCGGGAATTTCGTCTTCGGCGCTTTGTTATATAAAAATATGAAAAAGACCGTCATCCTGTTTCCGCTTCTTTATACAGCCGCCTACTTGCTCATATACGGGTTTGGGACGTCTTTCGCGCCGATGGCCGTCCTCGTCTTCGTATGGGGCGCCGTTCATTCCGGCGGGCTCATTGTCAGCCAGACATGGCTTACTGCGGAAGCAAAGGAGGCCCCCGAATTCGGCAACAGCCTGTTTGTCTCTTTTTCCAACCTCGGCATCACCATCGGAACGGCGGCGGGCGGCTGGTTTATTTCCCATTTGGGAATCCATCAGCTGATGTGGTGCGGCATCATGTTTGCCCTTCTGGCTTTCGGGCTGATCATGGGACGCTTGGCATGGGGAAAGAGGCTGCTCGCAGAAGCTTAAGCTCCGTTGCAAAATCCGGAATGATTACGTATAATATTCCAGATTAAAGAAAGGGAGAGAAAAAGATACATGGAAAGACCGGCAGGATTTTGGATTCGGTTTCTGGCTTACGTCATTGATCAAATCATCATAGGAATTCCGATTTTTATCATTCAATTTATGGTCTCTTTTTTATTTGCGGCAGGCGTTGCGGCGGCTGACCCCTTCATGACCGAAAATCAGTTTAACATCTCTTTTCTGGTGTTCGGCGTCATCCCGATTCTTGTGAGCTCTTTTGTGATCAGTATCTTATATTTCAGCCTGCTCACGGCCTCAAAGATGCAGGGGACACTGGGAAAAGCATTGCTAGGCCTTAAGGTCGTCAATGAAGATGGCGGACGCATTTCCATCGGCCAGGCCTTCGGACGCGCTTTCGCATATATCATATCTAAGCTCATTCTTTATATCGGATTCATCATGGGTGCCTTCGGAGAGAAAAAAACGCTGCACGACATCATGTGCAGCACCCGTGTTGTCTATAAATAATGACCTCAAGTCCGGGCCTTTTGAGCCCGGGCTTTTTTATGACGGCTGTGCCCGCCTGATGTCAATGCCGCCCTTTCCGTCAGCCTCAATGCGGATCGTCCCGTTCACAACGACAGACAGCGGATGAAACTCCGCATGCTGATCAGAAAAAATCCAGCGGCGCCCGTTCGGCCCTAAAAGCAAAAACGCCCCATCATTGTAATCACCCATAAAATGAAACCCGTTTTCACTAAGAGGCGCATGCTTTCTCACCGGAATGCCGAAACGCTGCAGCTCCTTCCCGGTCGATACCACCTCGGCAGCCGTCAGATTCACCTCGCCGATATTCAGGACGGACTCAATCGAAAAACGTTCCGCGCTTGCCGGCGATGTGTCTCTCGCGATGAATTCCGCCAGATTGTTGGACGGATCTTTAAAATAAAAGGAACGCGCCTGAATATGGGAGAAATACACCTCATCCTCCCCATCTTCCGTTTGAAAAACGACTTTATCCTTTATCCACGCCTTCGCCTCATCAAAACGATTATTCGGAATGTTAAACGCAAAATGATACGTCGGTTGAGAGTGAGAATCGGCGCGCCTGAATTCCAACTCACTTTCTCCCGCCTTGATGGTAAACGAATCACCGGACTCATCAATTAAAGGAAAACCTAACACCCGTCCATAGAAGTGTTTCGTCTCCTCCAACGCACAACTGTACAAAGTAATGTTATTTATTTGCATGATCATACCCCCTTTGGTTTATACTGCCATATAGAGGGGTTAATTCCCACTGTTTCGATTCACCAATTGAGAATCCCCCTCTCGCCCGGCGCTACACATGACAAACAGCGCCAAACCGCTTATACCAGGCGTTTTTTAACGTCTGAAGCAAAAAAAAGCAGAAAATAATACCCCATATAGCTTGACAAAAAATAAATGTTATTTAATAATCTATATATAATTAGAATTATTATTGAAAGATAAAGTGAATGCTTTGTCTTTTTAATATATTTCAAATCACATTTCAGGAGGAAGATATTATGTCTTTAATCGGAAAAGAAGTACTGCCATTCGAAGCAAAAGCTTTCAAAAACGGTGAATTCATCGATGTAACAAACGAAGATTTGAAAGGTCAATGGAGCGTTTTCTGCTTCTACCCAGCGGATTTCTCTTTCGTTTGCCCGACTGAACTTGAAGATCTTCAAGGACAATACGCTGCACTGAAAGAATTAGGTGTTGAAGTATACTCTGTTTCTACAGATACTCACTTCGTACACAAAGGCTGGCATGACAGCTCTGAAAAAATCGGCAAAATCACTTACGCAATGATCGGTGACCCATCTCAAACGATCTCCCGCAACTTCGACGTTCTTGACGAAGAAACTGGTCTTGCTGACCGCGGAACATTCATCATCGATCCTGATGGCGTGATCCAAACAGTTGAAATCAATGCAGGCGGTATCGGCCGTGACGCAAGCAACCTTGTAAACAAAGTAAAAGCAGCTCAATACGTTCGTCAAAACCCAGGTGAAGTCTGCCCGGCTAAATGGGAAGAAGGCGGCGAAACACTTACACCTAGCCTTGATTTGGTAGGTAAAATCTAAGGAGTGCATTCCATTGGTACTTGATGCAAATATCAAAGCACAATTAAATCAATACATGCAGCTAATTGAGAACGACATTGTTCTCAAAGTAAGCGCCGGTGACGATGACACTTCTAAGGACATGCTGGCTCTTGTTGACGAGCTGGCTTCCATGTCATCTAAAATTTCAGTTGAAAAAACTGAATTAAACAGAACACCGAGCTTCAGCGTTAATCGTACCGGAGAAGACACAGGCGTTACATTCGCCGGTGTTCCTCTCGGCCACGAATTTACATCTTTAGTGCTGGCATTGCTTCAAGTCAGCGGCAGAGCGCCTAAGGCTGATCAAAAGGTCATTGACCAGATTAAGAACATCAGCGGAGAATACCGCTTCGAGTCTTATATCAGCCTGACGTGCCACAACTGCCCTGATGTCGTCCAAGCATTAAACATGATGAGCGTGCTCAACCCGAATATCACACATACAATGATTGACGGCGCGGCATTCAAAGAAGAAGTAGAAAGCAAAAACATTATGGCTGTTCCGACTGTTTTCTTAAACGGTGAATCTTTCGGAAGCGGCCGTATGACCATCGAAGAGATTCTCGCGAAAATGGGCAGCGGCGCAGATGCGTCTGAGTTTGCCGACAAAGAGCCGTTTGACGTTCTTGTTGTCGGCGGCGGACCTGCCGGCGCAAGCGCGGCGATCTACACGGCGCGTAAAGGCATCCGCACCGGTGTCGTCGCTGAACGCTTCGGCGGCCAGGTACTCGACACCATGAGCATCGAAAACTTCATCAGCGTCAAAGCGACTGAAGGACCGAAGCTCGCTGCAAGCCTTGAAGAGCACGTGAAAGATTATGATATTGACGTCATGAACCTTCAGCGCGCGAAACGCCTTGAGAAAAAAGACCTCTTCGAACTTGAACTTGAAAACGGCGCTGTACTGAAAAGTAAAACAGTGATCCTTTCAACAGGTGCCCGCTGGCGCAATGTCAACGTACCTGGTGAGCAAGAGTTCAAAAACAAAGGTGTTGCATACTGCCCGCACTGTGACGGACCATTGTTTGAAGGCAAAGACGTAGCGGTTATCGGCGGCGGAAACTCCGGAATCGAAGCGGCGATTGACCTTGCAGGTATCGTCAATCACGTGACTGTGCTGGAATTCGCGCCTGAACTGAAAGCAGACGAAGTCCTGCAAAAACGTCTTTACAGCCTGCCAAACGTCACTGTGCACAAAAATGCACAAACGAAAGAAATCACTGGCGATCAAAACGTAAACGGCATTACGTTCGTTGACCGTGAAACAGGCGAAGAAAAACACGTTGAACTTCAAGGTGTATTCGTCCAAATCGGTCTCGTGCCTAATACAGAATGGTTAGACGAAACTGTCGAACGCAACCGCATCGGCGAAATCATCGTCGATAAGAGCGGCGCGACAAGCGTTCCCGGCCTATTTGCCGCAGGGGACTGCACAGACGGCCCGTACAACCAAATCATTATCTCCATGGGATCAGGTGCAACTGCCGCTTTAGGCGCATTTGATTATTTGATCCGAAATTAATGTGAAAGCCGCCATTCATATGGCGGCTTTTTTAAATATGAATTAAGAAGGCAGTATCTCCTCTAAACAATCCTCCCTGATTTTATAAGATTTTGGCCTTCTGCTTACCAGCTCAACAAATCCTTGCTGTTCTAAATAATCCATTACTCTGTTAATTTTATGTCTCGATTTATTTGAGAGCTCCATTAAGTCTTGCACCGACAGCGTAACCTGATCATTTACAAATACATTAATCGTGATAATGATATTAAAAATATCACGTTCATCTTTATAATCAGCCCATTGATCGCTATCAATATAGTTCCTAATTCGTTTCAGTTTCATTAAATTAAATTCAAGATCCTCAATAATCCCTTTTTGTCCTGACAGAAGCAATTCCAGCATATCCATTAAATAAAAAGTCAGCTCTCCCCGGTTTAAAGGTGCGGGAATTTCCTCTAATGCCTTATAATACTTATCTTTGTTCTTATTAACTGCGTAAGAAAAAGTGATGGCTGAATATTTTTCTAAGTATCGGGACAAATAACTCCCAACGATAAGGCGTCCTGTTCTTCCATTGCCGTCATAAAAAGGGTGAATGTATTCATAGTAGTAATGAGCTGTCATGTAACGATACAGCTGGGGATGTGTTTCATCATGAAGATAAGCAATTAAAGCCTCAAGCGCTTCTGTTATCTTCTGTTCAGAATTAACGCCGATATGGGTGGTCATGTTCCCATCGTTCACTTCAACATAGCCTTTTCTGAATAGCTCACCATCCGGCGCATCTTCTGCTCCGATTTCATCTGCGACCAGCTCGTCATATAATTCCCTAAAGTCATGAATGCTTGTAAACGACGGAATTCGGTCTATAAATTGATATGTTTTCATCAATCCGACAAACCGCTTATGTGAGGGCTCGGATTGTTCTAACGCTTTAAGAGCCTCTTTCAATTCTTTTTTTGTACTGCGGATTCCTTCAATTTCATTATTACTCTGTGCTTCATTAATAATTAATTTATCAAAATAAGGTTTGACGGCAAATTCGGGGAGCTGACTGATAAGGGATGAAATTTTGGAACTGTTTAACAACACTTCATTATTCAGCTTCATGAGTTTATGTGTATTCACATAGAATAACTCAAATGAATCGCCCGTGGGTCGGCCTTTTCGGAACCCCCGTATGTTTAATGATGTTGAATAACTGCCATAGCTGCTTGTTCTCTTTTTACATTCTTTCTCATATGAATCAGCATCCATTTTATAAAAAAGCTTAGATAACTTCTCATACTTCATATTACCACCTCGCTTAATTTAAAATTATACACTTTTTTAAAATTATACAATCATTATAGCCTGATTTCTAACAAATATTCCCGCTTTCCAATCAAAACAAAAAACGGCGTACTGCATGGCAGTACACCGTCTGAAGCAATTCAATCTGTCTTTCTCCCTCTCGCCCGATAGATAAGAAATAATCCAATAAACCACAGCGGCGTCAGCAGCAAAGCCGGGCGCGTTGCATCCGCAAACAGCATAATCACCAGAATAACGGCAAACAGCGCCAGCACGGCGTAATTGATAAACGGCGCAAACGGCGCCTTGAAAGACGAGCTTGCATGTAAGTCCGGACGGGTTTTCCTGTATCTGATATGACAGACAAGAATCACGCCCCACACCCAAATGAAACAAATCGCGCTGATGGTTGTCACGATGCCAAAGGCCGCTTCCGGTATCAATTTGCTTAAAAGAGCGCCGGCTGACAGCACAATAACCGATATCCATAATGCGCGGCTCGGCACATGATTTTTATTCAGCTTCGCAAAACTTGCAGGCGCCTGTTTCGTTTTGCTTAAGTTATACAAAATCCGGCTTGTTGAAAACATCCCGCTGTTACAAGCAGAAGCGGCAGACGTTAATACGACAAAATTAATGATTCCCGCGGCTAACGGGATACCGACCAGACTGAAGGTCTTCACAAAAGGACTTTCCGCCGCATTCAACTGCATCCACGGGTTAATACATAAAAGAATGAGCAATGCCCCGACGTAGAAAAATAAAATCCGCAATGGAATTTTATTGATAGCGGACGGAATATTTTTTTTCGGATTTGACGTTTCCGCCGCCGACACACCCACTAATTCCACACCGACATAGGCGAAGATCACCATCTGGAACGAAAGCAAAAAGCCTGAAAATCCGTTCGGAAACAAGCCGCCGTGCTCCCACAGATTCGCCGCTGAAACCGTTCCGGTATGCGTTTTGAACCCAATCACCAGCAGAACTACACCGATGACAATTAACGCGAGAATCGTGACTACCTTAATTAAGGCGAACCAAAACTCCAATTCTCCAAAAATCTTAACCGTTAACAAATTAAGCCCTAATAAAATGAGCAAACAGATAAGTGCAGGAACCCACTGCGGAATATCAAACCAATATTTCACATACACACCGACGGCGATCACATCCGCCATAGCCGTCATAATCCAGCAAAACCAATAGGTCCAGCCGGTGACAAACGCTGCACGCGGCCCTAAATACGCTTCGGCAATATCCGTTAATGATTGGTAGCCCGCTTTAGATAACAGCAGTTCTCCCAGCGCCCGCATGACGAAAAAAAGCGCAATACCTACAATAAAATACGCAAAGATGATAGAAGGACCCGCCAGCTGAATCGCCTTACCGGACCCTAAAAACAATCCGGTGCCGATCGTGCCGCCAATGGCGATCAGCTGCACGTGCCGATTCGATAAGTCCCTCTTTAGCTCTCGCTGCTCCACATCTGACTCCTCCTTACCTCTCTAGTGAACGACGAGCAAAAAAAGCCAATAAAAAAAGAGATTGGATGCCCTCCAATCTCATGGTCATAAGAATATCAAATTATATTTGCGCCGCTGACAATCAACAGCATGACAAATACATATTCGGTACTCTTCTGTCCTTTTGCCTGAGATTGTGAACCCTTCGGCGCCGCGGAAAACCCGCGGTCTCTCCAGAAGCCGCTCCTGCTGTAGTGCGACCCACAGCAATCATAGCCTGCTACGTATTGAGTTTCTGATAGAAATACCTATCAGCTAACTTTTTATTCTAATGGAAGTTGAATTCATTGTCAATAGGGGGATGAGCTCACGGCGTTATCCCGGTCCAATTTTCGATGCCTGAAGCGCCGTATTTTCCGTTTTCATTGTCTCAAAAAGGTGTTATGCGGTACTATCATATAAGGTCTAATAATGTAAACATTATGTCATACTTTAAATTCACCTTATCATACAATTGCTCGTAAATAAAAAGGGGATGGACGAGATTGGAAACGAAATATTTAGATCTGCTCGCACAAAAATACGATTGTGAAGAAAAAGTGGTCACGGAAATCATTAATCTGAAAGCGATACTGAACCTGCCGAAAGGAACCGAGCATTTCGTCAGTGATCTGCACGGGGAGTATCAGGCATTCCAGCACGTGCTGCGGAACGGTTCAGGAAGGGTAAAAGAGAAGATCCGCGATATTTTCAGCGGTGTCATTTACGATAGAGAAATTGATGAGCTGGCGGCTTTGGTCTATTATCCTGAGGACAAACTGAAACTGATCAAACATGACTTTGATACGAAAGAGGCATTAAACGAGTGGTATAAAGAAACGATTCATCGGATGATTAAGCTCGTTTCTTATTGTTCTTCCAAGTACACCCGCTCCAAATTGCGCAAAGCACTGCCCGCCCAATTTGCTTATATTTCCGAAGAGCTGCTGTACAAAACAGAACAAGCCGCCAACAAGGAACAATACTATTCCGAAATCATAGAACAGATCATTGCGCTCGGCCAGGCCGATAAGCTGATCACCGGCCTTGCCTACAGCACGCAGCGATTGGTGGTCGACCATCTGCATGTTGTCGGCGATATTTATGACCGCGGACCGCAGCCGGATAAAATCATGGAAGAACTGATCAACTATCATTCAGTGGATATTCAATGGGGGAATCATGATGTTCTCTGGATAGGCGCTTATTCCGGCTCAAAAGTATGCCTGGCAAACATTATCCGCATCTGTGCCCGCTATGACAATCTGGATATTATTGAAGACGTTTACGGCATCAATCTGAGACCGCTATTGAACCTTGCCGAAAAATATTACGATGATAACCCGTCTTTCAGCCCGAAAGCGGACGAAAACAGACCGGAAGATGAGATTAAACAAATCACAAAAATTCATCAGGCGATCGCGATGATCCAATTCAAGCTTGAGAGCCCGATTATTAAGAGACGGCCGAACTTTAATATGGAGGAACGGCTGTTACTGGAAAAGATCGATTATGACCGCAATGAAATCACGCTGAACGGAAAAACATATCAACTGGAAAACACCTGCTTTGCGACGGTGAATCCTAAACAGCCTGACGAGCTGTTAGAAGAAGAAGCGGAAGTCATGGACAAGCTGCTGTTCTCTGTTCAGAACTCCGAAAAGCTGGGCCGCCATATGAATTTTATGATGAAAAAAGGCAGCCTTTATTTAAAATATAACGGCAACCTGCTGATTCACGGCTGTATTCCCGTCGATGAAAACGGCAGCATGGAAACGATGATGATAGAGGATAAAGCTTATGCGGGCCGTGAGCTGCTCGATGTATTTGAACGGTTCTTACGGGAAGCCTTCGCCCATCCGGAAGAAACCGATGATCTGGCGACAGATATGACGTGGTACTTATGGACAGGCGAATACTCTTCCCTCTTCGGAAAACGCGCCATGACAACCTTTGAGCGATACTTCATTAAAGAGAAGGAAACGCATAAAGAAAAGAAAAATCCGTATTACTATTTGCGTGAAGACGAAGCAGCCTGCCGAAACATCCTGAAGGAATTCGGCCTCAACCCGGATCACGGCCATATCATCAACGGCCATACACCGGTAAAAGAAATCGAAGGCGAAGATCCGATCAAGGCAAACGGAAAAATGATCGTCATCGACGGCGGCTTCTCCAAAGCCTACCAATCCACAACAGGCATCGCCGGCTACACACTCTTATACAACTCTTACGGCATGCAGCTCGTCGCCCATAAACACTTTAACTCCAAGGCCGAAGTGCTGAGCACCGGAACCGACGTCTTAACAGTGAAACGATTAGTCGACAAAGAGCTGGAGCGGAAGAAAGTAAAAGAAACAAACGTCGGTGAAGAATTGATGAAAGAAGTGGCGATTTTGGAGAAGCTGCGGGAGTATCGGTATATGAAGTGAAGAATATGGAGTTCAGAGATGATTCTCTGGGCTCTTTTTTTTACGACGGACTAATGAGTCCCTTTCCCTGTATGTAAAACGGATTTAACCGCTTCATCAATCTCCCTATAACCCGTACATCTGCAAATATTGGACTCCAGCCAATTTTTAATCGTGTCATCACTTGCATTCGGCTCAGTATTCACTAAAGCATGACAATTCATGAGAAAACCCGGTGTGCAATAACCGCATTGAAACGCGAATTTTTCAATAAAGGCCTTTTGAATCGGCGTATTGATCAGTCCTTCAATTGTCGTAATGTCCTTTCCTTCCCCTTCTGCCGCAAGCATTAAGCAAGATTTCATCGGCACCCCGTCCGTTAATACCGTACAGGCGCCGCAATCCCCATTTAAGCAGCCCGGCTTTGCACCAGTTAATCCGAGACGAAGGCGAAGAGCAAATAACAAAGTATCAGCCGGTCTGACCGTAATCTGTCTTTCCTCGCCATTTACTTTCAACGTAATAGGATCAGACATTTGGACCTCCTTCTAATTCCCGTAAGGCATCTAAAATTGTATGTTGCAAGACAAATATTCGGTATTCACTTGAGCCTTCTGCATCATCAAGAACAGGTTTGGGTACATATTGTAAAGACCTGCGTACTCTTTCTTCTGCTGATCGGCTTTTATCGTTAAGCACAGCCTCCATTTCAGCAGAACGAAACGGAAATGGACATACGCCGCTGAAGGCCATTCTGATCTCATCATCTTTTTTCAGCGCACAGACTGTCACCAATGGATACCCGACATTCCACTGCTGTCTTCTTTTGATACTGACAAATGGCAGGTTAACGTACGCTCGATCGACAACGACATGAAATAAAAAATCACCTTTTTGCAATTGTATTTCCTTGTTAAATACTTTATTTATGGGACGGTAATGAATCCCCGCTCTCCCTGCAATCCCTATCAAACTATCAGAAATCAGCAACGGCAGCACGGCCTCACGGTAATAGATGCCCCCGCAAATGTTTCCGCCCAGGCTGATCTTATTTCGAGTCGTCCGATCAGCTATTTCACTGACTGTTTTACTTAATAGCGGAAATGGATTTTCTTCCTCCAGTTTCGTTAATGACACGCCTGCTCCGATCACCAGATCATTTTCATAAAAGCGGATGGTTTGAAATCCCGGAAGCGCGTTCATATCTATCACCGCATCCGTATAGATGATATTCAGCCTTCCTAACGTGATAATTTCCGTGCCGCCGGAATAATACATTGGTGTTTTCTTTTCGGCCGCAAGCGAGTGAAACAGGCGGGTTGTTTCTTGAATGGTCTTCGGTTTAAAATAGTCAAAATCAAACGGTATCATCTTTCCACCCCTCTTGCGTCCTCCATAATTGTTCGGGAATGAGAGGAAGTTGATTCAATTGGACACCTAAAGCGGCGGACAGGCAATTTCCCAATGCTGCCGGCATCCCCAACAGTCCGTGTTCCCCGCCGCCGCGCGCCCCATAAGGCGCAATCACATGCGGGGTTTCAACAAATTCAATGATATATTCAGGCTGCTCTCCATAGTGAAGGGGGCGGTATGTTCTAAGCTGAGGATTTAATACTCTTCCATATGAATCAAATACAAAGGTCTCTCTTCCTCCAAATGCAATTCCCATACTCATCGCCCCCATCACTTGGCCCCTTGCCGCTTTTTCATTCAGTACAGTTCCCATATCCACAACAGAATAGGCTTTAGTAATTCTGTACGTATAATCCCGTTTATCCAACTCAACTTCAATTCCCTGAGCACCGACAGCCCATTCGGGTCCCGGCTTTCCTCTTCCCGTTTCCCGGTCTAAATTCGTCATCCGGGTTAATGTGTAATTGCCGCTCGCAATGATTTGGCCGCCAATGGTATTTCCATTTGGAAACGTATATCCGTAAGCAATGTCTTTTATTTCAACATGTACAGAAGGATGATCTATAAAATAAACCTTTCCGTCGGCAACTTCCAATTCCTCGACAGGAACCCGCAACACACATGATGCCACGTCCTTAAGCTTTCGAATGGCTTCCTCCGCTGCATTCAGTACGGCTCTTCCGGCCATTAACGTCCCTCTGCTCCCCACGGTTTTCCAATGCTCGGGTGTTGTTTGTGTATCTATAAGCATTTTTACATGAATTTTGCTTATATCCATTTTCATTCGTTCCGCCAGGATTTGGGCTAGCACTGTTTTTGTCCCTGTTCCAATTTCCACTACCCCTGACATCAAATTAATGCTTCCATCGGGATTAAAGGTTAAAAGAACCCCGGACGTTGCATTTGTATCAAATGTTGAGGTTTTCCAAATGCAGCTGATTCCCTTCGCCCGTATCTTCCGGCCATCGATTTCAATTCGCTGTCCCTCGTCCCAATTCATTAATTCCTTCAATCTTTCAATGCATTTCGGCACATTTCCGACCGTGCTTGAATTGAGAAGAACTTGAGTAGGTGTAGTGTCACCGGGACGAATGGCATTTTTATAGCGGAGTTCTAACGGGTCCATGTTCAGCTTTTCCGCCAATACATCCATCGTCCGCTCAAAGGCAAATAACACTTCAGCATGGCTGTAGCCCCTGAATGCACTTGGATATGGATGATTCGTATACATACAATATGAATCACACCGTATATGATCGATCGCGTACGGACCCGTACAATCAACCACCGCAGCCCGGCTGATGTCCACTCCTTTATCAGAATACGCTCCGCCATCAAATAAAAGCTGAATATCCGCCGCCTTTAAGATTCCATCCTTTGTGGCCCCTAATTTGACAATGGCATCCAACCCGATATGAACGGGAGATGTGATCAGATCCTCTTCTCTCGTATTAAACAATTTGACGGGCCGGCCTCCAACCGCTTTTGATGCCAAATAGGCAATCACCTCTAACTGAACGGCTGCTTTTCCCCCGTACGCTCCTCCTACTAAAGGCGTTTTGACGATCACCTTTCCGGGTTCGATTCCAAAATACCACTGCATTAATTTTTTAATGGCAAAAGGAGCTTGAGAGGATGTGGTAATGATAATCTCCTCATCCGCCCGAATTTCAACAATCGAGCATCTTGTTTCCATCGCAGCGTGATCAGAAGGGTTAAAGGAAATCTGGAATTCTGCTGTCACATCACTTTCCCTAAACCCGTCTTCAATATTTCCTTTTCTAACCTTATCCACGTTTGCGATATTGGTCTTCGGAACCGGGAATACACCTTTTGTCTTCTCATAGCGGTCCGCATGTTCATGGACGAGCGGCGCATCCTTTTGAAAGGCCTCACGGGGGGAATTGACGACGGGAAGAGGTTTATAGGATACTTTGATGGCATCCGCTGCCTTTTTAGCTGTAATCGGATTTTCCGCTACAACAACAGCAACCGGCTCACCATGGTATCTGACCCTTTTATAAGCAATCGGCGATCTGTCTTTAATTTCTTCACCTGCAAGCGGAAAAGGTTCATCACCCAATATCGCTCTCACGCCGGGAATCTTCCAAGCCTCTGAAAAGTCCATAGACACAATATCGGCATGAGCATATGGACTGACCAGCATTTTTGCGTGTAATGTGCCTGTTTCTTGAAAATCATCCGTATATTTCGCTTTACCCGTCACTTTTTCAAGGGCCTCTTTTCGAATGACACTCTTCCCGATATACTCCAACTCATTCACTCCCCGAATTTATTCAGCAGCAGCGTATAATCTTCAACTGTATCGACGTCATAAAAAAGCAAAGGGTCTTGAAAGCTGATCATTTTTCCCGTATTGATCATACTTTCACGGATCACATGCCGGGCGCCCTGATCTCCCTTTAACTGATGCAATACCGGAAAACATTGATTTGAGAATAAAATGGGGGGCATAGGAAGATGATGATTTTCAGCGGCGATAAATAAATAGCGGCGCTCCTTTTGATAGGAATCAATTAACGTATTGATAATATCTGAGGTGACAAACGGCTGATCTGCAAGGAGAATGATAACGGCGTCAGCCTCATACTCTGCCGCTTTTTGTAAACCGCATTGTATAGAATGGCCTTGGCCCTTATCCGCTTGCTCACATTCTGCCTGACTCCACTTATTTGATAAAGGATTTAAAAAGAAAACATCCGAAAGCCAATGCAGTGGATCTCCCTTTCCCGTTATAACGAAAATATGATCTAATTCAGATAACAAGGCATTTTTAAGAGCCATACTTCCAAGGGAAACTCCATTGAGAAACAAACTTCGCTTATCCGTCCCCATGCGTCTGCTTGTACCGGCTGCCAGGTAAATGGCTGCTGTTTTCATAAGCGAGACCTTTGCTTTCGCATTTCTTTAATCATCTCGCCAACAATACTTACAGCAATCTCTTCAGGGCCCTGTGCCCCGATGGGAAGTCCGATAGGGGAATGAATATCCTCCGGAATCTCAGCTCCGCCTAATAGCCGCTCGGTGCGCCTTCTAGGGCCTAATACACCTTTATAAAACACATTCTCATTTTTTAATGTATGTAAAATGATCTGATCTTTTTGAAAGCTGTGCGTCATAATGACAACAAAATCCCTTTTTGTCATGCTCAGGCCTTCCATGACTTCTTCCGGCGCTCCCGTTATCAAATGGCCGGCTTCAGGAAAATGGCCGTGATGACATAAAGCGGGACGCCAGTCAATCACCGTCACATGAAAGCCAGTGCCAGCTGCCAACGAAACTAACGGCTTCGCATCTTCCCCTGCTCCGAATACATATAAACAAGGTTTTGGCACCATCTGATGGATAAAAAATAAATCAGAGGTATGTTCATCCCTCTTGATTCCCTTTTCCGTCTGTCTCAGTTTTTGAATACGGCCTTGTTCCATAACATCCCCGGTTCCAAACACTTCGCCATCTTCCACTATGTACAGATCTTCCTTTGGCTCTAACGTTTTAGTGAATCGTTTCATTCGGGTCACAGACTTTTTTTCATCTAAGCATGTCTTGACTGTCATCAGATTTCGTTCCAATTCCCCTTTTACAGGCTCAAGTAAAACCGTCAAAACACCATTACAGCCAACGCCCTGTCCCCAGGATAAATCGTCTTCCGCGCTCATATCAAAGCGGACAATCAACGGCTCTCCTGCAGCCCAGACCTGTTCTGACCGTTCAACGAGGTCTTCTTCCAGACAGCCGGCGGATAACATTCCAACTCTTGTTTTATCCCCTAAAATCAGCATGGAGGCCCCTTCTTTCTTATAAGCGGACCCCTCTGTTTTAATAATGGTAGCCAGTACCTTAGCTTTTTTAGAAGTGGCGATGACATCCAAAATCCGGTGTATATCATCCATTTCATGTCCCCCGTTTTACCTGATCATATCTGCATCTGTAAATCCATATTCTTTTTTTCCAGAAAACATTACAAACGCTTCAGCAATTTTTTCGTTTCTAAAAAAAAAGAGTCTTTATAGACCTTATGACCGGGCGGCGGGTGCGACAGCATGTCGGAGCGGAGAGATTCCAACAACATGATCTGTTCCTTCTGTTTCCAATTGTCTGTTTCACCCTGCTGTATGCCTTTAAAACCCGCAAAGTATTCACTTAACACTTGTAAATCATTCCCCAGCTCCCTTTTGTCACTTGAAGATAAAGCTCCTTCTTTTTCCCAATCTTTTAACGTTTTCACTATATTTGATAGATACTCAAATCCGGCGTTCAACTTTTGCATCTCTATTTGATAGCTTGAAATGATGTTTTTATGTTTTTTTCTGACGGGGTTGAATTTTAAGCTGTCAGAGGCTGTTTGCAGCATCTCTTTTGCCGTATGCAGCTCCTGCAGAAGATGGTTCATTCTATACGCCATGAGGTTTCCTTTTCCTTGTCCCCACTCTGATTGCACCCATTTGGAAAGGTCTGAAAGTGTGCCGGAAAGCTGACGAGCCAATGTTTGAAAAGAGTCCGCTGCCTTTTTTGTGTAGTCCGGCGGAAAAAGGAACATGTGAACCAGTATGGCAATGATGACGCCGATCACCGTATCGATGATTCGGTCGAATGCATAATCTTTAGCGTTTCGTTCAAACGTAAAGACCAACAAAATGGTGAGCGCTACCTGATGTAGAACCGTTACATCTATTCGTAACCACTTCGCAATGTAAGTACCGCCTAATAGGAACAGCCCCAGCATCCAGCCATTCATTGGCAAGTGACTGACAAGATAGGACGTTAGCATGATCCCAATCGCAGTTCCCGCAATACGATGAAAAGAAAAGCGAATTGACTGATCTATCGTTGGCTGCAAACATAAGATAACAGAAAGAGGCGCTAAATAGGGGTGATCAGAGCCAACTAGTTTTGCCGCTTCCCACGAAACAGCAGAGGCAATCGCCATCTTCCAAACCAAAGATGTTTTGTTTTGAATTTTTTCACTTTTCATCATACGCCCCCTCCTTTCAGAAACCTTTTCCACTAGGTTTCCGTGACGCAAAGGGATTTATACTGTCGTAGGGAAAAAGCGAAAGAAGCTGTTGTTCAGAGGGGGATTCTTGAATGACAGCTTCTTTTTGGGGTTAGGTAAAATTGTAAAGTGATACATTATTGAGGACTCGTTGCAGTAAAGGCGCTTTAAGAAACGTGAGGTGAAGTTTTGGCTAGCGGAGAAATGTAGTCAATTAAAAGAAAGCAAAGGAGAAAATCCGATCAAGGCAAACGGAAAAATGATCGTCATTGACGGCGGCTTCTCCAAAGCCTGTCAATCCACAACAAGCATCGCCCGCTTCAGGCTGATATACAACTCCTACGGCATGCAGTTCGTCTCCTATAAACACTTTGACTCCAAGGCCGAAGTGCTGAGCACCAGGCTCCCACGTCTTAATGGTGAAACGATTAGTGGACAAAGAGCTTGAGCGGAAGAAAGTGAAGGAAAGGAAACGAATGTGGGAGAGGAATTGCTGCAGGAAGTTGCGGTTTTGGAGAATTTGCGGGAACACCGGTATATGAAGTGAGGAATATTTGGGGTTCAGAGAAGATGATATGCTCCCCTCAAGATAGACAGATGAAATAAAAATAACTGTTTGGCTTGGTTTTTTCATGGCTGGAAAATGGGACTCAAAAGAAGACAAAACTAAACACATTCAGAAAGTGAACTGTGGCGCTTGAATGAAAGAGTTGAGAAAACATATGGCACTCATACCGAAACAATTCGTGAATGGAAGCCATTGCACGACTTAGCCGGAGCCTGCGATGAGAGCCAGGAACTTTTTAAACACTATTAGTAATACTCTCCACAACTGAAACAACTCCTTGCAATGACTTCTTATCCGTAACTACTCCCCAAGAGAAATTATGATAAAATATAAATTTCCAATTAATCTACTATGGATTAGATGGACGAGATTAATAATGATCATAAAGCGTTTAAAGATTTCAGGAGCAGAAGGAATCGTTAACCAAATGGGAGAACGGAATGAGATTATGAAGAATTGCCTGACTCATAGAAAGGATTCCACGAGATCGAGGGACATTCATCAAATCCCATATTATCAGATGGATCAATGGCAAAGAACAAACAAGAAGTACAAAAATAGACGTAGAGCTGACACATGAAAAAAGCAAGACCAAGAAACGTATTCTTGATCTTATAGTATTTAAAGGAATAGTTAAGATTTCTAAGGCCAATAGCAAAACAAGGATTGGAAATATGACGCTTAAGAAACGCCTTAATTTTTTCTATAAAAGTGATGTTGTTAGAAAATTACCAGTCAAGAATCTCTTTTAATTCCATATATTCTTCATAATATCTTTCTTTATCAAAATTGTTTTTCAGATCTTCTTCAGAAAAATCAGTTATAGTACTATCTTCTATATCAAAGAACTCAATATAATTTTTTTTGAGGAATGTTGCTAGGTGCCTAGGAAAGCCTATGTTTTGTAATTCTATTATTATATAATCATCTGTTCCATACTCTAAAAAATCTGACCAGTTAACACTTTTTTTCACCCCTTCATTCTTATTTAAAAAATCGACTAGCAAAATATAATTCGACATATAATTTTTCACTTTAAAGCGCAATATATTCTCTATATCAGAAGTAACATCATTTACAATTTTGTTAATATGAAATCTATTTTTTGGATTGAAAGGTACAGACAAGTTATTTGTTAAAAATATTTCTTTTTCATTGGAAATTAGATAATTTATTGCGTCTCTAATGATTAAATTTAAAGGTTTTGAATTTATCCAAGAGTTCATTAAAACAGCATAATATGTTAGGATATTTTTATTTTTAGCTAAAGGCTTCCTTCCTCCAGACTCCTCATATTCCCAATTATAATAGTTATAAAGTTGATTTAGAATTTCTAAGCAGTTACGGTAGTTTACTTCCTCGGGAATTTCTGACAGAAAATTTCCGATGGCTAAAATATCATTTTGATATTTTAGTTTAATATTCATACTTTGTGCTAAAATTTCCTTTGGAACAGTGTTGTTAGCATCAATTTTATTCAGAATTAATGTCCCTTCTTTATTATTTTTAATAAATTTACTCCTTAAAATTGAATCCGTTTGAGACAAACTGTGATAAGCTAATATATTTCCATAAGAATCAAGCATCTTTTTCTCACTATCTGATACACTTTTTCTAGTAAATGGTTTTCCCTCCATTGACCTTCCTATGTTTGTATAGAACCTTCCTTTATCTGTCATTACAATAGATTCAACCTTACTTACTTTTTTATTTTTTACTACCATTAAGTTCTTCTTAGGTTTATCCCATCTGTTTTTTTTCTTAATTAACCTTAGACAAATAATATTACCACTTAAATCTTTAGTTAGTCTTCCAGCACGACCTGCTAAATTCCAAAAATCTATATCAGAAAATGGTTTGAGACCAATAGCATTGCTTAAAATAAAAATATTCTTTGCTGGTAAATTAACACCTTCTAATAGAGTGGATGTGCAAAAAATATTATCTATAACTTTATCACGGAATAATAATTCAATCTTTTCTCTGATTCTTTGTGGTAGCCCTCCAAAATGAAAAGCTATTCCTTTTTTTAGACAATCGACTAAATAATATTCTTCATGCATAGTTTTTTGCACCAATTCTATCAATGATTCTAAATGGGGATCATTTTTAAAGTTCGAACTCTTTGCAAATTGTAAAGCATAATTAATAGTGTCATCAATGGTATTACAATATATTATATTTTGAACATCTCTTCCTATAATTTTAATGGCATTTCTCAAATTAGTATGTTCTTCACTAGAATAGCCGTTATATGTAATTTCAATTTCCTTACCATTTTCAGAAAACATTAATGCTTTTTTTTCTATACAATCTATAAAGAATCTATTTTGTGATACTGAATTTTCTGTAATACTTAGAGTTTCATCTGTGCTGTTACCAAATAATCGTAAAAATATTTCGCTATTTATGATGTTAGGTGAAGCGAAATAAAGATTTACACTTTTTCTTTTAGCCAACATTAAAGCATGATAAAATAGAGGAGCTCTTGAATCATTTTCAGATATTAGTTTTTGTGCCTCATCTACAAATATATGATTGATTGCGGGATTATCATTTGATAAATATGAAATTAACCTTTCAGGAGTAAATACAAAAATATACTTATTTCCTTTATTTTTATAGAGTGTAGGTACAGTAGGCTGAGACAATATTTTATATTTTTGCTCAGATATCTCTTTTATAAGCTTAAATTTAACTTGATTTATTAATGCTCTTGTAGGTACAAGAATAACAATATTATCTGATGCATTTCTTTCTCTTATAAGATATTTTATAAACGATTCAATTATAAATGATTTTCCGAAAGAGGTAGGTCCAGAAAAACTAAAGTGATTACTATCTTTCAATTCTTCAAAAACCTTATATTGAGCATCTGAGAATACATATTTTGAATTTGGGGCCTTTTGATAAGTTTCTTTAATTATGGATTCTATTTTCACTTCATCTAGGAGTATTTTTTCATTATTAACTGCAAGTTGAAGTGAAGGAAAATTACCTAGTTTAACCATTACAGTTGCAGCTTGCATTTTAAAAAATTGATCTTCATTATAAAAATTGTACAATAAACTGATAATCTTATAAGAAAGGTTACGGGCTTCTGTCTCGTCTGATCTACAAAGTATATCAGCAAATCTTAGTAAGTCATTGTACTCTTTTTTATTCAAATTTTCTTTTTCTGAGTACCCAACAAGCTTATAGCCATACATTTTTTCTATTTTGTATATTAATGATTCTAAATAGGGATCTTTAAGAGCTTTGCTAGCAAGTTCCTTAAGAAAACTCATATTGTTATTCCTTTCATTATTTCTTTTCGACTTCTATCTAGTTCAGTAAATGGTATGGCATATATATATAAAGAGTATCCATATAATTCATATTTTTTTATTAAAGTATCTATATGCTTTAATTCTTTTTTGACTTGTGATTTAACTTCTTCTTCAATAGTTTTTCTATAATCAGGACTACTCATTTTTTTCAGTTCATCTGTAAGAGTTATTTGAAAACCAACGAAAATACCAAAGGCATCATCTACATAAAATTCCCCATCATTAGTTGGATAAATTAACTTTGTTAAAAATTCTTTCTCCTCTTTTGTCCAGCTTTCGTGATCTAAATTATCACTTATAAGCCTTTTTTCGAAGTTAATCCCACTTTTTTTATTACCCTTATCATTAATCTCATTAATAAATTGATATATTGATTTAAAAGCTTCCGACATAGCTGTATTTAGTTCTTTTATAGTCTTTGATTCACCAAATACTAATTGATAGTTGTTATCAGGAGTTTTTAAAAAATGCACACCATCTGAACCATTTACATACATACTTGTTGAAGTTTTCATTTCCAGCTTTGAAAAAATTTTTGGAGCTTTTAAATGACCTTCTAAAAAGCAATATAATAAAAACTCTCCTAGTTCGCCTGTATTTTTTTTATACTCAACAAACTTCTCACGAGCTACTTTGGAAAGAGTCATAGGTCTATTAGAATATGATTTTTTCACTTTTCTTGATATAGCAAAATCTGCTACAGGTTCTATTAATTCATTAATGATCCTATTATAATCGAATTTATTGGCATTTATGGGACATAAAAATAAGTTCACTTTACTTCCGGTATTACTAAAATCATGGGTATCTAGGAGCTTAAAAACTTTTAGAAAATCAGTTGATCCTAAGCTTAATTCCATAATTTTTCTCCTTACAAAAAATATTTTTTGGTAATCTCTGCAAAAAATTTTATTTAAGCTCTTTACAACTTAAACTTTTGTTTTCTAATTTCGTTTAGAGTCCATATTAAACCAATTCTTTTTTAATAACATTTATTACGGGGTCGATACATTAAATGCAATTATTTGCAAATAACTTCATATTAAAAAAATCTAAACACTAAGCTAGTTAATGTACCTTCACATTATATTTTCAACTTAAATTGTCTACTTATGATAAGGCTCCCCACGATTAATCCGAAAAGCCCGGTAAATCTGCTCCACTAAAATCAGCCGCATGAGCTGATGAGGAAATGTCATCTTCGAGAATGACAGCTTGTCGTCTGCGCGTTTCATGACGGCGTCGCTTAGGCCGAGTGAGCCGCCGATGACGAAGGTGATTTTGCTTTTTCCATAAGTCGCCAGCTTATCTATTGTATCGGCCAGTTCTTCGGATGTTTTCATTTTTCCTTCGATGGCGAGGGCGATGACGTGGGTGTCCGGGCTGATTTTGGCCAGGATGCGATCGCCTTCTTTGTCTTTGACGATTTTCATGTCTTGGTCGCTCAGGTTTTCCGGCGCTTTTTCGTCCGGGAGTTCAATGATGTCGATTTTTGCGTAGGCTGAGAGTCGTTTTTTGTATTCTTCAATGCCTTGCTTGAGGTATTTTTCTTTTAGTTTTCCGATGGTCACAATATTGATATTCACAGGTCATCCCCACTTTAGAAACAAGTTATTCATATATATTGTCCACAATTGTGGATATCTTTTCTGTATTTTGTGTAGGATCATTCGTTCCCTACTAGATATGTTGCAGTGTCCCCACATAATTCACAGGCTGTGGATAAACTGTTAGTATGTTCGATTTTTCTGATTTCGGGCGGAAGCTCATGATCATCTATGTACATGTCCAGCACGGTTTCGATATGTTCTTCACAAGAATAATAAGCGGTTTTCATTGTTACATCCTCCGATTTTCTTTTGCGCGCGGCAATTGTTCTCTTTTCAATATAACCTATTTATACACATGTTAGTAGTGCTTCGGGCTGAGTTTTATCCACAATTCGGCAAATCACGCGCAAAAAGAGCCGGTGTTTTCAGCATCCGGCTCTTTACGTGTTTTCTCTTTTTTCTAAGCGAAGGACGAACAGAATTCCTAATAGACACGCCAGCAGCGTACGGCATACATCTATCCAGTCCATCTTTCCGTCATTTAAAAACGCGGCAAGCTTTTTCTTCATCGGCTCCCTCCTAAATTCCTCTATCTCTATGTTCGGTGGGCTTTTCTCTTGTTATATAGCCTTATCATGAGGGTCACAACGATATATACAATCATAATCAATGCCCCGTTGCTCATATCAGGGTATCCAATCAACATATTCATTATGACAAAAACAATGGTTATACAAATGACGGACAACAATAAGAAGATACTGAATGATTTCAAATGAACACCTTCTTTCTTGCAGTAACGTTTCATTATAAAAAGCTTACCAAAAGCGGCAAGCTCTTTTCAAATCTGCATATTTCAACCAAAGAATTGTTCACAAATTTCTTTAGCACCTGCTTCGCCAACTCCATTTTCAATTGCTAAACATAAGGGCGAGCACACTACTGCGCCGACAGCACCTCCGACAGCCATACAAGCACCTGCACAAGCAATACTGGATCCCAGCCCCAGCATTTTTGTGACTAAATCGTTACAGGACTCCAATTTTGATTTTGCCGGAGATGCTTTTTTGACAGAGTTCAATAAAGCATTATTCCCCTTGCCTTTTAAACCATCTTGATTAAAATCTTCATTAATAATTTCCTTATCTCCAACTCTTAATTTGAAGTTTCCTTCCTTTTTTTCTTTGTCCCATTTTCCTATACCCTCTACTGATAAAACGATTTGCTCAGTGTTTAAATTAATATACCTCTGCGCAAATGAATGATTTTGCTGATCTTCATAATGAACCAATGCAATCTTATGATCTTTATTATTTAAAACAGTCACAAAGACTTCTGTTTTATCCATATCCAAATCATCTCTGTCTTTGACGATATCCAAAGCTTTTTGTCTGTCTTTTTTACTTCCTTCAGACTTAATCGTTTTATCACAGACAGGGCATGTGATTTCATCTTTTATTTTCTTTGTACTAATAGCTTCTGTCACACCTGAAAAACTGAACATAAAAACAAAAATAACTACTCCCACAAACCATTTGAAACGTTTTTTCACTATATATCCTCCTTTTATTCAGTCTACTACTCTATATCCTCAAACGAGTACAAGTAAACCAATAAAAGGTTTTTTTGTTTATATAATCCAAAGTTTGTGTTTTCATTATGATGACTGCTTTTCCTTCTCAAAACCCGCCCATCACCTGCACATCATACAGCTTGAGATGGCTTTTCGGTGTCACGATGTCTTTCAGACCCGGGATGGTCAGGCCGTTCAGTTTTTTGCCCGTTTTCAGGTCGAAGGATTCGATTTTGGCGGGCTTTTTGTAGCTGTACGTAAACAGATACAGCTTTCCGTTTTGATGCGTCAGCTCTTTGAAGTCGGCTTTCATTCGTGATGCGGGGAGGGTGAAGGCTTTTTTGCTTTTTCCGGTCTCAGAGTTGATACGGTACACGTTTCCGAAGCCGTCAACGAAATAGAAGCTGCGCCGCTCCATGAAAAAGCTTTTTTTGAAGCTGAACGGCATGGAGTCATAGATCGTCTGTTCGTCATTTTTATAAGCGGCGATGTCATACGTTTTGATGGCGCCGCTGTTTTTCATGACTTTCACCATTTGATAGATGTGATCTGCTTTTTCCCCTCTGGTGACAAAGCAGACGGCGCTGTCGTCCGCGGCGAGCTGGGATTCGACAGACGTGCCTTCTTTATACGTCCACGTCGCGATTGATGTTGTATGGAGCTTTTCTTTATCAGCCTGAATGTCTTGGATGTGATAGCCTTTTTCGTCATCTGTCGGCGTGAGTGCGAAAAGATGATCTTTAAAAAAGCCTGAAGCGCGGATATAGTGCGGGATGACGTCTTGCTTCCACTTGCCGTCAATCTGGCGGTACAGCTCTGAGCGATAGCTGCCGCCGCTCTTGTCGTAGCCCGAATTATACAGCGTGTAAAAGCCTTTCGCCCGTTCGATATATCCCGCGCTGTCTCCCGTATGCTGGTACGCTCTTTTATACGTGTGAAGGCCGCCCTGAACGGTGTAGATTCCTTTTTTGTCCTCCAGCAGCACGCTGCCGTCATGCACTTTGGCCGATCCGAGCTCAAGCCCCTTCATGTGATAAGAAGAAAGCCGTCCTTTTTCATCGGCGAAGAGGGCGTAGCTTTTTCCGCCGCCGAACGTGTCTTGGTCAGCCGCAGTGGAGAAATACAGCAGCGTCTCTTTATCTTTCAGAAAATCAGGGTCATTTAATGTGTCTCTCGCAACCTCCGCAGGATCTTCCGTGCGGAAATAGAAGAAGCATAAGACCGCTGCGGCGGCGATGATTACTAAGGGTATCCAGATGATTTTTTTCACGTTGTTCTCCTTAGTGAATGGTCAGAATCGTGGTTGTGTAGGACGAGCTTGTGATGTCGCGCGGGTATACGCCTAAGCCGCCGTTAGAGTCGATATCAATCCCGGCTTTTAAGAGGAATGCCGACCACAGCAGTTTTGAGCAGTTTTTGGCGCCTTCATGGCCCGTATTTCTGTTATTGACGAAGTTGAAGGAGTACTCATCACCGACTCTTGATACAGCCCAGTCAGCGGCGGCTTGTTTTTGGGCGTCGGTGACTTTTACGGTCTGGACGATTGAATTGTCTTCGACTTCTCTGCCGTTATAAGCAATCTGGCGGACGCCGTCTCCCGGCACGGATTCGACAATTTTATCAGCGGATGAATACATGCCGACATGCCCGTGGTTGTAATAAGCCGTGTATGAGTTCGTGTAATAAATATTGCCTTTTGTGCTTTTCGGAAGTTTTTTGGTTCCTGACGATCCGCCCATCGCAGAGATCCCTTCTTTGGAAGCGATTACATTTCCTTGCACCTTGTCTGCCGTGATTTCTTGATGAAACTGCTTGAGAATTGCTTCTGTTGAAACGTGCTTCTGTTTGGCAAGCTCTTTGGCGGATTGGAGAACGTCTTGGGGAGTCGTGCCCTGCTGAAGCTCTGCGATTTCTTTTGCGTAGCGGGCTGTTTCTGTTTCTTTCGCTTTTACATTCATACCGGAGAACGACAGAACCATGGTGAATGACAGGGCAAACGGGAGGACGGCTTTGAACAGCTTTTTACACATCATGACTTCGCCTCTTTTCTTTGAGTATAATTTTTCCACATTTGTATTATATGACGGAATTGCGATAAAAAAATATACAATTTACGGATTTTTAAAAATTTTATAACAATATGTAAATCTTATGCATAAAACATTTTCAAATATAAGGAAATCCGGTTATCATACAAGAAAGGGGGAGGACATATGAAGGACAGAACGATCGGTTCGATGCGGGTTTCCGCAATGGGGTTAGGGTGCATGGGCATGTCGGAATACTATGGCAGCCAGAGTGAGGAAGATTCGATTTCCACACTGCATCATGCCGTTCATCTCGGTGTGAATTTGTTTGATACGGCTGATCAATATGGATTGGGTGCGAATGAAGAACTTGTCGGCAGAGCGCTCGCCCCATTCAGAAAGGAGCTGTGCCTCGCGACGAAATTCGGTTATGTCCGAAGCGAAAAGGGTGAGTTTATCGAAATCAACGGCCGGCCCGATTATGTGAAAAAAGCGTGTGACGCCAGTCTGAAACGTCTCGGGACGGATTATATCGACCTTTACTATCTGCACCGGGTTGATCCGCGGGTGCCGATTGAAGAAACTGTCGGCGCCATGAAGGAGCTGATAGACGAAGGAAAGGTGAGGTATATCGGATTGTCAGAGGCTTCCGCAGAAACGATCAGGCGCGCCGTCCGCATTCATCCGATTGCCGCGCTTCAATCGGAATATTCTTTATGGAGCAGGGAAGCGGAGGAGCATGTGCTGCCCGCCTGCCGTGAGCTCGGCATCTCTTTTGTGCCTTACAGTCCGCTCGGCAGAGGTTTTCTTTCCGGAAAGATGACGTCGACCGATCAGCTGGATGCCGATGATTACAGAAGAAGAACGCCGAGATTCCAGGGAGACAATTTGGCGGTGAATATAGGGCTAGTCCAAAAACTTACCGCCATTGCCCGGGAAATGAATATCACCGCGCCTCAGCTTGCGCTCGCATGGGTTCTCGCAAACGGCGATGACCTCATTCCGATTCCGGGCACAAAAAAGAAACACTACTTGGAAGAGAACCTCGCCGCTCTCGACATTGTGCTTCCCGAGGATGTGAAGGCGCGTTTGGATGAGATGTTTCCGATCGGCACCGCGGCCGGCGAGCGTTATCCGGAACACATGATGACATTGTTAGATGAATAACAAAAGAGGCCCAGCGTGCGGGCCCCTTTTCACGACAGCTTTTTGCTCATGATGACATCCGTCTCCAGAAATCCCGTCTTCTCATACAGCTTCCGCGCCGTTTCGTTATGAGCGAACACATGGAGAGAAATCTTGCGGACACCCAGGTCTTTGGCTTTGTCCTCCAGCCTTGCGAGTGCCTCTTTTGCATAGCCTTTGCCGCGGAAAGGCGGATGAAGGCCGAAATCATAAATAAATGCGTCCTGCTGCGGGTGGTCCGGATCGGCGTGAAGCCACAGCCAGCCGGCATTTTCCTTTCCGTCCAATGTCAGCGTCCATAAATAGTGATCGGCCGTCTCCAAGCCGTCAGGAAGCAGGTCTTCAAACGCCAGCTCCGCTAATTCCGGCGCTTCGTCAGGCAGCCATGTTCCCGCTTTTACCTTTTCTTCAGCGTAATGCTTGGTTGAATGGGCGAGATAGGACTGAAATTCTTGTCCTGTCATCGGCTGCAGCGTGATAGCCATTGAATCACTCCTTACAAAACACGGACTGAAAGCGGTATCATGCAGTATTATCCGAAGGCTCCGTTTTCCGCCGGTTTTATGATTTGGTCGGCTTGTGCCGTTGAACCAGTTTGCGCAAATAATCCAATCGAAATGAGACTTGCCAAGGCTGCTGAGAGTACAATGAATTTACATGTTTTCATTACGAATCCCCTCCGTTAATCTCAAAATTTGGTCATTGGCATCAATTGATTCCTGAAAATACTTCGCCGCCAGTTTGTAATTCTCCTGTTTTTTAAAATGCGCCGCGGCTTGATACGACAAATCGGAAACGTCACTCCACAGCTCTTTCCTTCTTAACTCGGCGAAAGCTGATTCAAGCGATTCTTCACTCTGGTCAATAAAGACATGCTGTAAGATGCGCAGCTTTTGGGTGTATACGGGCTCGTTTTTTTCTTCAGCGGCATTCAGCGCTTTATGCAGCCAAAACCGGCCCTCATCCATCTGTTCCTGTTTCAATAACACTCTGGCCAGCATGTACAGACTCCGCACCGAATATGCTGATTGCAAATGCTCCTTTTGATCGAGAGCCGTTTCAAACTCGACCCGCGCCTCCTCAAGCTTTTCCTGTCTTTCATAGCAAATGCCTGCGTTAAAGTGGGCGAGCGCCTCAATATGCGGATCGCCCGCTTTGGCGGCTTGATGAACCGCCGTCTGCAGGAGCTCTTCGGCTTTCTGGTAGTGAAACAAGTCCATTCTGTTACAGCCGATCACCATTAAACACTGTGCTTCTCTGACCGCGTACATTTCATTGGCTTTGTAGATCTCCAACGCTTTTTCCGCGTGGTTCATCGCAAAGTAGTTTTGGCGGATTTCATAGTAGGCAATCGCCACTTGATAATTAAACTCGGCTCTTTCAATCTCATTCGGTATGTGCCGGAGCCTGCTTTCAGCAATCCGGTAAAAATTAATGGCGTTCATAAACCGTTTACGGTAAAACTCGTGCATTCCGGAAAAGAAATAATAATAGTATTGAATCATCTGGTCTGTTTTTTCTTTATCGGCGTTCAGCTGGATCGTTTTTAAAATGCCGTCTGTTTTCTCATACTCTTCCATTAAAAGCTTATAGCGGGAATCAATTAAATTAAAATAAAGGAGCACCGTTTGATTTTGTGTCATATTTTGCAGATCCGTAAGCAGTTGTTCTCTTAACGCCTCAGCCGATTCGGTGTTGTGCTTTTTGATTTCCTCATACCAGTCACTGATTTTTTTCGCAACTGTTTCGTGGGCCATCACTTCAGCCATCTGTCAGGACACCTCCCTTTCCCATTTTGTGTAATAAATATATCATATTTACAGGTCTAAAAAGAGGGTGACAGCCCGCTAGTTTCCTCGTGGCAACAAAAAAACCCCCGCAAGTGCGGAGGCGCATATTTTATAATAGTTTTTTTCCCAACAAAGATTCTACCAGCTCGACCGCTGTTTTGCCGGTTTTGTTTTTGTGATCGAGGATCGGGTTGACTTCGACAAATTCAGCTGAAGTGATGATGTCGGCATCATACAGCATTTCCATTGCCAAGTGGCTTTCACGGTAGCTGATGCCGCCGACGACAGGCGTGCCTACGCCGGGTGCGTCGCTCGGATCAAGGCCGTCGAGGTCAAGGCTGAGGTGAACGCCGTCACAGTCTGACAAGTAGTCAATGGTTTCTTCAATGACCTTTGTCATGCCGAGGCGGTCAATCTCATGCATCGTATAGACCTTCATGCCTGTTTCCTTAATGTATTCACGCTCGCCTTCATCAAGCGATCTCGCGCCGATGATGACGACGTTCTCCGGCTTGATTTTCGGGGCATACCCGCCCAGGTTCACCAATGTGTCGTGCCCGACGCCGAGGCTGACGGCCAGCGGCATTCCGTGAATATTGCCTGACGGCGACGTTTCCAGGGTGTTTAAGTCGCCGTGCGCGTCGTACCAGATGACGCCGAGCTGTTTATAGTGCTTTGCCGTTCCTGTCAGCGTTCCGATCGCGATGCTGTGATCGCCGCCCAAGACGAGAGGGAACCGCTCATTCTCAATGACGCTGTCCACCTTTTGGGCGAGCTGCTCGTTCCCCGAGAGCACAGAGTTCAGATTTTTCAGCTCTTCATCATTTTTGAGTTTTTCACGATTGACGGGGATGTCGCCTAAGTCTTCCACCGCATACCCCATGTCAGATAACCGTTCAATGAGATGCGCGTAGCGGATGGCGCTCGGGCCCATGTCCACTCCGCGTCGTGCTTGTCCTAAATCCATCGGCATTCCAATAACTGAGATATTCTTGTTCATCCGTTTTTCCACCTCAACATGTTGTATGTTGTCCTGTGCGGGTTTCTCAAAGATGACTTGGACACGAAAAGATTTAAAGCTCTATCTGTTTTTCTGACTGCTTATGCTTTTTTACATACAGATGATAGACGATAACGCACACCGCCATGAACGGAATGCCGCAATAAAGGGCGAGCCGCTGTTCTGAATCAAATGCGAGGCTGATCAGAACAACCGTGTTTAACGTCAGCCCGATAATAGGCAGCACCGGGTACAGCGGTGTTTTAAACTTCAGGTCTTCCACTTTGCCGCCTTCGCGGATGTATTTCCGTCTGAACATCAGCTGTGACAGGGAAATCGTAATCCAGCCGACCTGCGCGCTTAGTCCGGCTAATGATAAGAGAAACATATAAACGGTTTCCGGCGCTGCTACTTTAGACAGCAGTGACAGGCAGGCGACGGCCAGCGTCACGATCAGAGCGTTCATCGGCACCCCGCGTTTATTTGTTTTGCCGAGCGATTTAAAGGCTTGTCCTTCGTTCGCCATGGCATATAAGATACGCGTCGATGCAAACAGGCCTGAGTTGGCCACTGAGAGCAGCGCAATTAAGATAACAAAGTTCATAATATCGGCGGCATATGGAATACCGATTTGTTCAAATACCACGACAAACGGGCTTTCGACCACTCCCGCCTGCTTCCACGGAATCATGCCGGCAATGACGATGATGGAGAGAACGAAAAAGACAAGCGTTCTCCATACCGTCTGCCGGATAGAGCGCGGAATCGTTTTCTCGGGATTTTCACTTTCTCCCGCGGCAACCCCGATCAGCTCCGTTCCCTGGAACGCGAAGTTTACGGTAATCATCGTAATAAGCATAGCCTTAATGCCGTTCGGAAACAATCCATCCTCATAAAAATGGGAGAAGAAAGGAGCCTGCTCGCCGTGTTTCATGTCAATCAGGCCGAACATGGCGGCGCCGCCCAAAATAATAAACAGCAGAATGACTACAATTTTAATGCCGGAAAACCAAAATTCCGACTCAGCGAACGCTTTTGTGGTAATGGCGTTCAAAAGAAACATCAGTCCGACAAACACGAGGCACCACACCCATACGGGAACATGCGGAAACCAGCGGAGCATCAATTGTCCCGCAGATAAAAACTCAATGGCGCATGTCACCGCCCAGCCGAGCCAGTACAGCCAGCCGAATGCGAAACCGAAAGCGGGGCTGATGAATTTGGTTGCGTACGTCTGAAACGACCCTGATACGGGAAGGGCAACCGCTAGCTCGCCTAAGCAGAGCATTGTCAAAAACATAATAAAACCGCCGACCAGATAAGACAGAACCGCGCCCAGCGGTCCCGCCTGGTTAATTGTAAATCCGGTACTCAGGAAAAACCCGGTGCCGATCACTCCGCCTAATGAAATCATAAACAAATGGCGTGATTTCATTGTGCGCTGAAGCTGATTCTCTTTTTGATTTGTATTCACTATTCTGCACCCCTTCAGCAACTTGTATTGGAACCAAGCCGGTGCTTTGAAACCGATTTGCTGTCCAAAGAGCCTCTATTTGTATATGAATGTTATATGAAATTCATTTTCGTACATAAAGATACATTATACTAAAATACTGTCGCCGCGCAAATAGAGTGTGCTGAATTTTTTATTTGTAAATTCCATACAAGCCGAGGGAAAGCATTGCCGCATCAAGCTTTTACGCGTTTTGAAGCACGTTTGTGATCTTTTGGATCGCCCAGTCCAAGTCTTCCTTGGAAATCATTAACGGCGGTGCAAAACGGATCACGGTATCATGTGTTTCTTTGCATAAAAGCCCTTCGCCTTTCAGCTTTTCACAATAAGGGCGGGCCGCTTCTGTCAGTTCAACGCCGATAAACAGGCCGCGACCGCGCACGTCTTTTATGATCGGGTTATCAATTTTCTCAAGCTCTTCTTTAAAATAACGGCCAAGCTGAAGGGAACGCTCTGCCAGCCCTTCTTCCTCAAGGACTTCAAGAGATGCGAGCGATACTGCGCAAGCGAGCGGGTTTCCGCCGAATGTCGAGCCGTGGGAACCCGGGTTAAACACGCCGAGAATGTCACGGTTCGCCGCAATGCACGAAATCGGGAAGACGCCCCCGCCGAGCGCTTTGCCTAAGATGAACATATCCGGTACGATATTTTCCCAGTCAACCGCGAATGTTTTCCCTGTGCGGCCGAGTCCCGTCTGAATTTCATCAGCGATCAGAAGTACATTTTCTTCCTTACAAATGGCTGCCGCTTCTTGTAAAAATCCTTCCGGCGGAATGACGATGCCCGCTTCTCCCTGAATCGGTTCGAATAAGAAAGCGGCTGTGTTCGGGGTGATCGCCCGGCGCAGCGCTTCTGCGTCTCCGTATGGAATTAATTTTATACCCGGAAGCATAGGTCCGAAACCGCGTTTATACTCATCTTCTGAAGAAAGGGATACCGCAAGCATCGTTCTGCCGTGGAAGTTGCCGATACACGCAATGATTTCCGCCTGGTTATCCGCTACTCCTTTGACCTCATATGCCCAGCGTCTCGCCGCTTTGACAGCGGATTCAACGGCTTCCGCCCCCGTATTCATCGGCAGAATCATATCTTTTCCGGTCAGCTTGGCTGTTTTCTCATAAAACGGACCGAGCTGATCATTATGGAACGCGCGTGACGTCAGAGTGATTTTATCCGCCTGATCCTTCAGCGCCTGAATGATCTTCGGATGTCTGTGCCCCTGGTTCACCGCAGAATAAGCACTCAGCATATCCATATATTGATTACCTTCAGGGTCTTTTACCCAAACACCCTGCGCCTCGGAAATAACAATCGGCAGAGGATGATAGTTGTTCGCGCCGTAATGTGAAGTTTGGCTGATAATTTCTTGAGATTTTGTGAAAGCTGACATAATCTGATTCCCCCTTGTTTTGTAATCATTCAACATTAGATCTTGCTTTCCCTTTTTATAAAGCAAGTTCCGTGCCAATCCGAAAAAACGGGATGTTTCGCCAGCATTCTTTCTTTTCCCGCAAAATTTTCCGGCAGTTTGCGTGCAAACTTCAGCCAAGCGCAAAATTTTTTTGCGTTTTCCGCTGACAAAATAGGAGCAATCCAATTAGATTGCTCCTACTCAACAGTTATTTATTCAATTGTCTCTGATATACAATGTAAGAATATAGTAAAGATAATATAATACAGCCGATTGCCGCAATGAAAATGACTGACACTCTATACACCGGCGGCAAAAAAGCTGCAAGCATCATGAGTATGCCCGCTAAGACAAAAATTTTCGAACTAACCCTGTGTGTATCCTTCCAAACTCTTTCACTGCTCAGCGTCCAAGGCGTTCTTATCCCTAAAAAGTAATTAGGCTTAACTTTCTGAATAAAGTTTCCAAACACCATGAAAATGACTCCCACTATAAAGTTTCCTAAATAAGATATAGGGAGATCATATCCCAGGCCGGTCAAGATGGTCATCAGATTAATGACAAACAGAACCGCAAACAATGTATTAAATATAGCCATATATGGCCGGATAAATGTTTTGTAGTTATTTTTAGGATCAATCTTAGGGATGATAACCATTAAAATATATTGAATAATCATGATGCCAATAAGCATCACCATTGCATTAAATTTAGAAGTGTAATCATTTGCGCTTCCGTTTAATCCCCAGTGTGTCGCCAAATTGTCCGGTAAAGATGAATATGTGAAAGCCCATGTGAAAACAGTTAAAACTATGATTCCTGCTGAAAAGAAATATTTTTTCATGATTCCCCGCCTTTCTTATTATCATGTTCTGAATCAGTCAGAGAAAAGAACCAGCCTATAAGATCCTGTAATACAGTGGCATTTAATGAATACATAATAAATTGGCCTTTCCTCTCATCGTGAACCAAATCAGTATTTTTCAATATGGTAAGGTGATGAGAAATACTGGGTTTTGACATGTCGAAGTGTTCCGCAATTTCACCAGCTGTCATGTCTTGTTTCTTTAATAAGTCCAAAATTCTTCTCCTTGTAGGATCGGCCAGTGCTTTAAAAGCTTTATTCAAAAACTTTCCCCCTCTCATACGTACATGATTTAGATATTTAAGTATATATCTAAATATCAACCATTTTCCTAAAAAAGTCAATGGTTTTATTAACTAAATTTCCATTTATTTTTAAATATCGTTCAAGCGCAACATTTTTTTGCGTTTTCCGTTCGATTTATTTTAAAATAATGAATGTTAAGACGATTGAGAGGGGGAATTGAACTGCACACAACCAGCGAATTTTACACACTCGTGTTACAAAGCATTCTGGAAGAGATTGATGTCGGGCTGCATGTGGTGGACGAGAAGGGCAGCACCGTCATTTACAATAAGAAAATGATGCAGATTGAAGATATGGATGAACGGGACGTCCTGCATAAAAACCTGACTGATGTATTTATGTTTTCCAATCAGCAGGACAGCACGCTCGTTCAGGCCCTTCAAGAAGGCAAAACGATTAAAAACGTGAAGCAAAGCTATTTCAATAACAAAGGCCAGGAAATCACGACGATCAACCACACCTTCCCGATTGTGCAAAACGGCGAAATCAAGGGCGCCGTAGAAATCGCCAAGGACGTCACCAAGCTCGAACGGCTGATCAGGGAGAACATGCACAGGAAAGAACAGAACAGCTACACGTTTGACAGTATTCTCGGCAACAGCCCGGTTATTCGGGAAGTCATCGAAAACGCGAAACGGGCAACCCGCACATCATCATCGGTGCTTTTGGCCGGCGAGACGGGAACGGGCAAGGAACTGTTCGCCCAAAGCATTCACAACGGCAGCCAGCGCTCAGGCGCCCCGTTCATCTCACAAAACTGCGCCGCCCTGCCGGACAGTCTGGTCGAAAGTATTTTATTCGGCACGAAAAAAGGCGCCTTTACCGGAGCCATCGACCAGCCCGGTTTATTTGAGCAGGCACAGGGAGGCACCCTGCTCCTCGATGAGATCAACTCTCTCAATCTCAGCCTGCAGGCAAAACTGCTCCGCGCCCTTCAGGAAAAGAAAATCAGGCGCATCGGATCAGCTCAGGACAAACCGATTGACGTCCGCATCATCGCCACGATGAATGAAGACCCGATCACCGCCATTTCAGAAGAGCGGCTGCGCAAAGATTTATACTACCGCTTAAGCGTTGTCACGCTGATCATTCCCCCGCTCCGGGAGCGCAAGGAAGACATTCTGCCTCTGGCCGAAGTGTTTATCCAGAAAAACAACCACCTGTTTCAAATGCATGTCGATTCGATCAGTGACGATGTGCAGCGATTCTTCCTGGAATATGACTGGCCGGGCAACATTCGCGAGCTTGAACATATGATTGAAGGCGCCATGAACTTTATGACGGATGAAACGACGATTACGGCAGCCCACCTGCCTTACCAATACCGGATGAAAATCAAACCCGCTGACACGGAAAGCAAAGCCGCCGCAAGCACCCAGCCCGGCACCGATTTAAAAGACAAAATGGAAAACTTCGAAAAATACATGATCGAAAAAACCCTGAGAAAACACGGCAATAACATATCCAAAACGGCAAACGAGCTCGGAATCAGCAGACAGAGCCTGCAATACCGCCTGAAAAAATTCGGTCTGGACCGGATGAAATGAATCCATACAAAAAAAGGCTGAGATGCTCCTCAGCCTTTCGTTTATATCTGATTGGCAAGCCGCTCTCCGGTAAACCAAAAGTTCTCACTCACTGCCAATGTATGTTCCGTATTCTCGACTTGATGCCACCAATGGCGCGGCGCGTAAATGATTTCTCCCGCCTTTTGTCTGAAGCGGATCGGAGACGCCTTTTGCACCAGCGGTTTTTGCTCAATGTCTTTTTCATCAAAGACATTGATATTTCCTTCGTACAAATACGGAGAGTCGTCCGGATGATAGAAGATCCATTCCTTCTCCCCGAAGATGACGCCGTTCCACGCGTGCGTGTTGTTAAAATCCTGATGCAGCGGCGTGCCTGTCTGCTTAGAACCGAGAAAGAACCATTTCCAGTCCCGTCCCGTTTCTTCATCCGCTCTCAATGTGTCTTTTGTAAAATACTCGGGTGCGGAATAGACAAGGTCTAAGTCATTTTGGTTCAGCTGCGTAAAATTCCAGTCACAGTACCATTTGTCATCATTCTGATCAATGTACTCGATATAGTTGGAAAGCTTTACTTGTTTAAACGTTTTGACCCCTTCGATATCTGATTTCCGGATGGTGACCATTCTGTCTCCATAGTGTTCATCAATGTATTCAAGCGTCCACGGCCTGCATTCCCAGTGATCCATTGCCCCCGTCAAAATAAAAGGTTTCTTATCAGCATACTCGCTTACAAAAAGATCGTACGATAACTCATTGATTGTCAGTCTGTCAATGGTCATATCCATTCCCCTTTTATTCGGCAATCTGCCGTTTTTTTTGTTTGGCGTAACTGTATGGACCTGAAAAGATGGTGACGTTTTGATTCTCAAGCCAGAAAATCTTGTTGAACTTCTCCAGCAGGTTTCTGTCGTGAGAAACGCAGATGATGGTGCCTTGAAACTGCATCAGGCTGTTTTCGAGAATTTCCTGAGATTCAATATCCAAGTGGTTGGTCGGCTCATCCAGGATCAGGACATTCAGCTTTTTTTCCATTAAGATGGACAGCTTCAGCCTGATTCTTTCACCGCCCGACAGGACGGAAAGTTTTTTAAAGACCGACGACCCGTAAAATCCGTACTTGGCCAGCATATTCCGGGCCATGCCCTCTTCAGTCAGCAGATTTTCTTTAAAGAATTGCAGAATCGTCTGACTCGAATCTCCGACGTGGCTCTTTTGATCAATGTAGCCTATCTTAAGATTTTCCCCCACTTTAATGGTGCCGTCCGACAGTTCTCTTTCCCCGATGATGCAGCGGATCAGCGTTGTTTTGCCGACGCCGTTTCTGCCGACGATGCCGATTCTGTCTTTATGCTTTATGCGCAGGTTCACATTTTGATATAAAAGGGAAGATCCGTTGGTCACCTTTCCGTTTTCAATGAACACAATATCTTTTGAACCGGCGCCCGCTTCCTGAAATGCGTTTTTTAATTTTTGCTCCGTCCGGACCGGCTTATTGATCAGCTCAATCCTTTTCAGCGCCTTTTCCATATTATTCGCGCGTCTGTGCAGGCCGACAGACGGCGGATTCGAGCGGTTGGCCCAATCTCTCAGCTGGGCGATGGATTCCTTCATCTTCTGTATTTTTCTCTGCTGTTCTTCATATTTCTCAAACTGGGCGATGATGAATTCTTCCCGCTTTTTCAAGTATTCGCTGAATCCGTAAGGCCAAATCTTCACCTCGGTATCGTCAATCTCGAGCACCTTCATCGCCGTTTGATCGGCAAACGTTTTATCGTGGGTCGTAAACAGAATGGTTTTGTTCGATTTTTTAATAAACCCTTCAAGCCACTCAATCGCATGGACGTCCAAATGGTTGGTCGGCTCGTCCAGCAGTATAACGTCGTCGTTGCGGATTAAAATTTCAGCAAGGCCGGCTTTTGTCTTTTCGCCGCCGCTCAGCTTTGAAAACGGCTGATCCTTTAATTCGCTGAGGCTGAGCCCATTGCATACTTCATCAATCATCGCATGCATCTGGTAGCCGTTGTTCCGCTCAAATGTTTCCGTGTATTGACTGTACTTTTCCAATAAAGCAGTCAGCTCGTCATCACTCATCGGTTCCGAAAGCTTCAGCTCAATGGCCTTCATTTCCTTCTGGATCGCCGCGAGAGCTTCAAACGATTTTTCCAGATATTGATACAACGTCAGATCCTCATGGGGATCAGCGATCTGCTTCAGCAAACCGACCTTCGCCCCTTTGTTGATCGCAATCGTTCCTTCATCTGCCTCAAGCTCTCCGGAAAGCACCCTGAACAGCGTGCTTTTGCCGGAACCGTTCGGCCCGGCCACAAGCACTTTCTCTCCTTCATTGATGAAGAAAGAAACTTGTTTGAAAATCGTATCTCCCGCTAGGTTTACCGTAAGATTATGAATATTCAGCAACTCACATCATCCCTTTGTCATTCTGGTTCAAAGCTCGACTTTATTCTGGATGGCGACGCTCGCTTTCAGTTTGTAAAAGCTGAGCATCATAAACAGCGACAATAAGATGGATAATACCCCGATTGCGGTCAGCAGCAAAGCTGAATCAAAATAGTCCGTTAAGAATCCGATAAACGGAAAGGCAATGAACATGAAGAGCGAGGTCATCAAACTGATAATGGACAGCAGCGTTGCTCTCGTTCTGGACGGAATCTCATTATTCACCACCTGACTGGATACGGGTTCTATCACATCATAGAGCGCGTTAATGACGACAAAAGCTGCAATCGTCACGTACAGACTGCCCGAAGGTATAAACAGATAGGCCGCCCCGATGATGCAGAATGTCAGCAGAAGCACGCGCCTCGGCGTGAATTTTTCCGCCGGCTTGGAAGAAAAGATGGAGCACAGCGCCTGCAAGATGGACAGTCCCGCAAAAATAATGGATATATTGCGCACGGACAGCCCTTCCTGACTTAACAAATCTTGTCCGTACATATAAAAAACCGATGTAATCGCAAAGAAAACGGAGAGTGACAGCACCAGATATTTAAAGGCTTTGTTCAGCCTGAAGAAATCTTTGACTTCTTTTAAGATGTCACCGACCGTCTGCGTTTCGTGTTCACTGTTTTCAAATTTGATTTCCGTCAGCTGTGTAATGACCGCCATCGCAATCAGCTGAGTGACAATCCCGGCGATAAACACATACGACCATGATATTTCCTGCAAGTAGCCGCCGATGCCCATGGCAATCGCAAGACCGAGTATGACAAGTCCGTTATAATTTCCGATGGATTTGCCGTACCACTTTTCTTTCCCTTGTTCTTTCAGTGAATCAAACAAAAAGGCGTGATCCGTTCCTGATATAAACGTCAGCCCGATACCGTATATAATATGGGCGATGAAGAGGGCGATGAAGTTATGGAAGCTCAGGAACATCACCAAATAGATAATGACCATAAAATGGCCGAGCAAGAGCGATTTTTTTCTCCCGATTCTGTCCGAGATGACGCCGCTCGGCACTTCCGCCAGAAACATCGCCAAATTCAGGACCGATTGCAGGATGCCCACAAGAAACAATGAATAATTCATGCTTGTTAAATATAAAATCCAAATTCCCCGTTCAAAAAAGAAGTTTCCGAAAAAACCGGAGAAGTAAAGCAAATTTCGATTCCGCAAATGAATACCCCTTTCCAGCTATCTGCATTTAACATCATGAACAGAAAGGAGCCCGTCAGTCTTTACACTAAAACCCTCTATACATGGATCTTGCAGATACAGACTTTTCCCAAAACAAATTGGGCAATAATGAGTTGTATTCTCGAATAACCCAAAAAGTTCCTTCTTTTTTTCAGATCCTATGGCATCAATGATCGTTTTTTTCTTCTCCGGATCGCTGATGTCGCGGATGAAATATTTGATATAGCTCAGCTCATGCATGTAAGCCGGCAGGAACAAATGGAGCTCAATATCAAACCCGCTTTTATCCATATGGTAATAATCATTGAAATGACTGACGCGGGAGACGGATACGTCCGCTCCGGCCCGCCGAAACAGATCAGCCAGCCTTTCAATGATCTCTCCGTTGGGATAATAATCGGCATAAACGATTCGGATCGGTTCTTCTTTTGTCAAAAGGGGCGGATCTTTCTGCGGTGTCCTCCCGCTTTCCCATATACCGATTAGTGAATCAGTCGGTGTGATGATATGCCCCAAATCCCCGGCCAGCTTTTGTTTATCAAAATAATGCTGAATGAAAGTTCTCAGCATGTCGTCCTTTACCTTGAAGGTAAATAACATCGGCAAATGATTTTCTTTAAAATCAGCATATTGCCGATACCTCATGTTTGAATGATGAAACTGGGTGTGGCAGGTCACGTCCGTTTGATTCGCTTCGTACAGCCCGATGCTTTTTTCCAGATCATCATTCAAAATAAATTGGATGGTCTGAACCGTGCGGTGATCCGCGGGCGTCATTTTATATTGCGGATTCCGCTCAAATTCCAGCCCCTTTTCAAACGTTCGCTTGAATCGGTACGGGCCGTTTTCCGGCACATCGCCCCCGGCGGTCCCCGGAATCAGAAAGCTGCTCTGCAAAACGGATTCTATTTCATCAGACGGCTCGTCCAAGGTGACTTCAAAGCGTTTTTCGCCCGTTACGTTCACCCCGAGCTGATCGGATGAGACGAGGCCTTTTACATACGGAACGGCCTGTTTTATGTTCAGGAAACTGCCGAGATGGGGACTTTGGTTTTCTTTTGTCAGATGATAGATGATCGTTTGAACCACACCCTCGGCGTCACCTAAATAGTCCGGGTGAATGTCCACCTGACAGGTGCGGGGATCTTTGCGGATGATCCGGCAGTTATAGCCGTCCTGCAGGCTTTCATACATAATGCTGCAAATCATCTTGCTTGTGTAATCCTGCGTATCTAATGGGTTCAAGCGTATCGGGCTTGTGTCGATTTCTATTTTCAGAGGGTCGCCCGGTTTTCTCGCCGTACGATGCATCGTCTTCATAAAGCGCTTTCCTTTTGAGAAAGCTTCGTTTCTGTAATATGAAGGCCGTCAAAGTCCAGGCCGATGCGGGTATTCAGGGATTTCGGGCTTCCGCCTGCAAGGTATGTGATAATGTCATGAGACATAAACGAGGATATAATACCGTTTGTCGCTCCTAAGGAACCTTTGATCGGTTCATCGGGGTAACAGTTCAGAAGTCCGGCCGGCATGTTTTTTTCATAAGTGACGCCGGATTGATAGGATTCAGGCGTGAGCAGAGGCCCCCATTGGCCGCTGAAGCTGCCGACACCCCCGGTCATAAACGCGATATTCCGCTCCTTACAATACCGGTAAACCCATTCAGAAATGTTATGGGGTTTGTCAGCGGCATTTATGACGATATCAATTTCATACGGATCTAACACACGCAGGTCCTGCGGCTGTGTAATTTCCTGATGGTAAAGTGCTGCGTCCGCATGGGGATTGATACCCGCAATATAATCTCTGCATTCTGAGATCTTTAATTTGCCTACAGAAGATTTATTATAGACGAATTGTCTGTTCAGGTTATGTACTGATACGGCATCGAAATCAATGAGAATAAAATGCTGCATGCCCGCCGCCAGAAGGTTTTGAAGAATGATCGTTCCGACGCCCCCCAGACCCACGATCGCTGCCCTGCTGCCGTCTAATCTGTTTTGGATCAGATTGGGGTTTTGGTTGTATTTCTCAAAATGGTACAGCTGCTTTTCAGTGATGCGGCCTTCACGGCCGTTTTGCCATGGCTCTATTAAAGCATCCAATTTCATTAACGCATCGAAAAACTGGTTTCCCGCTTCCTCTCCCAGAAGATCAGAAAGCTCTTGTTTTTCACAGCCGGTGATCAGCCGTTCAACCGCCTCTTTGATCTCACTCGTATGCGCAAGCTTAATCGCCTTTCGATATTGAATGATAATATGCGCCGTGTAGGTCAGCACCTGCACGCTGTCTTTAAACTTCCAGCGCTTACAGTCAGTTGACATCATGACATACCCCCTGAAAGATAATAACTCCCCAATGAGGGGAGTCACGGCTTTACTAGCAGCGATGCACCAAGCTTGCTGTTTCTGTATCAAGATCAAGTTCTTCAATCTTCATCAGTACACACCCCCTTTACCAATAACTAGATATTATCATCAATATTGGAAAAGGACAAGTTATTTTTTGAAAATTTAGAATTTATATATAAATTGTGATATTTCTTCCTGCTTCCCGGTTTATCCCGGCAGCCGGATGATGAACACGGAGCCTTTTCCCTGCTCACTTTTCACTTCAATTGTTCCGTTATGGCTGTCGATAATGGTTTTTGTAATGGCAAGACCCAGCCCCGCGCCGCCGGATTGACGGGATCGGGAGGTTTCCGCCCTGTAAAACCGGTCAAACAAATGAGGCACATGCTCCGGAGCGATTCCCGTTCCGTTATCCGCAATCATAAGCATGATTCCTCCGTCTTTCTGCAGGGAGACGGTGATGACACCCGTGTCTTCATCCGTATGCTGCACCGCATTGTAAAATAGATTGAGAATGACCTGCTTCATTTTGTCTTTGTCAAAAACGGATTCTATCTTTTGATCGACAAAGAACTCGAGCTTCCGGTTTCTCGCGAGCAGCTTCAGCTGAGCCTCCATTTCCAAAATGACGTCTCCCAATGCGCCTTTTTTCATTTCAAAGCTCGGCACCCGGTCAATCTTCGCGAGAAACAGAAGATCCTCTATCAGCTTATTTGCCCTGGCGGATTCCGCGTACATGCTTTGAAGCGCTTTTTCTTTCTGCTCCGGCTTCTCCGCCGCTCCGCGCATTAAAATTTCGATAAAGCCGTGAATGGAGGTAAGCGGCGTTCTCAGCTCATGTGATGCATCTGATACAAACTGCCGGATTCGTTCTTTCGCTTCTTTTTCCGCCTGAAAAGAGGTTTCAATCCGTTCCAGCATCTGATTGATGGAGATGCCCAATGACTCAATTTCGGCCTGCTTCCTATCGATCGGCAGCCGTTTATCGAGACTGCCGGCATTAATGTCACCCATCATACGCACAATGCGGGACAGCGGCTTGAGTGTGAGCCGGATCACCGGCAAGAAAACAAACAGTCCGATGACCAAAGCCGCAAAGGAAAGCACCGCGAAAATGCTGATCTGGCGGAAAAGCGAATCATTCAGAGGCTGGGTCAGCGTGCTCATCTGCACAACTCCCGCCTGCCTGCCGTCAACGGAAATCGCCTGAAACACGACGATGATTTCCTCACCCGCCTTATTGTGAGCCACCTGATAGTGAAGCGCCATTGTATCTGTCAGCGCATCCTGATACACTTTTTTCGGGAAAGAAGGAGCGGCCCCCGCGTGCGGGTCTTCTGATAAAACAGACATCTTGTATGATTGATTGATAAAAGCAACCGTCACCCCTGGGTAAATCAAATTCGGATGAGCCGATGTTTCGGAACGGGCAAGGGTTTTGATTGACCTCCATACGCTTTGATCCATTGAATTGATATAACTCTGAATGCTGATCGCCTGATTTTCATACATCGTCCGTGTCATAAACATGTACTGAGTGCCGCCGATGAAACATAACAGCAAGGCCAAAATCGCCAGTGACCTGAACAGGAGCTGGAATCGCAGGGTTCTGTACAGCCGTTTCATGCCAGATCCACCCTGTACCCGGCGCCCCGAACCGTGCGAATCACCTTGTGTTCTTTGTCCTTCAGCTTTTCGCGCAAAGAACGGATGTACACCTCGACGATATTGTCTTCCCCGTAAAAATCATAGCCCCATACCTGATCGAGAATCCTCGTTTTGCTGAGAACCGTTCCGTGGCGGAGCACTAAACATTTCAGCAGTTCATATTCGGTGGCGGACAGCTTCAAAGGCTGTTCATTGTAAAAAATCTCTCTGCTCCGGTCATCGATTCGGAAGGGGCCGAGCACCACCTCATCGAAAAGATGCGGAAACTGGTTGCGGATTCTTGCGTAAATTCTGGCAAGCAGCTCCTCAAAGCTGAACGGTTTGATCATGTAATCATCAGCGCCTTCAATCAGCGCCTTTACGCGAAACTCTACTTCATCCTTCGCGGTCAGCATGATGATGGCGGTATTGCTTGTTTTCTTAAGCATCCTTGACAGCTCAAGCCCATCCATTCCCGGCATCATCACGTCCAAAACGGCAATATGAGGCTGAAATGTTTTCACAAGATTCATCGCCGACATCCCGTCTGCCGCGGACATCACTTCAAACCCTTCATTGACAAGCCCCATCGTTAAAAAATCAATGATGGCGGGCTCGTCGTCTACAATCAGCACCTTGATGCCTTTCAACTTATCCATGATGCAGTCTCTCCTTAGATGTATCAGCCTGTGTTTATTTTTTTCGCTTCCCCTTCTATTATTCGCTTTTATCTGAAACAAAACTGAATCTAAGCTGAAAATCCGCTGAATTCAGGAAGTTTTCAGCTTAGATTCATGTTGTTTTCAGTTTGGGTCTTTACAATAAGCCTTAGTTGGGAAGCCAACAATGAAATGTTTAAGGAGGAATATATGATGGGAATTACAAAAGTTTTATCAGGAGCTGCACTGGGGACCATACTTTCAATCAGTTCTTTAACTTCAGCGCATGCGGCTGTCATTCATAAGGATGACGCAGCGCAGACGAAAGTGGAAACGAAACAGCAGGCTTCCGTTTCTATCTCTAAAGCGAAAGAGACCGCATTGAAAAACTGCAGCTGCAAAGGCGCCGTTCAATCAGCGCAAATGAAAAAAGTCAACGGCGCTTACGTATATGTTGTCAACGTCCTTGACGTAAAAGGAAAGCAGCACACCGTCAATGTCAACAGCTCCAGCGGAAAAGTCGTGAAACACCAAATTGAAAAGAAACAGCAATTCATCTCAAAATCCGGCGCTGAAAAAATCGCCGTGAAGAATTGCAAAGGAACAGTGAAGTCTTCTGAGCTGAAGACCGAACATAACGCTATGGTTTACGTGGTTCAGGTGTCAGGACAAGACGGGAAGCTTCACACATTCCATATCAATTGTAAAAACAGCAAAATCGTCAAACATGATATAAAGAATAACCAGCAACACATGACCCGTGCAAAAGCGGAATCGTTCGCACTCAGCCATTGCAAAGGCGCTGTGAAATCCGCTCAAATGAAAAAAGAAAACGGCGTATCAGTCTATGTTGTCAGCATATTCGGCCAGGACGGCAAGCTTCATACGCTCCACATGGACGGCAAAAGCGGAAAAGTCCTGAAAGAAGAAGTGCAGAAAAAACAAGTGATGATCGCTTCTAAAAAAGCGCATTCCATCGCGCTCAGCCATTGCAAAGGCGCTGTTAAATCGTCTGAAATGAAGAAAGAAAACGGCGTCTACAAGTACATCGTGAAAATCACTGCCCAAAACCATACGGAACAAACGGTGAAAGTAAACGCTCAAAACGGAGCCATCTGTAAATAACAAAAAATAAGCTGCCGGCAGTTTCATCTGCCGCTTCAATTCAGCAGCACCAGTCTGTTTCAATCACAAAGTTCTAAGTTCATGTCTACCTTTTTCTAAATATACCCATTTTTAACTGAACGTGTTGTGACCCACGTTCAGTTCTTTTTTATGGCTTCTGAAAAAAGGCATAAAAAAAGCGCCCTGAAAAAGGACGTTTGATATGACATGTTTCATGTTCTTAAATTCTGCATTCTAAAATAATTCTTCCTTCACATTCACCTTCAATTTCATTCAATACGATGATCACATCAGCCGTTTTCATGTGTTTCACCTCCCCGTTTTCATAATAGTATAATATTAACAAATAAATCAATAAAAAACAGCCCGGATGTCCGGGCTGTTTTTTTATTTCTGTAATCGATCCGCTTCTGTCAGTTTGACTTCCGCTGTTTTTTTCTTTCCCGAACGGTAGAACGTGATGTTCACACGGTCGCCGATCTTTTTGCGATACAGGCGCTCACGGAGATCCACAACGTCATTGACCTTATGTCCGTCGAACCCGGTGATCACGTCGAGCTTTTTCAAACCCGCTTTTCCGGCCGGTGAAAACGCGTCGACACCCATAATGACCGCCCCGGTTTTAATGCCTTTCGGAAGTTTCAGCGTCTGGCTCCAATGGTAGCTCGCAATATCCGTTAAGGATTTCATCTCAATACCGAGGAAAGGCCGTCTGACTTCTCCGTATTTTTCTAAATCCTGAATAACGGGAATGACAAGCTTTGACGGGATGGACAGGCCGATGCCTTCAACGGCGGATTCAGCGATCTTCATTGAATTGATGCCGACCACCTTGCCCGATATATTCATCAAAGCGCCTCCGCTGTTGCCGGGATTAATCGCGGCGTCGGTCTGCAGCACTTCCGCATTCCAATCCGGCTGTCCGTCGCCGTTTGAGTCAACGGGCACTGCCCTTTCCGTGCCTGAAATGATCCCCTGTGTCACTGATCCCGCAAATTCAAGCCCGAGCGGATTTCCGATCGCAATGACCGGTTCTCCGACTTTGACCTGATCAGAATTGCCGAACTGGGCGGCCGATTTGATTTTATCAGACTTCACCTTCAGCACGGCAAGATCCATCAGACGGTCGCTCCCGATCAGCTCAGCAGGCACGCGTGAGCCATCCTTCAGGCTGATCTCAATTTCAGTCGCACCTGCAATGACATGGTGATTGGTTACGATATAAGAAGTGTTTCCGTTCTTTTTGTAAATGACGCCCGACCCGCTTCCCGCTTCGCCGCCCTCTCCCCAAATATCGGTCTTTTGGATATTGAGAACACCGACTACCGAATCTGATACACGGCTGACCATATTCGTGACAGCATCGTTGACATTTACGTTGACTGTTTTCACCTGTTCGCTGCCGAGACGCTGGCTGGTGCTTTTGCTGCTTTCTCCATGGTCTCCGCCTGTCCAGTACGGCAGCAGGAAAGCCATGAGCGCGGCCCCGACGATGACGCCGATCAGACTTGATAGAAAGTACCCTCTCTTGCTGCGGCGGGGCTGTTCGGAGGCGTACTGTTCATCATCGCGATTATAATCCACCCTATCTCAAATCCTTTCAAGAGTACTCGATTTGCTTATAGTGTGGGTCAGATCGCGGATTAATAATCATGATTCATTTGGAAAAATTACACGGCGCACAGCGGCGTCGGGATTTTCGGATCGGTATCAAATAACTGAAACGTTTCCCCGGCGACAAATCCTTTCGCAGCCAATGTCTGCTGCACGGACATTCTCGCCAGTTCCTTCATATTATTGTCCTGGCTCAGATGCGCCAAATAGATGCGCGATGTGCCGTCGCCGATGACATCAGTCATGGCGAGGGCCGCGTCTTCATTCGAGACGTGGCCGACATCGCTTAAAATCCGCCGCTTAATGCTCCAAGGGTATCTGCCCATTTGCAGCATGCCGACATCATGGTTGCTTTCAAACACAAACACATTGGCCGAACGGATAATGCCTTTCATTCTGTCGCTCACATACCCGGTGTCCGTCATCAGCGCGAGCTTTCTGCCTTGGTAGTGGAAAACATAAAACATCGGCTCAGCCGCGTCATGAGAGACGCCGAATGACTCAACATCAAGCCCGCCGAAGGATTTCACGCTTTCCATCGGGAACAAAAACTTTTGTCCGGTATCCAGCTTGCCGATCTGATTCTCCATCGCTTTCCACGTCTTTTCATTCGCGTAGACGGGAAGACCGTACTTTCTCGCAATGACGCCGAGCCCTTTAATATGGTCGCTGTGCTCGTGAGTGACAAAGATGCCGTCGACGTCGTCTATCTTGCGGCCGATTCTCTCCATCAGCCCGTCCATCGCTTTACCGCTCAGGCCGGCATCCACCAGAAAAGAGTGCTCCTCTGTCTCCAGATAAAACGCGTTTCCGGTACTCCCGCTCGCAAGCACGCTAAATTGCAAGCCCATTGTGTCTCACTCCATTATTTATTTTGATTGTTATCAATGACTGTGCTTTCCAATGCGTTCACAGTGTACGTTTGCAGTGTCTTTTTCTTCGTCCCTTTTGACTTATCTTCAATTGTAATTCTCCATACCGGCGCCAGCACCTGCGTACTTGTCAGCGGATATTGGGCAATATAGCCGAACTTAACGCTTTTAACGGCGCAATTCGCTTTTAAGTAATTTTGAGAATACAATAATTCGACCGCATCCAGCTCAGGAATCAGGCTCTCCGTCTGGATTCGCTTGAATGACTCCAGCATGGTCTGCTCGTAAGATACGACCTCGTTTTTATCGTTCAGATGCAGAATCACCTGTCCGATCGCATCCGTGGACGAGTCAAAATCCTGATAAATAAACTGGCCGTCATACATCTGGTAAAAAATGATTTGTTTTTTATCCTTGTCGACTTTCCACAGTTTATATTTTTCACCGCCGGTTACTTTAGAGCTGACGAGCGATTCCGCATCCTCCTGCGTTTTTTGCTTCGATAAACCGACCGGATCGGTAAATTTCATTTTCAGCGTCGTAACCTTGTGATCATCCGCCGGCATCTCCATTAAAGGCTTTTGATCTTTCAAAGCATCAATATCTTCGGCGGTAAATACCTTTTGGCCCGCCGTCAGCCGGTAGCCCGTCGCGGAATCAGAAGACAGGTTGCCGAATGTGATATGATCCATTTCCATGTCTTTTTCCACGTTTGAATTTTTAATCACTTCGTATTCACTGCTCGAGCGTTTTTCAAAAAACTGATAGCCGAGAAAAATATCGAGGATGAGGAAGGCAATGATGAAGATCGTTTTTGTCTTATTCCACTCCATTATCGTCCTCCTCCTTCCCCAGCAGATCTTTCGTAATCGGGACGATCTTCCCGTTGATTTTCATACTCCAGACGGGTTCCAGTTCAACGAGATCATTCGTTGATGAAGAAACCATTTGATAGGACAGGAAGATCTGGTCGATTTTATTCACGTCGTATTTATCCTGCTGCTCCAGCAGAGACACAACCTCATTGCCGTTCATCATTTTTACGTCTTTTGTTTTAATCGGATTCGGTCCGAGAACATAGTTCGGCCGCTTGTAGCTGAGAACCTCGTCATTGGCCCATTGCAGGGTCAAAACAGGTCCGGAGCCGAAAGGCTTAGACGTGCTGTTGATCACGGGCATTTGATCTTTAAACATGTAGAAACTCAGCTGCTGGTTATCACTCACATTGAAAAATTGATAATGATCCGTCCAGCTTCCCGTATCCTCTAAATATTTATAACTTTTCTTAATCAGCTCGCCTGTTTGATAAGAAGCGCTTTGTGCCAGGTTCCGATGCTGGAATTGAATCTGCCGCTGTGTCGAATTGATTTCCAGACGGCTGATTCCGTCAGTCAGCACATTCCGATTGTAATTCGGGTCTTCTCTGACCGTGCTCGGATCATTAAAAAGCGTCTGCTTAAACAGGTTCGTCTTAATGGTTTCAGTGATAAATTCTTTTTCCTTCATATTAAATCGCGCATTCGGCATGAGAAATTCTTTGCTTTTTCCGACCGAATAGAGGTGGTATAACGGCATACTCGACTTTTTGCTGTACAGCTCATTCATCAGATTGCGGTAATTCGCCGATTCCACAGTCACTTCCAAAATCAGCTGCTTGCTGTATGAGACCATGTAAATCTTCTTATTCGTCTTATTCTCATTAAACGGAATGACAATATGGTCAAATGAGCTGTATTCCATTGACGGATTCGACCATTTAAACATCGTTTGGAAGAAATCAATCGGAATGGTGTCATTGAATTGCAGATCGAGCTTTGCCGAATTGCCGTTTCTGCCGTAAAGCCAATTTTTAAAACCGAGCTTGTCGTATTGATCGGAAATATCCTTCATCCCTTTTACTTCCCATTGCGGCAAATCCGCCCACAGGTCATTAAAGAGCGTCTCATCATTCACTTTGTAATGAGAGCCGTTTGTATGAATAAACATATCCCGGGGTTTTACCGTTTGCGACACTTTTTGGCTCGTTTTGTCAATTTTATGCTTTTCCCGGACAGTCGATTTGGTTGAGGCCGTGCCTTCTGAAAAATTGGGCTGGAATGTCCAAATTCCCCATGTTAAAACAAGACTAATGACGACCAGCACTGACAGTATGACTGTTTTTATATTTTCACGCCTCATCCCAATCATCCTCTTGCTCTTCTTTATATGGAAGAGTAAATGTAATCTTCGTTCCTTTGCCTTCTACACTGTCGGCCCAAATGTCTCCGCCGTGCGCCTGAACCATCTCTTTTGCAATCGCAAGGCCGAGTCCGGTGCCGCCGAGTTTTCTTGTGCGCGCTTTATCCACTCTGTAGAAACGGTCAAAGACTTTTTCCACATCTTTTTTCGGAATGCCGATACCTTCATCTTTTACGCTGATATAAAGCAGCTCTTCTTTCTCATTCACATCGACTGAGAAAGTGACATGTCCGCCTTCCGGTGAGTATTTCAGTGCGTTAGAAATGATATTATCGAGAACCTGCGTCACTTTATCCTGATCAATCTCCACGTACAGATTTCTGTCCGGAAGCTCGCGGATAAATTCGACATGCTGTTCTTTCGTCATTTCAAAACGATCGATAATCAGTGACATAAAGCGGATCATATGAATCCACTCCCGATTAAACTGATAATCTTTGCTGTCGAATTTAGAAAGCTGAAGCAGGTCGTTCACCAATCTGATCATGCGCTCAGTCTCATTTTGGGTCACCATTAAGAAACGCGGAGCGATATCTTTGTTTTCCCACGCGCCTTCTGCAAGCGCCTCTAAATAGCTTCGCATGGTCGTCAGCGGTGTCCGCAGCTCATGAGACACGTTGGCAACGAACTCTCTGCGCTCCCGATCGAGTTTTTCCTGTTCGGTGACATCATAAAGAACCGCGATTAAACCGTCGATTTTTCCGTGCTCTCTCTGAATAACGGAAAAATTCACCCGCAGTACAGTCGTTTCATCGTCACGTTCGATCTCCAGCAGCATTGAATCCTGCTGTTCTACTAAATCCTCAAATGTAAAGTTCTCTTTTATGCCCAATAAAGACGTAATCGGCATCTCTAAAGCCGTTTCACGTGAAACATTCAGCAGCTCAAGCGCAGGGCTGTTTAAAAGAATAATAGCCCCGTTGCGATTCGTTGCGATGACACCGTCCGTCATATACGCGATAACGGAAGAAAGCTTTCTTCTCTCCCCTTCCGTCATGGCTTGGGCATCTTCAAGTTCTCTCGTCAGATGGTTGAACGTCGTTGCGAGCTGACCGATTTCATCATGCCCGTATTTCCGCACCTTTCTGGAGAAATTCCCTTTTGCCAGTTCCATCGCCTGCTTACGCATATCTGACAGCGGATGGGTAATGGTGCGGGCGAGAAAAATACCGAGAAGAGCCGTCAGAACAAGGGCTAAGCCTGTTCCTGAAGCAAGAATCGAGTTGACGGTTTTCATCTGGTTAAAGGTATCTTCCATACTGGCCACGACATATATCGCGCCGACAACTTCCTGATTCTCTGTGACGACAGGTTTCGCTGAAATCAGCACTCTGTTTTTGCTTTTAGGATCATAATATTTTTTTGAATAGGCCTGTTTTGTTGAGAAAATCCGTTTAAAAATCGGGTCAGTCGTCTGTTTCCCCGCTATTTCCTCGCCATAAGGCCTCGAAGAACCGACGACCTCATAGCTTTTATCAACAAATGTAATCTCCCGTATTTCATTATTTTTCGTAAAATCATTTAAAATCCGTTTGACGTCATCTTTAATGACGGTGCTGTCATTGTCTCCTTTATATTCCTGCTCAATATAATAGGAAAGATTGTCAATCCGCTGATTTAACGATAATTCATAGGACTTGAGAAGAGAATTCTCCACCTGTTTCACAAAGTACACGCCGATAATCTGCATGGCGATGATAATGAGAAGCACATAGATCAGCGTGATCTTAAACTGAATCGACCGAAAAAAACCAACCTTATTCATCGCCGGTTAGTCCTGTTCAGGATTTCTCAAGTAATAACCGACACCCCGTCTTGTGACGATCCAGTTCGGATGGCTCGGATTATCCTCGATTTTCTCGCGAAGGCGGCGTACTGTTACATCCACCGTTCTCACGTCACCGAAATAGTCATAGCCCCACACAGTCTGCAGCAGATGCTCACGCGTCATAACCTGTCCGATATGTTTGGCTAAGTAATGAAGCAATTCAAACTCACGATGAGTCAGCTCGATCGTTTCTTCTCTTTTTGATACGACATAAGCGTCAGGGAAGATCACGAGAGAACCGATATGAATGTCATTAGAAGCTGATTCTTCCTCAGCCGGCGCAACCGTAAGCTGGCGGCGCAGGTTCGCTTTGACGCGGGCCAGAAGCTCACGCGTGCTGAAAGGCTTCGTGACATAGTCATCCGCTCCGATTTCAAGCCCGATGACCTTGTCAATCTCCGAGTCTTTTGCCGTCAGCATAATAATCGGCATATCATATTTTTTCCGGACTTCCCGGCACACTTCAACTCCGTCTTTATTCGGAAGCATAATATCTAAAAGAATTAAATCAGGCTGAAGCTCCTCCACCATTTCCACGGCTTCGTTTCCGTCGTACGCACAATGCACGTCATAGCCTTCTTTTCTTAAATTAAACTCTAATATATCTGCAATCGGTTTTTCATCATCGACTACAAGGATTTTCTTATCCATCATCTTGATTTTCCTCCTGCCAGAATGACTTCATTTCATCTATTGATGTTTCATGATGATCACAATTCGGATCATGAAAAACGTTCCCCGTCTATTATAACGGTTTCAGGTCAAAAGATAAAAAAATTAAAGAGAACAGCGCAAAAACGTATTGAACTGCCATCCTTTTGTCATGTTTTTTATTTTCTTTTAAAAAATAATATTTTTTTGAAACCTCACGAAAAAAAACGCCGTCTAGTGTTTGACGTCTTCTTCTGGGCCGGCTGAAAAGCCGGCTCTCCCTTTTTTTATAACAAAAGAAAAAACGCACCTACTATTGCAGATGCGTTTGGGTAAGTGGCTCGGGACGGAATCGAACCGCCGACACACGGATTTTCAGTCCGTTGCTCTACCAACTGAGCTACCGAGCCAGATGTTTCTTTTCTATACTATAAAGTAAAGTAAAATGGCGGTCCGGACGGGACTCGAACCCGCGACCTCCTGCGTGACAGGCAGGCATTCTAACCAACTGAACTACCGGACCTTACAGTAATTTGTCCGGAGAGCCGTATCGTGGCGGCCCTCCGAGGACAAATAAGGAGTTAGCAATAACGCTAAAGTAAATCAATGACCCGTACGGGATTCGAACCCGTGTTACCGCCGTGAAAGGGCGGTGTCTTAACCGCTTGACCAACGGGCCATAAAAAGTGGTGAGCCATGAAGGACTCGAACCTTCGACCCTCTGATTAAAAGTCAGATGCTCTACCAACTGAGCTAATGGCTCTTGATGTGTCGGATTATGTATCATAGAGCATTCAGACAAAAGCTTTCTTGCAGTACTCTATTGAAGCTGTTCCGTAACAACGAGATTTATAATATCATAGAACATTCGAAAGTGGCAACTACTTTTTTGAAAAAAATCTATTATTTTTTTCCTACATAAAAAAACAAGCCTCCGTGACCGGAGGCTTGTTTGCTGCAAATTCTTAGTTAGCGCGGTATACACTGCGGATGACGTTCGTTTGTGAACGGTCGGGACCGACAGAGAAAATAGAAAGCGGAATACCTGTCAGCTGAGACACGCGTTCCAGATAATGGCGCGCATTTTCAGGAAGATCGCTTAATGTTTTTGCGCCTGTGATATCTTCCGTCCAGCCAGGCATTTCTTCATATACCGGTTCACACTCTGCGAGAGCTTTCAGACTTGCCGGGAATTCTTCAATCACTTCACCTTTGTAGCGGTAAGCGACACAGATTTTCAATGTTTCAATGCCAGTCAGCACATCGATTGAGTTCAGAGAAAGATCTGTGATTCCGCTGACGCGGCGGGCATGGCGGACAACAACGCTGTCAAACCAGCCGACACGGCGCGGACGGCCTGTCGTTGTGCCGTATTCGCGTCCGACTTCACGGATTTGATCTCCGATTTCATCTTTCAGCTCAGTCGGGAAAGGACCGTCACCGACACGGGTTGTGTACGCTTTAGATACACCGACGACGTGCTGGATTTTTGTCGGGCCTACGCCTGAACCGATCGTCACCCCTCCGGCGACCGGGTTGGATGAAGTGACAAACGGGTATGTCCCTTGGTCGATATCAAGCATAACCCCTTGAGCGCCTTCAAATAAAACGCGGCGGCCTTCATCCAGCGCGTCATTTAAGACGACGGATGTATCGCATACATACTTTTTAATCTGCTGGCCGTATTCATAATACTCATCCAGAATATCTTCAATTTTGAAGCCTTCCGTTTCATACATTTTTTCAAGCAGACGGTTTTTCTCTTCAAGGTTCCGTTCAAGCTTTTCTGCAAACACGTCACGATCTAGCAGGTCTGCGATCCGGATGCCGATCCGCGCCGCTTTGTCCATATAAGCAGGTCCGATGCCTTTTTTCGTTGTGCCGATCTTGTTGGCCCCTTTGCGTTCTTCCTCTACTTCATCCAGTTTCAGATGGTATGGAAGAATGACGTGGGCTCTGTTGCTAATTCTCAAGTTATCCGTGCTCACATTGCGCTCATGAAGATACGCAAGCTCCGTTACGAGCGCTTTCGGATCAACAACCATTCCGTTCCCGATGACACACGCTTTATCTTTATAAAAAATTCCTGATGGGATTAAATGAAGCTTGTACGTGACTCCATCAAACTTGATGGTATGTCCTGCATTGTTTCCGCCTTGATAACGTGCGATCACTTCTGCATTTTCTGATAGGAAATCTGTAATTTTACCTTTTCCTTCATCGCCCCACTGCGTACCTACTACGACTACTGAAGACATATATCCGTGCACCTCCGTTAACCTTTCAAAACGATATCTCATTCAAACAAATTAAGTGTATCAGTGCCGAAACAGAAAGTCAATCGTAAATCCGAACATTTAAATCTTATCAATCTATATTTGTTCGCCTTAAACATGATTAAAAGCGTTTTCTATTTCATTTGCTATCTATTACTCCCGAAACTTTCATGCTTTAACAAGAAAAAGAACCCGTAATCAGGGTTCTTCGGACAGCCATTTATATGCCGCTTGTATTCATCAGGACGACCCGCCAGCCGTCAGGATCTTCGATGGTCACGCCTTTTTCTCCCCAGTACGGATTTTCGGGTGCTTTCTCCTCATATCCCATCTGCTTTAATTTCGTGCTGATGCGAATGACCTCCTGCTGATCAGGGATGTAAAAGACAAGCAGGCTGTCGCCGTGCGGAACGGGTGCCGGCTGAGACGAACCGGTTTCTTCGGTGAATTCTAAGTGGTATTGCGTATGGGGCAGGCCGAACATGACACCGCTGTAGCCCTCATGTCCGGAAAAGCTGCCGATCCTCTTCAGTCCGAGGCCCTCTTCATAAAACCTGATGATTTCTTTGAGCTGTCCGGTCGGCCGGGCAATCCGGATTTGTGCCGCTTGAAATTGCGGAAATTCCATTGTCATCATCATTCCTCCCTTAATGTCATTATATAAAAGCGCTTTCTTTATTTCGTCTGCCGAACGGACGGCATTCTCTCATTCTTTCGGATGAAAAAAAGCCTCAAGACATTGCTTGAGGCTTTACGCACCTGCCGGAACACCGCCGTCATCAAAGCGCCGTTCCAGGTTTACGAACTTATTGTATTCTTTCACAAAAGCCAGTGAGACGGTGCCCACCGGGCCGTTACGCTGTTTGGCGATAATGATTTCGATGATGTTTTTGTTTTCGGATTCTTTATCATAGTAATCATCACGATACAGGAAGGCGACGATGTCGGCATCCTGCTCAATACTTCCCGACTCACGGATATCTGACATCATCGGACGTTTATCCTGCCGCTGCTCAACACCCCGGGAGAGCTGAGACAGGGCGATGACCGGGACTTCAAGCTCCCGTGCCAGCGCTTTTAGCGCCCGTGAAATTTCCGATACCTCTTGCTGGCGGTTGTCGCTTGAACGGCCGCTTCCCTGAATGAGCTGCAAGTAGTCAATTAAAATCATGCCCAATCCGTTTTCCTGCTTCAGCCGGCGGCATTTTGAACGGATTTCGCTGACGCGGATGCCGGGGGTGTCATCTATAAAGATACCGCTGTTTGACAGGCTTCCCATCGCCATCGTCAGCTTGCCCCAATCTTCTTCCGTCAGATTTCCCGTTCTGAGATTTTGGGCGTTAATATTCCCTTCGGCGCAGAGCATACGCATGACAAGCTGCTCGGCACCCATCTCAAGACTGAATATCGCGACGCTCTCATCCGTTTTGGTGGCCACGTTTTGCGCAATATTTAAGGCGAACGCTGTTTTCCCCACAGACGGACGGGCCGCGACAATAATCAAATCATTCCGCTGAAACCCCGCTGTCATCCGGTCAAGCTCGATAAAACCGGTCGGAATCCCGGTAATATCGCCTTTCCGGTTGTGAAGCTGCTCAATGTTGTCGTATGTTTGCACAAGCACGTCTTTAATATTTTGGAAGGCGCCCGAATTTTTTCGCTGCGCGACCTCCATAATCGTTTTTTCCGCATCGCTTAATAAATCTTCAACTTCATCCTCGCGCGTATACCCGTCTTGAGCGATCGAGGTCGCCGTTCTGATTAAACGGCGGAGAATGGATTTTTCCTCAACGATTTTCGCATAATATTCTATATTAGCCGCTGTCGGAACGGAATTCGCGATGTCCGTCAGGTAAGAGACGCCTCCCACCTCTTCTAACAAATCGGTATTCGCAAGCTCTGACGTTACCGTGACCAAATCAACCGGTTCACCGCGGTCTCCGAGCACGAGCATGGCATTGTAAATTTTTTGATGTGACATTCTGTAGAAATCATCCGGAATCAACACTTCAGAAGCCAGTGTTAACGCAGACGGCTGTAAAAAAACAGCACCTAACACGGCCTGCTCAGCTTCTATGTTTTGCGGCGGCAGCCGATCATTCAGAAGGTCTGTCATGCTAAGCACCGTCCTCTCCTTAAAAAATATCCAAACTCCATTTTACCATTTCTCAAGAAAAAGAATAGAAAAATATCGCTTTCCCTGTATTTGTTAAACAGCGGCTGCGTGTTTCGCCATTCTGAATGCCGGGAAACTGATAAATAAATCGAAACCAGGAGGTAAGAAGGATGAAAACATATGCAGTAACACCCAGTGTTGATGCGGACGGATGGTTTGTGAAGGTGGAAAATGTGGCGCCGACGGCTCTTTATACATCGAAGGACGCGGCGATCGAGAAAGCGGAGCAGACGGCTAAAGAGAACAGCCCGTCTAAGCTTGTCATTTATGATCAGCAAAAAAACATTGAAGAAGAACGGTCCTTTTAAGAAAAGCCTTCGCCCGAGCGAGGGCTTTTCTTATTCGATGAAACGGATGTGCAGCACCGTCTGCGCCATGAGATCGGCCGTTTTTTGATACAGCTCCCATTCTTCACAGGCGGCGAATACTTTCATCATGTCCTGCAATGTCTGTTTCAGTATGATAAATTCATCAATTGTCCGCAGTTCTGCGGCTTTTTTCTGATAATCAGCCAGCTTCAGCTGTAATAACATCAATGGCGATTGCATAAAAAACCTCCCCCATTCTGTTATAAAGCCCCGCTTTTCAAACCTCCATTCCTTTGTCATATCCTCTTACGATCGATTTCTGATTTTAGTACAATAAAGAAACGGAAGGAGTGATCACATGAAACCGCTGCAAATTTCCGCCGAAACGGCGCAAAAACTCGCAGAATCACTGAATATGCCGCTTGAGAGAATCATGCACATGCCTCAGCACATTCTGCTTGCCAAATTAGCTGAAATCCAAAAAGAGAACGATCACAAATAAAGGCTGCTCTCTCATATATATGTGCGGGAGGCGGAAGCGATGGCTTTCCGCCTCTTTTTTTCGTGAAGAAAATTTTGGTAAAACATTCTTTGAATCGTTATCGTTTATTCATAACTTTTTCATATTTATTTTTTACAATGGGGTCACAAAAGAGGTGAAACCATTGAAAACAAAACGACTGGACATCGTTCTTATCGGTATTTTATCAGCAGCGGCGGCTTTGAATATGTACGGCATTTGGCAGGATGATGCCGCCAACCAGTATTATTTGGCTGCCGTCAAAAGCATGACGCAAAGCTTTCACAACTTCTTCTACGCATCCTTTGACCCGTCCGGCTTTGTCACGGTAGACAAACCGCCTGTCGCTTTATGGATTCAAACGATTTTCGCTTTGGTCTTCGGCGTACATACATGGAGCGTGATTCTTCCTCAGGCTTTGGCGGGGCTCGGTTCCGTTCTGCTGCTGTATTTCATGATAAAGCCTTCGTTCGGCACGGGCGCGGCCAGAATCGCCGCTTTTGTCATGGCGCTGACGCCGATTGCGGCGGCCGTCAGCCGGACGAATAATCTCGACAGCATGCTCGTCTTTACACTGCTTCTCGGTTCCTGGTGTTTGATGCGCGCGGTGAAACGCGGCAAAATCATTTGGCTCTTATCCGCATTCGCACTTGTCGGTCTTGCCTTTAATATGAAAATGATGCAGGCCTACATCGTGCTTCCGGCTTTTCTGCTTTTTTATCTCATTGCATCACACACATCCATTAAGAAAAAACTGATCTCACTTCTCGCTTCTTCAGCCGTTCTCCTGGCGCTCTCCGTCTCATGGGCGGCAGCCGTTGATTCCATTTCCGCATCAAGCCGCCCCTATGTCGGCAGCAGCCAGACAAACTCCGTGCTGGAGCTGGCATTCGGATATAACGGGACAGAACGGCTGCTCGGGCAGACGACGGGCCTTTCTCACGGCAGCATGACCGGCGGAAAAAGCGTGATGCAGGAAGGGATGGGCATGCAGCCTCCGGGAACGAACAGCCCGGCAATGGGCGGCAGCGCTCCTCAGGGAAAAAACGGGCAGGTTCAAATGCCCCGGCAGCCATCCGGACAGAACGCGGCCTTACCGCAAGGAAGCGGAACTCCTCCGGCACAAAACGGCGGCTCACAAGGCCCCGGCGGCGGAAAAAGCATGAGTATGAACATGTACGGCAACGGAACCCCGGGTGCGCTCAGGCTTTTCCAATCTGAATTATCGGGGCAAATCAGCTGGATGCTGCCTTTTGCGCTCACCGGTTTGTTCGGCGCCGTCATCAGCTGGTACAGAAACCGCCGGGAAAAAGCGGAGGAAATGAAAGAAACGATGTTTTGGACAGTATGGCTTGTGCCTGCCGCCGGTTTCTTCAGCATCGCAAGCTTTTTCCATCCGTACTACTTAATCATGCTGGCGCCTCCGATCGCAGCCCTTTCCGGAATCGGCTGGCGGGCCTTATATGATTTATACAAGCATGATAAAGGCTGGACGGGCTGGCTGCTGCCTGCGGGTGTCTTTCTCACCGCCGGTTTTCAGGCCTTCATCGTAAGCGGGTATACAAACCAGATCGGCAGCGCTTGGATGTACATCCTCGGACTGTTGGGGCTCGGCACTGTCATTGCCCTCATTGTGATGAAATACAAGCCGTTCGGCAGACAACTGACCGTGATCACCATGTGTGTGTTGATGCTCACGCCGCTGTACTGGTCAGCCACGCCGATCCTTTACGGCGGAAACAGCGTCATACCCGAATCCGGCCCGCAGCTGAAAAGCTCAAACGGCGGCAATATGTTCACCTCTGAAGTGGATACAGGCCTGCTGTCTTATTTGAAAAAGCATCAGACAGGTGAGGAATATCTGTTTGCAACGCTCACCACGGTGACTGCGGCGCCTTATATCATCCATACGAATGAATCAGTCATGGCACTCGGAGGCTTTAACGGAACCGATCCGATTTTAACCGTCTCACAGCTGAAAAAACTTGTTGATGATGGAAAAGTGAAGTATTTCTTATTATCCGGAAACAGTTCAGGCAACACGAAGCTTGTCTCATGGATTAAAAAGAACGGCACAAAAATCTCAGCTGACCAATACAGCACCGGAAAAACAAGCTCAGCCCGGCAAGGAATGACAGGCGGCCCGGGCGGACAAAGTCAGCAGACTCTGTATGAGATGAAAAAATAGTTCGGAAAGAGGCTGGATAGTTAAACACCGGCCTCTTTATTTTGCTCTTGAAGCACCTGCCATGCGGCGCCGGTATCATTCAGAAAAATGATTGATAAATACTTTCTATTTTCGAAACCATCAGTTCCTGACGCAGATGCCGGCCGGCATAGGAGCGCGCTTCTTTTCCAAGCCGTTCCCTGAGAGACTGATCCGTAATCAGCATTACGAGAGCATCAGCAAGTTCGCGGCTGTTGCCGGGCTGACAGATAAGCCCTGTGTCCTCATGCCGGATCATCTCAGGGATTCCTCCGCAGTCAGTTGCGACAATGGCTTGACCTGAGAACATCGCTTCGATGATCGCTATAGGGAAATTATCATTCAATGTCGGCAGGACAAATATAGATGATTCAGCCAAAAGCGCCGGCACATCACGTCGTTTTCCGAAGAAAAACACATTTGTGAGGCCCAGTTTCCGTTTCTTTTCCTCCAGAAACCCTCTCATGTTTCCGTCTCCGATGATCCATATATCAACTCCGGATAAATGGTGCCGGATGCGGGCGAGAGCGTCCAGCATCACATCATGTCCTTTTCGCTCGGTCAGACGGGAAACGCACGCAATCACGAGCTTTTCAGCACGTTTTGACTCAGGGGCATCCTGAATGTCAATGCCGGTATGAACAGTCGTCAGCTGAGCCTCCTTCGCTCCGTACTCCAGCAAGGGCTCGTGAAAGGAGTCGCTGATTGTAATGATTTTATCCGAAGCCCGAATACCCTGCCTTTCTATTTCACTGAAATATGCCTCTTCTATTGAACCCTTTTGGATTTTATGAAACTTCATCCGGCTTTTCGTAAAATGTCCGTGCGGCGTGAAAAAAAGAGGACGCTGATACGTTTGATTAAGGTATCCCAGCAAAAATACCGCAAATAAATCCTGCGCGTGAAACAGGTCATATTGTTCTAAGTCTTTCTCCTTCAAAAATCTTTGAAAGACATATAAATAGCTGAGATTCTTCACAAACTTTTCGTTTGCGGCGCCGTATCTGCCAACAAGAAACGCTCTGATCTCGTCAGCGGCCCGCGGGATATCTTCCTGAAAAAAAGATGGCGGCATTTGGAGCGGCGAGATGACATCCGCCTGATGACCGATGCGCTCAAAACCCGTCTTAATTGATGTGATATAACTCGCCAACCCTCCGACATTCGGGTAACGGAGAAAGGTTGCGTACAGAATACGCAATGGCTTTTTTCGTTTGGGGGAGCTTTTTCCTTCCGCACAGAACGAATACAGCATCTCTGGCTCACTTTGATGTTCGATCCCGTAAAATTGATCCATGACGCGCAATAAGGCAAGAGGCACCAGACCGTTCGGCTTGCCGATCTCTTCTTTCACATCCGCTCCCCCTCTCTCAAACTTATAATCCTAATTCCCGTCCCCATTTTGACACTTTGTCAACATGATACGGCAGCAGTTCTCCTCCCCGATTGTCGAAGATTCTCCGCAATTGGGTATGAAGCCCTTTCTCAAGTGTTCTCTGCAAATAAGCCATTTTATAAAGCGTCATAGGAGGGGTCTGAAAATGAATACCCCGCTTTTTCATTTCTTTCGTATACACTTTTACGCAATACGTTCGAATATCTTCTGCGTGCCGGCTCCAATCTTTTCTGAAACCAAGCAGAATTTCAACCAGCACCGTCATATCAAACCAAACCGGCGCGTATTTTGCGGATTCCCAATCGATGAATTGAATATCCCACGGTTCATGTCCGGACGCATCGTGGGTGCAGATATTCTGCATATGAAGATCACCGTGTGTGATGGCTGAGCCGTTTTGTATCAATTCAGGGAAAAAATCCGGCTCCTCCTGCTCAAGCAAGTTTGTGATTTGCCGATAATGAGGCTTCACGATATCTTTTGTGCGCTCATCTTTAAGCGCTCTATCCAATAATTCCGCTGTCTTTTTGATCTGCTTTTTACGCCCTTTTCTCATGGTTTCCGATTTGTATACCGGCAGCCACGACCGCCATTTACCGTCAGAAATATTCTTGTTTTCAAAGGTGCGGCTGTGCAGTTCTGCGACAGACGGAATAATATACTTGAAATGCTTCGGGTGAAATGTAAGCTGTCCCCTGATCTGGCTGACAAACTCCATAAATATCCACGTTTCATGGTCACTTTCTTCTATAAGATAGATATCCGGCAGCAAATCCCCTAAAACAGAACGGGCTTTCCCGTATATATTAATCTCGACCTTATTTTTTTCACGGGAAGATTTATATACCTTCAATATCAGCGGAACAGTGCCGGATTTTTTCTTTACAAACAGTTTATAAATGGCGCTTCTGTCCGTCGATTTCAGGCATGTGATGTCATCCGGATTCACCGCAGCCCTTTCACCGAACGAATACGACAGTTTTTCGTCAATTCTCAGTTTTTGAAATGCGCCATACAAAATCTCCTTTTCATACATGCCGATCTTCCTTCCGCTTCCGTTTCCAGCTGTTTTTGAGATGAGACCAAGTGTTTCTGATAAATGGCATCGGGTCATTCCAAGCAAAAAGAGCGTACTCTTTTTTTCCTTTACACCCTTTCCAAAAATCCCGGAACGTCATTTCTCCTCTTTTTCGTTTCTTCAAAAACGTTAAGAAATAACGCACCTCATAAATCCAGTTGATTCCGTCTTTTTGTTCGAGCTGGGGCTTCACATGCTGCCCGGTCAAATACAGATAGTACATGTAAACGAAATGAACGCCTGCCGGTTCTGTCAGGCTATGGCTGAGCCAAAAGCGCGGATTAATTTCGATAAACTTGTAAACATTGTCCCGGGGATCCTTTTTAAATTCCGCCATGCCTACTCCCTTCAGCTGAATCGCTTCAAAAAACGGCAGGGTTTTCTCGATTAAATCAGGAAGCCGTTTGCTGACGACGTGGGCCCCCGCGCCAAAATCAGCAGGGAATTGATGGTTCTTTTGCAGAGAGAATAGGCCCATTAATTTCATTTGGTCATCATAAAAAGTGGCGACTTTATAAAAACACTGGTTGTCTCCGGGGATGATCTCCTGCACGAGCAGTTCTCCATTTTCTCTGTAGGAGCTGAACTCCTTGCGCAATTGTGCGGCATCCTTCATTACAATTGCTTTTTTGTTTACTTTTTTTCTGTATTCATGGCCGGCCACCGGTTTTAAAATACACGGGAAGTCAATATTGGCGATGGCTTCTTCCAGCTCATCCTGGTTGTTCGGAAAAAAGGTTTTCGGGCAGGGGATGTGATGCTTGACCGCTAATTCATATGCTTTGCTTTTATCTAAGACCGTTTCTAACAGAGAGTGGCTCGGGAGCAAAAATAAAAAAAAACCGGCTAATGTCTCGCGGAATTTAGATATAAATCCCGCATAATCATCAGATCCTGCGTACAGAACCGGCTTTGCTTGGAATCGCTTCCCGAAATCAGTCAGAAATGTCAGCAGTTCTTCCTCTTCTGTTAAAGGGCTGGGACATATCCCGCAATCTGCCAATCTTGATTTTCCGATACGATAAGGTCCCTCCGTGTCAAACGCGTAAACATCGATTCCTCTTCGGGCAAGACTGCGAATGATCCCAATCCCGTTTGCACTGAAATCAAGTACAACGGCTGCATGTTCATGTTTCATGATCTCCCTCCGAGCTGTTGGTATTTTGATAAATCGATTCGATATTTTTTATCATCGTCTCACTGCTTAAATATTTCTCCGCGTAGGCCTTTGCGTTTGAAGCAGCCTTCTCCCGCGCAGATTTGTTAGAGATAAAAAACGCTAAAGCCCGGGCAAGAACCTTTGCATTTCCCGGTTCGACAATAAGTCCCGTTTTGTTATGGCGGATCAGATCCGGAATACCCCCGCAATCGGTCGCGATGATAGCCGAGCCGCTGAACATCGCTTCAATAATCGAAATAGGCAGACTATCATTAATGGTCGGCAATACGAATATATCCGTCATATTCAAAATAGCGGGAACATCATCTCTTTTTCCTAAAAAGGAGACCATAGATAGATTCAGTTTTCGAGCCTGTTCCTCTAAGGCGCTCCTCATCTCTCCGTCGCCCGCGATCAGCACTTCAACATGTTCAAGTAGATCAGACGGAATTCTTGAAAGTGCGTCCAGTAAATATTTGTGACCTTTTCTCGGGCCTAATCTTGCAATACACGCGATGATGATCTTATTTTTCGGTATCGGGGTTTTTCTTTTCCCGCCTGTTTTTGCATCGTAATCGATTCCTGTGATCACCGTTGCCATGTCTTCCTGTTCGGCTCCGAGCTTCATGAGCGGGCTGCGGAACGTATCGCTGATAATAATCAGGCGATCTGCGTATTCAATGGCTTTCATCTCTAGTTTTTTATAATAAAACTCTTCTACCGATCCTTTTTTAAAGATGTGAAATTTAAGTCTGTTGAAAGTAAACATGCCATGCGGTGTGAAAAATAAAGGTTTCTTATAGATTTGATTGAACCTGCCTAATATGTTGGCTGTAAATAAATCTTGAGCATGAAACACATCATATTTTTCCAAATGAATCTTTTGAAGCATTTGCTCGTATATAAACATCAGCCGATTATTCTTCAAAATATGATCACTGTAATCCCCGTATCTGTCACTAAAGAAATCTTTTAATTTCGGAACAACATCCGCCCGCAATTCTTTTACCTGTGCGGAAGGAAACTGATTGGGGGATATGACATCCACCTTATGACCTCTTTTTTTCAGTCCTTCACTAAGCGTTTTAATATAGTTTGATAAACCGCCCGTGTGCGGGTAGTCCCAAAACGTGGCAATCAAAATGGATAACTTCTGTTTTTTTCCGTATAATCGCGGAATATGATGTGCATGTTTCATCTGAGTCTTTACTGCCGTCTTTTTTTGCGGGTGCGCTTTGACCCCGTAATAGCGGTCAAGCGTCTGAATCATATACGGATACGGGACGGAAAATGTCTTGATCATTTCCAGATCCTCCGCACGACTTCAAAAGCTTCAGCGTATTCCACACCCGCCGTCATCCCTCTGACTCTTCCTAAATGTGTAACGCCTTCATATGAACGGGGATGAGGGTAATCCCTCATTTCTACGTCATAGTGGTGAAGCGCCGCGAGTTTGGCATCCATTGTGTCTGTGATATTAACGAAGTAATTAGGCTTGAAGAGTTTATCAGCCGTATTCCTCTCCCACTCGCTTGAAGATAGCGTTTCAAACGTAAGCAGTTCGATAGGCTTTTGATTCGGAAGCGGTCTGGCGGCTGTTAAAACTGCTTGGAACGTTCTCTGGTGGTCCATATTGACATCGCCGTAATGATGTGTAAAGATTTTTTCAGGCTGATAGACGCGAATGAGCTGTTCTAATTCTTTGACAAGCTTATGAAGAGGGATACATTCCAGCTCTAAATTCGTATGCTCCAAAAAGATGACTTTCTCAATTCCTAGCTCTTGATTCGCGCGTTCGCCCAATTGTTTAATATGATGAGCTTCTTCTTTTCTTCCTAATGCTGTAATAATGGAAATCACTTTATATCCTTCATTGATCAGCCGTTTTATGGTGCCCGCTGATCCCAATAGTTCATCGTCGGGATGAGCGCCGATAACCATAATATATTCTCCCATTTTTTCCACACTCCACCAAACAAATGTTACAAATATCATATGACGACCCTAAAAAAAGGAAACTTACATATGCGGATTTTCAGAAACTTACAATTCCCTTCGCCATTCCCGGTAGCGTGACGGATTTAATTTTTTTATGGTGTTCAAAAACTCATCCGCCAAGCCGTATTTGTCCAGTCCTTTTAATAGTTTTACGGGAACTCGGGTAACGGTCGAAAAGGCTCTTTTATGGTCGATCACTTTAAGTTCACCTTGTTCGTTGATCAGAATATGCCTGATTTCGGCATCCCATCTGGCAAAACCGATATCTTTTAATTCATCCAGCATGTTTAAAATATCAGCTGTCAGTTTGACGGACAGGGATTTTTCTTTTTTGATATGGCGCGCAAGGGAGGTGCCTTTGACGTATTCCATCACAATATAATGATCTCCGTATTCATACAGTTTCGGGATCACCGGTGAACCATATCCGAGCTCTAAAGCTTCCAATTCCTTCTTACATGTCTCTTTTTTAAAAAAATATTTTACGCATTTGTTGTGTGTTAAGCGATAGACCTCCCCATCTTTTCCGTCTCCGATCAGCGGATAGTGTTTCAGCGCTTTTTTATTCTCCGGATAATTAAAATATGTTTCAGAAAAAAATCGTTTCATACCGACACATCCTTCGTCATGATGTAATATAATATTCAATCCGTAACGATCGGAAATGAAACAATCTCATCATTTTCTTGCGCTGCGACGTCTGCTGACATGAAAAAAACCCGCCGGATCGGCGGGTTTTTCATTGTGTATTACGCTTCTTCTTTTACGTGAACCTTTAGCACAGCCTGAACTTCAGGGTGCAGCTTTACAGGAACGTTTGTATATCCCAGTGTGCGGATACCGTCTTGGAGCTCCAGTTTCCGTTTATCCACTTTAATCTTATGCGTTTTTTGCAGCGCTTCTGCAATCTGTTTACTTGTGACAGATCCGAATAGACGGCCGCCTTCACCGGATTTGGCACTCAGCTCAACAGTCAGCTGTTCAAGCGTTTCTTTCAAATCTTTCGCTCTTTCAAGCTCGGCAATCGCTTCTTTTTTCTCTTTTTCTTTCTGTCCTTTCAATGCGCTGATGTTTGTCGCATTTGCTTCGACAGCGAGGCCTTTTTTAATGAGAAAGTTATGTGCATAACCGTCTGCTACGTTTTTCATTTCGCCTTTTTTTCCTTTACCTTTTACATCTTGTAAGAAAATAACCTTCATCTCTGAACGCCTCCCTCAAAATATTCATCAATGGCTTCCTTCAGCCGGACGAGCGCTTCTGAGACAGAAATGCCCGATAACTGGGTTGCCGCATTGGTTAAATGCCCTCCGCCATCCAGCGCCTCCATAATAATCTGCACATTGACCTCGCCCAGCGATCTCGCACTGATGCACACCGTATGCTCATCCCGTCTGGCTACCGCAAATGAAGCTTCCACTTCACTCATCGATAAGAGGGAATCAGCCGCCTGCGCAATCAGCACCTGGTCAAAGTACTCCTCTTCGTTCTCAGGAAGAGAAGCAATCGCGATATGTTCTTTATAAAGAGACGTATGCTGGATCAGTTTCGCCCGCTTGATATAAGAACCGACGGATTCTTTGAGAACTTTCTGCACCAGAACCGTATCTGCGCCTTTCGCTCTCAAATAAGAAGCGGCGTCGAACGTCCGCGAGCCCGTGCGAAGGGAAAAGCTCTTCGTATCCACTATTATACCAGCTAACAGGGCCGTCGCTTCAATCATATTGATTTTGAGCCGCTTCGGCTGATATTCAAGCAGCTCCGTCACGAGTTCTGCGGTGGATGAAGCGTATGGCTCCATATAAACGAGCAGCGGGTCTTTAATAAATTCCTCGCCTCTGCGGTGGTGGTCAATCACAACGATGTGCTCGATTTTGTTCACGAGACGCTCTTCCATCACAAGGGACGGTTTATGTGTATCAACGACGACAAGCAGCGTGTCATCATTTGAAATTTCCATCGCCTCTTCCGGCGTGATGAACCGCGACCACAGCTCTTCATATTTTTTAATTTCTTCAATCAGGCGCTGAACGCTTGATCCGATCTGGTTCGGATCAATGACGATGTAGCCTTCTTTGCCGTTGGCCTGCGCCACCTTCAATATTCCGATTGCGGCTCCGACCGCGTCCATATCAGGAAATTTGTGCCCCATGATAATGACATTGCTGCTTTCTGAGACAATCTCCTTGAGCGCGTGAGAAATCACCCGGGCGCGCACCCTTGTGCGCTTCTCCATCGGATTTGTTTTGCCGCCGTAAAATTTCACCTTGCCGTTCGGCATTTTGATCGCCACTTGGTCGCCTCCGCGGCCGAGAGCCAAATCGAGGCTGGACTGCGCCAGATCTCCAAGCTCCTTCAAGGAAGAAACCGATGCGCCGATCCCGATGCTGAGGGTCAAAGATACAGTGTGAACGGATGTTTTTTCTCGGATTTCATCCAAAATCGAAAATTTCGCGTTTTCAAGCTCCGTTAAAATGTGTTCATTTAACACCGCGATAAACCGCTCCGAGGACGTCCGTTTCAGGAAAATGCCGTACTCCTGCGCCCACGCATTTAATAATGAGGTAACCTGGCTGTTCATCGTGCTTCTCGTTTGGTCGTCCAGCCCCTGTGTGACGTCATCATAGTTATCTAAGAAGATATATGCCAGCACGGTTCTCTCATTTTCGTACTGCTTTTCAATCTGAATCTGTTCTGTCACATCAAAGAAATAAAGCAGGCGCTCATCTCTTTTAATCACTACTTTAAACTTCCGCTCATTCAAGGTGATCGTTTCCGAATCGACCTCCTGCTTGATCAGCGGCACGACGGCCTCGCATGTGTCATACAGCGAGCGTCCGACGAGCGTGCTTTCATTAAAACAGGAAGACAAAAACGGATTCGCCCACTCAATGTAATATTGATCATTAAACAGCATAATCCCGATAGGCATTTCCATTAATGCCTCTTCGCCTACTTTTTTCAATCTATACGATAACGTGGAAATATAATCGTCAATTTCTTTTCTGATCAGAGAATCCGCACGCTTAATGAAAAACAAGATCACGGCGAGCAGCACAACGCCGATGGCTCCTATCAGCCAGTTAAAGTAAATGCTGATGAGGATTATGATGATTGACAATGCAATCAATGCATAGATGGGATACCGAAACAACGGTTTTTCATAAAAACTAGGCATTTCTATCAACTCCCCACCTGTAAGTCACACTCAATTTCGCGTCACCTTATTTCTTATGTTAAAGCCTATGTCAATGATGCCTAAGAGGAGATACACGGACATGATGAGCGGAAAAAGCACACCCAGCACAATCGCTGATACAGGCACGGCTTTCGGCATCTCCATCTCATGGCAATAGAAAAAAATAAACGCTAATCCTTGAATACAAATCAGCAAGCTGAGAATAAATCCTCCATTCAATGAAACCGAATACAGCATATGCCCTTTTTCTAAAGGCAGAAACCCTAATACTGTCACAATAAAATACAGAATGACAACGCTTTGCGGGAGTTTGAGCTCTCTAAAAGGCTTCATCTTCGGAAGATCAGGGGAAAATCGCCGTAAAAGCGGCCTTGCCATAGCATAACTGAGGAAAGAAAAAACGATGCCGGTCAATACGAGCACTGTCGGAAAAAGATATTGAACCGTGCTCAGCTGACTTTCCATCAGCTTGATCTGCTTCCCGAACTGGTCTCCGTAACCGAGCTGTTTTGACATGGTTTCTGCTAAAGACAGCGACTCCCGAAGCTGGGACATGGCGGTATCAACCACATTCATATTAAGAAACACGATACTGATCACAAAAAAAACGACGCCGCACAGCACATACGCCATAGCGCCGGCAGCAACCGCATAGCCGGGCTGTTTCTTTTTAAAATAATATCCCATGGCGATTCCCGTACAGGCTGCCGTAAAAGCGCCTGTAAGCCCGGTAAACGAACCTACAATAAAGCTGACAGGAAGGCTGGCAAGCCCCATCCATACCCCGGGCTTCAGACCGTGCCGAATGGTGTAAAGAATGATCGGCAACGGCAAAGCAAAGAGAAGAATTGCCCCCAGTAAAGGGAGGTACACGACCAAAAGGGAAATGATTGCAAAAATACTGATCAAAATGGCGCCTTCTAATAGAGCCCTTGTATTTTTCACTTACTCACCTCAAACCTTGTATCATTCGAACATACGAATAGAAAAGAGCAGCTTAGACGACTGCTCTTTTGACGCCGCAATGTCTCTTTCAAGACCTGAATTTTCCATAAACTCTCCAAAATACACGTATATATTTTAACATAAGTCGAAATCGCAAGTAAAATGAGCGCGGACAGCCGCAATGTTCCATGTGAAACATGAAAACAGACAAACGGACATCCCAGTGAAAGAATGCCCGTTGTATCAGTGATCCTGATCATCCATGAAACCAGAAGTATCTCTGTTTTTCTTTTTGGTTTTTCGTACATATAACAAGACGATAACGATAAGTAAGAGAGTGGTCGCCTGCAAAACCCCGCTGCTGAAAAGGAAGAAGTTCTTTATCATGTCCCACATATAGTTTCACCTCTATTTCGTATTTCCTTTACATTGAGTTTCCCTTTCTGGAAACTTCAAAACATCAGGAACAACATCGGGACCGGGGCATATGCTGAAAGTGAAAATGAAGGATAAAGGAGATTCTTACACCATGACTGAGCGGAGAACATTAGCATGGCATGAAACGTTAGAACTGCATGAGTTAGTAGCTTTCCAGGCAAACGGACTTGTGAAATTAAAAAGAACAGAGCGGGACGTAAGCGATGCCAGATTAAAACAGCTTTACAGATTTTCCATCCATTCGCTCGAACAAAATCTGCGTGAACTGCTTCCTTTCTTCCCTGAAGCTCCCGCTTTTCGTGAGGATGAAACAGAAGAGCGCGCTGATTCTTCCTTTTACAGCGGCGGCCTGCTGATCATGGCCAAAACGTCTGTCCGCAATTACGCCGGAGCCATTACAGAGACGGCCACACCTCAATTAAGACATGTCTTCGTCAAGCACTTAAACGCAGCCATCAAGTGGCACCAAATGGTCTTTGAGTATATGGAAGAACGCGGTCAATATCCGGCTTACAACCTGAGCGAATTGCTGAAGAATGACGTGCGCAACGCCAGAAAGGCCATCGCGATGAAATAAAAAAAAAGCAGCAAGGAATTTAATCCTTTGCTGCTTCTTATTTTTGAGCGGATTGATCTTGAGGAGACGTTTTTTCGCGGTATGCCTCGAGAAACTCCCGGTTGGCATCTCCCCATTTCTTCATTTGCAAAACGATCGGTTCCAGCGACCTGCCGAATTCGGTGAGTGAATACTCCACCTTTGGAGGCACCTGCTGATATACCTCGCGATGCACGATGCCGTCCGCCTCGAGCTCGCGAAGCTGAAGCGTCAGCATACGCTGCGTAATGCTGGGACAAATGCGCCGAAACTCATTAAACCGCTTTTTTCCGCCGATCATATGATAAAACAAAATACCCTTCCACTTTCCGCCGATAACGGAAAGCGTCAGTTCAACCGGACAACCTTCTTTATTCGGATATATGTTCATTTTTCATCCTCCATAGTACCTTTTTTGATACTATATGCTGATTAGCATCTGACTTACCCAGTATTTTACTCGCAACCCTCCCCAACTCTCAACAAAAATGCTTCTTTTTCACATCAATTTTTAAGGTTTTGAAGATTACACCCTCCTCAAGACGTGTTAAACTATAAAAAGATTGTTTACACTACAAAAAAGGACAAGGAGTTATTATGGAAAAAATTCTTATTTTCGGACATCAAAACCCAGACACAGATACCATTTGCTCTGCCATTGCCTACGCTGATCTAAAAAATAAACTCGGCTTCAATGCTGAGCCCGTCCGCCTCGGACAAGTCAACGGCGAAACACAATACGCGCTTGATTATTTCAAGCAGGAAAGCCCGCGTTTGGTGGAAACAGCCGCAAACGAAGTAAACGGCGTCATCCTTGTTGACCACAATGAACGCCAGCAAAGCATCAAGGATATCGAAGACGTTCAGGTTCTTGAAGTTATCGACCACCACCGTATCGCCAACTTCGAAACAGCGGAACCCCTTTACTACCGTGCTGAGCCGGTCGGCTGTACGGCTACAATTTTAAACAAAATGTACAAAGAAAATAACGTGAAAATCGAGAAAGAAATTGCGGGCCTCATGCTGTCAGCAATCATTTCCGACTCTCTGTTATTTAAATCTCCGACTTGCACGGAGCAAGATATCGCAGCGGCAAAAGAGCTTGCTGAAATTGCCGGCGTAGATGCGGAAGAGTACGGCTTAAACATGCTGAAAGCGGGCGCCGACTTAAGCAAAAAAACGGTGGAAGAACTGATTTCTCTTGATGCGAAAGAGTTCACGCTCGGCAGCAAAAAAGTCGAAATCGCCCAAGTCAACACAGTTGATATTGAAGATGTGAAAAAGCGGCAGCCGGAATTAGAAGCGGCCCTTTCAAAAGTAATTGCTGAGAAGAACCTTGACCTGTTCCTTCTCGTGATTACGGATATTCTGGAAAACGATTCCCTTGCGCTTGCCATCGGTGATCAAGCGTCAAAAGTGGAAAAAGCATTCAACGTGACTTTAGAAAACAACACGGCTCTTTTAAAAGGCGTCGTATCCAGAAAGAAACAAGTCGTCCCTGTTTTAACAGACGCGATTGCAGAATAACCAAAACACCCCGGAAACCCGCCGGGGTGTTTTTTTATTGCTCATTCATCAGACGGCCGTTTCGTAAGCGCTTTCTCCGAAAATCATTTTGACGGGATTTGATATACAATATATAATATATCACATGAAAGGCGTTCGTTTTCCTAATTATTGTAAGTCAATATCACAACATCAGAATCGGGGGGGTCTATCCTGGAAAAACACGCTGCTCTTTCTTATTCACGAACAACAGGCATTTGGCTTGTGCTGACAGGAGCTATCTTATGGGGGGGCTCGGGAACGGTTGCCCAGTATCTGTTCCAGCACCGCCATTTTAATACAGAATGGCTGACTTCAGTGCGCCTTCTGGTGTCAGGGGCGCTTCTGCTCGGCATCGCGTACCGCAAAGAAAAAGGACGGATATGGGCTGTTTGGAAAGACAGACGGGACAGAATTCCCCTTCTTTTATTCGGGGTTTTTGGAATGTTAGGCGTTCAATACACCTACTTCGCGGCAATTGAGTACGGAAACGCGGCCGCTGCTACCGTTCTTCAGTATTTAGGGCCAGCGATCATTACATGCTTTTTAGCGATTCGCGCAAAGAGAATGCCTTCAGCAAAAGAGCTTCTCGCCGTCTTATTGGCGGTTGCCGGCACATTCATTTTGGTCACGCACGGGAATGTCGGAAGCCTGTCCATATCCGGTCTGGCTGTCTTTTGGGGCATCAGTTCGGCGTTTGCACTGGCGTTTTACACCCTTCAGCCGCATCGTCTGCTGAAGAAATGGGGATCGGCCATTATTGTCGGATGGGGCATGCTGATCGGCGGAGCCGCCCTCAGCTTGATCCGCCCGCCCTGGAAATTTGAAGGCGAGTGGTCCTTGCCGGCATATGCCGCGATTGTGTTTATCATCATTTTCGGAACGCTCATCGCTTTTTATTGCTACTTGGAAAGCCTGAAATATCTGAGTGCCTCTGAAACCAGCCTGCTCGCCTGTGCGGAGCCGCTGTCGGCAGCTTTTTTAGCTGTTATCTGGCTGCATGTTCCCTTCGGAATATCAGAATGGCTGGGTACTTTGCTGATTTTAGCCACCATCGCTTTATTATCTATCAAGAAAAAATAGCCTCTCTTTTTTAGAGAGGTTTTTTCCTAGGCTCGGAGCACACCTTAGTCTCAATTACCCATAAATTAAAAGGTCTTTTTTCATTTTACTATCATCCAAAAGAGGAAAATAGACCAGTTGTCAATAGAATCAGACTCTAATAGAATGATGTCGACAAGTAAATCATGCAGGATTGTTACTGATAAAGCAGGCAAGACCTAAAATGTGTTAAGGGCAAAGTGTATTCTTTGGCGTCACCCCTTACATATTTTAGGTCTTTTTTCTGTAACAAACCTGCCATCCATGGATGCAGGAGGATCGAATCGGCAGATCGCAAAAAAAGGTACATACAAAAGGAGACATGAACATGAACATCAAAAAATTTGCAAAACAAGCCACAGTTCTAACTTTTACGACTGCACTTCTGGCAGGGGGAGCGACTCAAGCCTTCGCGAAAGAAAATACCCAAAAACCTTACAAAGAAACGTACGGCGTCTCTCATATCACACGCCATGATATGCTGCAGATCCCTAAACAGCAGCAAAGTGAAAAATACCAAGTGCCTCAATTCGACCAATCAACAATTAAAAATATCGAGTCCGCGAAAGGACTGGATGTGTGGGACAGCTGGCCGCTCCAAAACGCTGACGGAACAGTAGCTGAATACAACGGCTATCACGTCGTGTTTGCTTTAGCGGGAAGCCCGAAAGACGCTGATGACACATCCATCTACATGTTTTATCAAAAAGTCGGCGACAACTCGATCGACAGCTGGAAAAACGCGGGCCGTGTCTTTAAAGACAGCGATAAGTTCGACGCCAACGATGAAATCCTGAAAGAACAGACACAAGAATGGTCCGGTTCTGCAACCTTTACATCTGACGGAAAAATCCGTTTATTCTACACTGACTTTTCCGGTACACATTACGGTAAACAAAGCCTGACAACGGCGCAGGTAAATGTGTCAAAATCTGATGACACGCTCAAGATCAACGGAGTGGAAGATCATAAAACGATTTTTGACGGCGACGGAAAAACATACCAGAACGTTCAGCAGTTTATCGATGAAGGGAACTATACATCCGGCGACAACCACACGCTGAGAGACCCTCACTACGTTGAAGATAAAGGCCATAAATACCTTGTATTCGAAGCCAACACGGGAACAGATAACGGATACCAAGGCGAAGAATCTTTATTTAACAAAGCGTACTACGGCGGCAGCACAAACTTCTTCCGTAAAGAAAGTCAGAAGCTTCAGCAAAGTGCTAAAAAACGCGATGCTGAATTAGCGAACGGCGCCCTCGGTATCGTAGAATTAAACGATGACTACACATTGAAAAAAGTCATGAAGCCGCTGATCACTTCAAACACGGTAACTGACGAAATCGAGCGCGCGAATGTTTTCAAAATGAACGGCAAATGGTACCTGTTCACTGATTCACGCGGTTCAAAAATGACGATCGACGGTATTAACTCAAACGATATTTACATGCTTGGTTATGTATCAAACTCTTTAACAGGTCCTTACAAGCCGCTGAACAAAACTGGTCTTGTACTGCAAATGGGTCTTGATCCTAACGATGTGACGTTCACTTACTCTCACTTCGCAGTGCCGCAAGCCAAAGGCAACAATGTCGTGATCACAAGCTACATGACAAACAGAGGCTTCTTTGAGGATAAAAAGGCAACATTTGCGCCAAGCTTCTTATTGAACATCAAAAACAAGAAAACATCCGTTGTCAAAAACAGCATCCTTGAACAAGGACAGCTTACGGTTAACAACTAATAACAACAAAAAGAAAATGCCGATACTTCATTGGCATTTTCTTTTATTTCTCAACAAGATGGTGAATTCAATCATGGTACGAAAATGGCCCATTGTAATATTGATCTTTTTGGGTGCGTTCCTGTTTGTCGGCTTACTGCCGAACAAAACCCACAATTCCTCTGACACAAACACGGAGCATAAGAAGAATTACCGGGCGGCGTATCATTTTACGACCCCGGACAAATGGAAAAACGACCCTCAAAAGCCCATTTTTTTCGAGGGGAAATATCATTACTACTATCTTTATAATCGGGATTACCCGAACGGCAACGGCACAGAATGGCGGCACGCCGTATCAGAGGACTTGGTGCACTGGACGGACGAAGGCACGGCTATTCCGAAATACACCAACGAAAACGGCGATATATGGTCCGGTTCTGTCGTCATTGACAAGCACAACACGGCGGGCTTCGGCAAAAACGCGCTGGTCGCCGTCACAACGCAGCCGACAGCCAAAACAAAAGCCCAGGAACAATATTTATGGTACAGCACGGATAAAGGAAAAACGTTTACTTCCTATAGTGATCAGCCCGTGATGAAAAACCCGGGAACTAAGGATTTCCGGGACCCGAAAGTGATCTGGGATGAACAGGATGACAAATGGGTGATGGCCATGGCCGAAGGCGAAAAAATCGGTTTTTATGAATCACCCGATTTGAAAAATTGGACATACACGGGCGGTTTTATCACTCAGCAGATCGGTCTCGTCGAATGCCCCGACCTTTATATGATGCGTGGAGATGACGGAACAGCCAAGTGGGTTCTAGGCGTAAGCGCAAACGGCAAACCCGCAGGCAAACCGAATACGTACGCGTATTGGACCGGAAACTTTGACGGGAAGGAATTTACCGCCGATCAAGAAGAACCGCAATGGCTCGATTACGGCTTTGACTGGTACGGCGGCGTCACATTTGAGGACGGTAATAGCGAAGATCCGCTGACAAAACGCTATGCACTGGCATGGATGAACAATTGGGATTATCCGAATGAAACACCGACACTAAAAAACGGCTTTAACGGCACGGATTCTATCGTCCGTGAAATCCGCCTTCAGCAGCAAGACGGCGGAACATACAGCCTTGTGTCAGAGCCGGTTGAAGCATTGAACCAATTAACCTCTTCAACTGACAGCATAGAACACAAACAGGTGAACGGTTCAGAGACACTGCCGATCAAAGGTGATACATATCAGCTTGATATGGATATCGCTTGGTCAGATATCAAAAATGCAGGCGTCAGACTCAGAGAATCGGCAGACCAAAGTCGGCATATTGATGTCGGTATTTCAGCAGAAGGCGGCTACGCCTATGTGAACAGATCGTTTACAGGCCAGCCTGATAAAACCGGCGCATACGCCGAAAGCAAAGCCCCATTTGACGGAAACAAAGGGCGCGTCCATCTGAAAATTCTCGTAGACAAAACAAGTATTGAAGTATTTGCAGACGACGGAAAAACCGTTTTGACAAATGAAGTGTTCCCAAAACACGAAGATCAGGGAATCACGCTCTTTTCTGAAGGCGGCTCCGCTGACTTTCAGCATATTGAGATGAAGCATCTCGGTTCGATTCATTCTTAGACGTCCCTCTTCATTTCTAACCAGCGCCCGGACTGTGGTAAAATGCAAATATGTATACTACGATTCATGAGGTGTTCCATTGGATAATCAAAACAAAGAACCTGTGCTGAAAAGAACCATCATGCGGGACGAAGTGTATCGCACACTCAGAAACTGGATCATAACGGGCAAGCTCAAACCGGAAACAAAGTTAAAGGACAAGGATTTGTCGGAAACATTGGGAATCAGCCGCACCCCGATACGGGAAGCCTTATTGCGGCTGGAAGATGACGGCTTGGTGATAACAAAAGCGAACAGATGGACGCTTGTCGCTCCGATTGAGTTAAAAGAAGCGGAAAACTTGTATTCCATCGTCTGGACGCTTGAAAAACTCGCATTGCAGCAAGCTCTCCCGCATGTGGACGATGCCGTGATTCAGGAATTGAAACAGCTGAATGAAAATCTTCTTCAAATGATGAAAGACGGCGATAAACTGGCCATCCTGGAAGCGGACAATGCATTTCACCATCGCATCATTCTGCTTGCGGACAACGCCGAACTTCACAAATTGCTAGTAAGCCTGAAAGTCAAAATTCAGAGAATGGAAATCCGCTATTTCAGTGAAAACGGCGCTTTAAACAGATCATATAATGAACATTCTGATATCATTCACGCATTAGAACAGCAAGATGCCGCCGCTGCTTTTACAGCGCTTGAAGCGAATTGGAAAAACAGTTTAGAACGGCTGCAGAACATGGCATAGCAAACGAAAAAGCCAAATCACTCATATGATTTGGCTTTTTTACTGATATCACAAGACAGCCGCGTTGGCTGTCTTGTTTACTTTTTGTTTATATATAAATAAATACCGTAATCCGTCGGCACAGAAGCATACCCCATCTGTCTGAGCATGGCTGTTATATTCCCGCGATGATACGTTCCGTGGTTCACAACATGGAGGATCATATCGGCCGCTGCGGTTTTCATGATGTCACCTGACGGATGCTCTATTTCAAGGGGGAGACTGATATTTTCTTCCTTTTGCAAAAATAATTGATACCGGTCTGATAATTCCGAGAACATTTCTTCCAGCTCTTCTATCTCTTTAGACAAGATGTCCTCTTTTTGCTGTTCAGCTGATTTCAGCGTATCCTCCAGACGCTCTCCGGAGAACACATCAAACCACCCCTTATCCGACAGATACACATGAGTCAATACACCGGCTATCGACGGAAAGACACTTTGAATCTCCTTACGATACACATCCTCCGGAAGCTCTTTAAGCCGGGTGAATATTTGCTGATTTGCCCAAAGATGATAATCATACAATTGCAGTGCCAGATGTCCCACATTACCCTCTCCTCTCTCGATATAGAACATACGTTCCTAATTATACTACACTACATGCGGCTTTGTACCATCTTCTTCATTCGCAGCTGAGAAAATCCGATAAAAGCCGAAATTAATAAGAGGAGGCCTGCGCCAATATAAATAAACCGCACGCCGAATACATCCGAGATAACCCCCGTTCCGATAATGGAAAACATAAAAATGAACTGAACTAAAGCTGATCTCGCCGCTAATATATTGACCCGTGTCTTTTCGGTCGTGATGTTTTGAAGTAATGTTTCCTGCGTGAGATCTCGTAATACACAAGCCGGCCCCATACACAGCACCAGAAAAAGGGCCGTAACGGCGCTTGTGATCAACCCGTAAATAAACGTGAACATTCCATATGCCAACGCTCCCGTCAGCATAAGCGGAATGAGATGATGCTGAAACTTACCGGATAACTTATAGATGATCAGTCCGCCGATCATCGTCCCTGCATAATAGACTCCGTTGACATACCCCCACCAAGCCTCTCCTTTATGAAGGACGTCATGCACATAAGTTAAGGACACAGACCCGATCCATATCATGCCTGCCCACGATTCGATCACATCCATCACAATGAGAACCCTGAGCTGTTTTTGCTGAAATAAATACACCCAGCCGCTTGCCGCATCTGCAAAAAGGGAACGTTCCCTGACTGCTGCCGGCGCACACATGCGTACTTGAAGAAACAGAATGATGCCCAAAAGCGAAGAAACCAATAACATGACAGTGACGATCATTGTATCGCTCTCTCCCAAGAACGCTATGATGACGCCGCCGAGAGACCACCCCGCAAACTGAACGGTTTGATCCGCCGCAGATAATAAACCGTTCGCTTTCGCCCTTCGATCAGGAGGAATGATTTCCCCAATCAGCGCGCTTTTTATCGGAGCAAACCATCCGTTGCAAAAAGAAATGCCTCCGATCAGACAAAACAGCAGAAAAAAGAATGCGGATGAACCGGTTTGGATGACAAAAAACAAACAGACTAACAGTGTGATCTGTATCAATTGAGAACTGATTAACAAAGACCGAAGCGTGAACCGGCCGGTGACCAGCGGCAAAACGGCGCTGCCCAATACGCGACATACAATGCTGACGAACGTCATAAGAGAGGCCATCGCCGTCGAACCGGTTTTTGTAAACAAAAACAAGATGACAGCCATCGTATAAAGTGAGAACCCCAAGTTGATAGCGGTCTGGCTGTATAAAATAGCATAATACGCTCTCTTCATATTCATCCTCAGCAACCTCACTCCCTGATTATGTAAATCATACCATATTTGCCGATCAGCTTTTTTTAAAAAACAGATTGACATGGAGTCGGAGCGGCAGCTGATTTGACGTTTGGATCAACTGAAAATTGACATGAAGATATATGTGTTGAAACGAGCTGATCACATCCGGAACCATACTCATTCCAAGCGACTGCAAAATTGCGCCACTGTCTGAAAATAATGAATCTGATGCCAATCCATACGTCATCCGATCTATAGTGATACATATCAGGAATGATTTTCAACACAGAATAAAAAAAGAGGGCTCCCATTCCGGAAGCCCTCACTCCGTCTGCTACGCCGCTAAAAGAAAAATAAGCGCTAAAACAGCCGGAAGTCCTTGTTTTACGATAATTGATTTGTTTGAAGTAAAGCCTCCGAAAATGGCCGCGATGACCACACAGATGACGAAAAACATTTGAATCATATGGCCCATCGGATCAGCTCCGAGGATCAGCCCCCAAATGAGGCCGGCAGCCAGAAATCCATTATACAGACCTTGATTTGCAAACATGACCGCTACATTCCGGTCACCTTCTAAATGCTTCGGCAATTTGAAGGACCGCTTAGCTGCCTTCGAATTGATAAAAAACATTTCAAGTATCATGATAAATATATGTTCTAAAGCTACAATTCCGACGAAAACAGCCGCAATTATGTCCACTGTCCCTCTCCTCTCAGCTTCACCTCAAACTTATTTCCATTGTGCGATTGTTTCGATAGGAAGACGGTAGGAAGCATATCCTTCGTCTGCCGCTTTTCCGATTGATAACAGCATGACCGGTACATAACGCTCTTTATCCATTCCGAAAACCTCGGCGATCTTTTCTTTATCGTAGCCGCCGATCGGATTTGTGTCATAGCCGTGCGCGCGTGCCGTAAGCATCAGCTGCATGGAAACGAGTCCTCCGTCAATCAGAATCGTTTCACGGTTCACTTGCTCCGGAAGTTTTTCAAAGTGCGCCGTCAACGCAGCGATTTGTCTGTCTTTTACTTCCTGCGGCATGTAGCCCAGTTCGACCGCTTTCGAATAAATTTCTTCTAAATAGTCATCATTGTTCATATCTGCGAAAACCGCGATCACCGCAGATGATGTGCTGACTTGTGTTTGGTTAAAGCTGGCAAGCGGCGCGAGTTTTTCTTTTCCTTCAGGGCTGTCAATGACGAGAAAACGCCACGGCTGCGCGTTAACTGAAGACGGTGCTGTCGTTGCTTCTTCCAGGATTTGAGTCATTTCTTCTTTGCTGATTTTAACAGCCGGATCGTAATTCCGAATGGAACGGCGGCCTTTCATAATGTCCATAAAATCGTTTGTTTTCAGTTCTGTTTTCATGTGTAATACACTCCTATGCTTTCATATTTTCTATATTATTCTGCATCTGCGACAATACGTTTTTTAACATACTGCGTTCTTCCTCGCTGACACCGGCAAGCATTTCCTTTATGAAACGCTCCTTCTCCTTTTTGGAAGCCTCAATTCTCTCCCGCCCCTGATCAGTAAGCCGGACAAGTATAATTCGGTTGTCCTCGGGCTTCCGCCTTCTTGTGACCATTTCTTTGGCTTCAAGCTGTTTCAAGTGTCTTGTCACGGCTGCGCCATCAATATTCACCTTTTTCTGAAGATCGCTTTGGCTGATCTCGTCGACGTAAAAAAGCACGGCGAGAAGCTCAAGGCGGGATTGGCTGATTCCGGTGCACGCTTCAAATTTCGTGCCGATCACTTTGTGCAGTGATTGGAGCTGATATAAAATCTCGCCTTCCTCTGAACAACATGCTGTCAAAACCCATCCCCACTTTCTTTTGCGCAATTAATTGACTAGTCAATGTTTGATATATCAACAATATACAGCCGCCATTCTTTTTTTGCAAGTTTTTTCTCCTTTTTTAAAAAAAGCTGCCGGTTAACGGCAGCTCTCTACTTAATGATTATGGACTTTTCTGAAATTACTGCCTTTTACTTCTGCGACATCATATACCGTCACAAAGGCTTGTTTATCAATGTCATTAATAATTTCCTTCAGTTTGGTTTCTTCCAAACGGTTGATGACACATGTGATTTCTTTGAATTTTTCATGAGAAAAACCGCCGTATGCTTCTTTATAAGTGGCGCTCCGGCCTAATTCCTCACGAATGGTCTCTACCATTAATGCAGGCTCATTGGTGATAATCTGAAATGTTTTAGAACCGCTTAAGCCTTCCTCAACCACATGAATCACCTTAGATGCAATGTAGTAAGCAATGACGGAAAGCAATGCGCCTTGCAGCCCGAATACAAAAGAAACAAAAATAAACACAAACATGTTTAAAAATAAAATGAGGTCGCTCGTGCCAAACGGCAATTTCCGTGACAGAAGCACAGCCAGCATATCAATTCCATCTAAGGCGCCGCCGTTGCGCAATGCCAATCCCATTCCAAAGCCGAGAATAATCCCGCCGACAACGGTGATTAACAGGGTGTCTCCCTCGATGATAGCCGGCGTGTGGTGGAAAAAGCTCGTGCCCGCGGCAAGTGAGACAATACCGATAATTGATAGAAACGCAAAACCTTTCCCGATTTGCTTATATCCTAACCAGACAAACGGTATATTGATCACCGCAATTAAGATCCCAAGAGGCAAATGAAACAGCTGTGAACCGACAATGCTGAGTCCGGTTACACCGCCGTCAGATACACTATTCGGAATCAATACGGTTTCCAGTCCATACGCGGCAATAATTCCGCCGATGATGACCATGATGGCCCGTACGATTGATTTCACTCTGAATTTCTTACGTCTTTGTTTTTCGATTGTACTCATATCATTCCCCGCTTCAATTATTTTTTCTTATTTAAATATACCATAATTGATACTTTTCGTTAAAAATAAGCCTATCGGCTATGTTGAAGCAGGAACCGAGGAAGGAGATTTCACAGATAACGTATCCATTTATGACTTTAATCATTCACCAAAAGGAATTAATAACCATCAATAATCTCTTTTATTCCCCTTCTTCACATATTCCCAATCATGTTCTATATTTTTTCTCACCCGCTGAAGAAGGCTGAAAATGGTTTCTTTTTCCTCAGATGTAAAGCCGGACAGGGCTACCTCCGCAGAATGCTCTCCTTCTCTTTGCAATAACGGATAAACCTTTCTCCCTTTTTCAGTCGGGAACAGTTTTTTTATTTTTTTATTTTGATCATCAGGACGCTTTTCAATAAACCCTTGTATTTCCAATTTTTTGATTGCCCTCGCCGCTGTTGTTCGGTCAACTTTAATCATTTCCGCCACTTTTTCCTGTATCACTCCCGGGTTTTCACATATACGCACAAGATAGAGATACTGCCCTTTTGTTAAGTCTAATTCCTTAAATTCAATATTGCTGATGGAATCCAATGCCCGTGCGATCATGCCGATTTCCCGCAAAATATCAGTCATATCTTTTTCAAACCCTTCATGTTTTTGTTGCATTTGCAATATAATTGTTTTATCGTTACTTCTATAAGAACACAAGCAAGCCGTGCAGTCCAGACTAACATGTGAAAAGGATTGGTTGATCATGCAGATAAAAAGGATAACAACGGAAATTGATTTACAAGCAGCGCTTGAGATTAGAAAAGCAGTATTCATTGAGGAACAGCAAGTACCTGAATCCGATGAATTTGACCAGTTCGATACGCTTGAGGATCAGTGCGGGCATGTCTTGGTTTATCATGAAAATCAGCCTGCCGGCACAGGACGCGTCCGCATCGTAAACCATACAGGCAAGCTCGAACGAATCTGCATCCTGAAGCCTTACCGCAAATACGGGTTGGGCAAAGTCATCATAAGCGAATTAGAAAACATGGTAAAAGAAAAAGGCATCACCCAATGTAAACTGCATGGACAAACACATGCGGAAGGCTTTTATCACAAACTAGGCTATCAGACAGATTCACCGGAATTTATGGAAGACGGCATCCCGCATGTCTTGATGACAAAAGAGCTGTGAGCTGTCACTGAATGAGCAGCCAAACGGCTGTATGAATTATTTACCGAAAGCCTTGTATAAAGGCTTTTTTTCTTAGCCTGAACGCCTTAAAAAAATCAAACCCAGGATAAAACTACCAATTTATAGTGTTTTCATTTCTTAAATAGTCCGATCAAAAGCTTTTAATCTATTAAAAATTAACAGTTAAAGAGATTATAAAAAGGGAATGAAATCCTGAATTATGCAAGAAAGGCTGATTCTCTCTAATATGGACTGCTGACGCGTTACATTCTTTCTATCTTCACATATCTTTAATACTAAGTACGTTATAAATAGATTCCAGGAGGAGATATGAAGTGGAAGAAACGAGTATGGAGCCATCACGGCTCTGCAAAGAATTTGCTAGAATTCTCAATTCAACGCCCAGTGTCGTAAATGGCGTATGTACGGCGACAAGATTTCGAAGCAACATTCATCCGGTGGTACTCGGAAGAAGAGCCGAGGCATTTCCTTTTATTCCTCAGGCCTTTTCATTTGAAAGCATGGATCGGGAAGGCAGAGCTTTATGTTTAGGTGAGACTGTTTTACTGCAAGAAGAAGTGAACCCGTTAATGAGTGAGCTGCGCAAATTCGGTATCATCGTAACTGCCGTTCATAACCATTGGCTGTTTGATAAACCGCGTCTGATGTTTATGCATTTTGAATCAATTGATAAACCTCTCAATTTTGCAAGAAAAGTGAGAGAGGCCCTGAGAGTTCTGACTACTAAAACTGTGCGTGCGGTACCAAAAACTGACGGGGAAATGATTGAACGGCTTGGTCTTTGTGACGAATTCAACGATATTCTAGGCGGAACCATGCATACGTTTGAAAATGGAATTTGTACAGTAATGAGATCCCGAACGAATATAAAACCAGTAGTGCTGGGACGGCCCGGAAGATCATTTTTGCTCATTCCGCAAATGTTTTCATTTGAATCAATGACAAAAGACGGCCGTGCTCTTTGCAGCGGAGAAACTGTAATTCTGCAAAAAGAAATCAATCCATTTATCAGCGTCCTTCGGAAACATGATCTGACTGTAACGTCACTTCACAATCACTGGCTGTTTGATAAACCGAGACTGATGTATATTCATTTCGAATCGATTGATAAACCTGTCAACTTCGCCTTAAAAGTGAGAGATGCTTTAAGAGTGCTTACTGATAAAGAGGTCAAAGCTTAGCATGTTTTGAAGTATCAAAAAGCGATTAAAATAATCGCTTTTACATATGATCAACCGAAAACAAAAAAGATTTACTCTTCAAAAACCAAGCCTATGTGCCTCTAGGAAAGACATAACCATACAGATTGAAGTTTGAATAAAACAAGGAGAGCAGAGGTTAGCCTTTTTTTTATATTTGGCATCTTAACTTAAGAAAAGCCGCTTTGTCGGCGGCTTTTTTATCCTGAATCCTTTAATGTGAGAATGTTAAAAAGCAGCGGAATAGTTTTTGTCTTGCAGAATCCGAAGAAGTTGATGGGGTTCTTTTACAAAGTATGTCGGTGAAGCTGCAGATAAGTGTGTAAGATTCCCCTCTCCCCATAATGCGCCCGCACTTTTCATATCAGCAGCATGAGCTGCCTCAATATCTGTCATTTGATCTCCAATATATAAACAATCGCTTATATCTGCATGTAAGTGATTTATCGCTGTTAGTAATGGCTTAGGACTCGGTTTGTACTCATCACAATCTTCAGCCGTGAGAACGACTTTAAAAAACCCATCTAATTTATTATTGATTAACTCGCCATAAGCAAATTTTTTCAATTGTGAGGTCACAATCCCCAAACCATATCCTCTTTCACTTAAACTTTCCAGCAAAGAGATAACACCCGGATACGGTCTGATTTGATGGATTTTATTTTCGAAATACTGCAATATCGAGGAACGTATTTGCTCTGCCTCGTTTGGAAATCTTCTCAAAAAAACCGCAATAGGCTTACCGACAAGAGACTCTCTCTCTTCATTCGTTAATTTTCTCTTTAATACTGTTTCAATTCCATGATTATAAGCCTCTTTTGCCAACCATTCACTATTTACCAAGGTTCCATCTAAATCGAATAAAATTGTATGCATTTTTATTTTCTCTGACTTTCAAATTTATTAAGATAACTCTCTAAAGCATTTTTAGTAGTTAACGTTAAGGGATCAGGCAAATTTTGAAGAGAAAACCAGCCAACATCAATTATTGCATTTAACTCGCAGTTTCTTACAGTCCCAGTTTGAATACTGCATTGATACGTCGGACATACCCAATGAGTCTCCTCATCATGTAAAATATGGTTTGTGACACAAAGTAAAGAATCAACCTGAATAGTGACCCCTACTTCCTCTTTTATTTCACGGATAACTGTATCTTCTGCCTTTTCCATCCACTCAACTTTACCGCCGGGTATACTCCAATGATTAGCTTCGGGGTCCTTCTTTCGTAAAACTAATAGTAATTCCTGTTCCTCATTCAGAATAAATGCTCCGACTCCCACTCTTGGGTGCTCTGTTTTTTCCACTGTTAGTCCTCCTTTTAGACAGTAGATGTCAGCTCCTTATCGCAAGGTTTTTTACCATTAAGAATATCTCTTGCAATAACGATTCCAGTAGTCGCTGCTTGAATAATTCCGCGTGCCCATCCAATGGCATCTCCGGCAACATAGAATCCAGGTACATTGGTACGAAGACCCTCTTCTGCTTGAACACAATCCCAGCATAGTTCCCATACCGGAGCGTGCAGTAAGGTATCACCATTAATAAGGTCTTCAGATAATAAAGACAAATGATTTAAAAATTCCTCCACTGCTTCTGTTACATATTGAGGAAGAACCCAATGCAGATTTGTTGGCGCTGCATCCGGCAGAGTAGATTTAATGCTATTCTGCTTCAATTTTTCTTCAATTGTTGGTATTCTGGCAACGAAATCTTCATAACGCTGGAATTGGTCAAACGGTATACTTAATTTTCCGGATACATATATAATCAACTTGAAAGAACGTTAGAAATAGTCGAAGAAAAAGCTGCAGCTGTAAACATACAATCTAAATGGACATTGATGGAGTATGCGTCGGCAATATAACAATTAAATTAATTCAATTCGGTTCCTCTTTCCCTAAAGAAAAACTTGTGCCTAAAAATCAGTCACATCATCCATCTTCAGCCTCCAAACATTATCAAGCCTTGATGAGGCAAGCAAACACGGAGTATCATAGTTAGACACAACAAAAAAGATCTCATTATCCAAAGTCAGATTGAGTATTTTAGTTGTATAAAATAAAGGAGGAAATAGATTGACTTTACATCATTTTATTGGGGCTGACAAAGAACTTCCTATTGGTGAGTATGGCAGGAATCCTACACTTAAGCCCATTTCCGAACTAGAAATAAAAGGAATTGATGTCAACAAACGCTCTCAATTTAAAAAAAATCGAAAGAACAGCGAAAATTCACTTGTAAAGGTTTATGACACAGAGGAAGATGCATACGGAATTGATATTGTTCATTTAGATCCTGAATATGAAGCAGTCAGAAACAAATTCACACATCCTTATATATATGAATTACAAGGGTACTTACACGCCAACAATACACCTGGCCAACGTAAATCTATTAAATCACTTTTTCTTTTCATCGAAAAACACTTGTCAAAAGGTGAATCAGTTGAAATATATTCCTGCTTAGATGGATATGAAGATGAAGATAAAGATGAAAGTATGGATATAGTTATCAATTTAAATACTTTACAATTTGGAAAACATATAAAGTTTAAAGATATAAATCACCTTAGTCATATATTCTATTTGGAAGATAAACAATATGTATTAGTCAAGAAATAAACAAGAAAAATCCCAATTGAATAATGTTAGTTTAATAAGTAAGGAAACCATTCTATACGGTTTCCTTACTTATATATATTATTATTCACTAAAAACCATGCAACTCTTTTATAAAAAGTTGAATGATTTTAATCCCATTTTTCAAAATGCACTTTTAATCCTGGTATACTCAATATTCTTTGTATTTCTTTATCATCTTCAGTATCGATATAACTTTCTTCTTCATGAGAGCATGTTACCAACCACTCCTTTCCATCTTTGAAAAAAGACAAGTCTTCTGGTAAATGTGGCTGCTCCCAAGCATATAAAGAATTTGCGGATTCTTTCAGAATGTTTTTTGCGTTTTCATCTGTATAATAGTAATAAACTTTTGCTTTTTGATTGTCTCCTAGAATAGTACTGGCCCATTCTGATTGCTCTTTCATTACTTTCAACGAACTTTCAAGTTTTTTTAACAGAGGATCGAATGATTTTAAAGATCCCATATCTTTTCTTAAAACTAAATGAAATTCGTCGCAAATTTCGAAAGCCAAATCAATTAACTCTGAATACAGCTGATCCTTTGGGTTGTGATCAATAATTAACATAGTTACCTCCTTCTCCTATCTTTTAATTACTTTAAAGTTAGATGTTTATAAATTAATCTATATTATCTTGCTGCACCATAGAAAGCATGAGCTTTCATACGGACACCTTTTCCATGTTTATACCTAGAGATCGAGTGATAATGATAATGTTTACCTTTACCCTTTTTATCTATCTCCGGACCAACTATTTTTTTAATCGGACTTGCGGCTTTAGCAATAGATTTGGCATTGTTCTTCGACGTAGACCAAGTGTCATCACCCCTTTTAAGGCGTGCAATTGCAGCAGGTCTTTTCAAACCATTACCGATAAATAATCCTTTAGACTTTCTTACTGCCATATAATGAGAATAGGTTCTTTTACGCTTCTTAAACTCAGAATAGGCAACATAAGTCACTCCTGAAATAGTCACAGCTAATCCAATTGAAATTAAATGCGCTAAAAGTGCCTCTCCAATAACTATTCCTATAGGTATAAACCAAACAAAAGAAGCTGTTACCTCATCTGAATTAATCTCATATTTTTTATTTGTTTCCGTATCAGTAAAAGTTGCTTCTATCTTCTCATTTGTAGCATTTTCAATATTAACTTTATATTCTTTACCTTTTTCACCAGTCTTCTGCGAAATTTCATCGGTTATTAATGAAAGTTTCATATTTTCTTTATCTAAAGTCATTAAACCTTTAACTCCGCCTTTTTCCGCTGTGATTACTAATTTCTCTTCATCGTTTGTTACAATTTGGTAATCCTTATTGTTTAAAGCCTCAGCTTTTGATTCATTATGTAAAATAAAAGTGAAAGTTAATACTAGGCTTAAAATAACTGCAATACTCTTTTTAAAACATTTCATTCAAATTAACCCCTTTACTTAAAAGATAAAAAACCTTTTCCATAAATTTCATCTCTTCCTTTCTTTCCAAGATCGATGGACAATTTGGACAATACATGGTTAACCTGATTATAAATATCCTCTTTTGAATTAATTCCGAATTTATCTCTATTTTGTAAAATTAATGATATTACACCGGTAACATGTGCAGCTGCTAAAGATGTACCACTTTCAGTTTTATATCCATTATTGAGGGATAGTATCGGTATATCTACACCAGGTGCAGAAAAGTCAATCTTTCCTTTAGGTGAAAAGTTAGCTATTTTATTATTTCTATCTACAGCATTAATAGAGAGAACTTTTTCATAAGCTGCTGGATAATCAACATCTCCGCCATAATTGTTACCTGCGGCCGCAACGATTATGATCCCACTGTTTACTGCTTTATCAATTGCACCTCTTAACAACGGTTTATCTTTGGATAATCCAAAACTCAAATTTATTACCTGAATATTATTATCAATACACCACTCTATAGCTTTAACAAGGTTATCTAATGAACCTTTTCCTTTTGAATTTAGTACTTTAACTGAATATATTTCAGTGTCTGGAGCAATTCCAACTAATCCAAAACTATTATCTTTAGCTGCTATAATGCCTGCAATAGCAGTTCCATGCCCCACATCATCATCTGAGGTTAAAGTCATGTTTATTGGATTAAATTCTCCTTTAACTTTCCCTTTTAAATCTTTATGCTCTTTATCAATACCACTGTCTAATATAGCAACTTTCACTTTCTGTTTCTCTCTTGAAGTCCATATTGAAGCAGCATTGATTTTTTTCACCCCCCACGGTACTTCTTGTACACGGTTATGATTAATTTTTTCTGTTCCATTTCTCTCTATATGCTTAAAAATGAATAAAAAGCACGCAAAAAAACCTAATGTAAAGATTAATATAAATAATAAAATATGAGGTTTTTTAATTGCTAACACCACTTTTTGAAGATTTGAAAATATTCTCATCCTTGGCCAAGAATAACAAAACTATTATATCAATCTACAATTAAAAATCAAAGTTTTTTTAGGAAATATTTCATTGATACATTGCAGTTATAAAGTAGTGTATTTCTTAGTCACTATAAAGAAAATTGACCTTCAAATACATATTTAAAACAAATCTCAATAACTGGCATATTAACTTAAATAATTTTGAAGACTTCTGCTAGTGACGGTTTTAAAGATAATCTTTCTCTTACGGTTCTTTGAATATCAAGTTCTCCTCATTATTTTTAAACCAGTACCCCAACCGTAGTCAGCGAACAATTCGCCATTTAACTTAATCGAATTTGATCACCGGAGTTTTCTCTTTTTATCTCGAAAACTTCCCAGGATCATGAAAGCAGGTGAGCCCATGCCAATTAACAACAAACCCAATAGATTAATCGATGAGATGTCTCCATTTACTCCAACACGCCCACACCCCCGTAAACTGGCACCCGTGGGGAGAAGAAGCATTTGAAAAAGCGAAACGCGAAAACAAGCCGATTCTTGTCATTGATAGCATGTCTCTTTCTATTAAAGTAATCATTATATATTTATCTGCTTGCCAATTCCTTAATCATCAAACCCAATTCATAAATTCCCTTTTGAAGGTCTTCAAGAGATGCATAAGCATATGATAAGCGAATATAGTTCCCTTTTTCTTGAGCATAGATACTGCCGAGATTGAGAAGTATCCCTTTTGTCAAAGCTTTTGTATAAAGTAATTTCATAGATAGTGAAGGCAATATTTTTACCCAGACAAAGAATCCTCCCTTCGGCATATTCCATGTAGCGACATTCTTCAAATTGGTTTCTAAGAGACTCATGACCAATTGTCTTCTCACCTTTAATTGACTTCTCACCTGTTCTAGATGCTGCTGGTATTCACCGGATGTAAACCACTCTGCCGCTACTCTCTGGGATAACGAACTGGAGCCGTAATCTGTTTGCATTTTTATGTCGGATAAACGTTCAATCACTGGTTCCGGCCCGACGATCCATCCAATTCTTAAGCCGGGGCTTAATGTCTTAGATAAACTTCCTATGTAAAGCACATGTCCATTTTTATCTATTGTTTTAATAGGATCTGGAGGAATTTCATCTATCCATAACTCACGATAAATATCATCTTCAATAATGGGAAGCTGTGCATTCTCACTTGCCGCAAGGATTTCTTCTCGCCTCTTTTTTGACATTAAAATACCTGTCGGATTATGAAAACAAGGATTTGTATATAAAATAGCCCTCCCCCGTTCCCCCCTTGCCATGTGGATATGTTCCGGCAAAAGTCCATCATTATCCATAGGAACTCCAGTCAGCTTCATACCGGCTGATTGAAATACGTGTAATGAATAAAGATAGGACGGCTGGTCAAGATAAACGGTCGATCCCCTTTGCAAAAGCCCCATTGATATCAGCTGCAAGGCCTGCAGTGCGCCCGAAACAATAAGAATGGAAGAAGATGAAGCTTGAATGCCGATTGTTCTTAAATAGCCGCTTAATGCCTCTCTCAAAGGCAAATATCCTTTTGGTTCCTCATACCCGAATGCCTCTATGTTTTGAGATACCTTTCCCATCATCTTTTTCATAGCAGCTAAAGGAAAAATCTCATGTGAAAGTTCTCCTTTACTGAGCTGTATAAGATCGGAATTTGATTCTGATTTATTGATCTCTTGAACAATTTTTTGGCTTGGCTGCTGGATTCCGGAGGTTACATACTGATCCCAATCGGGGGCGGAATTCTTAGCCAAAAGTGTCCATGTATTGTTCGTAACAACTGTCCCTTTGCCCATTCTGCCTTCGATTAATCCATCCGCCGTCAATTCCTCTAAAGCTGTAATGACTGTGCTCCTGTTCACCTCAAAGTGTTTGGCAAGCGTGCGCTGGCTTGGAATCTTACTTCCAATCGGCCATTCTCCATTTCCTATTTTCTCTTTTATAAATTGAATGATTTGTATGTACTTAGGAAGCTTTTTCATCTTTTTTTCTTCTGGAGCGCTCATAAAAAGTATCCTCCTTAAAGTGGTTGGGTCAAAATCTATTTAACTGGTTGAAGTCATATCATCAAATCTTTATTAATATAGAAACACATTAAATAACTGGTTGGTTTTTGTAAAGAGGAGTGAGAAAGATGCGAAAGAAAACAGTTCGAATCGGTATATCTTACAGTCTGATGATTGGGTTGTGGGCATCAGCTTTCCCGGGAATTCGCGCGGGTTTGGAGAGTTACACGCCGGAACACCTCGCTTTGTTTCGCTTGTTGATTGGGTCAATGGCACTGGTGGTTTTTGCTGTTTTGACTCATATGCGTTTACCTGACATGAAGGATATCCCTGCTATTTTATCTTTAGGATTTTTAGGTTTTGCACTATATCACATTTTGCTGAATATCGGAGAAAAAACCGTCAGCGCAGGGGTAGCAAGCTTACTCGTGACCATGACACCTATTTTTTCTGCAATGTTATCTCGTCTGTTTTTTGGTGAACAGTTTGGGCTTTATAAATGGATCGGCTCTATCATAAGTTTATTAGGTGTGTCGATCATTACATTTGGGGCAGGAAACTATACAAATTCAGTGAACGGCATTTTGTTAATCCTGCTGGCAGCTTTTTCGGAGAGTATTTATTTCGTTTTTCAAGCCCGCTATATAAAAAAATATGGATTTATTCCATTCGTTACATTCACTATTTGGGGCGGGACAATGCCTATGCTTGTATTTCTGCCTGGCTTAGGGGAAGAGTTTTTGAACGCTTCAATGAACTCAACATTGTCTATCGTTTACTTAGGTTTATTACCAACGGTTGTGCCTTACTTTGCACTTGCATATGTAACTTCACTCGTCGGTGTTTCAGAAGCAGCCATTTCACTTTATTTAACACCAGCCGTAGCCTTGGCCATTTCTTGGGTGTGGTTAGGTGAAGTACCTGCGTTTATTGCACTGACAGGCGGGATGGTTACAGTCGCCGGGGTGTGTTTCACTTATCTAACAGTAAATAAAGTGATAAAGATTTTAAATCCTTATTTCTTATCTAAAAAGCAATAAGGTAGATGAAGTTTAACCCTGAAAATAGAGTCATAAGCAGTTCTCCTTTTTAATGACTTGGGTGTGGTTCACAAAGTTGAGTGTATGAATTTTTTTAGAGGATTGTGGTATGTTAAACGTACAAATAATAAGAGAAAGCAGGTGAGCCCATGCCAAACAATAGTAAACCCAACAGTCTAATCACGGAGAAGTCCCCCTATCTGCTCCAACACGCCCATAATCCCGTAAACTGGCACCCTTGGGGAGAAGAAGCCTTTGAAAAAGCGAAACGCGAAAACAAGCCGGTTCTGGTCAGCATCGGTTATTCGACGTGTCACTGGTGCCACGTAATGGCTCACGAGTCCTTTGAGGACGAAGAGATCGCCCGTATTCTAAACGATAAATTCATAGCCATCAAGGTTGATCGTGAAGAGCGGCCTGATGTGGATTCCGTGTATATGAGAATCTGCCAGCTGATGACGGGGCAGGGCGGGTGGCCGCTGAACGTGTTCGTCACACCAGATCAAAAGCCGTTTTATGCGGGGACGTATTTTCCGAAGACGAGCAAATATAACCGTCCGGGCTTTATCGATGTGCTTGAACATCTGTCCGAAACGTTTGCGAATGACCGGCAGCATGTCGAGGATATCGCCGAAAACGCCGCCGCTCATCTTGAAGTTAAGGTTCACCCGGCTGAGGGCATGCTTGGCGAACAGGCGGTTCATGACACGTATCGCCAGCTGGCCGGCGGGTTTGATACGGTGTACGGCGGGTTCGGCCAGGCTCCGAAATTTCCGATGCCGCATATGCTCATGTTTCTGCTTCGCTACTACAGCTATACGGGCAAGGAACAGGCTTTGGCCGGTGTAACCAAGACACTCGACGGCATGGCGAACGGCGGGATTTTTGACCACATCGGGTTCGGATTCGCCCGCTACTCGACTGATAATGAATGGCTCGTGCCGCATTTTGAGAAAATGCTGTATGACAACGCCCTTCTCCTGACCGCATATACAGAAGCCTACCAAGTCACGGGTAATGAGCGCTACAAACAGATTGCGATGCAGATCGTAACGTTTATTCAGCGGGAAATGATGCATGAAGACGGCAGCTTTTTCTCAGCTTTAGACGCTGATACCGAAGGCCGTGAGGGGAAATATTACATATGGTCCAAAAAAGAAATCATGAACCTTCTCGGTGATGAACTCGGCCCGCTTTACTGCAAGGTGTATAACATCACAGACCAAGGCAATTTTGAAGGCGAAAACATCCCGCACCTCATTTTCACGCGGCGTGAGGCCATCCTAGAAGAGACCGGCCTCACAGAACATGAGCTGGCCGAACGCCTTGAAGAGGCAAGAACAAAATTGCTGGAGGCCCGTGAAAACAGAAGCTATCCGCATACAGATGACAAAGTGCTGACCTCATGGAACGCGCTCATGATTGCCGGGCTGGCAAAGGCCGCAAAGGTATTTCACGAGCCTGACTTTCTCAGCATGGCGGAAACAGCGATCCGCTTTCTCGAACGGCACCTCATGCCGGACGGGCGCGTCATGGTCCGCTATCGCGAGGGCGAAGTGAAAAACAAAGGGTTTATCGATGATTACGCTTTTCTCATCTGGGCTTACCTTGAACTGTATGAAGCGGGTTTTCATCCGTCTTATCTGCAGAAAGCGAAAACGTTATGTACAAGCATGCTGGAGCTGTTCTGGGATGAACGGCACGGAGGCTTCTTCTTTACGGGGAATGATGCCGAAACCCTTCTTGTCAGGGAAAAAGAGGTTTATGACGGGGCAGTGCCTTCCGGAAACAGCGCGGCTGCCGTACAGCTGCTTCGTCTCGGCCGCTTGACGGGTGACATATCACTGATTGAAAAAGCCGAAGCGATGTTTTCCGTGTTCAAACGGGAAATAGAGGCCTATCCGAGCAGCAACGCTTTCTTCATGCAAAGCGTACTGGCACATACAATGCCCCAAAAAGAAATCGTTGTTTTCGGAAGGAAAGATGACCCGGACAGAAAACGTTTCATTGAGGCGCTTCAGGAGCATTTCACTCCCGCCTATACGATTCTCGCCGCAGAACATCCGGAAGAGCTTGCCGGCATTTCTGACTTTGCCGCGGATTATCAAATAATCGATGGGAAGACAACGGTCTACATTTGCGAGAATTTCGCCTGCCGGAGGCCGACGACAGATATTGATGAAGCAATGAACACCTTACAAATCAGCAGCAGAGCCTAGGCGGCCTGCTGCTTTTCTTTTTTCACAAAACGGAACGCGAGCCATGCAAAGATGATATTGATCACCAGAGTCGATATGCAATCATATATTTCATAGCCGCCGGCTGCTGTTGTAAATATCGACGGAATGCCGCCATACACCGAATGATCCTCTGTGAGAAAGATAAATAAAAACATATTATTGGCAGCGTGACCGCCAAGGGACATCTCCAGACTGCCCGTTTTAATCGTGATAAAGGTCCAGATCATGCCAATGGTGACATATCCGATTCCCGCCCAGAGAGCTCCATTTTCCATCTCCGGATTTCCGAAATGAAGTGCGCCGAATAATCCGCCGATAATGACTGTCAGAACCACCGCGTTTGCCGTCAATTTTCCGGCGAACTGAAGCAGAAAACCGCGAAAGAGAAATTCCTCCGCAGAGGTTTGAATCGGCACCAACAAGACGGCCGCCGCTAACAGCAGCAGAAAACGTGAAGCATGGAATTCCTGAAGCATGAAACGATCCGGATGAATTGTAAAATCAATCAGCCCCGCGACAAACATCAACACAACATATGTGCCGAATCCAAAGAAAATTCTCTTCCAGTTCAGCGACTGATTCGGTGTGATGATGGATAAAAACCGCCGCTTCATAATGAAACGAACCGCTATCCAAATGCCCGGAATCGCTATGAAATAGACGATATGCTGTAAATAAATATCCGCCAGCGGGTCACTTAATGCCGCCTCATCCCAATTTATCGTCAGTGAAGGGTTGAAAGCGGACGTGAGAAACATATAAAACACGGTCAGTATGCTTCCAAAAAAGAACAAACCCACAATGACCAACAGAGAAAGAAGATATCTCGATACACTATTTCTTCCCTCTGCGGGCCGTACAAACGTATTCATATTTATGCATCAACTTCCTTTCCTTCAACATTTTACAATATAAACAGAAACAGATATAGGAAATGTTATATATTTTAAGAAGAAAGCGCTATGCCGTTTCCTTTGGCTCTGGTTATTTACACTCTGTTTTTGCCAAAAAAAGACCTTTATAATGTATTCGTCAGATAAATTTACAGTATTTTCTGATTACAATTGCAAAGTCAGGGGGTTTTTTATGAAACATCAGACATTCTCAAATGTAGCGAACCGATTAGACCGTCTCCCCATTTCGCGTGTGCACTATCAAGTATTAACCGCTCTCGGAATCATCTATTTTTTCGATCTCGCTGATCTGTTTACGCTCAGCAACGTGGCTCCGGCGCTGATTGAGCATTGGGGCGTGAAGCTGTCCACCATTGCCGACATTACGGCCGCATCCTTCCTGGGCATGTTTTTAGGCGCGTCCATCGGCGGAAGGCTGTCCGATCGGATCGGCAGGAAAAAAGCGCTGAATTGTTTTGTCCTTGTCTTTTCGATCTCATCTTTTCTGAATGCGCTGGCATGGGACATTCCGTCCTTAATGATTTTCCGCTTCTTGACCGGGCTCGGCGTCGCGGCCGCCATGATTGTGACGAACAGCTATTTGGCGGAATTTTTTCCATCCTCCGTACGGGGAAAATACATCTCCTTTTGCGCCATGATCGGACTGATCGGCGTTCCCGTCACAAACGTTGTTTCCGCTTTTGTCATTCCTTTAGGCTCATGGGGGTGGCGGCTCGTATTCGTATGGGGGGCGGCCGGTCTCATTTATTTCTTTTTTATCCGCCGGCTTGAGGAATCGCCGCGCTGGCACGAAAATCGGGGCGCATATAATCAGGCAAACACCATTATGAACCGTCTTGAAGCACGTATAGAGAAAGAAAAAGGCCCGCTTCCCGCGCCAAAAGAGGCGGCTGAAGTACATACAGTGAAGCACGCAGGCTACTTAGGGCTGTTTCAGGGCAGGAATTTAAAGATCACCATCATCCTGTCAGCGGTATGGATTCTTGAAACCTTTGGCTTTTACGGCTTTGCTTCATGGGTGCCCAGCCTGCTGAAAAGCAACGGCATCACCATGGAAAAAACGCTGTGGTACAATGTGCTTCACTCTGTCGGCGCGCCGCTTGGCGCATTGCTCGGTTCCATGATATCCGAGACGTTCCAAAGGAAATGGATTCTGGCCGCAAGCGCTTTTCTGACTGCCATTGCCGGACTGTTATACGGCATGACGTTTATTCCCGTCATGATTATTGTGTTTGGATTTGTCGTTAACGTCACGGAACGGATCTTCACCTCAAACTTATACGCCTATACTTCGGAGCCGTATCCTACGGAATATCGCTCGGCCGGGAGCGGGCTGGCGTACGGGCTCGGCCGTTTTTCCAACATATTCGGCTCCCTGCTCGTCGGATTTATTGCCGTTAAGCTCGGCTACATCAGCGTCTTTTTGTTCATCGGTGGCTGCTGGCTTCTATGTTCCGTTTTGTTAATCCTCTTCGGCCCGAAAACAAATGCTCAGCAAATTTAATCAAAAAAACAGTGCGGGTTCCCCCGCACTGTTACACTGTGATTTCTATCAAATTGCCTTCCCAATCCTCTATCACACTCTCATAATATCCGTCACCCGTTACGCGCGGGCCGCTTACAACCTGAAATCCGTCGTTTTTAAACGTCTCCGTCAATTCATTCACCCGCTCCTTGCTGCCTGTAGAAAATGCGAGATGCGCCCATCCGGTCATATTCTGTGACGGAGCTTCATCAATGCCGCCTTTTTTCATAAGTTCCAGCCTGCTTCCGGAGTCAAATGTCAGAAAATACGATTTGAAATCTTTTTTCTCATTATGATAAAGGTCATTGGCCTTGGCGCCGAAGTATGTCTCATAAAACTCTTTCATCCGTTCTAAATCTTTCACCCATATCGCTGCATGTTCAATTCGCATATGTCCGCCTCCTTTTTTTCTCAATCTAGTTATAAAGCATGAAACCCATTTCAGCTCAAGACTTTTTCCGCTGAAATTGATGCATAATTTGTTTTTTAGCTGTTTCTTCGTGAAAAAACAGCAAAAATGCTTCCTTTCCGACCCGTTCCAAATGAAGTTCCAGAGATGGAATATTCAATGCCCGGCTGACGCTCAGATTTCCCTCGCCGATGATCTCCGCGTCCCATTTCTGTTCTTTCGCAAACTGGTACAAGCCGGCAGCCACGTCATCACTGTGCGCATAAACGGCCGTCGGCGCCTTGTCGAAACCCCAGAAGTGCTCACCCGCCCGCTTTCCGTCGTCCATATCATGGCATCCGACCAGAATGCGGGTTTCATCAAGAGAGCCGAAAACCGCCTTATATGCGGTTACCTTGTCGGCCGTACTCGGGCTTTTTTCCGCTTCCCGCACACATGTAAAAGCAACGTCTTGATGTCCGCGGTTTTTCAAATACAAAAAGCTTTCTCTGTATGCTGCCTGCCTGTCATTATAAGCGCAGGGAATCTCTTGATGCTGTGTATATTCACAAGCGACAATGGGACCGTATTCCAGGTAAGGCACGGCGGTTTCCCATTCATTCGCGCGAGACGTGACAATCAGTCCGTCAATCTTTTTCATTTTCAGCAGTTCGAAATAGGTCATCTCTATAGCGGGGTCATAGTTGGTGGGGAGAAGGGTTGTCACGTAATCATGGGCAAACGCTTCCTTCGTGATACCGTTTACAATTTTGTCAAAGCAGGGATGGTCGCTGTACGGCAAAATCACGCCGATTGTATTGGTCTTTCCGCGAATCAGATCAATGGCGGTTCGATTAGGGGTATAATCCAGCTCCTTCATCACTTGATTCACAAGACGCCTTTTCTCCTCAGATACGTACGGGTGTCGGTTTAATACGCGTGATACGGTGGCCACCGACACATTCGCCAGTTTCGCAATCTCTTTTATATTTGCCATGTGCTCCTCCATTTTCGGTGATAAAAAAGCAGCAAGAGTGGATTTCTCTTACTGCTATCTCATCATAAATCCACTGTCATTTCAACAGGGCAATGGTCAGAACCCATGATATCGGCACAAATGGCCGCTTCGCTGATCCGCTGCTTCAGTCTGTCTGAAACAATAACGTAATCAAGCCGCCAGCCGATGTTTTTCTCACGTGCGTTCGTCCTGTAAGACCACCAGGAATAGGCGCCTTCCCGATCAGGATATAAATAGCGGAATGAGTCGGTAAATCCGGCGTTCAGCAGGGCGCTGAACGCTTCCCGCTCCTGATCCGAGAAACCGGCGTTCTTCCGGTTGGCTTTCGGATTTTTTAAGTCTATCTCCCTGTGTGCGACATTCAGATCGCCGCATAATATCACGGGCTTCTTCCGGTCAAGCTTCTGCAGATAATCCTTAAAATCGGCTTCCCATTGAAGACGGTAATCAATTCGCTCTAATCCGCGTTTGGCATTAGGCGTATAACAGTTGACGACAAACACATGCTCAAATTCAAGCGTGATCACCCGTCCTTCTTGATCATGGTCGTCAATCCCCAGTCCATAGAACACGTGCAGCGGCTTTTCTTTCGAAAAAACAGCCGTGCCTGAGTAGCCTTTTTTCACCGCATAGTTCCAATAGGCGTGATATCCTTCAGGCTGTAATGATACTTGTCCGTCCTGTACTTTTGTTTCTTGCAGACATAGAATATCGGCTTCCGTTTCCTGAACGTAAGTATTGATATCTATCTTTTTCATCACGGCACGCAAGCCGTTTACATTCCAAGAAATCAGTTTCATGTGTTCCCTCCTGTCCGGCTCAGCCGGTATTCCAGTGTTTCAATGTTTCCGCCCTCTAATGCCAGCAGCTGCTTTTTCATTTCTAAACCGCCTCTGAATCCGGTCAGTTTCCCGTTTTTCCCGATGACGCGATGGCACGGAACCGTAATCAATACCGGATTTTTTCCAATCGCGGCGCCCACGGCTCTTACGGCCGCCGGTTTCTGAATCATTTCTGCTATATCCGAATAGGAGTATGTCTCGCCGTACGGTATGTCCATAAGCGCTTTCCATACAGCAAGCTGAAATTCTGTCCCGTAAAGATCCACCGGCACTGAAAAAGCTGATCTGCCATTTTCAATGTACTCGGACAGCTCTGCCGTGTAAGACGCCAGCTTTTCATCATTACGTGCCAATCGGTATTGCGGTATTGCTTTTTTTGCCCACTGCTCAAGCTCTTCAAAGCTTCCATGATTTGACCCTATAAAGCAAAGCCCCTTAGATGTGGCGGCTGTATACAGGCTCCAATCATTCCGTGTGAAGAGTGTCCAATAGATCATAGGCTCTTTACTCATATTGAACCTCCCTGTCCCATTTTGGCCGTTTTTCTGTATTCTGTGGGCGAACTCCCGGTTCCCTTTTTAAAAAGGGTCGCGAAATGCGCTGTGTTTGGAATTCCGACAGTCAGAGCGATCTCCATGACTGTCATATCAGTATGCTTTAAAAGGTGTTCCGCCTTCGACAATCTTATTTTCTGTATATACGCAATCGGGGACATTCCCCTGATTTTTTTAAATGTCCGCTGTAAATGATAGGGGCTGCCGTGACACATTTCGGCCAGTACACTCAGAGTCAGGGATTCGTGATAATGGCGTTCAATGTATTCAATGATTTGAGCAATCCATTCTTCATCAGGAAGACGAAGACCGTTCGGCCGGCACCTTTTACAGGGACGAAAATGTCTCTCGAGCGCTGCATCAGCCGTATCAAACACCAGCACGTTTTCTTTATTCGGAACTCTCGATTTACAAGAAGGCCGGCAGAAAATCCCCGTCGTTTTTACTGCATAATAAAATACTCCGTCATAAGAAGCATCATTGCGTATGATTGCGCTCCACTTTTCATCAGTCAGGATATTTCTGTCTGTCTCCATCTCAGCCACCCCCTGTTTTTCAGTATAAACAAATTCATTGCATAAGTACGCGTTTTTGAATAGAGGAGCAAGATAACAAAGATAGGTGTCAGGAGCACTTCCATGTTTCATGTGAAACATTTCGGCAGGATGGAGGGGGACTGATATAAAAAAAGAGCAGGAGCCCGCAGGCTCTTGCTCTTTTTTCGGCTTACTCGCCAGTTACGTATGGAAGTAAAGCCATTTGACGTGCGCGTTTGATCGCGATAGTCAATTTACGTTGGTATTTCGCGTTTGTTCCAGTTACACGGCGAGGTAAGATTTTACCACGCTCAGAAACAAACTTTCTAAGAAGATCTACATCTTTGTAATCGATGTGCGTAATGCCGTTAGAAGTGAAGTAACAAACCTTACGGCGTTTCGCACGACCGCCTCTGCGTCCTCCTGCCATTGTCATTTCCCACCTTTCTCGTTATGAATATAGCGATAATCTATTAGAACGGAAGATCATCATCCGAGATGTCAATCGGCTTGCCGTCGTTGGCAAATGGATCATCATTAAAGCTGTTCCCTTGATTTCGTCTCTGGTTGTTCTGATTTCCGCCGAACGGATTATCATTTTGGCCTCCGCCAAAGTATTGGCCTCCGCCGCTGTTTCCTTCGTTGTATCCGCCTGATCCAGAACCGCCGCTGTTTTTAGGCTCAAGAAATTGAACACTTTCAGCTTGGACTTCTGTCACGAAGACACGCTGTCCCTGCTGATTTTCATAATTTCTTGTCTGGAGTCGGCCGTCTACGCCGGCAAGGCTTCCTTTTTTAAGAAAGTTTGCAACGTTTTCAGCTTGTCTTCTCCAAGTGACACAATTAATGAAATCGGCTTCACGTTCTCCGGACTGGTTCGTGAATGTACGATTCACAGCAAGAGTAAACGTGGCGACAGCCGCACCGCTTGGCGTATAACGAAGCTCTGGGTCTTTTGTCAGTCTTCCGACTAATACAACTCGGTTAAGCATATGAAAGACCACCTTTTAACATTATATATTTCAAATTGCTTATTCTTCTTCTTTAACAACGATGTGGCGAATGATATCGTCACTGATCTTAGCTAAACGGTCGAATTCAGCAACCGCTGCAGCTTCAGACTGAACGTTTAAGATTTGGTAGAAACCGTCACGGAAATCGTTGATTTCGTAAGCAAGACGACGTTTACCCCAATCTTTTGTTCCAGTGATCTCCGCTCCGTTAGAAGTCAATACGTTGTTGAAACGCTCGATAACTGCCTTCTTTGACTCTTCGTCAATGTTCGGACGGATAATGTACATAACTTCGTACTTTTTCATCTGTTTGCACCTCCTTTTGGTCTAAGCGGCCCTATAATGGGCAAGGAGCAATAATTCTATTACTCACAAGTTTATATTATACCAAAGCTCTTGTCCCTTTACAACTGTGTCCTATACATTAAATCGGAAATGAATGACATCTCCGTCTTGGACTACATATTCCTTACCTTCCAGACGCACTTTTCCGGCTTCTTTCGCTCCGGACATTCCGCCGCCTGCCAAAAGGTCTTCATAAGCAACCGTTTCAGCGCGGATAAAGCCGCGTTCAAAGTCAGTGTGGATGATACCCGCACACTCAGGAGCTTTCATGCCTTTTCTGAATGTCCATGCGCGCACTTCCTGTTCGCCCGCCGTAAAGTATGTCGCAAGACCGAGAAGAGAGTATGACGCTTTAATCAGCTGATCAAGACCTGACTCTTCGATGCCGAGCTCCTCAAGGAACATTTGCTTTTCTTCGCCTTCCAATTCAGCAATTTCAGACTCAATTTTCGCGCAGACGACGATAACCTCGGCGTTTTCACCCGCGGCGTACTCCCGGATTTTCGCAACATATTCATTATCTGAAGGATCAGCCACTTCATCCTCGCTTACATTTGCTACATAAAGCACGGGTTTTGACGTAAGCAAATGAAGCTGCTTCACAAGCTTTTGCTGTTCTTCCGTAAATTCAACGGAACGGGCAGGCTTTTCTTGTTCGAAAGCTTCTTTTAATTTAGACAGAATGTCAAATTCAAAAACCGCTTCTTTGTCTTTTTGCTTAGCAAGCTTGCTTACACGCGTGATGCGTTTTTCGACTGTCTCCATGTCGGCAAGAATCAATTCAAGGTTGATCGTTTCAATATCGTCAATCGGATCGACTTTCCCTGACACGTGCGTAATATTGTCATCAGCGAATGCCCGTACAACGTGACAGATCGCATCTACCTGACGGATATGAGAAAGAAACTTATTTCCGAGTCCTTCACCTTTAGATGCGCCTTTTACGATCCCCGCGATATCAGTGAATTCAAACGCAGTCGGCACCGTTTTTTTCGGGTTCACCAATTCAGTCAGCTTTTGCAGACGTTCATCCGGCACTTCCACGATTCCCACGTTCGGATCAATTGTACAGAACGGGTAGTTGGCTGATTCGGCACCAGCCTGGGTAATTGCATTAAATAACGTCGATTTTCCGACATTCGGCAAACCGACAATTCCAGCAGTTAAAGCCATTCTTTCATCTCCTCTATATCAAACCATCATCGTATAAACGTATTGTAACCTAGAGCAATTATAAGGAGGTTCATAGGAAAAGACAAGCTGAGAAAAAAGCATTTCCCGCCCTCTCTCTCCTTAGATTATCCTTTTTTAACCGCTACCAGACAGTCAAAAAGCGTACTTCCCATTCCATTATCGGAATTTGAATCCTTTGTGAGCATGTTGACGGAGCCTCCGAATGCCGCCCACATGCCTTCATCTATATTCACCGTCTTCGGGTGAGCCTGCTTCATGATTTTCACCCTGCCGCGCAGACGGCCGCGGTCATTGTATACCTCTGCCGTATCTCCGTCTTGAAGTGAAAGCTCCTCGGCGATATCCGGCGACAGATCCACCTGAATCTGCTGAAGCTTTTCAATAAACGGCACGTGCTGTGAATGATTGGAGCGCTGCGGGTGAATGGACAGCAGCGTATACGGATATTTCCCGGCCAGTCCGGCGTCATGATAAACAGACTCCTCCGGCACCTCCAATTGAGGGAGGCCGCTGTATCCTTTCTCTTCTGCCAGTGACGAGACGAATTCAAATTTTCCGCTCGGGGTTAAAAATTGAAAATCACTCCACGGAACCTGTTTGACCGGAAGCGGCATATGTCCTTTTTCCTTTAATTGCTCAAGGGTGATTCCTTCTTTCTCCAAAGAAGAGAGCCCCATTTTCAAGAAATCTTCCGTACTGTAATCAAAGAGCTCCCCGAATCCGAGACGCTTTGCGAGTTCCGTCCAGATCCAGCGGTCTGATTTTGCCTCTCCCTGCGGTTCCGCAAGCTTCTTACCATATTGAACATAGTGATGATACATGCTGGAATAATAAATATCTTCCTCTTCGAAAACAACGGCCGTCGGCAGCACATAGTCACAGAGCTTCGCCGTATCGGTCATGACCGAATCAATGGCCACTGTGACCGGTGTTTTTTCAAACGCTTCCTTCACTTTTTTTGTATTCGGCACCTGTGTCAGCGGATTGCCGCACGTCACGATGATCATCTCAATCGGCGGATCGGCTGCATTCAGCGCCTCTTCAGCTTGAGTCATCATCGAAAACGTTCTCGAACTTTTCTTCAGATCAGGACGGGTGAGCTCGGCCTTTGCAAAGCTTTCACCGACTTGCACATTTCCGAAGTTTGCGCCGCCGCCTTTGATACCGACATTTCCGCTCGCCGCAGCTAAAGCGTCAATCCACCGTATCGTCCCGCCCCCGTTTTTATATCTCTGCATCCCAAGACCCATAAAAGTGGAGGCGGGACCGTCAGCATATAAATCAGCAAGATATTCAAGCACTTCTAAAGACGTTTCTGTTTTCTCAATGATCTCCTCAAAAGAAATCGTCTTCAGAAGCTTTTCTATTTCTTCAAAACCGACCGAATGCCTTTGAATGAAATCGGAATCGGTTCTGCCGGTTTGGCATAATATTTTTAAAACACCCGCCGCAAGCCAGCCATCCATGCCGGGTTTGACGGATATATACCGATCGGCAAGCTTTGCAGTCGGGTTAAAAATAGGATCAATGACCGTCAGTGTCGCTCCTTTTTTCTTCACCTGCTGCAGATGATGATAGAGGTGCATATTCGTCCGGGACACGTTTCTGCCCCATACGATCACATGCTTGCTGTGATAAATATCAAGCGGTCCATGCCCGTAAGAACGCCCGAAATCCCAGCGCTGCGCTTCAATGCCGGAACCCCAGCAAATGCTGCCCGCAATCTCCGTTACACCGCCGTATCCATTAAAAAAACGCTGGTCGAGCGCCTTCAAAAGACCGTTATTGGCGTAATCATGACTGTGCAGCACTGCGGCAGTGCCCAACGTCTCCTTAATCACCGCCATTTTTTCAGCAATTTCATCTAACGCCTGCTCCCAGGAAATGCGGACAAATTCGCCGTCTTTCTTTTTTAAAGGAAAACGAAGCCGTTCCGGCGCATTCGTTTTCGTCTCCAGCATTCTGCCCCGGCCGCAAATTTTTCCTTCCGTAATGGGATGATTCGGGTCTCCGTCTACTTTCGTCACCTTTCCATCCTCAACTGTCACCAAAAAGCCGCAGCTGTCCCAGCAATTCAGCGGGCACCCTGACTGATGCACTTTGCTCATCGGGCCTCTTCCTCTCCTCTATATGAAAAAGCATGAGCGCCAGCCCTTATGATGTAGGCTCCTCATGCTTGACGAGTACTTTTTTCAGCTTTCTCTCAAAATCTCTTCTCGGAATCATGACACTGTGGGAACAACCCGTGCATTTGATCCGAATATCCATTCCCATCCGAATGATTTTCCACCTGTTTTCACCGCAAGGATGCGGTTTCTTCATTTCAACAATATCATTCAGGCCAAAGTCTTTATCCGCCAAGACCCTTCACCTCTCTCCATAGACTGCTTTATTTATTGTACAAAAAAAGACAGGATAAGAGCAACGGCCGCACTCAAAATGAGCATTATACTTTTTTCCATCTCCCTAAAATAGGGTAAAGAAGAAGACATACCAGCAAATAAAGACTTAAAAGCCCGTAAATGGGATATAAAATGGCGATCAAATCTGAAAAACCGATTGTCGTAAAAGGCACCATCACAGCTAAAAGAAGAGATACGAGCGTCCATCTCGGCAATTTCACAAATGCAAGCATGCGGCTGGAAAGCCCGAACAGACCGGTCACGGTTGTCGTATAGATGGCTAAAAAAAGCACGGCGGCCATACAAAGAAATAACGGATAAGGAGCGCCTTCAAGGACGGCGAAAAGAGGCATCTCATATTGTGTAAGACTGCCTGAAAGCTGCACAAGCGTTTCATTGTAAACAAATGAAATCACACCGAAAATCAGCCCGCTTGCAACGCTTGCGATTTTCGCTTCTCCCAGTCCTTTCATATCTTTCCCGATTGAAGAAAGAACAGCGACAACAGAAAGGATGTTTAAGGACGTGAAGGTAATGCTTGCCGGCCAATTATACTGGCGGGTCAAATCTATCGTCCACGTGTAATGATGGGTTGTCTGAAAAAAGACCAATGCATATAACAGTCCCGCTACAAGAATCGGTATCAAAATACTATTCAGAGATAATATTCCTTTTATATCCCAAAAGAATAAACCGACGGTCACAATGCAAAGAAGAAAAATACCGAGCCAAAACGGCAGCTTGTACATTTGCAGCGTCACACCGCCGCCGGCAATCATAACCATCGTCATTGAAAACAAATAAAACATAATAAGCACATCATAGACTTTAGCAAGAGCCGGCCCCATCAGATGCTCAAGCACAGGTAAAAAGTGCGTTGATTGAACCCGATAGCTGATCTTCAACACAATATAAGCCGAAATCGTAAACATGACTGTAAACAATACAATAGCCAGTCCGCTTTCGACACCGAAAAACTGCCATATTTCCTGCCCGCTTGCATACCCAGCCCCAATCTGGCTGCTTAATATGAGCAGCATCCACTTCATCCCGGCTCTCCACACCCTCATCACCTCATAAAATTTCTGATCATCTCCGCATATTGCTACTATATTGAGTGACAGCGGCAATCATTCATACAAATGGGACAAATATGGTATGATGAAGACGATTGACTATTCAGAAAATTTTATTTATATAAGGAGCTCAAATCGTGTACATCAGGCGTTTAACCGCAAATGATACCAAGCCTGACACCGATATCAGGCTCAAAGCTTAAAAGATCATCCGGACGCGAGGCTTGAATCCGGTAATGCCATCGTGCTTGGCGCCTTTGAAAAAGACAGACTGATAGGAATCCTCAAGATCTCCAAGCATTCGCTGTTTAAACTAAGACACATTGCGGTTATCGGTTCTATGTATATTTCCCCCAAACATCGAAGGTCAGGCGCGGGAAAAGCGTTAATGACGAAAGCCATCAGCCAGGCAGCAAAAAAGATGAAAGACACAGAACAGCTCCATCTCTCTGTTACTTCAACAAATGAACCCGCAAAAAAACTCTACGCTCAGTTAGAATTTATCCTCTTTTCTACAGAAAAAAGAGCGCTGAAATTAGATCATCAGCAATATGTAATGTAGATCAAATGGTCTTATTTCTTTCATGAACTTAAAGAATAACTGCTCTGAGTTCTTTTTTCTATCCCGCTCTTTTCAAACAACCGGCATGCTGATCATGACATAAGCATAAAAAAAGGCAGCGCTGGATATACTGTAAACAACCTACATCACCAAAAACAACAATGTAATACTCGTATGACATGACAAGGAAGTGAACCTTATGAATCGAAAAGGCGGGCTTTTTTCTCAAGAACGGGCAAAACAATATGTATCTCATACGGATTCTTCTGCTGCGAATCAAATACAAGCGATCCTTACTTCATCTTTACGTAAAGCAGCCGGCAGACCGTTAGTCACCGTGTGTATCGGTACAGATCGGTCGACCGGAGATTCATTAGGTCCGCTCGTAGGAACAAAGTTAGAAAAAATGAATTTAGGCAGATTGCACGTTTATGGCACGCTGTCAGATCCTGTTCACGCCGTCAATATGAAAGACAAGCTGAAAGATATTCAACATCTACATAAAAATCCGTTTATTATAGCGGTTGATGCTTGTTTAGGCCGCGTCAAAAGCGTAGGCTCATTTCAAATCGGCGATGGGCCGCTGAAGCCCGGAGCAGGTGTTCAAAAAGATCTTCCCGAAATCGGTGACGTCCATATCAACGGAATCGTCAATGTCAGTGGGTTTATGGAGTATTTTGTCCTGCAGAATACGAGGCTTCATCTTGTTATGAGCATGGCAAACGTTTTAGCAGAGGGGTTACAGCTGACAGATAAATCAGAAGGCCGGCAGGAACGGCTCAGTCCGTTTCATAAGCTGACAAGACGTATATAAAAAAACCATCTTTTTTTAAAAAGATGGTTTTTACGCTTCTCTTTCAGACAATAGTTCTAGGATACGTTCAAGATCTTCATTTGAGAAAAACTCAATCTCAATCTTCCCTTTTTTCTTTTGTCTCTTAATATTTACTGTTGTTCCGAAGTAATTTTGCAAATACGATTCCCGCTCTTTTAACACAACATCTTGAACAGGTTCTTTTTTCTTTGTTTCACGTGGAACATTGTTGTTTAACTGCTGAATCAGCTGCTCAAGCTGACGGACGTTCAGCTGTTCTTCAACCACTTTCTTCACAAGCGGTTCAAGCTTGTTTTTATTTTTCAAACCAAGCAAGGTTCTGCCGTGTCCCATGGATAACGTACCTTCTGCAATGAGGTTCTGGATGCTTTCCGGCAGCGTCAGCAGTCTTAAATGGTTGGCAATATGAGGCCTGCTTTTCCCGAGCCGTTTAGCGAGCTGTTCCTGGGTTAAATCCAAATGCTTCAGCAGTGAGTCATATGCCAGAGCTTCTTCAAGCGGTGATAAGTCTTCACGCTGAAGGTTTTCCAAAAGAGCGACTTCCCGCATCAGCGATTCAGATAAATCCCGCACGATAGCCGGCACTGTCTCTTTACCGGCAAGTTTTGCGGCGCGGTAACGGCGTTCGCCGGCTACAATATCATAGCCCTTCAATGATTTTCTCACGATAATGGGCTGAAGAATGCCATGCTGAATGATGGATTCCTTCAGTTCAGCTAATGACTCATCGTCAAATTGTTTTCTTGGCTGATAAGGATTGGGGCGCAAATCACTGATTTTAATCTCTTCCACTGTCTCTTCAGACAAATCAACCTGATTAAACAACGCGTTAATCCCTTTTCCGAGCCCGCCTTTAGCCATTCGCTGCCACTTCCTTTGCTAAATCTAAATATACTTCCGCACCTCTCGAACGCGGATCGTATAATATGATCGGCTTGCCGTGACTCGGCGCCTCACTTAAACGGACATTGCGAGGGATAATGGTTTGATACACTTTATCTCTAAAGTATTTCTTTACCTCCTCTATCACTTGAATGCCGAGATTCGTTCTGGCATCAAGCATCGTCAGAAGCACTCCTTCTATCATTAAGTCGGTATTTAAATGTTTTTGCACAAGCCGAACTGTATTTAATAATTGACTCAATCCTTCAAGAGCGTAGTATTCGCACTGAACCGGGATAACGACTGAATCTGAAGCGGTAAGCGCATTAATCGTTAATAACCCGAGAGACGGAGGACAATCAATAATCATGTAATCGTAATTTTGTTTCACTGATTCTAATGCTCTTTTCAGCCTGACCTCCCGTGAGATCGTCGGAACCAATTCGATTTCCGCTCCCGCAAGCTGGATCGTGGCCGGAATGACATCTAAGTTCTCTACTGAAGTCGGTTTAATAATATCTGTAACATCTGCATCATCTACTAAAATGTCGTACACACAATGATCCACATCGGCTTTTTCAATCCCTAATCCGCTCGTTGCATTGCCCTGCGGATCAATATCAACAAGAAGAACCCTTTTACCTATGTAAGCCAAGCAAGCCCCCAGATTAACAGAAGTCGTCGTCTTCCCGACTCCGCCTTTTTGGTTCGTAATTGCTATGATTTTTCCCACGATGTCACCTACCTTCACATGAACATGTACTGTCTTGTTTCTATCTTATCAAAAAAAGAGTAAAGCGTTTTATTTTTTTCATAATTTGTTTATCAGCAAGTGAAAAAAATGTAAACGAAAAAGACACTTTCTAATATAAGTTCTCCGATAAAGTGACTTTTTTGACTGTAAAAAGACAATTCACGACACAAAAAGATAAAATTTTACATATACAATGTATAGTGCACAATAAATCTATCATTATCTCAAAATAGTTTTTTGATTAAAATAAAAACTCCCCTGCTGATCAGGAGAGTTTTTATTTAGGTATCCGAATGGTAAGCTGGATGTACTCTTCGAATTCTTCTTCTTCAGTATTCAGTCTGACGCCGCTGTCTTCTACCATGGACAGTGACTGACGAATCGTATTCATCGCAATTCTTGTATCCCTGCTGAACGCTTTGCGTCTCGGCTTTGGTTTCTGCTTATTCTGTTCAAGCATTTTCACCACTCTGTCTTCCGTCTGCTTGACGTTTAAGCTTTTCTCAATGATTTCCGCAAGCAATGTGACCTGAAGCTCCGGCTGTTTGAGCGGAATCAGTGCTCTTGCATGACGTTCCGTAATTTTTTTCTCCATAATCGCATCCTGGACCGGTTCCGGGAGCTTTAACAATCGGAGCTTGTTCGCAATCGTTGACTGGCCTTTTCCTAAGCGCTGCGCCAAGGCTTCCTGTGTTAAATCATGAAGTTCTAACAGCCTTGCGTACGCATGAGCTTCCTCAATGGAGGACAATTCTTCCCTTTGCAGGTTTTCAATCAAAGCGACAGATGCTGTTTCCGTATCAGAAAAATCTTTAATAATTGCGGGAATCTTCTCCCATTCAAGCGTCTGTACCGCTCTCCAGCGCCTTTCACCCGCAATGAGCTCATATTGTCCTTCATCTTCTGTATGTCTGACAACAATCGGCTGAATGATGCCGTGTGTATGGATAGTCATTGCTAACTCTTTGATTTTTTCATCTGAGAAAATGGTGCGTGGCTGAAAACGGTTGGGAACGATAGCATGTACCGGTATTTCGAGTATCTCTTCTTTGTTTGTATCATGCTCAGCTATCTCCGGTTCCTCTTCCTTCTCACCAAACCCGAAGAAACGAGAGAATGAATGCTTCATGTACCTACACCACCTTTAAAAACTGCCATTTTTATAATTCTATTTTCTCATGGTTTTTCCTGCTGTATCTTCATCAATTTTGCAGAAAATATGATGGAATTGTCACATCAGGCTGTCTAAATTACCCTTCAATTGGCGATTTATTTGGAGTACCCGGTTTTCTCGGATATTTTTTCGGAGTGCTTTTCGTCTTGCGAATGATCATAATGTTCCGTTCACTTTCTTCAACAGGAAGTGTAAAGGAATGAACTTGTTCAAGCTCTCCTCCCAATACTTTAATCGCCTTTTGCCCCGCTTTCAGCTCTTCATCAGCTGCTGCTGCTTTTAGTGCGGCAAATACGCCGTTTTTCTTGGCCAGCGGCAGACAAAGCTCACTCAGGACCGACAGACGCGCCACCGCACGGGCCGTCACGAGATCGAAGCTTTCCCGTACGTCTTTCCGTTGTCCGAATGTCTCCGCTCTGTCATGGACAAATGTCGTATGCTCTAATTGTAAAGCATCAGAGAGAGTTTCCAAAAACGTAATCCGCTTATTCAGTGAATCGACGATGGTGACATGCAGATGCGGGAAGCAGATTTTGATGGGCAGGCTTGGAAAACCGGCGCCGGCGCCGACATCACAAAGAGTGGTGACCTTTTCAAAATCAATATAAAATGCCGCCGTTATCGAATCATAAAAATGCTTGAGATAAACTTCCTTTTTCTCAGTGATGGATGTCAGATTCATTTTTTCGTTCCATTCCACGAGCATCCGGTAATACAACTCGAATTGCTCCAGCTGGCGGTCAGAAAGGGAAATCCCTTTCTCCGCTAAACTGGATGTAAATTCCTCTATATTCATGCCGTCATCCTTTCTATTCAGCTACCTTGGCAATACGGCCCTGCTCCAGGTATACCAGCAGGATTGAAATGTCTGCCGGATTGACACCGGAAATACGGGACGCTTGAGCAACTGATAAAGGACGCACTTCTTTCAGCTTTTGACGGGCTTCAGTAGCAATTCCTTTAATGGCGTCATAATCAATCCGATCAGGGATTTTTTTGTTTTCCATTTTCTTTAGCTTTTCCACTTGCTGCAAGGATTTTTCGATATATCCTTCATATTTCACCTGAATTTCCACTTGTTCCGCCACATCTTGCGGAACCGGAGAATCTGCAGGTGCAAGTTTTGTCACTGTTTCATAGTTCATTTCCGGACGTTTCATTAAATCTGTGCCGCGCACTCCGTCTTTCAGCTCACTTCCGCCGAGTGAACGGATATATTCCTGATTCTCAGGAGACGGCTTAATAATAACAGACCAGAGACGTTTTTTCTCTGCCTCGATCGCCGCTTTTTTCTTCTCAAACGCTTCATAGCGCTCATCAGAAATTAAGCCGATATCGTGGCCGATTTCCGTCAGACGAAGATCCGCGTTGTCGTGACGGAGCAGCAGTCTGTATTCCGCCCGTGAAGTCAGCAGACGGTACGGTTCATTGGTTCCTTTCGTTACCAAATCATCAATCAATACACCGATATAAGCATCGGAACGGCTGAGGATCACTTCTTCTTTTCCAAGCGCTTTGCGGCCTGCGTTGATCCCTGCCATAATTCCTTGCCCGGCTGCTTCCTCATAACCTGATGTACCGTTAATTTGACCGGCTGTGTACAGGTTAGGGATTTTTTTCGTCTCCAGTGTAGGCCAGAGCTGCGTCGGTACAATTGCGTCATACTCAATCGCGTATCCGGCTCTCATCATCTGCACCTTTTCCAGTCCCGGAATGGTCGCCAGCATCCGCTGCTGCACGTCCTCAGGAAGACTCGTGGATAAACCTTGAACGTATACTTCCTGCGTATTTCTGCCTTCCGGCTCAAGGAAAATCTGATGACGCGGTTTATCATTAAACCGAACGACTTTATCTTCAATCGAAGGACAGTATCTCGGTCCCGTTCCTTTAATCATACCGGAATACATTGGCGAACGATGCAGGTTGCTGTCGATGATCTCATGAGTCTCAGGACTCGTGTAAGTCAGCCAGCAAGGCAGCTGATCGGTAATGTATTCAACCGTTTCATATGAGAAAGCGCGCGGAACCGGGTCCCCCGGCTGGATTTCTGTTTTGCTGTAATCAATGGAATCGCTTGAGACACGAGGAGGCGTGCCCGTTTTAAAACGGACGAGATCAAAACCGAGCTCCTCTAAGTGCTCAGAAAGTTTAATAGACGGCTGCTGGTTATTCGGACCGCTTGAGTAAGACAGATCACCGAGAATGATCCGCCCTCTTAAATACGTTCCGGTTGTCAGCACGACCGTTTTTGCCTTATATTCAGCACCGGTTTGCGTAATGACACCGCGGCACTCTCCGTCTTCAATGATTAAACGCTCGGCAATCCCTTGAAGAAGTGTCAAATTCGGTGTTTTTTCCAGCGTATGCTTCATTTCGTGCTGATATTGGAATTTATCCGCCTGCGCACGCAGCGCCCGTACGGCCGGACCTTTTCCTGTATTCAGCATTCTCATTTGAATATGAGTTTTATCTATATTTCTAGCCATTTCTCCGCCGAGCGCGTCAATTTCGCGGACGACAATCCCTTTCGCGGGGCCGCCGACAGACGGATTACATGGCATAAACGCAACCATATCAAGATTAATCGTCAAAACAAGCGTTTTGGCTCCCTGGCGCGCGGATGCGAGGGCAGCCTCAACACCGGCATGCCCGGCGCCGATGACAATCACGTCGTATTGGCCTGCTTCATACCCCATGGTTTTTTCCTCCCTTTTATTTACCTAAACAAAATTGTGAAAAGAGCTGATCAATTAAGCTTTCGTGGACGGCATCACCGATGATTTCGCCCAGCAGCTCCCAGCACCTTGTCAAATCAATTTGGACCATATCAATCGGAACATCCTGTTCAATTCCGTTCAGCGCATCATCAATCGCTTGCTTTGCCTGATGCAGAATCGAGATATGACGGGTGTTGCTGACATAGGTGAGATCTCCGCTTTCGATCGCTCCTGTATAAAATAGCGACTGAATCGCTTCCTCTAAATCTTGAATGCCTTCTTCTTTCAGCAATGAGGTCGTGACGACAGGCCGGCCTTTCGCCAGTTCCTTGACGCGCTCAGCGTCAATCTTAGCCTCAAGGTCCGTCTTATTCATAATGACAATGACGTCCATTCCCTCAACCGCTTCAAACAATTTTACATCTTCTTCAGAAAGCTCTTCGCTGTGGTTAAGCACAAGCAAAATGAGATCCGCTTCCTTAAGAACCTGCCGTGACCGTTCCACACCGATTCTTTCGACGATGTCTTCTGTCTCACGGATTCCGGCGGTATCGACAAGCCGAAGCGGCACGCCTCGCACGTTGACATATTCCTCAATCACATCACGCGTCGTTCCCGGAATATCGGTTACGATCGCCTTCGTTTCATGGACAAGGCTGTTAAGCAGAGAGGATTTTCCGACGTTCGGACGGCCGATGATCACGGTAGACAGTCCCTCACGCAAAATTTTCCCCTGCTCAGACGTACGGAGCAGCGCCTCGATTTCTTTCTTCACGCCGCTTGCCTTCTCCACTAAAAGCTGATGCGTCATTTCTTCGACGTCATCATATTCCGGATAATCTATATTAACCTCAACATGTGCAAGTGTTTCTAACAGCTCATCACGCAGACGGCGGACAAGCGCGGAAAGCCGTCCTTCCATCTGGTTCATGGCGACATTCATGGCACGGTCCGTTTTGGCCCTGATCAGATCCATCACCGCTTCCGCCTGTGAAAGGTCAATCCGTCCGTTTAAAAATGCGCGCTTCGTAAACTCACCGGGTTCTGCCAGTCTCGCACCTTCTCTTAAAGCAAGCTGGAGCACCTGATTAACCGTCACAATACCCCCGTGACAGTTGATTTCAATGACATCTTCCCTTGTGAATGTTCTGGGCGCTCTTAAAACAGACACCATGACTTCCTCAATAATCCGTCCTGTCGTGCTGTCCGCGATATGCCCGTAATGAATGGTATGCGATTCTGCCGAACTGAGCGTTTTGCCTTTCGGACCCTTGTACATTTTGTCGGCGATCTTTACGGCTTCCGGGCCGCTCAGCCGAACGATCGCGATCGCGCCTTCACCCATCGGAGTTGAAATCGCTGCAATTGTATCCATGCTGTTCACCTCTCTTTATCTCTGTTTCCATCTATATAAAAAATTTTATTTACGCCAAAATTAAAAGATAACATAGTTTGGTTTGAAGTGGAAGATACGTTATCCACAAAGGCAGAAATTCATCCCTTATTACTTTAACTTATCCACATGTGAATAACAATTAATTTTATTTCCTAAAACCTTTTTTATCAACAGCATAGACCGAAAAAGAAAAAACTTAAACGCTAAAAATGCGATTCTGCTTAGGAATAGAGCCATTTTTGCCAATAAAAAAACCGAAGTTCCGATTTTAGCCGGACTTCGGTTTTCTGCTATCTTTATGGGAAATAACGAGATGGCGGTACCGGCCTTCACCGGTAGAAAACGTTTTGATATTTGGATGCTTTGACAGCGCGTCATGGATGATTTTTCTTTCACCTGACGGCATCGGTTCTAAATGCACATCTTTTTTCGTTTTCGACACTTGCTTGGCCAGCCTGTTTGCCAGCTGATCCAGAATTTCTCTTCTTTTCCGCCGATAATTCTCAGCGTCGACAGCGGCTTGGCGATACTGGCCGGAGCCGCGGTTCAAAACAAGCTGCGTCAATGTTTCCAGGGCATTGAGTGTTTGTCCTCTTTTGCCAATAAGCAGCGCCGCTTTTTCACCTTTAATGTGAAAACAGACTGTTTTCTTGTTTTCTTCCGTAACAATCTCAGAAGGTCCGGCAATGGAATGGATGATTTCTTCCAAATACGCTTTCGCTTCCTGAACAGGATTTCTTTTCTCTTCCAGTTCTACGATCGCATTCTTTTTTCCGAAAATACCCAAAAACCCTTTATATTCTTCTTGCACCACCGTTATTTCTACTTGATCTTTCGTCAGTTGAAGTTCCTGAAGGCCTGATTGAACTGCTTCTTCGACATTCCGTCCCGCAGCAGTCACCTTCTTCACTTTTTCTTTCCTCCCGCTTTCTGCGTTTCCGGATCGTGTTTAATGTCAGGTCCTTTAATAAGGAATGTCTGAGCAATCATAAACAGGTTTCCGACTACCCAATACAGAGAAAGTGCGCTCGGGAAGTTGATCGCAAATACGATGATCATGATCGGCATAATCCATACCATCATTGCCATTTGAGGATTCTGAGTCGGATTTCCGGCCATCATCAGCTTCTGCTGGACAAAAGTGGCCACACCGGCAACGATAGGAAGAATATAGTAAGGATCCTTCTCTCCTAGGTCAAACCATAAAAAGCTGTGCTGTGAAATGGCTTGCGTACGCATAATGGCGTGGTAGAATCCGATCAAAATCGGCATTTGAATCAGGATCGGGAAACATCCCGCCAGCGGGTTTACCCCGTGCTTTGAAAACAGGGCCATTGTTTCCTGCTGAAGCTTCTGCTGCGTTTTTTGATCTTTAGAGCTGTATTTTTCTCTGAGCTTCTGCATTTCAGGCTGCAGCGCCTGCATCGCTTTTGAGCTTCGAAGCTGCTTGATCATCAGCGGCAGAATCAGCAGACGAATTAAAATCGTAACGATGATGATCGATAAACCATAGTTATCGCCCGTCAGTTTCGCTACGTACGTAATGACTTCTGACAATGGATACACAACATATTTGTCCCAGAAATGCGGACTATTCGCCGTAATCGGCTCTTTCACACTCGAGCACCCGGCCAGCAGCACGAGCATACCGACCATACTCAGTAGTAACCATATTCTCCTTTTCAAGAACGTTTCCTCCTATACCAATCTTTATAAACCTTGTATGTATTTTAGCATCTTTCAGTTTCAAATGGCGTTCATTTTTCGCCAAATAAAAGGAAGCGCTTTTAAAAACGTGAAGAAAACAAAATATGAGCTATTTTGACGAAGATTTCTTATATAATGAGGTTTTTCTGAATAAGTGCTGCAGACTCTTTTTCGTTTCTTCAAAACTGAGGTCGCCGGCGGGTTTTCTTGCGATAATAATAAAATCTTTCGGCTTGAGCAGCTCTTTTTCCTCCTGAACAGCCTGCCTTATTAACCGCTTCACCCGATTGCGCACGACGGCATTGCCGATTTTTTTACTGACAGAAAGCCCTACCCGGAGCTCTTCCTGTTTCGGCTGATCAAGCGTATACAGCACGAACTGGCGGTTTGCCATAGACGTTCCGCGTTTAAACACTTTTTGAAAATCTTCATTTTTCTTTAACCGATTTCGCTTCTTCACTTTAATTCACTCCGATATTCACTCGCAGAAACTTTTATTTCTATCTAAAAAAAACGGGCCGCCGGAATACTGAAGAAATTTCTCCAGTACCGGGCGACGCATGACATCTCACTCTCTTAATGTGAAAAAAGACCACTGACATTATTCAGTGGCCTAAGCTGATAATACTTTTCTGCCTTTGCGGCGACGGCGTGCTAATACTAGACGACCGTTTTTTGAACTCATACGGCTTCTGAAGCCATGAACTTTACTGCGTTTACGGTTATTCGGTTGGAATGTTCTTTTCATTTATGACACCTCCCTCGAGGAATAGCTGTTAAAGACAGTCTTACTTATTATATTTGTGCTGCCTATTCATTGTCAACTTCAGCAGTGCTTTTATTTCTTACAACCATAATAGGATAACATACCTTAATCAGTTTAGAAACCTTATTTTTCATATTCCTTTTTTTAACGCAAAAAAAAAACCGCGCTCCCTCGAAAAAACGACATGTGGATAATTTTTCGGTCTTTTTTTAATATCCACAATCGTTATCGACAACATTTTCACATTGCTAACCCCTGTGGACAAAGATTTTTCAACAAGTTGTCAGGTTTGTGGATAAGATTACGAGAACCATTGCAAGTCCTCGCTTAATTTGATATTATATTTGTGTTTTAACTCTTAATTACTTATCCAGTCCATTCTCTTTATCCACAATTTGTGGATAAGTTGTGGATTGTTTTCACACAGCTTGTGTAGATTGTTGTCCACAACTTGTGGAATTTGTCGAAAAGCTATTTTTCTACTATACTATATGTTTTCAACATTTCGTGTGTACGAATGGTCAGAGCCATATGCTCTTTTTTTGTGTTCTATAACAGGGAAAGGGCGCTGATTTTTAAAGAAAAGGAGGGCTGTGCCGGATA